>JBGAHH010000014.1:0-69397 GCA_044226265.1 Casimicrobiaceae bacterium | reverse complement strand
TCGGCACGCTCGCGTACGGCGCGCTCGACGAGCGGGCGAACCGTCTCGCGAACGCGCTCATGGCGGCGGGCGTGCGCCGCGGCGATCGCGTCGGCGTGTGCCGG
Organism: Casimicrobiaceae bacterium; assembly: GCA_044226265.1. Lineage (GTDB taxonomy): Bacteria > Pseudomonadota > Gammaproteobacteria > Burkholderiales > Casimicrobiaceae > VBCG01. The sequence goes on along the minus strand of JBGAHH010000014.1, from coordinate 69,293 downwards.
GCGAAGGCCGGCGACATCGCGGCCGCGTGGCTCGCGACGATGAAGGCGGGCGGCGCGTACGTGCCGATCGACCCGGAGCTGCCAGCCGATCGCATCGCGTTCATGCTGGCCGACGCCGGCATCGCGCAGGTCGTCGCCGACGACCTCGTCGCGAGCCGCATCGCACGGCCGGGCGTCGCGACGATCTGCCCCGAGACGGAGGGCGTGCGACTCGCCGCGATGCCCGCGACGCCGCCGGACGTCGCGATCGGCGCCGAGGATGCCGCCTACGTGATCTACACGTCGGGATCGACCGGCGCGCCGAAGGGCGTGGTCGTGCCGCATCGCGCTGTGCTCCGGCTCGTCCTCGGCGCCGACTACCTGCAGATCGGCGAGGGCGACGTCGTCGCGCAGCTGGCGAACCCGGCTTTCGACGCCTCGACGTTCGAGTTCTGGGGCGCGCTCCTCAACGGCGCGCGACTCGCGCCCATTGCGAAGACGACCGCGATCGCGCCGCGCGCGCTCGCCGCGGCGATCGCGTCCGAGCGCGTCAGCGCGATGTTCGTGACGACCGCGCTGTTCAACGCCGGCGCGCGCGAGGCGCCCGGCGGGTTCTCGCCCCTGCGGGCGCTGCTGTTCGGCGGCGAGGCGGTCGAGCCGCGCTGGGTGCGCGCGGTGCTGCGCGCGGGGCCGCCCGCGCGCCTCCTGCACGTCTACGGGCCCACCGAGGTGACGACGTTCTCGACCTGGCACGAGGTCCGCGACGTCGCCCCCGACGCGGCGACGGTGCCGATCGGCCGGCCGATCGCCGGCACCGACGCGTTCGTGCTCCTGGCCGGGGGCGAGCTCGCGGCGCCCGGCGAGGCGGGCGAGCTCTGGCTCGGCGGCCCCGGCGTGGCGCTGGGCTACCTCGGCCGGCCCGAGCTCACCGCGGCGCGGTTCGTCGAGCGCGACGTGCCGACGCTCGGCGCGCGCAGGCTCTACCGGACCGGCGACCGCGTGCGCATGCGCGAGGACGGCGCGCTCGAATACCTCGGCCGCTACGACCGGCAGGTCAAGGTGCGCGGGCATCGCATCGAGCTCGAGGAGGTCGAGGCCGCGCTCGCGCGCCTGCCGTCGGTGCGCGAGGCGGTCGTGACGCTCTCGGGCGAGACGTCCGACACGCGCAAGATCGTCGCCTACGTCGTGCCGGCGGACGCGGGCGCGCCGCCGCCGAACCTGATTCGCGAGCTGCGCCGGCAGCTTCCCGAGTACGCGCTTCCGGGCGCCGTCGTCTGGATGCCCTCGCTGCCGGTCAACGCCAACGGCAAGGTGGATCGCCGCGCGCTTCCGGAGCCGGGCGAGAGCGTGCAGCTGCACCGGGGCGTCCGCGTCGGCGCGCGCGACATGTTCGAGAGCGTGCTGGTCGCCCTCTGGAAGGAGCTCCTGGGCGTCGACGTCGGCATCCACGATCGCTTCTTCGAGATCGGCGGGCACTCGCTGCTCGCGGCTCGGCTCGTGGACACGATCGAGCAGCGCACCGGCTTCGCGATTCCGCTGACCGCGATGTTCACCGACGACACGATCGCGGGGCTCGCGCGCCTGATCCGCGACGGTGCGCCGGCGCCGGCCGAGCCGATCCTGCCGGTCAACGAGCGCGGCTCGCGACCGCCGTTCGCCTACCTGCACGGCGACTTCATCGGCGGCGGGTTCTACAGCCAGACTTTCGCGCGCGCGCTGGGCGAGGACCAGCCGACCTGGATCGTGCACCCGCACGGGCTCCTGGGCGACCGCATCCCGGCGACGATCGAGGAGATGGCGCGCGACCGTCTGAAGGCGCTGCGCGAACGGCAGCCTGCCGGCCCCTACCTGCTGGGCGGCCATTGCGCCGGCGGGCTCGTGGCGTTCGAGATGGCGCGCCAGCTGGTCGAGCAGGGCGAGTCGGTGCCGGTCGTGGTGCTCGTCGAGTCCGTCGCGCCGGGTCCGGGCGCGAGCGGCGGCGACGGGGGCGCCTACGTCAAGGTCGGCCCCGATGGCAACCCGCAGCTCCTGCAGCCGCACGACCGGCTGTCGGACGCGGAGCTCCAGTACCTTCGCGCGATCGACCGCTACGCCGGGCATCGGTATGACGGTCACGTCGTCGTGCTGCGCGCTCGCGAGCGCCGGATGGCCCTGGCGAAGGATCTCGGCTGGGGCGCGCACGCGCGCTCGGTCGAGGTGCACGAGGTCGCCGGGACGCACACGTCGATCCTCACGCAGCACATCGGCGAGATCGCCGCGCTCGTCCGCGACGCGCTGTCGCGGGCCGTCAAGGTTCCGGCGTGACCCGGCGCGGGCCGGAAGAGCGAACGCCGTGAGCCGCGTCGACGTGGCGGGGCCGGCATGGCCGCACGTGCCGCTCGCGGTGGTCGAGCGGGGCGGGCGCGTCGAGAGCCTGCACGCCGGCTCGCTGGCGGTGGTCGACGCGTCGGGGCGCCTCGTCGCCTCCGCGGGCGCGCCGGACTTCCTCGCCTTCACGCGAAGCGCGTTGAAGCCGCTGCAGGCGTTCCCGTTCGTCGCGGCAGGCGGGCCGGCGCACTTCGGGCTCTCGGGCGAGCAGGTCGCGATCCTGTGCGCGAGCCACGGCGGCGAGGCGCGCCACCAGGCCGCGGTCGCCGACCTCCTCGCGAAGGCCGGGTGCGCCCCGGGCGACCTGGGCTGCGGCAGCCATGCGCCCTACGTCTACGACGCGCTGGGCGAGGCGCCGCCGCCGCCGCCGTACTCGCCGCTCGGCCACAACTGCTCGGGCAAGCACGCGGGCATGCTCGCGTTCTGCCGGATGCGCGGCTGGCCGACCGCGGGCTACCTCGACCCCTCGCATCCGGTCCAGCGGGAGATCCGGGAAGCGGTCGCGCGCCTTGCCGAGGTGAACGCCGCGGACCTCGTGCCCGCGATCGACGGGTGCTCGGCGCCGAACTACGCGCTGCCGCTGGCATCGCTCGCCGGGGCCTTCGCGCGGATCGCCGCAGGAGGCGAGGGACCCGAAGGCGCCGCCCGGCGCGCGATCGCGGACGCGATGGCCAGCCACCCCGAGTACGTCTCCGGCACGGGCGGGTCGGACCTCGCCCTCATGCGTGCCGGGGGCGGCGCCTGGATCGCCAAGGCCGGCGCCGAGGGCGTCCAGGCGATCGGGTTGCGACGCGAGGGGCTCGGCATCGCGATCAAGGTCGCCGACGGGTCGTCGCGTGCCCGGGTGCCGGTGGCGGTCGCCGTCCTCGACGCCCTGGGGGTCCTGGGCGAGGCGGCCCGCCGGGATCTCGCGCCGCTGGCCGCGCCGGTGCTGCACAATGCCCGGGGGACGGCCGTGGGACGGATCCGGGCCGTCGTTGTCCTGGACAGGATGCCGTCCCGGGAGGCGGCTGTCGACGCGGGCGAACGGGGGCGCGGGTGAACTTGAAGGCGCCGCCGTGGTCTTTGTTCGCAAGCGCGCGTCCGGCGATCGCGGAGGGCGGTCGGCCGGATCCGGTGACGGGTCGGTCCGGACTCGCGCCTGCCGGCTGGCGGGCATGACAACAAGGCCCTCAGGGAAGAGCAGACCGGCGGATGGGTGATCGAGAAGTCGACCAGCTACTGGTCGAGCGGGCGCAGCGAGGGGACAAGCGCGCGTTCGAGATGCTGGTGACGAAGTACCAGCGCAAGCTGGGGCGGCTGTTGTCGCGGATGGTTCGCGACCCGGGGGAGGTCGAGGACGTGACCCAGGAAGCCTTCATCAAGGCCTACCGGGCGCTCCCCAACTTCCGGGGCGAGAGCGCGTTCTACACGTGGCTCTACCGGATCGCGATCAACACCGCGAAGAACTACCTGGTCGCGCTGGGGCGGCGGGCACCGACGTCGACCGAGTTCGATCACGAGGAAGCGGAGTCGTTCGAGGAAGCGGAAGGGCTGCGGAACGACGCGACGCCGGAAGGCGAGCTCCTGGGCAAGGAGATCGCCACGACGGTGAACAAGGCGATGGACGCGCTGCCCGAGGATTTGAGGACCGCGATCTCGCTGCGCGAGATCGAGGGCCTGAGCTACGAAGAGATCGCGAACGTGATGAATTGCCCGATCGGCACGGTGCGGTCCCGGATCTTCCGGGCGCGCGAGGCGATCGCCGCAGAGCTGCGGCCGCTGCTCGGGACGGACGAGAACCGGAGATGGTGATGAACGAGGACATTTCGCGCCTGATGGACGGCGAGCTCGAGGACGACGCCTTCGAGCGCGTGCTCGGCGGCATGCGCTCGCCCGGCGCGATCGCGACCTGGACCTGCTACCACGCGATCGGCGACTCGCTGCGCGGCGAGTGCACGGTGGCGCCGCGGCTGTCGCGGCGGATCGCGGTGGCGCTCGCGCAGGAGCCGACGGTGCTCGCGCCGGCGCGCCGCGCCGACCGGCCGGCGGCGTGGGCCTGGGCCGCGGCGGCGACCGTCGCGGCGGTCGCGGTGGTGGGCTGGACCGCGGTCTCGTTCACCGAGGCGCCGACGCAGGCCGTCGCCCTCGCGCGCGACGCTGCGACGGTGCGCTCCGAGTCGCTGCGCCCGCAGGTCATTCCCGCGGACTACCTGATGGCGCACAGCGACTTCTCGCCGTCGACGCCGATCCAGCGGGTCTCCCCGATCCAGCGCGCGGACTTCACGACGCTCCAGGCTCCGTCGCGATGACGCACGCGGCCACGCACGGCCGGGCGCCGCTGGCGCGGATGGCCGCGATCGCCGCGGCGATCGCAAGCCTCGCTGCAGCGCCCGGCGCGCTCGCCGAGGACGCCGCGGCGCTGCTCACGCGCGCCGCCGAGGCCGCGCGCACGCTCAACTACACCGGCACGATCGTCTACCAGCACGGCTTCGTCGTCGAGTCGTCGCGCATCGTGCACGTCAACGAGGGCGGCGACGAGCAGGAGAAGCTCGTCAACCTGGACGGCCCCGAGCGCGAGGTGATCCGCGCCAAGGGAGAGGTGCGCTGCTACTACCCGGACGCGAAGCTCGTCCGCATCGAGCCCAGGACGTTCCGCAACGCGTTCCCCGCGCTGTCGCCGCAGCAGCAGGAATCGCTCGCGCAGTACTACATGGTCAAGGCGGGCGAGCCGGCGCGCGTCGCCGGCATCGACGCGCAATCGTGGCGCTTCGAGCCGAAGGACGGGCTGCGCTACGGCCACGAATTCTGGACCGACCCGGCGACCGGGATGCTGCTCAAGGCGCGCACCCTGAGCGAGCGCGGCGAGGTGGTCGAGCAGTTCGCGTTCTCCGACCTCGCGATCGGCGCGCGGATCGCCCGCGACGCTGCGCGGCCGACCTGGGAACCGGCGCCGGCGAACTGGCAGGTGCGCCAGATGAAGGTGGGCGCGAAGGAGAGCGTCGACACCGGCTGGGTCGTGATGAAGCTCCCGCCGGGCTTCGTCAAGATCATGGAGGGGCGCCGCAGCCTCGGCGATCGGCATGACGCGCTGGCGCAGATCGTGTTCTCGGACGGCCTGGTCGCCGTGAGCGTGTTCATCGAACAGCGCGGCGGCGAGCGGCGCTACGTGGGCCGCGCGCGCCAGGGCGGCATCAACCAGTATTCGATCAAGCAGGACGACTACATCATCACCGCGCTCGGCGAGGTGCCGGCCGAGGCGGTGCGCATGATGGCGACGTCGGTGACGCGACGCTGATCCGGCCCCCACGTTCGCGCCCGCAGGCCCGCCCGGCCTCCTCGCTCCGCACGATTCTTCCCGTCCCCAGGTAGGTAGCCATGCCCCGTCCGTCCTTCCGTCCCGTCGTCGCGCTCGCCTTCGCCGCGGCGCTCGCCGTCCCGCTTGCCGCGCCGCCTGCCGCCGCGCAGGGCCGCCTCGCCGGCCTGCCGGACTTCACCGAGCTCTACGAGAAGCAGAGCCCCGCCGTCGTGTCGATCGACGTGACGCAGAAGGCGCGGCGCTCGGCGCAGGCGCCCGAGCTCTCCGAGGACGATCCGTTCTACGAGTTCTTCCGCCGGTTCGGGCCGATCCCGCGCCGAGGTCCGCAGCGCGATCCCGACGCGCAGGCGACCGGTTCGGGCTTCATCCTCCAGGCCGACGGCTATGTCGTGACCAACGCGCACGTCGTCGACGGCGCGGACGAGGTGAAGGTGCGGCTGTCGGACCGCCGCGAGTTCATCGCGAAGGTGGTCGGTGTCGACAAGCGCACCGACGTCGCGCTCCTGAAGATCGAGGCGAAGGACCTGCCCAGGGTGACGATCGGCGATCCCGACAAGCTCAAGGTGGGCGAATGGGTCGTCGCGATCGGCAAGCCGTTCGGCCTCGAGAACACGATGACCGCCGGCATCGTCAGCGCGAAGGGCCGCGACCTGCCGCAGGAGAACCTGGTCCCGTTCATCCAGACCGACGTCGCGATCAACCCGGGCAACTCGGGCGGGCCGCTCTTCAACCTGAAGGGCGAGGTGGTCGGCATCAACTCGATGATCTACTCGCGCACCGGCGGCTACATGGGGCTCGCGTTCGCGATCCCGATCGACGTCGCGATGAACACGGTCTCGCAGTTGAAGGACAAGGGGCGCGTCACGCGCGGCCGCATCGGCGTGACGATCCAGGAAGTGTCGAAGGAAGCGGCCGAGGCGTTCGGGCTGAAGGCGCCGGCCGGCGCCCTCGTGAACTCGGTCGAGAAGGGCGGCCCGGCCGAGAAGGCGGGTGTCGAGGCCGGCGACATCATCCTGAAGGCGGACGGCCGCGACGTGAAGAACTCCAACGACCTGCCGCGCATCATCACGGCGCTGCGGCCCGGCCAGGCGGTGAAGCTCACCGTGTGGCGCAAGGGCGCGCAAAAGGAGATGACGGTGACGGTCGCGGAGCTGCGCGAGGACACGGCGCAGGCGCAGCGCCGGCCGGGCCCGTCGCCGAAGGAGAAGGCGAAGCCGAACCGGATGGGGCTCGTGCTCTCCGACCTCACCGACGAGCAGAAGAAGGAGATCGACGTGCGCTCCGGCGTGCTCGTCGAGGACGTGGCGCCCTCGGTGCGCGGCAACGTGCAGCCCGGCGACGTGATCCTGGAGATCGTCAGCAAGGGCGTGACGACCGACGCGAAGAGCGCCGCGCAGGTGAACGACTTCCTGACGAAGCTCGAGAGGGGCGCCGCCGTCACGTTGCGGCTGCAGCGCGGCGACAACCAGTTCTACGCCACGATCCGCCTCCAGAACGGCACCGAGTAGTGGTCCCCCCCGAAGCGCGCAAGCGCGCTTCCCCCCGAGGGGGGCAACGGGTGACATCCCCCCGAGGCGCGCGAGCGCGCCTCCCCCCGGGGGGCGGGAGTCGTCCCCGCCCTCGGGGGACCCGAGGGCGGGGCAAAGCTCGCCAGTGGAGTCGTCCGGGCGAATGTCGTAACGAGCCCCCGGCGTGTCGGCGATGACTCGACGCCGTCGGCTTATCGACTCCGCAGTGCCGAATGCCGCGGCCGTCCCGCCGCGACTCCAGCTCACGCTGGTCGTGCGCCGCTGGTGCAGCCTGTGCGACGCCATGCGCGACGAGGCCGCACCGATCGCGGCGAGGCACGGATTCGGGATCGTCGACGTCGACCTCGACGCCCATCCCGAGTGGGAATCGCGCTTCGGCGAGCGCGTGCCGGTGCTCCTGCTCGGCCCCGCGCCCGACGGTAAGCCGCTCGCCGAGCTTGCGCTCGACGCCGTCGCGCTCGATCGAGCCCTCGCGCGGATGCCGGTCGCGGGCGCTCGCGAAATCCGTTAGAATTCAACGTTTTCCGACCCGCTCGCCGACGAGGCGAGCCGCGTGCGCGCCCGCGGGCGCCGCGCGCTCCTCCCCGCGCCCTTGAAGCCCATCCGCAACTTCTCGATCATCGCGCACATCGACCACGGCAAGTCGACGCTCGCCGACCGCTTCATCCAGCGCTGCGGCGGGCTCGCCGACCGCGAGATGTCCGAGCAGGTCCTCGACTCGATGGACCTCGAGCGCGAGCGGGGCATCACGATCAAGGCGCAGACGGCCGCGCTCGCCTACACGGCGCGCGACGGCGTCGCCTACCGGCTCAACCTGATCGACACGCCCGGCCACGTCGACTTCGCCTACGAGGTGTCGCGCTCGCTCGCCGCGTGCGAGGGCGCACTGCTCGTCGTCGACGCGTCGCAGGGCGTGGAGGCGCAGACGGTCGCCAACTGCTACACGGCGATCGAGCAGGGCGTCGAGGTGATCCCGGTCCTGAACAAGATCGACCTGCCGTCCGCCGAACCCGAGCGCGTCATCGAGGAGATCGAGGACATCATCGGCATCGGCGCGAAGGACGCGATCCGCGCGTCCGCCAAGACCGGCGAGGGGATCGACGACATCCTCGAGGCGGTCATCGCCCGCGTGCCGCCGCCGGCCGGCGACGACGACGCGCCGCTGCAGGCGCTCGTCATCGACGCGTGGTTCGACAACTACGTCGGCGTCGTGATGCTCGTGCGCGTGGTGAACGGCGTCCTGAAGCCGCGCGACAAGGTGCTGCTGATGGCGACCGGGGCCGTGCACGGCTGCGAGCAGGTCGGCGTGTTCACGCCGAAGTCGGTCGCGCGCGATTCGCTCTCGTCCGGCGAGGTCGGCTTCATCGTGGCGGGGGTCAAGGAGCTCGCCGAGGCGAAGGTCGGCGACACGATCACGCACGCGCAGAAGCCCGCGCCCGCGCCGCTGCCCGGGTTCAAGGAGGTGAAGCCGCAGGTGTTCGCGGGGCTCTTCCCGGTCGAGTCGAACCAGTACGAGGCGCTGCGCGAGGCGCTGACCAAGCTCAAGCTCAACGACGCGTCGCTGCACTTCGAGCCCGAGGTGTCGCAGGCGCTCGGCTTCGGGTTTCGCTGCGGCTTCCTGGGCCTCCTGCACATGGACATCGTGCAGGAGCGCCTCGAGCGCGAGTACGACATGGACCTGATCACGACCGCGCCTTCGGTCATCTATCAGGTGCTGCAGCGCGACGGGACGGTCACCGAGATCGACAACCCTTCGAAGCTGCCCGACCTCTCGCGCGTCGAGGAGATCCGCGAGCCGATCATCACGGTGACGATCCTGGTGCCGCAGGAGTACGTCGGCCCGATCCTGACGCTGTGCACCGAGAAGCGCGGCGTCCAGAGGGACATGCAGTACCGCGGCCGGCAGGTGGTGATCCACTACGAGCTGCCGCTCGCCGAGGTCGTGATGGACTTCTTCGACCGGCTGAAGAGCGTGTCGCGCGGCTATGCGTCGATGGACTACGAGTTCCTCGAATTCCGCGCCGCCGACGTCGTGAAGCTCGATATCCTGATCAACGGCGACCGCGTCGACGCGCTGTCGGTCATGGTGCACCGGTCGGTCGCGCAGTTCCGGGGGCGCGAGGTCGTCCACAAGATGCGCGGCCTGATCCCGCGCCAGATGTTCGACGTGGCGATCCAGGCGGCGATCGGCGCGCAGATCATCGCCCGCGAGTCGGTGAAGGCGATGCGCAAGGACGTGCTCGCCAAGTGCTACGGCGGCGACATCACGCGCAAGCGCAAGCTGCTCGAGAAGCAGAAGGCGGGCAAGAAGCGCATGAAGGCCGTCGGCAGCGTCGAGATCCCGCAGGAGGCGTTCCTGGCGATCCTGAAGGTGGGCGAGAAGTGACGCCCGCCCGGGCGACCAAGCGCGACGGGCAGGGCACGAACGGCGGCCCGGCGCCGCGGCGGCCGTGAGAGAATCCGCCCGCCGCATCGAACCGGGCCCGTCGCGGGCCACACGACACGACCGATGAACTTCGCGCTGATCCTGTTCCTTCTCACCGTGGCGACCGGCCTCGTCTGGGCGCTCGACCGCTTCGTGCTCGCGAAGCGGCGCGCCCCCGACGCGCAGGTGCCGGCGTGGATCGAGTACCCGGTCAGCTTCTTCCCGGTGCTGCTCGTCGTGTTCCTGCTGCGGAGCTTCGTCGCCGAGCCGTTCAAGATCCCGTCGTCGTCGATGCGCCCGACGCTCGAGGTCGGCGACTTCATCCTGGTCAACAAGTTCGCCTACGGCATCCGGCTGCCGATCCTCGAGGAGAAGATCGTCGAGACCGGCAACCCGCGGCGCGGCGACGTCGTCGTGTTCCGCTACCCGGTCAACCCGTCGCAGGACTTCATCAAGCGCGTGATCGGCGTGCCGGGCGACGTGGTCGAGTACCGCGACAAGATGCTGACGGTGAACGGCCGGCCGCTCGCCCGATCGCCCGACGGCACCTACAGCTGGCTGGAGGGGCTGCGCTTCGAGACCACCGACCGGTTCGTCGAGCGCGCCGACCCCGGGACCGCCGAGCACGAGTACACGATCTCGGTGAATCCCCAGGCGCCGCCGGTGTACCCGCAGAACGTCCGGTCGTTCCCGGGCCGGGAGCACTGCGAATACAATGACCGCGGGTTCACCTGCAAGGTGCCCCCGGGCAACTACTTCATGATGGGCGACAACCGCGATTTCTCCGACGACAGCCGCTACTGGGGCTTCGTGCCGGACGACCACATCCGCGGCAAGGCGTTCTTCATCTGGTTCAACTGGGACGACATCTCGAGCCTCGCGTTCAAGCGCGTCGGGAGCGGCATCCGGTGAGGGGAGGCATGATGGCGAGAGCGGGCGGGGCGCGGGCGCAGCACGGGCTGTCGATGATCGCCTTCCTGTTCGTGGCGGCCGTGATCGTCGTCACCGCCGCGATCGGGTTCCGGGTGGTTCCCGCCTACATCGAGTACTTCACCGTGCAGTCGGCCGTGCAGAAGGCGCTGCGCGACGCGCCCGACCCGACGCCGGCCGTCGTCAAGAAGTCGTTCGAGAAGTACATCGCCGCCGACTACATCGACTCGGTGACCGCCGCCGACCTCAACGTGACCAAGGACGGCAACGTCATCACCGCGCAGGTCGGCTGGCAGCGGCAGCTCCACCTGGTCGGCAACGTGAGCCTGCTGCTGGATTTCGACGTGTCGGTGTCGCGTTAGCGCGACGACGTCCCGATGGCCGACGCGTTCCGGGCCCGGCTCGGGCACGACTTCGCCAGGCCCGACCTGCTCGCCCAGGCGCTCACGCACCGCAGCCACGGCTCCCGGCACAACGAGCGCCTCGAGTTCGTCGGCGACGCGGTGCTGAACTGCGTCGTCGCGCAGGCGCTCTACGACCGCTTCCCCGCGACCGACGAGGGCGACCTCTCGCGGGCGCGCGCGAGCCTCGTCAACCGCGACACGCTCGCGCGCCTCGCGCAGCAGCTCGGGCTGGGCGAGGCCGTGCGGCTGGGCGAGGGCGAGCTCCGGAGCGGCGGCGCGAAGCGCGGGTCGATCCTCGCCGACGCGCTCGAGGCCGTGTTCGGCGCCGTGTTCGTCGACGCCGGCTTCGACGCGGCGCGGCGGGTGATCGTGGATGCGTACGGCGAGCTGCTCGCGCAGGCCAACCCGACCAAGGTCGACAAGGATCCGAAGACGCGGCTGCAGGAGTGGCTGCAGGCGCGCCGGATCCCGGTGCCCGAGTACGCGATCGTCGGCACGCACGGCGAGGCGCACGCGCAGCAGTTCGCCGTCGAGTGCCGCATCCCGTCGCTGGGCATCGCCGCCGCCGGCACGGGATCGAGCCGCCGCGCGGCCGAGCAGGACGCGGCCGAGCGCGCGTTCGATGAGGCGACGACGCCCGGGGCGGAGGGCGGCGGGCGGCTCGAGTAGCGCGATGGACGCGGCCGGCCCGACGTCCCACCGCTGCGGCCACGTCGCGATCGTCGGCCGGCCCTCGGTCGGCAAGTCCACGCTGCTGAACGCGCTCGTCGGCGAGCGCATCAGCATCACGTCCCGCAAGCCGCAGACGACGCGCCACCGGATCAACGGCATCCTGACCGAGCCGGGGGCGCAATTCGTGTTCGTCGACACGCCGGGATTCCAGACGCGGCACGCCTCGCCGCTCAACGCCCGCCTCAACCGCGCGGTGCGCGAGGCGCTCGCCGACGTCGACGTCGTCGTGTGGGTGGTCGACGCCGCGCGCGTGATCGAGCCCGACCGTCGCGTGCTCGCGCTCGTGCCGCCGGACAAGCCGGCGATCGCGGTGCTGAACAAGGTCGACGCGGTCGCGGACAAGGCCTCCCTGCTGCCGAGGATCGCGGAGGTCGCGTCGATGCGCGCATTCGAGGCGATCGTGCCGGTCTCGGCTGAGCGCGGCACGTCGCTGCGCGAGCTCAAGGCGGAGATCGCGAAGGCGTTGCCGCCGGGTCCGGCGATCTACGGGCCGGACGACCTCACCGACCGCGACGAGCGCTTCCTCGCCGCCGAGTACGTGCGCGAGCAGATCTTCCGGCGGCTGGGCGACGAGGTGCCCTACGCGACGACCGTCGGGATCGAGTCGTTCGAGCACGAGGGCGAGAACCGCGTCGTCCACGCGGTCGTCTGGGTCGACAAGCCCGGCCAGCGCGCGATCCTGCTGGGCGAGGGCGGCGCGACGATGAAGGCGATCGCCACCGAGGCCCGCAAGTCGATGATCCGGCTCTTCGGCGGCCGCGTGCACCTCGAGGTGTGGGTGCGCGTGAAGAAGGGGTGGGCGAGCGACGATGCGACGCTGGCCAGGCTGGGATATTGAGATCGGATACGACGGGAAGGGCGAAAGGAGCGAAAGGAAAGAAGGGAAGCGCGGCGCACGTCGGCGGCTCGCATGCCGTTGCGCCGCGTGCGAAGCGTCCTGAAGGCTCGCCCGCGGCGCCGGCGTGATTCGCCAACCGGTGCCGCGTCGTCAACTCCTTCTCTCCTTCTCCCATCGCTTCCTTCTTCGCCCGCCGCCAGCGCGACATGCCCCGCCAGATCGACCGCCGTGACGACCGCGAGGCGTTCGTCCTCCACACCTGGCCGTACAAGGAGACGAGCCTCATCGTCGAGGCGTTCTCGCGCGAGGATGGCCGCGTGTCGATGGTCGCGCGCGGCGCGAAGCGTCCGCGCTCGGAGCTGCACGGCGTGCTGCAGGCGTTCCAGCCGGTCTCGCTGTCCTGGTCCGGCGGCGGCGAGCTGAAGACGCTGGTCCGCGCCGAGTGGCGAGGCGGGCTGCCGCTGCCGTCGGGATCGGCGCTCCTGTGCGGCTTCTACCTGAACGAGCTCCTGATCAAGCTCCTGCCGCGCGAGGATCCCCATCCCCGGCTCTTCGACGACTATCGCAGCGCGCTCGCCGACCTCGCGGCCGGCGCGCCGCAGGCGCCGGTACTGCGCCGATTCGAGGTCGCGCTGCTCGCCGAGCTGGGCTACGCCATGCAGCTCGCCGTCGAGACGGACACCGGCGCGGCGATCGACCCGTCGGCGCGCTACCATTACGCGTTCGACAAGGGCGCGCAGCGGCGCGCGCCGCCGCCGGGCGTGCGCTGGCCGCTCGTGCGCGGCGCGACGCTGATCGCGCTCGCGTCGGGCCGCTACGACGACGCTTCGACCGCGGCCGAGGCGAAGCGGCTGATGCGCGACGTCCTCGACCATCACCTCGAGGCGCGGACGATCCAGAGCCGCAAGGTGGTGCGCGACCTGCAGGCGCTGGAGGAGGCGAATCCCGAATGAGCATGATCGAGCTGGGCGTCAACATCGACCACGTCGCCACGATCCGCCAGGCGCGGCGCACCTACGAGCCCGATCCGGTCTGGGCCGCCGTCGAGGCGCACCTGGGCGGCGCCGACGGCATCACGGTGCACCTGCGCGAGGACCGCCGCCACATCCAGGACGAGGACGTGCGCCGGCTGCGCGAGCTCACGCACATCAAGCTCAATCTCGAGATGGCGGCGACACCCGCGATGGTCGAGATCGCCTGCCGCCTCAAGCCCGAGATGGCGATGCTCGTCCCCGAGGGCCGCCAGGAGATCACGACGGAAGGCGGCCTCGACGTCGCCGGCCAGCGCAAGCCGCTCGCCGACGCGGTGAAGCGGCTGGCCGACGCCGGCATCAACACGAGCGTTTTCATCGACGCCGAGGCGAGGCAGGTCGAGGCGGCCGCGGCGATCGGCGCGCGCGTGTGCGAGATCCACACCGGCCCCTACGCGCACGCCTTCCACGCCAAGGGCCGCGACGCCGAGAGCGCGGCGGTCGTCGCCGAGCTCGCGAAGATCCGCGCGGCGGGCGAGGCGATCCGCGGCGCCGGCATGCGCTTCAACGCCGGCCACGCGCTCAACTACTTCAACGTGCAGCCGGTCGCGGCGCTCCCCGGCGTGCGCGAGCTCCACATCGGGCACGCGATCGTCTCGCGCGCGGTGTTCGTCGGCATGCGCGAGGCGGTGCGCGAGATGAAGCGGCTGATCCGCGAGGGCGCGGCCGCGCGGCCGGGCGCCGCGGCGTGACGCGGTCGCCGCGCGGCCCGGCGATGCTGGGCGTCGAGGCGCTCGAGCTCACCGCGGCCGACCGCGATCGGGTCGCCCATCCGCTCGCGGGCGGCGTCATCCTGTTCGCGCGCAACTACGCGGAGCCTGCGCAGCTCTCGGCGCTGACGGCATCGATCCGCGCGCTGCGCGAACCGGCGCTCCCGATCGCGGTCGACCACGAGGGCGGGCGGGTCCAGCGCTTCCGTGCGGGCTTCACGGCGATCCCGCCGATGCGCTCGCTGGGCGAATCCTGGGACGGCGACGTGGCGCGCGCGGCGCGCGAGGCGGAGTCGCTCGGCGCCACGATCGCCGCCGAGCTCGGCGCGCACGGCATCGACTTCAGCTTCACGCCGGTGCTCGACCTCGACTGGGGCGGCTCGACGGTGATCGGCGACCGCGCGCTGCATCGCAATCCGAACGCCGTCGCGTTCCTCGCCGCCGCGCTTTGCCGGGGCCTGCGCGCGCAAGGGATGGCGTCGGTCGGCAAGCATTTCCCCGGCCACGGCTACGTCGCCGCCGATTCGCACCACGAGGTGCCGGTCGACGACCGCACGATGCGCGCGATCGGCGAATCCGACCTGGTGCCCTTCGCCGCGCTCGTGAAGGCGGGCCTCGACGGCGTCATGCCCGCGCACGTCGTCTATCCGCAGGTCGACGCGCAGCCCGCGGGCTATTCCCGCATCTGGCTCCAGGACGTGCTGCGCGGCCGGCTCGGCTTCGACGGCATGATCTTCTCGGACGACCTCGAGATGGCGGGCGCGCACGGCGCGGGTGACATCGTCGCGCGCGCGGACGCCGCCGTCGCGGCGGGCTGCGACGTCGTGCTCCTCTGCAACGACATCCGCGCGATGGACGAGCTGCTCTCGCGCTGGAAGCCGCCCGCGCAGCCTGACCTCGCGCGGCGATGGGATCGGATGGCCAGGACCGAAGGCGCGCGTTAGCGACGGCGCCTCACCCGGGAATCTCGGCCTCGACGAGCTGCGCCAGCAGCGCGAGCGACTCCTGCCAGCCGAGGTAGCAGGCTTCGGTCGGGATCGCCGCGGGGATGCCTTCCTGCACGACGTGCAGGTCGGTGCCGCAGGAGACCGCCTTCAGCGTGATCGTCGTCTGCATGACGCCCGGCAGGTTCGGATCGTCGAACTTGTCGGTGTGCCGGATGCGCTCGTTCGGCACGAGCTCGAGGTAGTCGCCCCCGAACGAGTGGCTCCCGCCCGACGAGAAGTTCGTGAACGACATCCGGTAGCTTCCGCCGACCCGCGCGTCGAGGTGATGCACCTTGCCGGTGAAGCCGTGGGGCGGAAGCCATTTCGCCATCGCGTCGGCGTCGAGGAACGCGCGGTAGACGCGCTCGGGCGACGCCTTGAGGACGCGGTGCAGTCGAACGGTGCCGGTGGGCATGGGCTCTCTCCTCGTCGGGATCGGTTCGCCGCGTCGCCGCGGAACGGGCATCAGGGCGCGCGGGGGCGACCCGCGTCGTGGAGCGACGCGCCATGGACCATGCGCGCGACGCCCGCTCGCGCCGCCGCGGCCTCGCACAAGCTGCACGGCCGCGAGGTCGAAACCAGGACGGCGCCGTCGAGCGCGTCGCGCCCGAGCCGGCGGCGCGCGTCGCGGATCGCGACCCGTTCCGCGTGCGCGTCGGGATCGCGATCCAGCACGACGCGGCTCGGCCCCCAGCCGGCGATCTCGCCGTCGAGCACGATCACGGCACCGTAGGGCTGGTCGCCCCAGGACTCGGCGAGGCGCTTCATCGCGTCGGCCTCCCGGTACCAGCGCGCTTCCGGCGTCGATGCGCCCGCCGCACCGGCGGCGAAGAGGACTGGCGAGCCGGCCAGCGCGGCGAGCAGCGCACGGCGGCGATGGCACTTCGCATTCATGGGCGGCGACATCAGGGGCGCAACGGCCGATCGGCGAGCGGCCCGGCGCGGACGCGGGAGGTGTCGGCCTGCGGACGCCGGCCGCCCCGGATGATCACGAGGACGCCGACGATGGTGACGGCCATCGCGACCACGAGCCGCGGCTCGGGGCGTGCCGCCGTGATCCACCCGAGCGCCACGCCGATCTCCTGGAACACCCAGGTCGTCACCGGCGAGAGCGCCATCATCGCGGTGATGTTCTCGGTCGTGATCTTCACGACCGCGGAGAAGTTGAGGTAGTTCATGAGCGCGAGGAGCGCGCCGCCGGCGAGCGTTCCGAGCACGATCGTCGGCACGTGCAGCATCTCGGCTGCCGTGGGCAGGAAGCGCAGCGGCGGAAGCGCGCCGGCCGCGACCGCGCCGGCCGCCACCGCGGCGAGCACCAGGCTCAGGAACGACGTGACGAGCAGCAGGATGCCGGTCACGCGCACCTTCTCGCGCACCGTGCGCGCGGCGCGGTTCCAGGGATGGAACTCGCCCGCGAAGCCGCGCACGACGAGGAAGACGCCGGTCAGCACGCCGACCGCGGTCATCGGCCAGCGGACGGCGGCGTCGGTGATCGCGACGACGTACGCCGTCGCGGCGGTGACGACGACCGTGCCGACGATCGCCAGCGGCGTCGGGCGCCGGCCGAGGAGCGCCCATCCGGCGACCATCGCGATCGGGATGGCGAAGCGGACGACCAGGTTGCCGTGCGCGGGCGGGACGTACGCGAGGATCATGAAATAGAACACCTCGACGAGGATGATCGCGGCGCCGACGAGCCAGCTCATCGGTTCGAGCGCGATCGCGCGCGCGTCGCGCCCCAGCCCGGTTAGCGCGAGCATCGCGACCGACGACGAGAGGATCGCGTACAGGATGAACGCGATCGGGTGCGCGCCGAACGTGTGGCCGATCGCGTAGACGAGGCTCAGCGCGCCGATCGCGGCCACGAAACCGCACGCTTCGATCCAGCCGCTGACCTGCGAGGCGGGCGCGCCGGAGGACCGGTGGAGCCGGGACGTCATGCGGGGCGGTCCACCGTCGTCACCTCTCCGGCGGCCGGCGCATCCGGCGAGCGACGAGGACCAGGACGACGCCGACGCCGAACGCGATGCCGCCGTAGATCGCCCACTGCATCTGGCCGGTCATGAAGCTGCCGGGCAGCACGTTGATGCCCTGCAGGAACCAGATCGCCCCGACGAGCGCGAGCAGGATGCCGATCACGTTCAGCGTTCCGGACATGGGTCACCTCCTTCTCGCGGCGTAGCGTCGCTGGCGCGGCCGACCGCGCTCGGCGTCGCTCGTGCCACTACCGATTCTCTTCGGGGATCGCGCGCCACACGTCCCACGCGATCTCCCGTCCCGGAAAGCCCGCGGCCTTGAACGGCCACCGGGATGCGATCCAATCCTTGACGGCGGCGTGGAGCCGATGCTCCAGGCCCCCGGCGAGCTCGCTCTGGCGAGCCCACAGGAACACCTCGGCATCGTAGCCGTGCCTTCGCGTGGGCTCGATGTAGACGCAGCCCAAGACCCTCGATTCGTCCGGCTTCACGACGGTGTACGCGAACGACCGGCGGGTCTGGAACTCCTTCTGGTGCCAGCCGAGGTCGATCAGGTTCTGCTCCAGCGTGAGTCCCAGCGGCCACTTGCCGCCCGGCCAGACCGTCCTGCAGTGGTCGACGCTCGACATCACCGCGTCGTAGTCCTTGACCACGTCGTTCACCGTCAACATGCGCAGGCGGAATTCCGCGGTCTCGAGGGTCTCGGGAACCTTGAAGTCGGCGGGGACGAAGCGCATGGCGTGTGGCGGTGCGGGGGTAAATGGTCAGCTGGATCGAGCCGCTTATCGAATCTGTTCGCCGGCGGGCAGCGTCGACGATCGTCGAGCGGCAGCAAGGTAGCGGTCCGTCGGCTCGAGCTTGGCGTTTGAGCCCACATTGCGAATGAACGAGGACATCGCCGTCACGATGGCTGCGGGCCTTCGTATCCCTCGATGATGACGAGATCGAACGTGGACACCGGTTGACGCAACTTGATCGCCGCCTGGTACTCGGGGGACTTCCAGCAACCGAGCGCCGCCTCGTAGCTCGGGAACTCGATCACGACGTTGCGGGATCGACTCGCGCCCTCCGGATTCTCGAAGCGGCCGCCGCGAACCAGGAAGCGCGCGCCGTACTTCTTGAACGGTGCCGCGTTGGCGGCCATGTACTGCTTGTATTGCTCCGGATCCGAAACGTCCGCTCGGACGATCCAATAGGCCTTGGGCATGAGGCTCCCTTGCACGACAAAGCGACGAGATCGAATTCAGCGCTAACGTTGCCGATAACCGGCCCGAGCCGGCGGCACGAAGTGGCGCTGGTGAGAGTCCGTGTTCATCGGCGGGTTAGGGAGCGTTGTCGATCACTTGTCAGCCGCGCCGCGCAGTCCCGCTCTTTGAACCGCCGCCTTGATTAGTCCTTCGGATTTCGCGTCCTCGATGTACTTTCCCAGATAGGCCATTCCGGTCTCCCGGCCCTTCGGGAGTGCTATGGCAACTTCGTCCACACCAATCCGACCATCAAGAACCCGGGACCCGGGCATCTTGTCCGACAACCCGAACAGGTTTGCCTTATTGGCGGCGAAGACATCCGCTTTTCCGGACTTCAGCATTTCCTCCCCGGCGGGAACACTCGGACTCGCGATCACCGTGGCATTCTTGATTGTGCGCGCCAAGAATGCATTCACGGACCCGCCCTGCGGCGCACCGATGCGGGTTCCCGGTCGATCCACTGCGTCGATGGTCGAGATCGGAGATCCGGCGGGAACGAGGTAGCCGTGCTCGAGGACGAGAAAAGGCGCAGTGAAATTCAGGACACTTTCGCGCTCCGGGGTTGGCCCAAAAAAGCAGATGTCCCACTCGCCGGACTTCAAGCCGCCCATGATGGCCCCTGGGGAGGGGTACACCACTGGCTCGAATGGAACCCCAATGCGCCGGGCAAGCTCCTTGCCCAGGTCGAACCCCACCCCCTTCGACTCTTCCAGCGTGGCACCGCGGACGATGGACGCGGGCGCCCCCGTATAGAGCGCTACACGGAGCTTGCCGGTTGGGGCCAGGGCCTGTCGCTCTTCCTGAGTAGGTGCGGAAGCGACACTCGCGCAACCTGCAATCAAGAGTCCAACGACCCCAGCAGTCAGCCAAGGAATCGTCCGCATTGCATCCTCCGTTGATATTGCCGCTGCTCTCTAACGAAAAAGGTGACCGGCGCGCGAGAGGCGGGCGAAGCCACGCCGAGGCGCGTCCGCGTTGACCGCCGGGTTAGGTTGCATAGGCACTACCGCGACTTGCTCAGCCGCTCGGCCATTCGGGTCTGCCAGCCTGGGCCTGTCGCTTTCCAGCGCTCGATGACGTCGACCGGCAGGCGGATGGAGATGAGCTTGCGCGGATTCGCCGACAGCGGACGTCCGCCCTTGTTCACGACGGCGCGAGCCAAAGCCTGCTCCGTCAAAGCCGGCAACTCCTTGTACTCGTGCGCCCGGATCGAGTGAGCATCGACCTTGGTGAGGTCAGATTTCAAAGAACGGCGCGAGGCGGTCTTTCTCACGTTGGTTGGCCTTTCGCATGCTGAAAATGTGGCGAGCGTTTCCTCTCGGCGTGTAGCCGACGACGACTAGGCGGCCGCCGAGCATGCCGTAGCAGATGATGCGCGGCTCGCCATAGTTCCTGCGCAGGTCTTCGAACTCAACCGTCACCCCGTCGAATACGGCGAGCGTGTCGGCGAAATCGAGTCCTCGATCGGCGAGCGTGCGAGCACGCTTCAGCGGATCGAAGGTAATGCGCATGAGTTAATGTATATACAAAAACCCAGGAATGCAAGGGCTATCGCGACGAGGCGGCATCACTGGCTGCGTGGATATGCAACCTAACGATCCAGTTGACCGGCCGTGCCTGCGCGTGCCAACGGACACGCGCTGGACACGGTCCGGTTGAACGCCATGTTAGGCCTCCTTTGTGTGACGCAGCCACACGCCAGTGGCAACAACTGCGTCCAACGCTAGACCTACAGGGGGATACAACATCAGCGCGAAAGGTGCTTGAGCAGAAGGCTGAAGGACGATCAGCCCAAAGGCTATGGCAACGCTGGCACCAAAACCGATCGTGAGGCCAAAGAATAGGTAACCGGCAAGTTCGTCTAGCGCCCGACGAACGTCAACACGAAGGCGCGTCACCGCATACCAGAACGCCAAGGCGCACACGATCGCTGCGAAAACTGGCGAGAGCAGCATAAGCGCGCCGATCATGGGATGAGGCCTAACGAGAAATAGTCCGCAGATATGCGGTGTACGCAGGTATCAGGCCTTCCACGTCTTCCATGCGGCCGCTCACGGTCGCTTGGCGCTCCACGCAGCCTACCTCGCGTTCCATTCGGGCCCCTCCGATCCGCATTCGCATTCCCGAATCGCTCAATGCGGATGCGGCCACTTGCCGCCGAGCGTCTTCGTGATGTCCTCGGCGATGTGCGCGACGACCGGCCCGAGCTGCTTGATGCGGCTGTCCGGCAGCCGCGAGACCGGGCCGCGAGCGGATGCCCAGCACCTCCGCATGCTCGTCGTAGATGGGCGAGGCGACGCAGCGGGTGCCGATCAGGTGCTCCTCGTCGTCGAAGCTGAAGCCGCGCTGGCGGATCACGCGCAGGCTCGCCCACATGGTCTCGGGCGCGGTGATCGTGTTCTCGGTGATGCGCTGCAAGCCCTTGACCTTGAGGATCGCCTCGATCTGCTCGTCGGGCAGCGCGGCGAAGATCGCCTTGCCGACGCCGGACGCGTGCAGCGGCACGCGACTGCCCAGCCACACGATCGTGCGCATCGTCTCGCGGCACTGGACCTGGTCGATGAACACGGCCTCGGTGCCGTCGAGGATCGCGAGATTCGCGGTCTCGCCCGACTGCTCCATGAGCCGGCGCATGTACGGGTGGCTCTGCGCGACCCAGTCGCGCGAGGCGAGGAAGCTCGATCCCACGGTGAACGCATGCAGCCCGACGTACCAGAGCCCGAGGTCGCCGGCCTGGTAGACGTAGCCGCCGCGCTCGAGCGTCGAGAGCAGTCGGTGCGTCGTCGACGGCGGAAGCGTGACGCGATGCGCGATGTCGGTGAGCGTGAGCCCGCCCTCGGCGCGCGCGGGGGCATCGAGGATCGACAGGCCACGCGTGAGGCTCTGGACCTGGGCCGCCCCGGTCGAGGATTCCGACGGCGTACGGCCGCGACGCGCGGGGGCGAGGGGCGGTGCTGGGTCATGGCCGTGGCCTTGCGGCTTGATTCTACGCGGGCGCCGCATCATTCCACCAGACGGCATCGGCTTCCGCGGGCCGGCAATGCCGTTGCCGCGAAGTCACCGCCGATCGCGTGTAGAGTTGCGCGCGAAAGCCCGCCCACGATCGGAGCCCAACGATGACCCCGACCCGACTCGCGCCCCTCGCCTTCGCGCTCGCATGCCTGCTGCCGGCGACGTCCTTCGCGCAGGAGGCGTGCAAGCCCGTCACGCTCAAAGTACCCGCGGTGAAGCTCGACGAGATGTACAGGATGGCCGAAGGCTACGCGAAAGCCTGGAAGCCGGACGTCGTGCCCGCGCGCATCACGAACACGATCCTCGGGCCGCTCAAGCCGGACGGGTCGTCGGAGGCGTGGACGGTGACGTTCTTCTCGCCGTCCGCGAACGCGAACGTGTCGATCAACACGTTCCGCGGCGGGCTCAACTGCTGGGCGCAGGCGGGCTCGGCAGGGCGGCTGCCCGACCTGAAGCCGGGCTTCGTGATCGACGGCGCGAAGCTCTGCGCGATCGCGCAGCAGCACGGCGCGAAGCCGCTCGCCGACGGGTTCTTCGTGCAGATCGGCACGGCGGCCGCGCCGTCGAACCGGCACGCGACCTGGAACATCCAGTTCAGCAAGGCCGACGGCAAGTCGTCGCAACCGCTCATCATCGTCGACGCCAACACCGGCAAGGTCGAAGGTGCTGAACTGAGGGGTCGTTGTGGGTCGGCCTTCAGGCCGACTCGGCCGGGCGCGTGGAAAGGCGTCGAGGCTGAAGCCCGACCCGCAAACGCAGCGCGCACCTAGGGCGGCCGCCCGCCCTTTCGATCAGCGCGGCGAGCTCGCGCGTCTCCGCTTCCGAGAGGTCGGTGAGCGGCGGGCGCACCGGGCCCGCGCCGTGGCCGACGAGCTTCGCGCCCGCCTTCACGATCGACACCGCGTAGCCCGCGCCGCGGTTGCGCAACTCGATGTAGGGCAGGAAGAACGTGTCGAGCAGGCGGTCGACCGTCGCGTGATCGCCGGCGACGAGCGCGCGATAGAAGCGCATCGCCGTGTCGGGGAGGAAGTTGAATACCGCGGACGAGTACACCGGCACACCCATCGCGCGATATGCCGGTGCGTAGACCTCGGCCGTGGGCAGGCCGCCCAGGTAGGCGAACCGGTCGCCGAGGCGACGGCGCGATCGAGACCATCAGCTCGATGTCGCCGATGCCGTCCTTGAAGCCGACGAGATTGGGGCAATCCTCGGCGAGCTTCTCGAGCGTCGCGGGCTGAAGCCGGCACGCGCCGCGGTTGTAGACGATCACGCCGATCGACACCGCGCGGCACACCGCACGCACGTGCGCGGCGAGCCCGGCCTGGCTCGCCTCGGTCAGGTAGTGGGGCAGGAGGGCAGGCCGCTCGCGCCTGCCGCCTCCGCTTCGCGCGCGAACTCGACGGCGAGCGCGTGCCCGGCCCCGGCGCCGCGATGATCGGCACCTTTCCCGCGCAGGTGTGCGACGCGACCTCGATCACCCGGCGGAACTCGCGCGGCGCGAGCGAGAAGAACTCGCCGGTCCCGCCCGCGGCGAACAGCGCGGTCGCGCCGTGGGGCATCAGCCATTCGAGGCGCCGCCGGTAGCCCTCGGCATCGAACGCGAGGTCCGGGGTGAAATCGGTGAGCGGGAACGACAAGAGGCCGTCGCCGATGGCGGCCTTCAGGGCGGCAGGCTGCATGAGAGCGACGGAATCAGTAGTTGTATGATGTCGAACAGGTCGGCCCGCGTCGAAGTACGGGCGATGACGCGCTAAGCGTCGCGGCCGCCGCGCAGCGAGCGCAGGCGCTCGCGGCTGTTCACGAGGTGGGTGCGCATCGCGGCGCGCGCCGCGTCGGAGGTCGCCGCCGGCGATCGCGCGCAGCACGTCTCCGTGCTCGCCGTTCACCTCGCGCAGGTACTCGGCCCGGTCGAGCCGGGCGAGCGACGCGCTGTCGATGCGCGTGCGCGGGATGACGCCGCGCCCAGGTGACGAAGCAGGTCCGGGAAATAGTGGTTGCCCGACGCTTCGGCGACGCAGAGGTGGAATTCGAAGTCGGCGTCGGCGGCGTCGCCCACCTTGGCCGCGCGGGAGATCGACTTGAGCAGCGCGTCCATCCTCGAGACCTGCGCGTCGCCAGCGCCGCTTCGCGGCGAGGGCGGCGGACTCGGTCTCGAGGCTGATGCAGGAGCTCGAGCAGCGCGAGCACCTCGTCGAGCGTCGCCTCGTCGATCGCGGACAGCGGGAAGTCGACGGCGGAGGAGGTCCGCTCGCGCGTGAACGAGCCGATGCCGCGATGCGTCTCGACCAGGCCGCGCGCGCGAAGCTGCCGATCGCCTCGCGCACGACGGTGCGGCTCACGCCGAATTCGCCGACCAGCTCGCTCTCGCTCGGGAGCTTCGCGTTCGGCGATCGCCCCCGACTCGATGCGCGCGCGCAGCGCCGTGACCACCTGCTCGGTCAGGCTGTGCGCTTCGAGGGCCGGAGTCGCGGACACGGGGGCGATCGGTTGGCTGTGAGTTGACGGGTCTGTCGAACTCGATGCTACACTACCTGTACGACATCATACAAGTAGTTTCCATAGGCCGCTCGTGGTCGCCAACGCATCCGATCCCCCGTTCCATCGCCTGCTGCTGACCGGCGCGTCCGGCGGGCTCGGGCGCGTGCTCCGGCCTGCGCTCCGGGACCTCTGCACGGCCCTGCGCGTATCCGACCGGGCTGCGCCCACGGACCCGCAGCTCGGCGAGGAGCCGGTGGCGTGCGACGTCGGCGACCGCGCGGCCGTGATGGAGCTCGTGCGCGGCGTCGACGCGATCGCACTTCGGCGGGCGGTCGATCGAGGCGACGTTCGACACGATCTACCAAGCCAACATCGTCGGCGCGTTCAACGTCTACGAGGCGGCGCGAAAGCACGGCGTCAAGCGCGTCGTCTACGCGAGCTCGAGCCAGGTGACCGGCTTCTATCCGACCGACACCGTCGTCGACCCGTCGATGCCGGTGCGGCCGTCGAGCCTCTACGGGCTGTCGAAGGCGTTCGGCGAGAACCTGTCGCGCTGTTCTACGACCGCTACGGCATCGAGACGGTGTGCCTGCGCATCGCGATGGCGTTTCCGAGCCGAACACCCACCGAATGCTGCGTTCGTACCTGTCCTACCGCGACCTGGTCGAGCTCGTGCGGCGCAGCCTCGTCGCGAAGGACGTCGGCCACGCGATCGTCTACGGCGTCTCGGCGAACCGCGACCTGCTGTGGCGCAATCCGAACGCCGCGAAGATCGGCTGGTCGCCCAGGGACAGCTCGGAGCCGTTCCGCGCGGCGGTCGAGGCGCGCCAGCCGGTGCCGGATCCGGACGACGTGCAGAACCGGTACCACGGCGGCAAGTTCACGCAGGACGGTCCGTTCGAGGACCGCCCGGCATGACGCGCGACGCGAATCGTCGCGCGCAACTGGCTTGCGCTTGGCGCGCTAGAAAGGGGTCAGCCCTTCGCAGTTCCCGGCAGCGTGCCGGTCCCAACCAAGGAGGAGTCATGCAACGCAATCGTCGTCGTTTCCTGGGATCCGCCGCGGCCGTGGCGGCAGGGCAGCGCGCTCGGGCCGGTGTTGCCCGCGCTGGCGCAGGACAAGGTCGTGTGGAAGGCCGCGGACGTCCATCCGCTGGGCTACCCGACGGTCGAGGCGATCGAGCGCATGGGCAGGGCGCTCAACGCCGACACCAACGGCCGCATCAGCATCCAGATGTATCCCGCCATGCAGCTAGGCGGCGAGAAGGAGATGGTCGAGCAGGCGCAGGTCGGTGCGCTGCAGATCGCTCGCGTCTCGACGGGCGTCATGGGCCCCGTCGTCGACGAGCTCAACGTGTTCAACATGCCGTTCCTCTTCCGCGACGAGGCGCACATGCGGAAGGTGATCGACGGCCCGATCGGCCAGGAGCTGCTCGACAAGATCACAGCGTCCAGCGTGCGGCTGGTCGCGCTTGGCTGGATGGACTCCGGCACGCGGAACGTCTACTCGAACAAGCCGGTGACCAAGCCCGGGGACCTGAAAGGCATGAAGATCCGGATGATGGGCAATCCGATCTTCGTCGACACGATGAACGCGATGGGGGGCACCGGCGTCGCGATGGGCTTCAACGAGCTCTACTCGGCGCTTCAGACCGGCGTCGTGGATGGCGCGGAGAACAACCCGCCGACCGTGTTCGCGCAGAATCACTGGCAGGTCTCGAAGGTGTACAGCCTCACCGGGCACCTGATCATCCCCGAGATCTTCGTGTTCTCGAAGCGCACCTGGGACGGGATGTCGAAGTCGGACCAGGACCTGCTCAAGAAACGCGCGCGCGAGGCGCAGTTCGAGCAGCGCAAGCTGTGGGACGCGTACGTGGGCGAAGCGACCGCCAAGCTCAAGGCCAACGGCGTGCAGTTCGTCGACGCCGACAAGAAGGCGTTCTACGTCGCCACGCAGCCGGTGCGCGACAAGTACGGCGCCAAGTACGCCGATCTCATCAAGCGCATCGAAGCGACGACCTGATCGTCGCGTCTTCCGGGCGGGCGCGCGCCCTCCGGCGCGCCTCCCTCCAGGGGGATTCCGCGGTGAGCAACGCCAAGCTGAAGTACCGGCAGGCGATGGAGAGGCTGTACCTCGCCTGCATCGTGCTGTCCGGGATCGCGCTCGTCGTGATCACGCTGATCATCCCGCTCGGCGTGTTCATGCGCTACGCGCTCGGCCGTCCCATCGGCTGGCCGGAGCCCACCGCGGTCATCCTGATGATCACCTTCAGCTTCGTCGGCGGGGCGGCGGTCTATCGCGCGAACGTCCACATCGCGGTCGAGGCGCTGCTGAAGGCGGTGAAGCCGGGCACTCGCAAGGCGATGGAATGGGGCGTGACGGCGTGCATGGCGTCCACCGCGGGATTCATGCTCTGGTACGGCGCCGACCTGTGCTGGATCGTCCGGGGGCAGTCGATGGCGGAGTTCCCCGCCGTCTCGCAGGGGCTGGTCTACCTGCCGATCCCGGTCGCCGGGCTGCTGACGCTGCTCTTCATCTTCGAGAAGGTCTGGGTCGGCGAGCCGCCCGCGACGTCGATCATGTACAGCGACCAGGCCGCGGAGCTCGAATAGCATGGACACGCTCGTTCTGCTCGGCGCCTTCACCGTGCTTTGCGCGCTCGGCGTGCCGGTCGCCTACTCGCTCGGGTTGGGCGCGATCGTCGGCGCGCTGTGGGCCGACATCCCGCTCGAGGCGGTGATGCTCAAGATCTCCGACGGCACGGACGACTTCGCGCTCCTCGCGATCCCGTTCTTCGTGCTCGCCGGCGGCATCATGGCCGAAGGCGGCATGGCGGCGCGCCTCATCAACCTCGCGCGCATCTTCGTCGGCGCGATCCGCGGCGGCCTCGCGCTGGTCAACGTGCTGGCGAGCACGCTGTTCGGCTGCATCTCCGGCTCGTCGGTGGCGGACACCGCGTCGATCGGCTCGGTGATGATCCCGCAGATGAAGAAGGCGGGATTCCCGGTCGTGTTCGCGACCAACGTCACGATCTGCGGCTCGGTGCAGGCACTGCTGATCCCGCCGTCCCACAACGCGGTGCTCTACTCGATCGCGGCCGGCGGCACGGTGTCCGTCGCGGCGCTGTTCCTCGCGGGCGTGTTTCCGGGCCTCATCTTCGGCCTGAGCCTCATCGGGCTCGTGCTCTGGACCTCGCACCGCCGCGGCTACCCGAAAGGCGAGCCGATTCCCTGGAGCTCGGTGCCGAAGATCGTCGTCGAGGCGCTCTGGGGCCTCGGCACCGTCGTGATCATCATGGGCGGGATCCTGTCGGGCGTGTTCACCGCGACCGAGTCGGCGGCCGTCGCGTGCGTCTACGCGTTCCTCGTGACGTTCTTCGTCTATCGCGACTACAAGTTCCGCGAGCTGCCGCACCTCGTGCACCGCGTCGTCAAGACCGTCGCGATGGTGATGATGCTGATCGGCTTCTCGGTGGCGTTCGGCTACCTGATGGCGCTGATGCAGATCCCGGCGAAGATGACCAACTTCTTCCTGGCGCTGTCGGACAACAAGTACGTCTTCCTTCTGCTGGTCAACATCCTGCTGCTGGTGCTCGGGACCTTCATGGACCTGGCGCCGATGCTGCTGATCTGCACGCCGATCTTCATGCCGGTCATCCACAAGCTCGGGATCGATCCGGTGCACTTCGGCATGATCATGATCCTGAACCTCGGGATCGGCCTCATCACGCCGCCGGTCGGCCCGACGCTCTTCGTCGGCTGCGCGATAGGCAAGGTGACGATGGAGGAGGTGAGCAAGGAGCTCTGGCCGTTCTACGGCGCGATGTGCTTCGCGCTGCTCCTCGTCACCTACGTCCCGGCGATCTCGCTCTGGCTCCCGGGAGTGCTCAAGTGAAGCGGGCGTAGCAAGGAAAGGGCGTAGGACGTTGCGGTGTCGGGACGCGAGGCGTCATCGACATCCCCAATGTCTACATCCTATCTACGCCTTCGGCCTTTCTGCCATTCGCGGCGTGACGACGAAGGCCTCGCCCGCGATGTCCACCACGTAGCGCGCCGCGAGGATCGCCTCGTCGGTGAGCGGGCCGTCGGCGCGCGCGTAGGCCATCGCGACCGCGCGGCCGAGGTTGCGGCTGTAGCCGGCGCTCGTCAGCTCCCCCACATTGCGGCCGTCCATGAGCAGCGGCTCGCCGCCCCACGGGAACGCCGCGGGATCGTCGAACGTGAACGTCACGAGGCGCTTCCTCGGCCCAGCCTCGCGCTGGCGGACGAGCGCGTCTCGGCCGATGAACGGCGCCGGCTTGTCGAGCTTGACCGCATAGCCCAGCCCGGCTTCCCACGGCGTCTCGTCCGGGGACAGCTCGGCGCCCCAGGCGCGGCGGCCGGCCTCGATGCGCAGCGCGTCGATCGTGTAGTAGCCGGCGTCGCGCAGGCCGAACCGGGGGCCGGCCTCGACCAGCGCGTCGTAGAGCGTCACGCACTGCTCGACCGGCACGTAGAGCTCGTAGCCCGGCCCCCCGACATAGCTCATGCGCGCCGCACGGACGCGCGCATAGCCGACGTCGATCGTCTTCACGTGCGAGAACGACAGCCCGTCCTTGCCCAGCGCGTCCGGCGACAGCGATTCGAGCAGCGCCTGCGCCTTCGGTCCCATCACCGAGATCACCGACCAGGCACCGGTCACGTCGACGAGCGACGCGTGCTCGTCCGGCCCGATGTGGCGCTCGATCCATGACGCGTCGCGCGTCGCCTGGGCCGAGCCGGTCAGGATGAAGAATTCGCGCTCGGCGACGCGCAGCACGGTGAGGTCGCTCTCGAAGCCGCCGCGCGCGTTGAGCATCGCCGTGTAGACCATGCGGCCCGGCGGAACGTCGATTTCGTTCGCGCACAACCTCTGCAGCACCGCGAGCGCATCCCGGCCCTTCAGCGCGAATTTCGCGAACGACGTCTGGTCGAACACGACGCAGTCCTCGCGGCACGCGCGCTGCTCCTCGAGCACCCAGGGGAGCCAGCCGGGGGTGCCGAGCGTCGGCGCGGGCTCGCGCTCGCCTTGCGGCAGGAAGTAGTTCGCGCGCTCCCAGCCGAGCTTGCTGCCGAACACCGCACCCTTCGCGGCGAGGCGGTCGTAGAGCGGCGAGCGCCGCAGCGGGCGCACCGTCTTCAGCTCCTCGCGCGGCCAGCGCATCGCGTAGTGGAGGCCGAGCGACTCGACGGTGCGGTCGGCGAGGTGGCGACGGTTCGCGTGGAACGGCGCGAAGCGACGGATGTCGACGTCCCACAGGTCGACCGGCGCTTCGCCGTCGACGATCCACTGCGCGACGAGCTTGCCCGCGCCGCCCGAGTTCGCGATGCCGGCGGAGTTGAAGCCGGCGCAGACGAAATAGCCGCCGGGCGAAGGCGCCTCGCCCAGGATGAAATTGCCGTCGCCGGTGAAGCTCTCGGGGCCGTTCAGCAGCAGCTTCACCTGCGCGGTCTCGAGGCAGGGCGTCCGGTGGATCGCGTTCGTCATCAGGATCTCGAACTGGTCCCAGTCCTCGGGCAGGAGGCGGAACTCGAAGCCGTCGGGAATCGGATCGACGTTCCACGGCTTCGCGACCGGCTCGAAGCCGCCCATCACGAGGCCGCCGACCTCCTCCTTGAAGTAGATGTAGCCGTCCGGGTCGCGCACCACCGGCAGGTCGGGCGTGACGCCCGGGATCGGCTCGGTGACGACGTAGAAGTGCTCGGCCGCGTAGAGCGGCACGTCGACGCCCGCCATCGCGCCGAACGCGCGCGCCCACTGGCCTGCGCAATTGACCAGCACGTCGCAGTCGATCGCGTGCGTCGCGCCGTCGTGGAGCACGTCGACGCCGGCGACGCGTCCGTCCTTCGTGCGCACGCCGGTCACTTTCGCGCCTTCGACGATGCGCGCACCTCCCATGCGCGCACCGCGCGCGAGCGACTGCGTGAGGTCGGTCGGGTTCGCCTTGCCGTCGCCGGGAATCCACACGGCGCCCGCGAGATCGTCGGTGCGCAGGATCGGCGCGATGCGAGCCGCTTCGGCGGGCGTCACGAACTCGAACTCGATGCCGAAGCTCTTCGCGCGCGCCATCTGGCGCTTGAAGAGCTTCAGGCGCTCGGGCGTCTTCGCGACGTTGAGCGAGCCGCAACGCTTCCAGCCCGTCGCGAGGCCGGTCTCCTGCTCGAGCGACGAGTAGAGCTCGATCCCGTAGCGGCTCATGCGCGTCGCGTTGCGCGTCGGGCGGTACTGGCCGACGAGGCCCGCCGCGTGCCAGGTCGTGCCGCAGGTGAGCTTGCCCTGCTCGAGCAGCAGCACGTCGCGCCAGCCGAGCTTCGTCAGGTGGTAGGCGGTCGAGCAGCCGGCGATGCCGCCGCCGACGATGATTGCGCGGCAGTGCGAGGGAAGGGGGTTCATGCGGAAAGGCGCGAAGATAGGATGTAGTAGATAGGGTTTGGCGTCTTCGTTTGGCAACCCGACTCGACATCCCGACGTTGAATTCGAACGCGTGGATGTCGACACGTTCGAACCTGCGATGACGCCAATTCCTATCTACTTCATCCTATCTACGCCTCCGGCTTGCAGTCCACGCCTTCGGCTCACAGGCGCAACGCCGCCACCCCCGCCACCACCGTCGCCGCGCCGACCATGCGCTTCCAGCCGAAGCCTTCCTTGAGCACGAACGCGCCGATCGCGGCGGCGAACAGGACCGAGACTTCTCGGAGCGCAGCGACGACGGCGACCGGCGCGCGGGTCATCGCCCACAGCGCAATGCCGTAGGCGGCGAGGCTCGCCGCGCCCCCGGCGATGCCGCGGCGCCAGCGCGCGAGCATGTAGGCGAACGCGGGTCGCCCCCGCGTGACGGCGATCCAGCCGAGGTAGGGGAGGCCTTCGAGGAAGATGAGCCAGCTCACGTAGCCCGCTGCGCTGCCCGACGCGCGCGTGCCGGCGCCGTCCACGAGCGTATAGGACGCGATGATCGCGGCGTTCGAAAGGGCCCAGCCGGCCGACACCGCCGTGTGCCGCCCGCCCGCGTACCACGCGATGACCAGGATGCCGAGCGAGATGAGCGCGATGCCGGCGAGCGTCATCGCGGAAGGATGCTCGCCGAGGAACACGACGCCCAGCAGCGTGACGATCAGCGGCGCGACGCCGCGCATCAGCGGATACGCGAACGACAGGTCCCCGTGCCGATAGGCGCCGGCCAGCGTCACGTAGTACCCGAAATGGATGGCCGCCGAGATCGCCATGTACGGCCACGCCGCGCGATCCGGCACCGGCACGAACGGCAGGCACGCGGCGGCGACGATGCAGGAGCCGGCGACGATCAGCCCCATGTCGAGCAACGGGTCGCCCGCCGCCGACTTGAGCATCGCGTTCCACAGCGCGTGCAGGAAGCCCGCGCCCAGCACCGCGAGCGTGACCGGCAGCGTGATCTCGCCCGGGGTCATCGACGAAGGCGCGGTGCGCGGAGTCGCTTGCTCGGAGCGACGGCGGAAGCCGGGCGGCTTTCCTGGCCGGTCACGCCGCGGTCGGCTTGTTCTTGCTGCTCCAGCGGCGACCGCGTCCGGTCGGTGCCGGCTCGGGCTCCGGCGGCTTCAGGCGCGTGTGCGCGAGGACGCCGGCCTGCTCGAGGATCGGGTAGGCGATCGAGCACACGTGCGAGTTGATGCGCTTCATGTCCGAGATGAGGTCGAGGTGGAGCGAGCTGGTCTCGATGCTCTCGACCGTGTTGCCGGCGAGCCGCCCGAGGTGCGAGTCGGCATAGGCGCGCTCGAGGTCGCGGAACAGCACTTTCTGCGCGAGGAGCTCCTGCGCGCTCTTGAGATCGCCGTTCAGGAACACGCTCATGCCGAGGCGCAGGTTCGCGACCAGCCGCGCGTGCAGGTCGCAGATCTCGGCCATGCCCGCCTCGGAGAAGTTGCGGCCCTTGTCGATCTTCTTGTCCTGGATGTCGGACAGGATGCGCTCGACGATGTCGCCGACCTGCTCGAGGTTGATCGTGAACGAGACGATGTCGGCCCAGCGGCGGCCTTCCTTCTCCTCGAGCGCCTCGCGCGAGATCTGCGTGAGGTAGAGCTTGACGGCCGTGTAGAGCGAGTCGACGACGTCGTCCATGTCGCGCAGCCGGCGGGCGAGCGCGCGGTCGTTGGTCCTCAGCACCGTGAGCATGCCGGTCAGCATCTGCTCGACGACGTCGCCGATCCGGATCGCCTCCCGGGCCGCGTTGCTGATCGCCAGCGTCGGCGTCTCGAGCGCCGAGGGGTCGAGGTGCCGGGGCTTCGCCGGGTCGTCCTCGATCGGCTTCGCCGGCAGCAGGCGCTCGGCGACGCGCGCGATCTGCTCGGTCCAGAAGATGAACGCCAGCGCGATGCCGATGTTGAAGACCAGGTGGAACGCGACGACCTCCTGGCCGGCGTCGAGCTTCATCGACTCGACCAGCCGGAGCAGCGGCCCCACCAGCGGGATCGCGACGACGCATCCGATCAGCTTGAAGAGGAAGTTGCCGAGCGTGACGCGGCGGGCCTCGGGCGGCGAGCTGAGCGTCGAGAGCATCCCGAGCGTCCCGCTGCCGAGGTTCGCCCCGAGCACGAGGCCCAGCGCGACCTGCGGGCCGATCACGCCGAGGTGCGCGAGGGCGGCCACGAGCAGCACCACGGCCAGGCTCGAGTAGCAGAGGATCGTCACGAGCGCCGCGACGAGCACGTCGAGCAGCACGTCGCCGGTCAGCGAAGCAAACAGGACCTTGACGCCCGCCGCGTCGACGATCGGCTGCGCTGCGACGCGGATCCACTGGAGCGCGAACAGAATGAGCCCGAGCCCGATCAGGATGCGTCCGAAGCGGCCGACGTTGGTCGACTGCCGGGCGAGGAACAGCACGACGCCGACGAACACCAGCAGCGGCGCGAGCCACGACAGGTCGAACGACAGCACGACGGTCACGATCGACGTGCCGACGTCGGCGCCCAGCATCACCGCGAGCGCGCTCGCGGTCGTCACGAGGCCCTGGCCCGCGAACGCCGCGACGATCAGCGCGGTGGCGGTCGAGCTCTGGATCAGGCCGGTGACGCCGATGCCGGCCGCGAACGCGGCGAAGCGGTTGCGCGCGACGCTCTTGCGCAGCACGCGCCTGAGATCGCCGCCGTACAGCCGCAGGATCCCCGTGCGCACGATGTGCGTGCCCCAGACCAGGAGGGCGACGCCGGCGAGGAGGTTGAGCAGGGTCTGCATGTCCGCCGCTCAGCGTCCCGGGGACGCCTCGACCTCGGCGATCGCCTGGTCGAGGATGTCGAACGCGCGATCGAGCTCGCCCTCGCCGATCACGAGCGGCGGCGAGAGGGTGATCACGTTGCCCTGGCCGACCTTGAACGAGAGGCCGCGCGCGAGGCAGCCGTACATGACGCGCTCGGCCTCGCGCCGCGCAGGGGAGCCGTCGGCGTGCGTGAGCTCGAGGCCCAGCAGGAGGCCGACGCCGCGCACGTCGCCGACCAGCGGATGGCGCGAGGCGAGGTCGCGCATCCTCGCCATCGCGCGGGCGCCGAGCGCGTTCGCGCGCGCGAGCAACCCTTCCTGCTCGATCACGTCGAGCGTCGCGAGCGCGGCTGCGGAGCCGACCGAGCTCTTCTCGTGCGTGTAGTGGCCGAGCGCACGGTCGCCCGCGACGTCGAGGTCGCGTCGGGCGATCAGCGCCGCCATCGGGAACACCGCGCCGCCCAGTCCCTTGCCGAGCACGACCATGTCCGGGACGATGCCGTAGCGCTCGAACGCGAACATCGTGCCGGTGCGGCCGAGCCCGATCGGGACCTCGTCGAGGATCAGGAGCGCGCCGTGGCGGTCGCAGGCGTCGCGCAGCCGGCGGTAGTACGAGGGCGGCGGGATCTGGACGTCGGTGCAGCGCACCGTCTCGACGATCACCGCGGCGACGTCCTCCTCGCGGCCGAGCACGTAGTCGACGTAGTCGGCGCAGCTCGCGTCGCAGGCGCCGCCGCAGCGGAATCGGCATGCGCGTGGATCGCAGGGCGGCACGTGCTCGGCGCCGGGCAGGAGCGGGCCCATGTCGCGGCGGAACACCGCCTCGCCGCCGATCGAGATCGCGTCGAGCGAGGCGCCGTGGAACGCGTCCCACATCGAGATCGTCTTGTGCCGGCCGGTCGCCACGCGCGCGAGCTTGAGCGCCATGCCGATCGCGAGCGTGCCCCCCGGGGCGAGCAGCACCTTGCCGAGCGGATCCGGCGCGAGCGCGCCGAGGCGCTCGGCGAGCTCGACCGCGGCGGGATTGGTGAACCGGCGTGGCGAGAACGGCAGCGTGTCGAGCTGGCGCTTGACCGCGTCGATCACGCGGGGATGGCGGTAGCCGACCTGGTGGACGTTGTTGCCGTGGAAGTCCATGAACCGGCGTCCGTCGACGTCGGTGAGCCAGATGCCCTCGGCCTCGACGAGCGCATCGAAGCAGGGCGTGGACAGCGACTGGTGCAGGTAGGCCGCCGCGTCGCGGTCGAGCAGGGCGCGCGTCGCCCCGCGGACGTGGTCGCGTTCCCAGGCGCGCCGCAGCGGCGAGAGGTTGACGTCGCCTTCGCTGGTGTCGGACACGTGTCGGACACCCGGGGTCGTGCCGTTCACGGTGTCAGACACGTGTCTGACACCCGGGGTGGGGCGTCACCACGGCAGCGAGTAGGTCTTGACGTTCGTGAAGCTCTTCATCGCTTCCTGCACGCCCTCCTTGTAGCCCAGGCCCGAGTCCTTGATGCCGCCGAAAGGCGTCAGCTCGAGCCGGTAGCCGGGCACTTCGCGCACGTTGACCGTCCCGACGTTCAGCTCGCGCACGAAGCGCGTGACGTAGTCGAGGCGATTCGTGCACACCGCCGAGGATAGCCCGTATGGCGTCCCGTTGGAAATCGCGATCGCGTGGCCGATGTCGCGGAAGCGGATGACCGGCGACACCGGTCCGAAGGTCTCGGTCGCCACGACGTTCATCGCCGGGTCCACGTGGTCGAGGACCGTGGGCGAGTAGAGCGCGCCGTGCCGGACGTTGCCCACGAGCAGCTTCGCGCCGCGCGCGACCGCGTCGTTCACGCGCGCCTCGAAGTTCTTCGCCGCGGCCTCGTCGATGACCGTGCCCATCTCGAGCGTGTCGTCCATCGGATCGCCGTAGCTCCAGGCCTTCGTCTTCGCGACGAGGCGCTCGACGAACGCGTCGGCCACCTTCTCGTGCACGAGCATCCGCTTGACCGCGGTGCAGCGCTGGCCGGAGTTCTTGTAGGAGCCCGCCGCGGCCAGGCTCGCCGCCTCGTCGAGGTCGGCGTCCTCCATCACGATGATCGGGTCGTTGCCGCCGAGCTCCAGCACCTGCCGCTTGTAGACCGCCTTCGCGGCGATGTACTTGCCGACCGGCACGCCGCCGGTGAAGGTGACGAGGTCGGCGTCGGGGTTCACCAGCATCTCGTCGGCGATCTCGCGCGGATCGCCCGTGATCACCTGGTACATCTCGGGAGGCAACCCCGCCTCGTAGAGGATGTCGGCCAGCACGAGCGCGGAGAGCGGCGTCTTCTCCGTGGGCTTCAGCACCATCCGGTTGTTGGTCGCGATCGACGGCGCCACCTTGTGCGCGACCTGGTTCAGCGGATGGTTGAACGGCGTGATCGCCGAGATCGCACCCAGCAGCGGCTCGCGCAGCGTGTAGACCTTGCGCGACTTGCCGTGCGGCGTGAGGTCGCAGCTGAACACCTGCCCGTCGTCGTTGAGCGCAGCGTTGCCCGCGAACGTGAACACGTCGCAGGCGCGCCCGACCTCGTAGCGCGAATCCTTCTTGCCGATCCCGCACTCGGCGGTGATGAGGTCCGAGATCGCCTCGGCGCGCGAGCGGATCAGCTCGGCCGCGCGCCTGCAGATCTCGTAGCGCTGGTAGCGCGTGAGCGTCGGCTTGTACGCCTTCGCGATGGCGAACGCGCGGCGCACGTCCTCGACCGTCGCCTTCGGCACCGTGCCCACGACCGCGCCGGTGTAAGGATTGCGCACGTCGAGCGTGCGATCGCCGCCGACGCGCTCGCCGCCGATGCGCATCTTCTCGTGGATCACGTGGCCGGCGCGGACGCCGGCGAGCTCCGCCATCATGTTCATCGTCAGTGTTCCAGTCGGTTCAGCGCGAGGTCGAAGGCGTCGAAGTTGCGCCACCGGCGCTCGGGCAGCGCGTGCGCGGGCCGGTTCGCGATCAGCGGCACCTGCTGCTCCGAGATGCCGCCGTGCGAGCGCAGCGGGGCGTCGAGCCCCGAGAGGTCGTGCCTGCCGCGGCTCGTGCCGAGCGCCCAAAGCCGTTCGGCGACGACGACGACGTCGCCGATGCGGTCGGCGGGGAGCTCGAAGCGGCGGGAGGCCTCGTCGCGGCCGTAGACGTGCAGGACGCCGGGCACCGAGCGCAGGCGCACCTCGCAGTCGCCCACGCTCTCCTGCGGCAGGTAGATCGTCGCGAACGAGCCCAGCGCGCCGTGGTGGACGACGTAGGGATCGGTGATCGGCAGGATCACGCGCGTCGCACCCGCGCCGTACCAGTGGTCGACGAGGTCCTGCAGGTAGACGACGTTGGGGCGGCCGAACGCGTCGGTCTTCGCGTTCATGCCGTGGTCGGCCGTGACGACGACGGTGGCGCCTAGCCTGTCGAGCTTCGCGAGGTAGCCGTCCATCATCGCGACGAACGCGTTCGCGCCGGGGGTGCCGGGCGCGTGCTTGTGCTGCACGTAATCGGTCGTCGACAGGTACATGAGGTCGGGCCGCTTGCGCTCCAGCAGCGCGACGCCCGAGGCGAACACGAACTCCGACAGCGCCGCGCTGTACACCGAGGGCAGCGGCATCCCGGTCAGCGACATCGCGTCGGCGATGCCGTTGTCGGCCGCGGTCACCTTGTCGGCCTTCTCCGACGAGAAGCAGATGCCCTTGAGCTTGTGGCCGAGCAGTGCGCGGAGCTTGTCCTTGGCGGTGACGACCGCGACGCTCGCGCCCGCGTCCGCGAACGCGGCGAGCAGCGTGCCGCTGCGCAGGTAGCGCGGATCGTTCATCATCACCTCGGCCTGCTGCTCGCGATCCCAGAAATAGTTGCCGCAGATGCCGTGCACCGAGGGCGGCGCGCCGGTCACGATCGACAGGTTGTTGGGATTGGTGAACGAGGGGACGACGCAGTCGGCGGTGAGGCAGGTGCCGCGCTCGACCAGGCTCGCGAACCAGGGCGCGGCGCCCGCGCCGATCGCGAGGTTGAGGTAGTCGGGCTCGCAGCCATCGACGCAGACGACGACGACGGGGGCCTTCGGGGGCTGGTAGGTGCGTCCGTTGAGCGAGACGGGGGTCATCGGCGGGGCCGGGGAGCGTTGGGCGGGCCGCGCGGGATCACGCGGTCCGGCGATTGCGCCGCGCTCGCGCGGCGGGAAGCGACGAGCCGGTCTTGCGGTGCATGCGCTCGCGGCTCGCGATCACGTGGTCGCGCAGCAGGCGCCCGGCGGCGGCGGCCTGGCCCGACGCGATGCAGTCGACGATGGCGCGGTGCTCGCTCAGCGAGACCGACGGGATGCCGACCTGGTCGAGCGTGGCGCGGCGGTAGAGCGAGAGCTCGTTGACCAGGCGCCGGTACAGCGCGAGGAGCTTGGCGTTCCCCGCGAGCTCGACCAGCCGGTCGTGGAAGCCGAGGTTTGACGCGTGGTAGGTGTCGAGGTCGCCGGCGGCCACGGCGCGCTCCATCCGGTCGACCCGCGCGCGGAGATCGGCGACGTCGAGGGGGCCGGCCGCCTCGGTCGCGAGGCGCCCGGCGAACTCGTCGAGGACGGCGCGAAGCTCGTAGATCTCGTCGGCCTCGGCGACGCCGACCTGGCGAACGAACACGCCGCGGTTCTTCTCCAGCCTGACGAGGCCGGCAGCCTCGAGCGCGCGGAACGCCTCGCGCACCGGCCCGCGCGAGACCCCGAGCATCTCCGCCACGCTCGCCTCGTTCAGCTTGGCGCCGACGGCGAGCTCGCCGGACAGGATCATCCGCTCGAGCTCGCGCTGCGCCAGCATCGGCAGCGAGTTCGAACGCACGAGGGCCAGCGTGTCGGCGGCGGCCGGCTCGGGGGCGGGCGGCCGGGCGGGGGGCTTGCGCATGTTGCGTATTGGAATCGGCCGGGTGTAGATTGTCAACAATCTGCAAACTACGCTCCGGTATGCTGCGACGCAATATGCCGCCGTCCCCATCCGCGATCCCGGAGCGCCGGGCGTGACCGCGACCTTCGCGGCGGGGACGGACGCGCGTTGCCCGCCGGTCCGGCCGCGCGTAGCATCCGCGCCGAATGTCCTGCCCGCCGCGACGGGCGCCGCCGTCGCAACCCGCAAGTGCCAACAAGGAGCACAACGATGAAAGCCGCACGTCCCCTGGCCCGGCTGCTGGCCGCGTTTGCCGCCTCGACGATGGTCTTCGCCGGCGCCGCGCTCGCGCAGAAGACCCAGCTCACCGTCTACACGGCGCTCGAGACCGACCAGCTCAAGGCCTACACCGAAGGCTTCAACAAGGCGTATCCGGACATCGAGCTCGTCTGGGTGCGCGACTCGACCGGCGTCATCACCGCGAAGCTGCTGGCCGAGAAGGCGAACCCGAAGGCCGACGTGATCATGGGCGTGGCCGCGACCAGCATGGGCATCTTCGACGCCGAGGGCATGCTGCAGCCCTACGCGCCGGCGGGCCTG
The DNA here is from genome assembly GCA_044226265.1 of Casimicrobiaceae bacterium. GTDB lineage: Bacteria > Pseudomonadota > Gammaproteobacteria > Burkholderiales > Casimicrobiaceae > VBCG01. The sequence goes on along the minus strand of JBGAHH010000014.1, from coordinate 30,657 downwards.
TCGCGCATCTCCGCGCAGTACCGCGACGCGAAGAACCCGCCCGCGTGGACCGGGATGGACGTCTGGGGCGCGACGATCTGCTTCAACACGGTCGAGGCGGCGAAGCGCGGCATCCCGAAGCCCGAGCTGTGGAAGGACCTGACCAAGCCCATCTACAAGGGCCAGATCGTGATGCCGCACCCGGCGTCGTCGGGCACCGGCTACTTCGACGTGACCGCGTGGCTGCAGCTCTACGGCGAGGCCGAGGGCTGGAAGTTCATGGACGGCCTGCACGAGAACATCGCGCAGTACATGCACTCGGGCTCGCGCCCCTGCGCGGCGGCCGCCAACGGCGAATACGTCGTGGGCATCTCGTTCGAGTACCGCGCGAACCGCGAGAAGGCGCAGGGCAAGCCGATCGAGCTCGTGTTCCCGAAGGAAGGGCTGGGCTGGGACCTCGAGGCCATCGGCATCTACAAGGGCACGAAGAACCTGGCGGCCGCGCAGAAGCTGATGGACTGGGCAGCGTCCGACGCGGCAATGGCGCTCTACGCCAACAACTTCGCGATCGTCGCGGTGCCGAGCCAGAACAAGCCGCTGCCGAACGTCCCGGCGAACTACGGCGACATGCTGGTGAAGAACAACTTCGACTGGGCGGCGAAGAACCGCGACAAGATCCTCGCCGAGTGGACGAAACGCTACGAGTCCAAGGCGGCGCCCAAGTAACCGGCCGAGCCTGGACGTCCGACCGGAAGCCGGCCGTCGCCGGCGCCGGTCGACTGCCCGATCGAGCGGCGGCGTGCGCCGCCGCTCATCCGGCCCGCCGACGAACACCGACGCGCCGCAGCGGTTTTCGATCCCGGCGAGCGTCGCGCAAGCCAGCTTCGCGAAGGGACCAGCACGGACGATGGCCGAAGCGCTCCGCATCGAAGGCATCCAGAAGGCGTTCGGCAGCTTCGTCGCGCTGAAGTCGATCGACCTCGCGATCGAGTCGGGCGAGCTCGTCTGCTTCCTCGGCCCGTCGGGTTGCGGCAAGACGACGCTGCTCCGGATCATCGCGGGCCTCGAGAGCCAGACGTCGGGCAAGGTGATCCAGAACGGGCGCGACGTCTCGGATGCCCCGCCCGCGGCGCGCGACTACGGGATCGTCTTCCAGTCCTACGCGCTGTTCCCGAACCTCACGATCCACGACAACGTCGCCTACGGGCTCGTCAACCGGCGCAAGGACCGCGCGTCGATCGAGGCGCGCGTCGACGAGCTCCTGAAGCTCGTCGGGCTCCCGTCGTCGGGACCGAAGTTCCCGGCGCAGCTGTCCGGCGGCCAGCAGCAGCGCATCGCGCTCGCCCGCGCGCTCGCGACCGCGCCGTCGCTGCTCCTGCTCGACGAGCCGCTCTCGGCTCTCGACGCCAAGGAGCGCGACCGGCTGCGAGGCGAGATCCGGCACCTGCAGCGGCGCCTCAAGGTCACGACGATCATGGTCACGCACGACCAGGAGGAGGCGCTGTCGATGGCCGATCGCGTCGTCGTGATGAACCACGGCGTCATCGAGCAGATCGGCACGCCGCTCGAGGTCTACGAGAAGCCCGCCACGCCCTTCGTCGCCGATTTCCTCGGCAAGGTGAACGTGCTGACGGCGACCTGCATGGGCCATGGCCGCTACCGCGTCGGCCAGAAGGAGATCGCGACCGGCTCGAACGGCATCGCGGCGGGGCAGGCGGTGCGCCTGTACCTGCGTCCCGAGGACCGCGTGCTCGCGGATTCGGGCCCGGTCGAGACGATGCCCAACGCGCTCGCGGGAACGGTGCGGAACGTGGACTTCCTCGGCACCTACTGCCTCGCGGCCCTGGACGTCGACGGCTTCGACGGCCAGCGCATGCTGGTCTACTTCTCGCTCAACCAGACGCACGAGCTCGGCGTCCGCGAGGGCGCGCGCGTGGCGTTCGCGCTGCGCGGCGAGCGGGTGCGCGTCTTCGGCGCGTGAGCCTCGCGTCGGCCTCGCCGCGCCCGGGGAGGCCCGGGTGAGCACGCTCGTCGCGGGACCGGCGCCTGCCGCGCCGCGCCGATTCGCGCTCGCCGGCGAGGCGCTCGCGGCGCGCGGCGGCCTCGTGCTGGTCGCCGCGGGGCTGTTCGTCTTCCTGACCGTCCCGCTCGTCGCGATCCTGATGCGCAGCGTCCAGGACAAGGGCGGGGCGTTCGTCGGGCTCGCGAACTTCGCCACCTACTTCGCATCGCCCGCGTTCTCGCACTCGGCGGGCAACACGCTGACCTTCGCGGCGCTGACGACAGTGCTGACGGTGCCGCTGGCGTTCACGTTCGCCTACGCGATCCAGCGCAGCTGCATCCGGGCGAAATGGCTGTGGCGCAACATCGCGCTCGTCCCGATCCTCGCGCCGTCGCTGCTCGCGGCGCTGTCGTTCATCTACCTGTTCGGCAACCAGGGGTTCCTCAAGGGCGTGCTGCCCTGGGTCGGCCTGACGACGATCTACGGATTGCCGGGGATGGTGCTCGCGATGACGTTCTCGGCGTTCCCGCACGCCGTGATGATCCTGCTCGCGTCGCTGTCGCTCTCCGACGCGAGGCTCTACGAGGCCGCGGACTCGATGGCGACCTCGGAGTGGCGCAAGTTCACGACGATCACGCTGCCGGGCGCCCGGTACGGCCTCATCTCCGCCGCGATGGTCGTGTTCACGATGGCGGTCTCGGAGTTCGGCGTCCCCAAGGTGATCGGCGCGAACTACAGCGTGCTCGCGATCGACATCTACAAGCAGGTGATCGGCCAGCAGAACTTCCAGATCGGCGCGGTCGTGGGCCTGATCCTGCTCGTGCCGGCGCTCGCCGCATTCTTCGTCGACCACGCGGTGCGCGTACGCCAGAAGGCGCTGCTCTCCGCGCGGAGCGTCCCCTACGTGCCGCGTCCCTCGCCGATGCGCGACCGGCTGATGCTGGCGTTCGTGCTGCTGATGTCGGCGGCGATGCTGCTCGTGATCGGCATGGCGGTGCTGGGCTCGTTCGTCAAGGTGTGGCCCTACAACCTGTCGCTCACGCTCAACCACTACACGTACGGCTTCGAGGAGGCGGGCGTCGAGAACGCCTACCGCAACAGCCTGATCATGGCGGTCTGGTGCGCGATCGTCGGCGCCGCGCTCACGTTCTCGGGCGCGTACTGGCTCGAGAAGACGAAGGGCGCCGACCTGATGCGGCCCATCGTGCGGATGCAGGCGATGATGCCGATGGCGGTGCCGGGGCTCGTGCTCGGCATCGGCTACATCCTGTTCTTCAACCATCCGTCGAACCCGCTCAACGTCCTCTACGGCACGATGACGATCCTCGTGCTGTCGACGATCATCCACTTCTACTCGTCGAGCCACCTGACCGCGGTCACCGCGCTGAAGCAGCTCGACAACGAGTTCGAGTCGGTGTCGGCGTCGCTCAAGGTGCCGTTCTACAAGACGTTCTGGCGGGTCACCGTCCCGGTGTGCCTGCCGTCGATCATCGACATCGGCCGCTACTACTTCGTCAACGCGATGACGACGATCTCGGCGGTCGTGTTCCTGTACTCGCCCAAGACGATGCTGGCGGCGATCTCGATCGTGCAACTCGACGAGGCCGGGGCGATCGGCTCGGCGGCCGCGATGGCGACGCTCATCGTCGCGACCTCGGGTGTCGTGACGCTGCTGTCGTTCGCGGTCGAGGGCTGGCTCCTGAAACGCACGCAAGGCTGGCGCCGGGCGGCGCCGGCGCGATGAGACGCACTCCGGAGGACGAACCATGGCGACCCATTCCCGCGACCCGATCCTGCTGACGCCCGGGCCGCTCACGACCTCGCTCGAGACCAAAGCCGCGATGCTCCGCGACTGGGGCTCCTGGGACGCGGCGTTCAACGCGGTCACCGCGAACGTGCGCAAGCGCATCCTCGACATCGTGAACGGCCACGCCTCGCACGTGTGCGTGCCGATGCAAGGCAGCGGCACGTTCTCGGTGGAAGCGACGGTCAACTCGATCGTGCCCCGCGACGGCCACCTGCTGGTTCTGGTGAACGGGGCCTACGGCAAGCGCCTGGCGAAGCTCGCGCAGATGATGGGCCGCCGCGTCTCGGTCTTCGAGACGGCCGACGACGTGCCGACGACCGCCGACGACGTCGACCGGCTGCTCGCCAAGGACGGATCGATCACGCACGTGGGGCTCATCCACTGCGAGACGTCGACCGGCATCCTCAATCCGCTGCCGGGCATCGCGGCGGCGGTCGCGCGCCACGGCAGGCGGCTGATCGTCGACGCGATGAGCTCGTTCGGCGCGCTGCCGATCGACGTGTCGTCGACGCCGATCGACGCGGTGATCGCCGCGTCGGGCAAGTGCATCGAGGGGCCGCCGGGGATGGGGTTCGTCGTCGTGCGACGTTCGACGCTGGAAGGCTGCGAAGGGCGCTCGAGCTCACTCGCGCTCGACCTGTACGACCAGTGGGTCTACATGGAGAAGACGACGCAGTGGCGCTACACGCCGCCGACGCACGTGGTCGTCGCGTTCAACGCGGCGCTCGAGCAGCACGCGGCGGAGGGCGGGCAGCCGGCGAGGCTCGCGCGCTACACGGCCAACGGCGAGGCGCTCGTGTCCGGCATGAAGGCGATGGGCTTCCGCGTGTTCCTCGACCCGTCGATCCAGGCGCCGATCATCTACACGTTCCACGCGCCCGCGGACCCGGCCTACGAGTTCAAGCGGTTCTACGGCGAGGTGCGCGACCGCGGCTTCATCCTGTACCCGGGCAAGCTCACGCAGCTCGAGACGTTCCGCGTCGGCTGCATCGGCGCGATCGGCCCTTCGGAGATGCGCCAGGCGGTGCTCGCGATCGGCGACGCGATCCGCGCGATGGGCATTCGCACGATCACGCCCGCGACCGCGCGCGTCGCGGCGTAGCCGCGCTTCCCGTGGGCCGGGCTTCAGCTTGACTCGATCGCCTCGTGGGTCGGGCTTCAGCCCGAAGCTGCTTCGCGATCGGCGAAACCACGTCGACCTGAAGGCCGACCCACAGGAGCCGGACACGCCACGGCCTGAAGGTCGACCCGCGAGTTCATCGCCCTTCGCCGCAGAGGTCGGCGAGCCAGGGATAGAACGGATCGTCGGCGTCGATCGCGCCGAGGCGCAGCAGCGCGTCGAGCGCGACGAGGCTCGCGTCGGCCGTCACGACGTCCGGTCCCGAGTCGTTGGCGATGAGCGCCGCGACGCGGTCGAGCGGCACGAGCCGGTGCTCGACGGCCTCGCCGTCCTGGTTCGCGGGCGCGAACTCGCGCGGCAGCCACAGGTCGTGCACGTGGATCGTCTCGTGCTGGACGCCGTCCGGCTGCAGCCTGCGGATCGTCACGACGCCCGCCGGCGCTGCGCGAGACGCGGTGGCCGCGTCGATGCCGGCCTCCTCCCACGCTTCCTTGGCGAGCGTGCCCGCGACCGTCGCCCCCGCGGCGATGCCGCCTCCGACGAGGTTGTCGAGCTTGCCGGGATCGATCGCCTTCGACGGGCTCCGCCTCGCGATCCACATCGACGCCCGGGGCCCGGGATCGACGAGGCCGTTCACGTGCACCGCGGCCGTGTGGATGCCGAAATACCGCGCAGCCGATCGCTCGAGCAGGAAGGCGGGCGGCCGCGAAGGCCCGGTGCGCGCCTCGTAGCGCTCGTCGCGCCAGGCCGTCAGCGCCCCTTCGGCGGCGAGCTCGCGCGCCACGCGGTCCATCGCCTCGGTGCGGGCCTCGAAGGTCGCGCAGCCCGGCGCGAAGGCGATCCGGTAGGGATCGACGTCGAACACGTCGCCGAAGGCCGAGATGCGCTCGGCCCGCTCGGCGGTGAGCTCGCCCACCGGCGCGCCGTCGACCTCGAATCGACGCAGCGGCACGGCCGGCGGCGCGAGCTCGGCCGCGAGGCGCGCCCGGAGCGCGGGTAGAATGCGGGCCTCGATCACGAGGCCATTGTAGCGATGCCCATCGACACCGCGACCGCGCGGGACCGCCCGCGATGACCGCGCGCGTCCTCGACGGCAAGGCGATCGCCGCGGAGGTGACCGAAGGCGTGCGCGCCGCCGTCGCAGCGCGAGTGGCGGCCGGACGCCCGGCGCCGGGGCTCGCGGTCGTCCTGGTCGGCGACAACGCCGCCTCGCAGGTCTACGTCCGCAACAAGCGCGGCACGACCGAGCGCGTCGGCATGCGGTCGTTCGCCTACGATTTTCCGTCGACGGTCTCCGAGGCGGAGCTGCTCGCGCTGATCGATCGACTGAACGCCGACGACGCCGTCTCCGGGATCCTGGTGCAGCTGCCGCTGCCCGCCCATGTCGATCCGGAGCGCCTGACCGAGCGCATCGACCCGCGCAAGGACGTCGACGGCTTCCATCCGTTCAACGTCGGGCGGCTCGTGCTCAAGCGGCCGACGCTCCGGCCGTGCACGCCCTACGGCTGCATGAAGCTCCTCGAGAAGACCGGCGAGGCGCTCGCGGGCAAGCACGCGGTGGTCATCGGGCAGTCGAACATCGTGGGCCGCCCGATGGCGCTCGAGCTCCTGATGGCGCGCTGCACGGTCACGATCTGCCACTCGGCGACGCGCGACCTGCCCGGCCTCGTTCGCCAGGCCGACATCGTCGTCGCGGGCGTGGGCAAGCCGAAGTTCGTGGCCGGCGACTGGATCAAGCCCGGCGCGATCGTGATCGACGTCGGCATCAACCGCGGCGCCGACGGCAAGCTCGTGGGCGACGTCGACTTCGACGCTGCGAAGGAGCGCGCGTCCTGGATCACCCCGGTCCCCGGCGGCGTCGGGCCGATGACGATCGCGATGCTCCTCGCCAACACGCTTCGCGCGGCGGAATTGCAGCATCGGTGACCGCCTTTCCGAAAGGACGATCGATGAGCCCCCGTCGCCACGCCATCGTTCTCGCCTGCCTCGCCTCGCTCGTCGTTGCGGGTTGCGGCAAGGACGAATCGCCCTCCGGCGCCCGATCCGCGGAGGCGCCGAAGGCGCCCAAGCCGCCCGCCGAGGAGAAGATTCCGCCCTACGCCTACGCGGCGCCGGTCAAGGGCCACGTCAAGGAGCGGAACATCGGCGAATTCGACCTGGTCGACGGGATCGCCTATGCGAGCCCGGGCGGCGGCACCGTCGTGTACGTGGCCAGCAAGCCGATCGCCTCGCCGATGCTGGTCGACTCGGCCTGTCCGCTCGCGCAGGCGCGCGCGCTGTCGAAGCTGCGCAACGCGAGCTACGCCGAGGTGACGCTCGATGCCGCCGGCCGATCGCCGTACTTCACGGCCGGCGCGCCGTTCGGGGGCGGCCTCACCGACCTGTCGCCCGGCGCATGGTCGAGCACGCTCAAGGCCGATGGCGCGCACGCCGCCGGCAGCGTCAACCACAAGCGGTACGGCCGATTCGAGTTCGACCTGCCGCTGTCGCATCCGACCGTGGACGAGCTCTCCTACCGCGATCGCGACCAGAAGCGCCGCCTCGCGCCCGGCACGCCGAAGCCGGCCGAGCAGGCGGTCACCGCAGCGTACGTCGCGCTGCGCGACGCGGCGCTGAAGAAGGACCTGAAGGCGACGCTGGCGGCGATGGGCTTCGATGCGAAGCAGGCCAGGGCGATCCGCGGCCTGGAGGGCATCGACGCCGATTTCGCGGTGTTCGCCGACCGGTTCCTCACGCCGGGCACGCCGGGCGATCCCTGGAGCCGGCCCGGCGCCGGGCAGATCCGCGGCGAAGGCCTGAAGGCGAACGGCAGGAAGTACTACAACGACTACTACTTCGACCTCTGCGGCGACCGCCTCGTGCTCACCGGGATCGTCGAGCAGTCGCCGTAGCGGACGTTGCCGGGCTTCGCCGTGCGCCGGAAGGCGTCGGGCCGAAGCCCGACCCACGGGAGGACGACGGGCTGAAGCCCGACCCACGGGAGGACGAGGGGCCGAAGCCCGACCCGCGGGATTTCAGGCGCTGCGCAGGTGCCAGGCCTTCGGCCGCGTGAACGTCTGGATGCCGTAGGTCGAGAGCGTGAGCCCGATGCCCGAGTGCTTGACGCCCGACCAGGGCAGGCGCGGGCTCACGCGGTCGCAGCAGTTCCAGTAGACGCTGCCGGCCTCGAGCTTCGCCATGATCGCCTTCGCGCGCTTCTCGTCCTTCGTGTAGACGCCCGCGGTCAGGCCGTATTCCGAGTCGTTCATCTCGCGGACCGCGTCGTCGTCGCTCGCGACGGCCTGGATGCCGATGATCGGGCCGAAGCTCTCCTCGCGCATCACCGCCATCGAAGCGTTCACGCCGGTCAGCACCGTCGGCTCGAAGCGGTTGCCCTTGCCGGGGAGGGGCTTGCCGCCGAGCAGGAGCTTCGCGCCCTTCTTCCTCGCGTCGGCCACCTGGCGCTTCAGCACCTCGAGCTGCGGACGGCGCGTGATCGCCCCGATGTAGGTCGACTCGTCCATCGGATCGCCGATCCTGTAGCTCTCGACCTCCTCGACGAACGCGTCGACGAAGGCCTTCGCGATGCGCTCGTGGACGTAGACGCGCTCGACCGAGCAGCAGGACTGGCCCGTGTTGTAGAACGCGCCGTCCGCGACCGCGGCCGCCGCGGCCTTCACGTCGACGTCGTCGGCGACGTAGATCGGATCCTTGCCGCCCAGTTCGAGCTGCACCTTGATCATCCGCCGGCCCGCGGCCGCGGCGATCTTCTGCCCGGTCGCGTACGAGCCGGTGAAGAACACGCCGTCGACCGGCTGCTTCAGGACCGCGGCGCCGATCTCGCCGCCGCCGATCGCGGTGACGAACACGTCGTCGGGAACGCCCGACGCGTGCAGCATCTCGGCGATCCTGAGGCCGGTCAGCGTCGCGTACTCGGACGGCTTGTAGAGGACGGCGTTGCCGGCGAGGAGCGCGGGCACGAAGACGTTGGCGCCGACGAAGTACGGGTAGTTCCACGCGGAGATGTTCGCGATCACGCCGAGCGGCTCGTGGCTGATCCGCTCCTCGAGCTTGCCCGCGGCGTCGTCGAAGACCTTCTCGTCGCGCAGCGACTTCGCGGACTCGGCGAGGAAGAAGTCGATGCGGGGGAGCAGGCCCTTGAGCTCGTTGCGCGACTGGCGCAGCGGCTTGCCGACTTCGCCGGTCAGCGTGCGTGCCAGCTCGTCTTCGCGCGCGACGACCAGCTCGCGGAACTTCGCGATCGCATCGAGGCGCTTGCGCATGGGCAGCGCGGCCCACCGCGGCTGCGCGGCGCGCGCCCTCGCGAACTTCGACGCGACCGAGCGAGCGGTGTCGGCGGGGACGTCGGCGATCGTGGCGCCGTTCCAGGGATTGACGATCTTCATAGGGCGTAGGCCGCGTTCTTGTGCGAGCGCGCGTGGCGCAGGAAATCGTCGAGGATCGGCCGGTCGTCGATGAAGGACCGGTCGCCCTCGGGATGGAATTCGGGGTGCCACTGGACGCCGAACACGTACGACGGGCCGCTCCAGCGGATCGCCTCGACGCCGTGGTCCGGCTCCGACCAGGCTTCGACCGAGAGCTTGCGCCCGAGGTCCTTGACCGCCTGGTGGTGGATCGAGTTGGTCTTCACCGTCGTGACGCCCGGATAGAGCTTCGCGAGCGGCGTGCCCGGGACGATCGACGTCGCGTGCGTGTTCCGCTCGTAGATCTCCCAGTTGCGGTGGTTGAGCGCATGGGGGACCTGCGTGCCCAGGTCCTGCCAGAGCGTGCCGCCCATCGCGACGTTGATCACCTGCGCGCCACGGCACACGCCGAGCACGGGCTTCCGGAGCTTCACGAAGGCGTTCAGGAGGCCGATCTCGTACTCGTCGCGGATGCGATCGCCGTTCCACTCGGGCCGGAGCGCCTTCTCGCCGTAGGTTTCGGGGCAGACGTCCGAGCCTCCCATCAGCACCAGGCCGTCGAGCTCGTGCGCGTAGGCGTCGAGCGTCACGCGGGAGGTCTCGCGCCGCGTCCGCCCGTCGGGCGACGGGATCATGAACGACAGCACGTCGCGCTGCATCAGCCAGTGCGCGACGTTCTGCTCGATGTACTGCAGCGTCATGCCCTTGAAGATCGCGCGCTTCGGGTCCTCGTGGAAGAACGAGGCCGAGATGCCGATCTTGACCATGTCCGGCGCCATCGTGGCCTCCCGTCAGAGCGCCGCGGCGAACAGCGCCTCGAAGTCCGCGCGGCCGCACTTGCGCGGATTGGTCTGGTGGCAGAGGTCGGCGAACGCGACCTCGACGAGCCGCGGGAAGTCGGCGCGCGTGACCGTCCGCGCGCCCTTGATCTCCGAGAGCCGCGCCGGGATGCCGATCGACGCCTTGAGCGAGCGCAGCCAGGGCAGGAACGACGCGGCCCGCGCCTCCTCGGTGCCGGTCGCACCGCCGGGCGCGCCGCAGACGCGCGCGAGCTCGGCCATCTTGGCGACCGCGGAGGGCAGGTTGAACGCCATCACGTGGTCGATCATCACGCCGTTGGCGAGGCCGTGGTGCAGGTCGGCCACCGTCGACAGCGCGTGGGCGCACGAATGGACCGCGCCGAGGTCCTTCTGGAACGCGATCGCCCCCAGCATCGAGGCCATCAGCATCTCGCCGCGCGCGTGGAGGTTCGAGCCCTCGCGCACCGCGACGGGCAGCGCGCGCGCCGCGATCCGCGCGCCTTCCAGCGCGATGCCGTCGCAAGGCGGATGGTAGGCGGGCGAGAGGTACGACTCGACGTTGTGCGTGAGCGCGTCCATGCCGGTCGCCGCGGTCACGCCGGGCGGCAGGCCGAGCGTGAGCTCGGGATCGGCGAACACCTGCTTCGCGAGGATCTTCGGCGAGAAGACCGTCCGCTTCACGTGCGTGTCGTCCTCGGAGATCACCGACGAGCGCCCGACCTCCGAGCCTGTCCCCGCGGTCGTCGGGAGCGCGACGAAGTACGGGAGGTTGTCCGGAATCGGGCGGACCTTCGGGTGGTCCCACGCGTACTCGAGCGCGCTGCCGCCGCCGAGCGCGACGGCGCCGACGATCTTCGCGACGTCGAGCGCGGCGCCGCCGCCGAAGCCGACGACCGCGTCGGCGCGGTGCGCGCGGTACGCGGCCGCTCCGGCGTTGGCCTGCGCGACCGTCGGGTTGCCCCAGATGCCGTCGAACACGACGGGGTCGAGCTTGGCGTGGCGCAGCGCGTCGACGAACGCGCTCGCGACCGGCAGCGCGGCCAGCGCGCGGTCGGTGACGACGAGCGGACGCAGCAGGCCCAGCTCGCGAAGGTGCGGGCCGACGAGCTTCGCGGCGCCGGGGCCGAACTGGATCGTCGTGGGGAACGCGAATTTGTCGATGGTCATGGGGGTTTGACGCGCACGAAGCGCAATTCGAGGATGTCGTTGGGCCACATCGCGACCTCGATGTCCGGCCGCATCGCCCAGGCCAGCGTTCGCCGGTAGAGGGGAAGCAGCGGCAGGTCGGCGGCGAGGATCGCGAGCGCGTCGCGGACGAGCGCGCGGCGCGCGTCGAGCGTGGGCGCGACGCGGACCGCGTCGATCGCGGCGTCGAGCCGAGGGTTCGAGTAGCGCCCGCCGTTGAACGTGCCGCCTCCCGCGGGGTCGAACGTGTGGATCGTCGGGTTGAGCATCGTCCAGGCGTCGGTCGTCGGCGTCCAGCCGAATTCGAAGAACGGCGTCTGCGCCTGCGTGATCTTCGGGAAGAACTGGGCCGCCGGGCTCGGCGTGAACGTCACCCTGACGCCGACCTGCGCGAGCATGCCAGCGATCGCCTGGCACGCCGCGGCGCGCCAGGTGATCGCGACGCAATCCAGCCCTGTGGAGAACCTGTCAGCATACCCTGCGTCCTTCAGCAGCGCCAGGCCTTCGCCGGATCGTAGGCGCTTCGTCGAGCGCCGCGTCGTAGCCGTCGACGAGCTTCGACACGCGCGATCCGGTCGGCGCGCCTTGTCCGCGCACACCTTCGCGACGATCGCGTCGGTGTCGATCGCGTGCGCCACCGCCTGCCGCACGCGAAGGTCCTTGAACGGGTTGCGGTGGCCTTTCAGCCCCGACCCGGGCAGCTCGTCGTGGAACTGGTCGAAGCCGAGGTACTGGGTGCCGATGTCCGCGGTCTCGGTGACGCGGACCTGCGGATCGCGCCGGAGTCGCCCGACGTCCTGGAACGGCGGGTCGATCACGAAGTCGACCTGCCGCGACGCCAGCGCCGCCAGCCGCGTCGCGTCCGACTGATGACGTACGACGGCGCGGTCGACGTCGCCGCGCTTGCCCCACCACGTCGTTCGCGACGAGCACGACCTGGCGGTCGGACTCGTAGCTCTCGAGCTTGTACGGCCCGGTGCCATTCGCGTGGCGTACCGCGTAGGTCTCCTGCTTCGCGTCGTAGGCCTGGGGCTGCACCACGTCGTGCTTCTGCGCCCAGGCCTTGCTCATCATGCCGATGTTGATGTAGAGCTTGTCCGCGGGTCAACGGTAGATCGGCCCGGCGCGGCGATGCGCATGCCGACCGGATCAGCAGGCCGACCTTGCGGACAGCCGGTCACGCCGCCGTTGAACGCAGCGCAGCTCCTCGCGATGGCGAGCGCGCCTGATCGGAGAACACCGCATCGTCGGCCGTGAACGGGCTGCCGTCGTGGAAGCGGACGCCCGGCCGCAGCTTGAACTGCCAGGTGCGCGCGTCGACCGGCTGTCCATGACACCGCGAGCGCGGGCTCCAGCTTGAAGTCGCGGTCCCGGCCGACGAGCGACTCGTAGACCTGGAACGCGACCCGCGACTGGTAGAGCAAGGCGACCGCGTGCGGATCGAGCGACTGCGGGTCGCTGGCGCTCGCGATGCGCAGCGTGGCGGCCGGCGCGGCCGGAGCCGCGAGCAGCGCGAAGGCGAGGATCGCGGCCGTCCGGCGCGCCGCGGGTTGCAGGACGGGCATCAGACGATCTCGAAGTACCGCTTGAGCTCCCAGTCGGTCACCGCGTCCTGCCACTGGCGGTACTCCCACTCGCGCGTCGCCGCGAAATGGTCGACGAACTCGTCGCCGAACCAGTCGCGCGCGAGGTCCGACGCGCGGAAGATCGCCGTCGTCTCGGCGAAGCGACCTGGGCGCGCGCGGGATGCGCTCGGCGCCCTTGTTGGTGCCTTCGATCGGCGGCACCTTGAGCTTGAGTCCCTTCTCGACGCCGTGGAGCCCCGCGGCGACGCAGGCGGCGAGCGCGAGGTAGGGATTGACGTCGGCGCCGGGGCAGCGCGTCTCGAGCCGCGTCGACTTGGCGCCGCCTGATCACGCGGAGCCGCTCGCCGTGCGGTTGTCGATGCCCCAGGTCGGCTTGACCGGCGCCCAGAAGCCGTCGACCAGCCGCTTGTAGCTGTTGATCGTGGGCCAGGGCATCGGCGCGAACGCCATCAGCGTGTCCTGCTGCCCGGCGAGGTAGCTCTCGAACACCTTGCTCATGCCGGCGCGCCCGCGGTCTTCGGATTGCGTGGGAACACGTTCCTCGACCCGTCCGAGAGGCTCTGGTGCACGTGGCCCGAGCAGCCCGGGAAGCGCCGCGTTCCACTTGGCCATGAAGCTCGGCATGATCCCGAAGCGCGCGCGATCTCGCCCGGCGCCGGCCTTGAACAGCAGCGCGCGGTCGCCCTCGCCTCGAGCGCGTCGGAGTAGACGATCGCCGCCTCGTAGACGCCAGGCCCGGTCTCGGTGGGCAGCCCGGATGGGCACGCCGAACGCGGCGAGCTCGAGAACAGCGCGTTGAAGTAGTCGCGCGCGTGGCCGGCGCGCAGGAGCGAGTAGCCGAACATGCCCGGCGTGATCGGCTCGGGGCCGACGCCCCTCTTCTCGGCCCAGCTCTGCGGCGTCTCGGCGAAGTTGAAGAACTCGAACTCGAGCGAGCACATCGGTCCAAGCCCAGCTTCGCCGCGCGCGAGCACGCTTCAGCACCTGGCGGCCGTCGAGCAGCGGGTAGGGCACCTCGCGCCCGTTCTCCATCCGCACGAAGTTGCCGAGGAAGAAGTCGATGCCGCCGTCCCAGGGCACGTTGCGATGCGTCGCGAGGTCGAGCTGCACCATCGCGTCCGGATAGCCCTTGTGCCAGCCGGTCGTCGTCGTTGTCGCAGCACTGGTCGTGCATGTCCCAGCCGTAGACGACGTCGCAGAAGCCGAAGCCGCCTTCGACCGCCGACGCTGAACTTGTCCTTGTGCAAGACCTTGCAGGATGCAGGATGCCGTCGATGTCCGACACCGCCACCTTGACGCCCGGCATGGGCGATTTCAGCACGTCGGCGACGATCGCCTTGGGGTTGCGCGCGCGGCGACGGGGTCTCCTGGGGCTTGAGCGGGGCGGGCGGGAAGCGCGGATTCTCTCCCCCGCGCGTCAGGCCGGGACGGCCCGCATGGCAGAATCCGCGGCGTCGACGATGCGCCCCTGCGATCCCTCGTTGCGCTGCACGTCGCCGTGATGCTGTTCGGCGTGGCGGGCCTGTTCGGCGCCTGGCTCGCGCTATCTCCGGTCGCCATCGTGCTCGGCCGGACCGATCGCCGCGCTCGCGCTGGCGGCGCTGGCCGCCGCGATGGGCGACCTGCGCCGGCCCGCGCCCGGTCTCGCGCTCAACGGCGTCGTGCTCGCGCTGCACTGGGTGGCGTTCTTCGTCGCGATCCAGGCCGCCGGCGTGGCGGTCGGGCTGCTCGGCTTCGCGAGAGCTTCCGCTCTGGACGCTCGTCCAGAGCGCGCCGCGGGCGAGCGGCACGCCGGCCGCCGCGACTGGGTCGTCGCGGCGCTGGTCGTCGCCGGGCTCGTCTTGACCGTGCCCCGGTTCGACCCGCGCGACCTGGCCGTCCAGGACTCGCCTGGGGCGTGCTCCTCCTCGGGCGCGACGTTCGCGTGGCTGGCGGTGCGCAACCGGCGCTTCGCCCAAACGGCGACGGCGCGCTCTCGATCGCGCTCTGGCAGAACGCGTTCGCCGCGCTGGTCCTCGTCCCGGTGGTCGCGCTGTGGCCGGGGCGCGGCCCGCTGGCCCACACCCGCCGAGCTCGGAGACCTTCGCGCCGCTCGGGCTCGGCTGCACGGCGCTCGCGCACACGTTCGTCGCGGCACTCGCCGGCGTCACCGCGCGCACACCGCGAGCGTCGTCGCGGCGCTCGAGCCGGTCTACGGCATCGCGCTGCGCGGCGCTGCTGGGCGAGCGACCGACCGCGGGCATGCTGGCGAGCGGCTGCGCGCAATGCTCGTCGCGGCGGCGGTCGTCGCGGCCGTGGACCGCATCCGGGGCTGCCCGCCGACGCTGCCGGTAGAATGCCGTCCTGACCGGGCGCCCGCCGCTCGACGCTCAATCCGCATGGCTTCCTCTCGATCGGGCTCGTCGGCCTCGGCCGCATGGGCGGCAACATGGCCCGCCGGTCGCGCGCGGCGGCGTCCGCGTGGTCGGCCACGACGCGACGCCCGGCGCGGCGGACAAGCTCGCCTCGGAAGGCGCGCTCGTCGCCGCGTCGTCGCTCGCCGCGCTCGTCGCCGCGCTTCCCGCGCCGCGCGGCGTGTGGGCGATGGTGCCGGCGGGCGCCGCGACCGAATCCACGATCGCGACGCTCGCGACCCACCTCTCACCCGGCGACACGATCGTCGACGGCGGGAACGCCAACTACAAGGATTCGCAGCGGCGCGCGCGCGAGCTCGCCGGGCGCCGGCTGCAGTTCGTCGACTGCGGCGTCTCCGGCGGCGTCTGGGGGCTCGCGAACGGCTACACGCTGATGTTCGGCGGCTCGCCCGAGGCGGCGCGCGCGGTCGAGCCTTTCGTCCGGGTCCTCGCGCCCGCCCCGGACGCCGGCTGGATGCAATGCGGCCCCGCGGGCGCCGGCCACTTCGCGAAGATGATCCACAACGGGATCGAGTACGGAATGATGCAGGCCTACGCGGAAGGCTTCGCGCTCCTGCAGGGCAAGCGCGAGTTCGCGATCGACGTCGCCCGGCTCGCCGAGACCTGGCGCCACGGCAGCGTCGTGCGCTCGTGGCTGCTCGACCTCACCGCGGAGTTCCTCGCGCGCGACACGGCGCTCGACGCGGTCGCGCCGCACGTCGCGGACTCGGGCGAGGGCCGCTGGACCGTCGCCGAGGCGATCGAGCAGGGCACGCCCGCGCCGGTCCTCGCGCTCGCGCTGATGAGCCGCTTCGACAGCCAGGGCAAGGGCGACTACGCGAACAAGATGCTCGCGATGATGCGGCAGGCGTTCGGCGGGCACGCAGTCCACGGCGCCACGACGGAACCGAAGCGATGATCGTCGTCGTGATGGGCGTGACCGGCTGCGGCAAGAGCACGGTCGGCGCGGCGCTGGCCGGGCGGCTGGGATGGCTTTTCCTCGACGCCGACGACTTCCACCCGCCCGCGAACGTCGCGAAGATGGCGTCGGGCACACCGCTGGTCGACGAGGACCGCTGGCCCTGGCTCGACCGCATCGCCGGCGAGCTGCGTGCGATCGGCGCCGCGGGCGGCAGCGCGGTGCTCGCGTGCTCCGCGCTCAAGGAAGCCTACCGCGCGCGCCTCGCGGCCGGCAGCGACGTCCGCTTCGTTCACCTCGCGGGCGACCAGGCGACGATCGCCGCGCGGCTCGCGGTCCGCAAGCACCGCTACATGCCGGCCTCGCTGCTCGCGAGCCAGTACGCGACGCTCGAGCCGCCGGCGCGCGCGGTGGACGTCGACATCGAGCTTCCTGTCGAGCGGCAGGTCGAGGCGATCTGCCGCGCGCTTTCGCTCGTTCCGCTTCCGAAGGCGTCGCACGCGTGAGCGGCTCGCGCCCGCCGGTCAAGCCGGAGACCGAGGTCGTCCACCTCGGCCGCGATCCCGCGAAGCACCTGGGCGCGGTCAACACGCCGGTCTATCGCGCGTCGACGATGATCTTCCCGACGCTCGACGACCTCGAGGCGTCGGCCGAGGGACGCTACGCGGGCATCGGCTACGGGCTCCACGGTCTGCCGACCGTTACCGACCTGCAGAAGGCGGTCGCGGCGCTCGAAGGCGGCGCGCGCGGTTTCGCGGTGCCGAGCGGGCTCACGGCGACGACGTTTCCGTTGCTCGCGCTGCTGAAGGCGGGCGACCGCGTGCTCATCACCGACTCCGTGTACGGCCCGACGCGGCGCTTCGCGATGAACCACCTCGTGCGCAACGGCATCGAGGTCGCGTTCTACGATCCGCTCGCCGGCGCCGCGATCGAAGGCGCGATGACGCCGAACACGCGCATCGTGTTCGCCGAGTCGCCGGGATCGCTCGCGTTCGACGTGCAGGACATCCCGGCGATCGCCGAGGTCGCGCACCGGCACGGCGCGCTCGTCGTGCTCGACAATTCGTGGGCGACGCCGCTCGGCTTCCGTGCGTTCGACCACGGCGTCGACGTGTCGGTGCACGCGGGTACCAAGTACCTCGGCGGGCACTCCGACGTGCTGCTCGGCGTGATCGTCTGCAACGACGCGACCGCCGGCCCGGTGCACCGGCTGTGGACCGACATGGGCGTCGCGGTCTCGTCGGACGACGCCTTCCTGGGCTTGCGCGGCCTGCGCACGCTCGCCGCGCGGCTCGACCGACACCAGGCGAGCGCGACGAAGGTCGCGACCTGGCTTCGCGGGCGGCCGGAAGTGAAGGAAGTCCTCTACCCGGCGCTGCCCGGCGCGCGCGGCCACGAGCTGTGGAAGCGCGACTTCAGGCGCGCGACCGGGCTCTTCACGATCGTGCTGCACCCGGGCCCCGGGCGCGACGCGTTCGCGGCGATGCTGAACGGCATGCGCCTGTTCCGGATGGGCTGGAGCTGGGGCGGCTTCGAGAGCCTGATCATCCCGACCGATCCCAATCGCATCCGCACCGTGTCGCATTTCGACGCGGGCGGGCCCTGCGTGCGCATCCACGTCGGCCTCGAGGATCCGGACGACCTGATCGCGGACCTCGACGACGGCTTCGTTCGCATGGCGGGAGGGCGCTGATGGCGAGGCTGCCGCGGCGCTCGGCGCCCTACGTGTTCGCGTTCCTGCTGTCGGGGATGATGACCTTCATCGTGTCGGGCATCGCGACGCTCGTGGCCGCGGGCACGCCGCCGACGTTCCTGGCGCTTTGGGTGCGAGCGTGGATCACCGCGTGGATCATCGCGTTCCCGGCGCTGCTCCTGATCCGCCCGTTCGTCCACCGCATCGTCGATCGGCTGACGGGCTAGGGCGTCGGCGCCGACGCCTGTGGGTCGGCCTTCAGGTCGACAATCGATCCGAAGTTCGTCGGGATGAAGCCCGACCCACACGGTCTCCTGGGTCAGGCGTCGACGCCGAGATAGGCCTCGCGCACGCGCGGGTCGGCGCGGATCGCGTCGGGCGTGCCTTCCGCGAGCACGCGGCCGTGGTCGAGCACGATCACGCGGTCGGCGTGCCCGAACACGACGTCCATGTCGTGCTCGGTGAACAGGACGGCGATCGCGTCGAGCCTCGCGAGGCCGGCCGCGGCCTGCATGAGGGCGCCGCGCTCGCGGGGCGCCATCCCGGCCGTCGGCTCGTCCATCAGCAGCAGGCGCGGGCGCCCGGCGAGCGCGAGCGCGATCTCGACGCGCTTCACGTCGCCGTAGGCGAGCGTCGCGCAATGACGGTCGGCGAGCGCCGCCGCGTCGACGCGCTCGAGCAAGGCCGTCGCTTCGCCTGCGTAGCGGGCGAGACCGGATCCGAGCGGCGAGGCCGCCGACGACGCGTGCGCCGCGATCGCCAGCGCGACGTTCTCGCGCACCGTCATCGACGCGAACGTCGCGGCGACCTGGAAAGTCCTCCCGACGCCGCGGCGTGCGAGCGCGCGGGCGGGGAGGCCGGTCACGTCGATTCCGTCGATGAGCACGCGCCCCGCGTCGGGCGCGAGCTGCCCGTTGATCAGGTTGAAGCAGGTCGACTTGCCGGCGCCGTTCGGGCCGATCAGCGCGACGAGGTCGCCCGCGGCGACGTCGAACGAGACGCCATCGACGGCACGCAGCCCGCCGAACGCCTTGGCGAGGTCGCGGACGGAGAGCACGGGCTCGCTCATGGCGCGCGCCCCTTGCCGCGCGGTGCGGCGAGCAGCCCGCCGATGCCGAGGGGCACGACGAGAACGAGAGCGAGGATCCCAATGCCGAGCGCGGCTCGCCAGTAGTCGGTCGCGCGGGCGAGCGCGTCCTGGCCCCAGGTGAACGCGGCGGCGCCGACGAGCGGGCCGAACGTCGCGTTGAGGCCGCCCAGCAGCACGGTGACGAGCGCGTCGACCGAGCGCGGGATCGCGAGCGTCTCGGGCGAGATGCTGCCCTTCGAGAACGCGAACAGGCCGCCGGCGAGCCCCGCGAACGCGCCGGCGACGGCGAACGCCGCCCATTGCGTGGCGCGAACGTCGAGGCCGATCGCTTCCGCGCGCAGCGGCGAGTCGCGCGCGCCGCGAAGCGCGAATCCGAACGGCGAGGCGGCGAGGCGCTCGAGCGCGACGAGCGCGACCGCCACGACGCCGAGCGTCAGCCACTGGAAGCGGGTCCGGTCCGCGATCCACTCGGGCGGCCAGACGCCGACGATGCCGTTCGATCCGCCGGTGACCGCGTCCCACTGGAACACGATCGACCAGGTGATCTGCGCGAATGCGAGCGTCAGCATCGCCAGGTAGACGCCGGAGAGCCTCACGCAGAACCATCCGAACACGATCGCGGCGGCCAGCGCTGCCGCCGGCGCGACCGCGAGCGCGGCCGCGAATGGCGCGCCGCCCTTCGCCGCCAGCGCGGCGGCGTACGCGCCGACGCCGAAGTACGCGGCGTGCCCGAACGACGCGAGGCCGCCCGGCCCCATCATGAACCGCAGGCTGGCCGCGAAGAGCGCGGCGATCAGGATGTCGGTCGCGAGGATGCGCGCGTATTCGTCCGACAGCAGCGGCACGACGAGGAAACCGATGGCGACCGCGAGGCCGATCCAGGCGTCGCGGCGGCCGGTCGCGACGACGAGCGCGCGCTGCTCGGGGAGCGGCGTGACCGGCGGCATCGCCGCGGGCCGGCCCATCAGCCCATGCGGCCGGAACGCGAGGACGACGGCCATCACGATGAATTCCGCGACGAGCGTCAGCTTCGGGAACGCGATCGCGACGCCGGCGACCTCGACGGTGCCGATCGCGATGCACAGCGCCTTCACGAGGCCGATCACGAGCGCCGCGACGAACGCGCCGGGGATCGATCCCAGCCCGCCGACGACGGTGACGACGAACGCGTCGGCGATGACCGCGAGGTCCATGCCGAGGTTGGCGGGCTCGCGGGGCAGCGCGAGCGCGCCCGCGAGGCCCGCGAGCCCCGACCCGAGCGCGAACACGGCGGTGTAGAGCAGCGCCTGGTTCACGCCCAGCGCAGCGGCGACCTCGCGATTCTCGGCGGCGGCGCGGACCTGCACGCCGAAGCGCGTACGCCGGACGAGCAGCGTCAGCAGCGCCAGCACGATCGGCCCGGCGACGATCAGGAACGCGTCGTACTCGGGCAGCGAGCGCGAGCCGAGCGGGATGCTCCCGTCGAGGCCGGGCACCCGGGGTCCGAGGAGATCCTCCGCACCCCAGATCGCGAGTGCCGCGTCGCGCACGACCAGCACGACGGCGAAGGTCGCCGTCAGCTGAAGGAGCTCGGGCGCGCCGTAGAGGCGCTTGAGGATCAGCACCTCGACCAGCGCGCCGACCGCTGCGGCGACCACGATGGCCGCGGCGACCGACGCGACGAACGCCCACGGTGTGGCACCGAGCGAGCCCCCGAGTGCATCGCCGACTGACCAGGCGGCGTACGCGCCCAGCATGTAGAGCGAGCCGTGCGCGAAGTTGACGACGCGCGTGACGCCGAAGATCAGCGTCAGCCCCGCGGCGACGAGGAACAGGCTCGACGCCGACGCGAGGCCGTTGAGCAGCTGGACCGCGAGCGACGCGGCGGTCATCGGCGGTCAGGCCCCGTTTCCGCAGTGGTTCCGGCCGGTGGGGAGCCTGGCCGGGAAATGGGGTCCGCGGGAAATGGGGTCCGACCCTACTTCTGCGGACGAAGCCTGCGAACGACCTCGTCCGGAGGCAGGTAGTCCTTGCCGTCCGCGTAGCGCCAGTCGACCATCACGCCCTTGCCGTCCTTCACCGCCGTCTTGCCGACATAGGCGCCCATCGTCGACTGGTGGTCGAGCGGCCGGAAGACGATGCGCCCGAACGGCGTGTCGACCGCGAGTCCGGACAGCGCCGCCGCGATCTTCGCCGGATCGGTCGAGCCCGCCTTGCGGATCGCCGCGGCCGCGGCCCTGACGGTCGAGTAGCCGACGACCGACCCGACGCGCGGGTAGTCGTTGAACTTGGCGCGGTACGCGTCTAGGAAGCGCTTGTGCGCCGGCGTGTCGATCCCGTACCACGGGTAGCCGGTGACCCACCAGCCGACCGGCGCCTCGTCCTTCAGCGGGTCGAGGTACTCGGGCTCGCCGCCCAGCAGGTTGAAGACCGGGCGGTCCTTGAAGATGCCTCGAAGCTCGCCCTCGCGCACGAAGCGCGCGAGGTCCGGGCCGAAAAGCGAGCTGAAGATCGCGTCGGGCTTGGCGTCCGCGATCGCCTGCGCGACGGGGCCCGCGTCGATCTTGCCGAGGGGGACCGCGATCTCGATGAACTCGAGGCCGCCCGGCTGGCGGGCCAGCATCAGCTGCTTGAACGCGGCCGTCGCGGCCTGCCCGTATTCGTAGTTGGGGTACACGATCACCCAGCGCTTCTTGCCGAGCTTCGCCGCCTCGGGCGCGAGCATCGCCGTCTGCATGTAGGTCGACGGACGCAGCCGGAACGTCCAGGGGTTGCCGTTCTCCCAGACGATCTTGTCGGTCAGCGGCTCGGCGGCGAGGAACGGGATCTTGCGCTGGTTCGCGAGGTCGGCGACCGCCAGCCCGACGTTCGACGGGAACGTCCCCATCAGCATCGCGACCTTCTCGCGCGCGACGAGCTCCTCGGCGACGCGGACGGCGTCGCCCGGCGTCCCGCTGTCGTCGCGCGACACGATCTCGAGCGGCCGCCCGAGCACGCCGCCGGCCGCGTTCTCCTCGGCGAGCGCGAGCTCCATCCCCTTCTTGTACGGGTCGAGGAACGCGGTGAAGACCTTGTAGCTGTTGAGCTCGCCAAGCTTCACCGGCTGCGAGGCCGCGAGCGACGGGCCGAGCAGCAGCGCCGAGGCGAGGAGGGCGGAAGCGATTCGGCTCATCGGGGTCCTTCGAAGGGTCCGCAGGGCGGGGCGCCCGCAACGCCGTCGCGGCGGGGCCGGTTGGCGCGCGTCGAGGTCATATCGTTATGCTCGAACGGCTCCGGGCGCGACCTTCGCCACGCGTACAATTATACGTTTGCGCCTTCCGCGGGCGATTTCCAGTCCCGCGGCGCTTTTTTTCCATGCCAAGACTCGCCCACGGCCTCGCGTTCGCCGACCTCTACACGACCGAAGGCGCGGCGGCCGTCGACCGGGTCTTCCTCGCGCACCTCGACGCCGCCGACGCGCCGCTCGGCGCGCGCCTGCGCGAAGCCCGGCGGGATCCCGGCGCGCTCGGCAACAAGGCGGAAGGCGACCTCCTGATCGCGCTCGGGCCGCACGTCGAGGACTTCCTCGCGACGCTGTTCGGCATCGAGGACGAGGTGCGCGCCTTGCAGGCGGCCCAGCACGCGCTGGCGCCGCTCTACGCGGTCAAGCGCCAGTTCGTCCAGCGCAAGGCGGCGAACGCGCACAAGGCGGACGCGGCGGCGACCTTCGACGGCCCCGCGCTGCGCTCGGCGCTCGAGGCCCGGATCGGTGCCCCGATCGTGGGCCGGCATCACGAGATCGCGTTCGCGGACGCCGTCGTCGCCTGGCAGAAGGACGAGGCCGCGAACGCCGAGGCGCTCGACCTGGCGCTCCGATACGCCGCCTGGGCGCTCCACACGCCGGCCGGACGTGCCGCGCATCGCGACGGCGTGCTGTTCCGCGCGCCGCGCAAGCTCGACGCGATGAAGCTGGTGCCCATCGTGCCGGTGCAGCACGCGGGCGTCGCCGCCTACGAGCTCGACGCATCGCACCGCCGGGAGCGCGCGGGCTTCGCGCTCACCGACGCGGGCACCGACCTCGTCGGCGGCCTCGACCAGGCGCACTACTGCATCTGGTGCCACGAGCAGGGCAAGGACTCCTGCGCGCGCGGGCTCTTCGAGAAGAAGCCGGCCGACGGCTCGACGCCGGAGATCCCGTTCAAGAAGAGCCCGTTCGGGGTGACGCTCGCCGGCTGCCCGCTCGAGGAGCGCATTTCCGAGTTCCACAAGCTGCGCGCCGAGGGCTGGGCGCTCGGCGCGCTGGCGACGATCTGCGTCGACAACCCGATGGCGGCGGCGACCGGCCACCGGATCTGCAACGACTGCATGAAGTCTTGCATCTACCAGAAGCAGGACCCGGTCGACATCCCGCAGAGCGAGACGCGCGTGCTGAAGGACGTGCTCGCGCTGCCCTGGGGCTTCGAGATCTATTCGCTGCTCACGCGCTGGAACCCGCTCGACCTGCGCCGTCCCGTGCCGCGCGCGGCGACGGGCAAGCGCGTGCTGATCGTCGGCATGGGGCCGGCCGGCTTCACGCTCGCGCACCACCTGATGAACGACGGCCACGCGGTCGTCGGGATCGACGGCCTCAAGATCGAGCCACTGCCCGCGCGGCTGTCCGGCGTCGAGATCGACGGCACGCGCGTCGCGTTCGAGCCGATCCGCGACTTCGCGACGCTCGTCGAGCCGCTCGACGACCGCACGATGGCGGGCTTCGGCGGCGTGGCCGAGTACGGGATCACCGTCCGCTGGGACAAGAACTTCCTCAAGGTGATCCGGCTGCTCCTCGAGCGCCGCGCGCAATTCGCGCTCTACGGCGGCGTGCGCTTCGGCGGCACGATCACCGCCGAGGATGCGTTCGCGATGGGCTTCGACCACGTCGCGCTCGCGGCGGGTGCGGGCCGCCCGACCGTGCTCGAGCTCCCGAACGGCCTCGCGACCGGCGTGCGCACCGCGTCGGACTTCCTGATGGCGCTGCAGCTGACCGGCGCCGCGAAAGCCGACTCGCTCGCCAACATGCAGGTGCGGCTGCCGATCGTCGTGGTGGGCGGCGGACTCACGGCGATCGACACGGCGACCGAGTCGCTCGCCTACTACCCGGTGCAGGTGGAGAAGTTCCTCTCGCGCTACGAGGCCCTCGTGCGCGAGCGGGGGCGCGACGCGGTCGAGCGCGCGTGGACACAGGCCGAGCGCGAGATCGCCGAAGAGTGGCTCGGCCACGCGCGGGCGCTGCGTGCCGAGCATGAGGCCGCAGTACGGGAGGGCCGCGCGCCGCGCATCATCGAGCTCCTGCGGGGCTGGGGCGGCTCGACGATCGCCTACCGCCGGCTCCTCGTCGACAGCCCGTCGTACACGCTGAACCACGAGGAGGTCGAGAAGGCGCTGGAGGAGGGCATCCGGTTCGCGGAGGGCCTCACGCCGCTCGCGATCGAAGTCGACGCGCACGGGCACGCCTCCGGGCTCGCGGTCTCGGCCCACCACAACGACGGCGACGGCGTCTGGCACGAGTACGCGCGCACGACGATCCCGGCGCGGACGATCCTGATCGCGGCGGGAACGCAGCCCAACACGGTGCTCGCGCGCGAGGACGACGAGCATTTCCTCGTCGACGGCAAGTACTTCAAGCTCGTCGACGAGGATGGCCGCATCGTCAAGCCGGTGCGCGGCCTCGCGAAGCCGCCGAAGCCCGCCGTGCTGACCTCGATCCGCCCGGACGGCCGCTCCACGAGCTTCTTCGGCGATCTCCATCCGTCGTTCTCGGGCAACGTCGTGAAGGCGATGTCGAGCGCGAAGCAAGGCTATCCGATCGTCTCGCGGATGCTCGCGCGGGTGGCGCCGGCGTCGGCCGCGCCGGACGCCGAGTTCTTCGCGAAGCTCGACCACGAGCTCCGCGCCACCGTCGACCGCGTCGAGCGCCTGACGCCGACGATCGTCGAGGTCGTCGTGCGTGCGCCTGCGGCGGCTCGCAACTTCAAGCCGGGCCAGTTCTACCGGCTGCAGAACTACGAGACGGTCGCGGAGGTTCGCCGCGGCACGCGCATGACGATGGAAGGCCTCGCGCTGACCGGCGCCTGGGTCGACCGCGAGCAGGGCCTCGTCTCGACGATCGTGCTCGAGATGGGCGGCTCGTCCGACCTCTGCGCGACGCTGCGGCCCGGCGAGCCCGTCGTGCTGATGGGGCCGACCGGCTCGCCCACCGAGATCGAGCCGGGCGAGACCGTCGTGCTGGTCGGCGGGGGCCTGGGCAACGCCGTGCTGTTCTCGATCGGCCAGGCGTTCCGCGCCGCCGGCTCGAAGGTGCTCTACTTCGCCGGCTACAAGAAGATGGCCGACCGCTACAAGGTCGCCGACATCGAGGCGGCCGCCGACGTCGTCGTCTGGTGCTGCGACGAGGCGCCGGGCTTCGCCGCGACGCGCCCGCAGGACCGCGCGTTCGTCGGCAACATCGTGCAGGCGATGGCCGCCTACGCGGGCGGCAAACTGGGCGAGCAGCCGATCCCGCTGATGCAGCCGGACCGCATCATCGCGATCGGCTCCGACAAGATGATGGCCGCCGTCGCCGCCGCGCGCCACACGGTGCTCGCGCCCTACATGAAGCCCGGCCACGCGGCGATCGGCTCGATCAACTCGCCGATGCAGTGCATGATGAAGGAGATCTGCGCGCAGTGCCTGCAGCCGCAACGCGACCCGGTCACCGGCAAGACGAGCTACGTGTTCAGCTGCTTCAACCAGGACCAGCCGCTCGACCGCGTCGATTTCCCGGCGCTCGACGCGCGCCTCAAGCAGAACTCGGTGCAGGAGAAGCTCACGGCGCAGTGGATCGCGCATTGCGAGCGGGAACGCACGGAAAAGCGCGCGGCGGATTGAGCCCCGCGGCCCGCAATGGGCCGACAGCGGCGGCATTCCCGGAACCGTCGCGCGGCTGCGCGGTAGGAACGAGACCAAGGTCGTTGTCCGACGTCGCCGATCGACGACGGTTGTCGTTTTTTTTTTTTTCTGGAGTACGGTCGTTAACGTGGCCCTGACAGGGCGTGGAAGTTCGACCATGTTCCGGCGAATGGCAATCGTCGTCGCTTGCATCGCGGCGAGTCATGGTGTCGCTCACGCGGGCGCGTGGGCGCCCTACGGAATCCCGGACCTCGCTCCGAATGTCCTGGCCACGCACCAGTCGCTGCCGGGCTTCGTCTTCGCTGGATTCGGCTCTCCGACGACCACGATCATGGCGTCGGAGGACGGCGGCCAGCACTGGCGCAGCACGTTCCGGTTCGATCCGACCACGCTCCAGGCGGTTAACGCGCCCTGGGCGACGGTCGTGGGCTCGCCGCCCGAGATCTACGCGAACATCAGCGCCGTGCCGTGGTGGAGCAACGACGCCGGGCGCTCGTGGGCATACGTCCCGTGGTGGAACTACCCGCCTGTCGACGTCGACAATGGCGGCCATCAGCTCGGTGGCGTGAATCCCGCGAATCCCGGCGAGCGCGTCGTGTACCACGAGTCGTCGATGGCGATCACATCGAACTATGGCGCGACATGGCGCGTCGACGCGGTTCCGTTCGCGGTCCGGTCGATGCGCGTCGACTGGGTGGCGCGCCGTGTGTATGCGACCGGAATTTTCGGCTGGGCAGGCAAGGGACTCGACGTCGCGGGGCCGTGGATCACGCAGTCGCCGCACTCGCCGTTCGCGGCGAAAAACGGGGTCGTGATCGCCTACTCGGGAGGCGGCGGCCTGCTGAGGTCGCCGGATGGCGGCGCGACGTTCGTGCCAGTCGCACAGAGCCTGGGGAACATCAACGCATGCGCGATCGAGTTCGCGCCGTCGTCGAACCTGATCGCGTACGTGATGGACTGCGGCACGCCGTTTCGCACGTTGCGTAGCACCGACGCCGGAGCGACATGGTCGGCGGTCGGGGGCCTCGACCCGGAGCCCGGCGGGCAGTTCGCGACCGTGACGCTGGCGATCGACGGCACCGACCCGAACGTCCTCCTCATGGGCGACCGCAGCGGCATCCGCAAGAGCATCGACGGGGGAGCGACGTTCCCGCGTCTTTCGCGCGCGACAGGGAGCCCGGGCGTCGCGCGCCAGGTGCTCTTCGACGCGACGAATCCGCAGCGCCAGTGGATGGGCGGCGGCGTGCTGGTCACGCAGGACCATGGAGCGACCTGGCAGGAGATCGTCGATCCGAACTTTTCGCGTCAAGTCATCTGGTCGAGCCGCACCCGATCGAACGTGGTGCTGTTGTACCAGGCTGGTGGGCCGCACTCGTTCAATGTCGTGTCGCTAAGCACGGACGGAGGCGCGACCAGGGTCGACAAGATCACGACGCACGGTGGCGATGCCGGACGGAACGCGGTCGTCGACGGCTCGCAGCCCGGCGAGCTCTATCTATTCCAGAAGGAAGGGGGGACGGGCGCCGAGTACATCTACGTATCGATCAATGACGGCGAGAGCTTCGTGACGCGCGGACCAACGCCGGCGTACTCACTGTCCGCATCAGCCTCGAGGACGGGTCCGACTGTGCTCTACTACGGCGTCGAAGTCCCCGGCAACTCGATCGGGCTCTATCGCTCGACCGATCAAGCCGTCACATCGAGCGCCGTGACCACCATTCCGGTCGGTGGCGCCGTTTCCGCCGTCGCCGTGGCCCCATCGAACGCGGAGGTTGTCTACATCGGCTACAAGAATCCCAGTCCCTACGCGATCTATCGCAGCGTCGATGGCGGCGTAACATGGCAGGTTGCATCGAGCGGTCTCGGCACCGGACCCGTCACGTCGATCATCGTCGATCCGGTCACGCCGGACACCCTCTACGCCGCACAGAACGGCAGCGGCGTGTTCCGCAGCACCGATGGTGGAAGCTCATGGAAGGCGATGGACGACGGGTTGCTCGGCGCAGCCGAAGACGCGCAGTCGCTGCAGCTCGACCCGCACGACGCCAATCGACTGTACCAATCGACGGCCGTCGGCCAGTTCGTCGTCGACCTGTCGACGGGCACGCCGGCTGGAGATCGGCGTGCGATCGAGTTCTACTACCCGGCATTCGACCACTACTTCGTTTCCGCGGACCTGGACGAGATCGCGGGCCTCGACGCTGGCGTATTCCCGGGCTGGTCGCGCACGGGGGAGTCGTTCCGCGTGGCGGAGGGGGCGACGACGGGATTCCAGCCGGTGTGCCGCTTCTTCGGCGTCGGCTTCCAGCCGCTCGCGTCGCACTTCTACACGCCTTACGCGAAAGAGTGCGACATCCTCAAGAACGATCCGAAATGGGTCTACGAGAAGATCGCGTTCGGGCTGGCGACGCCGGACCCGGCGACGAGCGGATGCCCGCTGGACACGCGCCCGCTCTATCGCCTGTTCAACCGCAACGCGGGCGGGGCGCCGAACCACCGCTACACGACGCACACAGCGACGTTCGACGCCATGCTGAACCGCGACTGGACCTTCGAGGGCAACTCGGCGACTCGCGTGTTCGCCTGCGTCCCGAACTAGGGCTGACCAACCCTTCGCGCGACGACGCGCACCTCGTCCTCTCCCAGCCGTGACACGCCCTCGGCCCTCGCGCCGTCGACCTTGAACCGCGCGGTGCGGAAGCCGTTGTCGCGGTCGACGTAGGAGAAGCCCATCTCGCCGCCGGCGACGTAGGCGCCGAGCAGCGGCTGCGTGCGCTTAGCGATCGTGATCGTGCCGCCGATCTTCTGGAACTGTTGGGCGAGATCGACGACGGCGACCTCGGTGCCGCGCCCGTCGACGAGCGACCAGCGGCCGGCGACAGGAGCGGGCACGATCCACAGGTAGGCGTCGAACGCGCCGCCCGGCAGGACCTGGTCGGGCTCCCATTCGGCCATCGTGAACGAGTAGCTGACCACGCGGGTTCCCGGCGCCATCGCGAGGATCTGCGGGCGGAGCTGCAGGTTCAGCTCGGGCAGCAGGTAGAGCGTCAGCACGCTCGCGCGCGAGAAGTCTTCCTTGAAGATGTCGCCGTGCACGATGCGGACGCGGTCGGCCACGCCTTCGCGCTCGGCGTTGCGGCCGGCGAGCGCCGCCATCTTCGGGTCGTACTCGATGCCGACTGCGCGGGCGCCGAAGTCGCGGGCTGCCGCGATCGCGATGCGGCCGTCGCCGGCGCCCAGGTCGACGACGAGGTCGCCCGGGCCTGTCTTCGCGGCGCGGAGCATCGCCGCGACCATCGCGTCGGGCGTGCCGAGCCACATGACGTCCTTGCCGACCTGGCCGGGCTGCGGCGTGTAGATCGCGTCGCCGTGCGGCGGGACGGCCTGCGGCTTCGCGGGCGCCGCGGCGAGCGCGCAGGCGAGCGCGAGCGCGCATGAAAAGGCCCGCGCGGGGCGGGCCTTCGGGATTGGTGCTGTTGAGTGGACTCGAACCACCGACCTACTGATTACGAATCTGTGCCACAAATTGACGTAACTCATTGAACTAGCATAAGTCGTGGTTGATTTCGTCGACGCCTAGGTGGATCAAGCGCGCAGCACAAGAACTACATATGTGAGCCCAATTTTCGCCGATTGATTGGGGTGAGCGTGCACGTTTCCACTTCCAGGAGACAGTTCCACACTCGAATTTCGGCGGCGAGCGACGTTAGTCCGTCGCCCGCATCGACGGGAGCCCAAGCACACCCACAGACATTCCTCACCCTTGTGCGCTTGCCGGGCCCTTACTGCTGCATTCATTGCGCCAGGGGCCGGGTCGCGCAATCCCGCTGCACACTGTACGTGCGATGAGCGCAATAGGTACGCATTGTGCTGCTATCCTATCATCGGAGGGAACATGGCGAAAAAGCGATCTGCGACTGTTACCTTGAGAGTACCGGGAGCCGTTCGAGAGCTATTGCGCGCTGCCGCAGAGACGGACCATCGAAGCATGGCCAACATGCTGGAGGTACTGATCATCCGGCACTGCGAAGCCAATGGAATCTCAGCGCCGCGAAGAGGGTCAACAAGAGCGGCAAAGGAGTAGTGGTCAAGGCTCATCGGGTGAGCTTTAGGCAGGTCAAACTGGGCTATCGCGTACCAAGAACCCATGCTTCCCCGTGAAAAAACAAGATTCCCCGGTCTCCTGCGGGCACTGCACGTGCCGGTCCGCGCCGGAGAAACGCCAGAGCGTGTGGTCGCCGCCGTCCTGAACGCAGTGCTGCAGGAGCGGTATTCGCTGCTGGCCCGCTTGCGGAGTAGCAAGACTCTCGGCCTGCACGTGTCTGTCACCAACTTTGTGCGTTGGTTGGCGCCCATGGATGTTTCCGAGGTCGGGTTCTGGGTGAGTTCCGCGTACGCGCAGTTGGTGCTGCCCGAGGTTCGGCAGGACCGGGCCATGTTCTTCACGCCACCGTTGATGGGCGAACGTCTGCTTGACCAAATGGAACGGGCCGGGGTGGATTGGGGTACGGCGCGGGTGATCGACATTGCCTGCGGAGGCGCTGCCTTCCTAGCGCCAGCGGGCGTGCGCATGGCGAAGTGCGTCGCAGCGACCGGCGCCACCGCCAAGCAGGTGCTGGCCCACGTTGAAACACACCTGCACGGCATCGAGATCGAGCCTTTTCTGGCCAAACTCTCCGCAACCTTCGTGGGCATGGCGCTCTACCCGTGGATCGCAGTGGCGCGCCGCTTGCCGAAGCTTCGGATTACCGTCGGCGATGCCATGGGGCGCCCCGCCATCCTATCGGAGCGCTTC
>JBGAHH010000013.1:0-60281 GCA_044226265.1 Casimicrobiaceae bacterium | reverse complement strand
GACGATGTCGAGGGCCTCGTCCGTGTAGACGAGCGCGCCGGGCATGTTGTCGAGCGCGACCTTCAGCGCGGCTTGCGTGCGCTCGGCCAGCCCTTCGGCGCGCCTGCGTTCGGTGACGTCGGCAGAGGTCAGCAGCAGGCCGCCGTCGTCGAGCGGCGCGTACCGGACCCGCAGGACCTGTCCCGCCGCGGTCACGTGCTCCAGCTCGTGCGGATGGCGGGCGCGGACGCGGACGAGGCGCGACTGCGCGTGCAGCTCGACGTCGCCGGGCCCGTAGTCGCCGCGCCGCGCGTTGTACCGATAGAACTCGACGATCGCTGTCCCGGGCCGGCACAGCGCGGGCGGATAGCCGCGCAGCGTCCGGAACGCCTTGTTGCTGGCGACGAGGGCGAGTTCCGCGTCGAAGACCGCGAAGCCGAAGTCGAGCGCTTCGATCCCCGCGCGCGTCAACGCGTCGGCACGCGCCTTCGGGCCGCGCGCGAGCGCAGCGGCCCGCGCAAGACGTCCGGCCATGGGCGACCCCTCCCCGCGGCAAGGATCGGCCCGCCCGAGGCGAAGGTCAACCGCCGGCGCGGCGGGGGGCCGACGCGGCACCCCGTCGTGGCCCGCGGCGCCTCTGGCGCCCCTTCCCTAAGGAGGCGCGAGCAGCAGGCGCTCGGCGTGGCGCAGCGCCCAGGCCAACGTGCGCCGCTTCGCGAGCGACCGGTAGCGTTCGGCGACCGGCTGCAGGAACGGGGGCGCCTCGACGAGGAGCGAGCCGACCGGCCGCCAGTCGGCGGGCGGCACGCTGTAGTTGGCGGCGAAGCCCTCGAGCATCGCGAGGTCGACGCTTCCGCCGCGCACGATCCAGTCGAAAGCCTCGCGCCACTGTCCCGCTTCCGGCACGCGCCGCCGCTCCTTCGCGACGAGCGACAGCCAACCGGTCGTGGCCTTCAGCGCGAACTGCTCGGCCGAGCGGATCGGAACGTGCGCGATCTCGAGCTCCGCAGGCGCCACGGGGACGGGATCGGCGATCGCGACACCCGGCTGCGAGGCCTCGAGCGCGTGCTGGCCGAACCCGATCTCGACGCCCGACCGCAGCACGGCCGCGCGCGGCAGCGCCATCTTGCGGAACGTGTGGCCGGGCTCGCGCACTCGCCTCGGATGCGCGAGCCGCGCCGGCAGCGGCGCGTCCGTCGCGAACGACGGCAGGTAGGTCGGCCATTCGAGGCGCCCGGGGCGGTCCGCCGGCAGCGCGGCGAGCGTCCTCTGCAGCGCGTCGCGCGACGGCGCCGCGATGAACTCGTCGGCGTCGACGACGAAGATCCAGTCGGCGTCGCGCTCGCGGAGCCGGTCCTGCACCAGCGCGTTGATCACCGCCTTCTGCCGGAACCGGGGGTCGAGATCCTTCGTCACGCGGATCGGCAGGCCCTCGGCGGCGAGCGCCGCGAGGATCTGCGACGTGCCGTCGGTCGACGCGTGGTCGACGATGGCGATCTCGTCCAGGTACGCGAGGTTGTGCCGCACCATCGACTCGATGATGTCGGCCTCGTCGCGGACGATCGCGCAGCCCAGGAGGCGCATGGCGTCGGGCCGGTCGACGACGTTCAGGCGCCGTACTTCAGGCCCGAGAGCGGGATCTCGGACGGGCGCCGCGCGATCGCGTCGGCGACCACGCGGCCGCTCGCGAGCGCGAGCGTCCAGCCGAGCGCGCCGTGGCCGGCGTTGAGGTACAGATTCGACACCGGCGTCGGGCCCAGGATCGGGCTTCCGAGCGGCGTCGCGGGGCGAAGCCCGCACCACGGCGCCAGCCGCTCGATCGGCACCGCGTAGTCCGCCGCGTCGGGGAACGCCGTGCGCGCCTCCGCGACCAGCTGGCGCAGCCGCTCCGGGTCGGGGACCTGCGACCACCCCGCGATGTCCGCCATGCCGGCGACGCGCAGCGTCCGCCCGCGCTCGCCCTCGAGCGGCGCGTAGACGACCTTGCGCTTGAAATCGGTGACCGACACCGCCGGCGCCGGGCCGGTCACCGGCAGCGTGATGCTGTAGCCCTTGAGCGGATACACCGGCAGCCGCAGGCCGAGCGGCTTCACGAGGCGCGCCGACGCGCTGCCGGCCGCGACGACGAACGCATCCGCGTCGATCGGGCCCGACGAAGTGTCCACGGCGACGACGCGATTGCGCTCGGCGACGAGGCGGCGGACCTGTGTTCCGAGCTCGAAGCGCACCGGCGCCCGGTCCTGCATCAGGCGCCGCTCGAGCCCGACGCAGAAGCGGTAGCAGTCGCCGACCTCCTCGCTGCGCGTCAGGATGCCGCCGGCGAGCCGCGCGCCGAGGCCGCTCGCGCCCCCCGCGAACGCGGGCTCCAGCTCGAGGCACGCCTCGCGATCGAGCGCGTCCTGCTCGCATCCCAGCGACCGCTGGTAGTCGACGAGGTCGCGGGCGCGCGCGAACCCGTCCTCGTCCGAATGCACGACGAGCTTGCCGTTCCGCGCGTGGCCGAACTCGACCGACTCCTCGGCGACGAACGCCTGCATCAGCCGGCGGCTGTAGAACGAAAGCGCGAGCAGCCGCCGCGTCGTCCGCTCGGACGTCGACTTGTTGCACGCGAGCACGAAGCGCAGCAGCCAGCGCCACTGGTCGGGGTCGAGCCTCGGATAGAAGCGCAGCGGCGAATCGCGACGCAGGAGCCAGGGCGGGATCTTCGGCAACACGCCTGGCCCGGCGAGCGGCGCCACGTAGCTGTACGAAAGCTGCGCGCCGTTCGCAAAGCTCGTCTCGAGCGCGACCCCGTCGTTGCGGTCGATGACCACGACCTCGTGGCCGTCGCGCGAGAGCCACCACGCGGTCGCGAGGCCGACGACGCCGGCGCCAAGGACGGCGATGCGCATCGGCGGTCAGGTCCGCGCCGCGTCGGCGACGGCGCGGGCCATCGCGTCCTGCACGGCCGCCACCTCGCCGAGCGCGGCGGTCAGCGTGACGCGTACTCCCGCGTGCTCGCGCGTGACGGACTCGACGAGCTTCGGCACGTCGCTTCGCACGTGGCCGCCCACGCCGAGGAATGCCGGGACGACGACGAGGTCGTCGCAGCCTCGCGCGACGAGGCGAGCCGCGGCCTCGGGAAGGTCCGGCGACATGAAGTCGAGGAAGGCGAGCTCGAGCGAAAGATCGGGCGCCAGCGCGGCGAATCGCGCGGCGAGCGACTCGAACGGTTCCGACCAGCGGGGGTCGCGGGCGCCGTGGGCCAGCAGGATGACGCCGCGCCGGGACATGCGCGCATTATAGGAGACCGCGGACGGGGTCCCGCCGGCGGCGCGGTATCATCGACGCGTCGACGCGCCCGCGCGTCGATCGTCCGCCCGGCATGCCGCTTCCGCTGTTCGCCCTTCCCCGCCACGACCAGCGCGCCTGGATCGAAGCGCAACTGCGCAAGCCCGTGCCGCTCACCGCGCTCGGCATGAGCGACGGGTTCCGCCTGCCCGGCCGGGAGGGCAAGGCGACGCCGGCCGCGGTGCTCGTCCCCCTGGTCAATCGCGACGAAGGCCTCACGGTGCTGCTCACGCAGCGCAGCCCCGAGCTCCCCGACCATCCGGGGCAGATCAGCTTCCCCGGCGGCCGCATGGAGCCCGAGGACGTGGACGCGGCCGCCGCCGCGCTGCGCGAAGCTCACGAGGAGGTCGGCCTTCCCGGCTCGCGCGTCTCGCTCCTGGGCGAGCTCGCGAACTACGACACGGTCACCGGCTACCGCGTGACGCCGGTCGTCGGCTGGGTCGAGCCGCCGTTCCCGATCGTGACCGATCCGGTCGAAGTCGCCGACGTGTTCGAGGTGCCGCTTGCGTTCCTGCTCGACCCGGCGAACCAGCAGCGCCACTTCCGGATGCAGGGGCTCGTGCGCCGGGACTTCTGGGCGATTCCCTACGGCGAGCGCTACATCTGGGGCGCGACCGCGGCGATGCTGATGATCCTCGACCGCACGCTGCGCGGCGGCTGAACTCGCGCGATGGAAGCGGCCCGCCATGAAACCGCGCTGATCCTCTCCGGCGGTGGCGCGCGAGCCGCCTACCAGGTCGGCGCGCTGCGCGCGCTCGCGGAGCTCGCGCCGCGCGGCTCGCCGCTGCCGTTCCCTGTGCTGTGCGGCACCTCGGCCGGCGCGATCAACGCGGTGACGCTCGCGATCCACGCCGACGACTTCCGGACCGGCGTCGCGAGGCTCACGCGCTGGTGGCGGCGCGTGCGCGCGGAGGACGTGTACCGGACCGACCTGCGGTCGCTTTCGCGCCACGGGATCCGCTGGCTCGCGAGCGTGCTCACCGGCAAGCCGGGGCCGGCGGATGCCGCGTCGATGCTCGACAACGCGCCGCTCGCGCACCTGCTCCGCGACGCGATCGACTTCGATCGCCTCCGTGCACAGGCCGCCTCCGGCGCGCTGCACGCGATCGCGGTCAACGCCACGAGCTACTCGACCGGATTCGCGATCACGTTCTTCGACGGCGCCCCGTCGCTCGAGCCCTGGCGCCGGACGCGGCGCGAGGGCCGGCGCGACGCGCTGCACGTGGGCCACCTGCTCGCCTCGACGTCGATCCCGTTCGTGTTCCCGGCGGCCGAGCTCGCGAACGACTGGTACATGGACGGCTCGGTCCGGCAGCTCACGCCGCTGTCGCCGGCGCTGCACCTCGGCGCCCGAAGGCTCCTCGTGCTCGCCGTCGGCCAGTTCGCCGGCCAGCGCGCGAAGCCGGTCGACCATCCGGGCTATCCGTCGTTCGCGCAGACCGTCGGCCACGCGCTGTCGACGATCTTCCTCGACAACCTCGGGGCCGACCTCGAGCGGCTGAACCAGCTCAATCGCGTCGCGGGCGTCGTCCACGACGAGGTGCTCGCCCGTCGAGGCGTCGCGCTCAGGCACGTCGACGCCTTCGTGCTCGCGCCCTCCCGCGACCTGGGCGAGGCCGCGATGGCGCACGCGGACCAGCTGCCCGGCGGCGTGCGGACGTTGCTGCGCGGGCTCGGGAGCACGCAGGGGACCGGCGCGAACCTGACCTCGTACCTGCTCTTCCACCCGGCGTTCGTGCGGACGATGCTCGACCTGGGCTACGCCGACGCGATGGCGCGCCGCGAGGAGCTCGAGGCGTTCCTCGGCGGCGCCCGGCCGGACGGCCCCCCGCTCGTTCCGTCCGGGTTCGGCTGAGGCCCGCCGGTCGCGGCACGCGGGCCGGCCGGGACCCTGGGCTTACAATCCGCGGGCCCATGGCGCTCCACCTGACGCTGCCCAAGCTCGACGCGCACCCGGCCAACCCGCCGGAGACGCGTGTCGCGCGCGTGACGGCGTGGCTCGAGGACGCGGGCAAGCGGGAGCCGGTGGCCGCGGCGCAGCGGATCGGCGACGCCCTCGCGGCCACCAACCGCGTCGGCATGAGCGATTCGCGTCGCATGGAGCTCGCCGAGGCGTACTGGGCCGCGGCGATGCAGCTGTGGCCGAAGCTCGAGCGCGCGGTGCTCCAGGCCTCGCACCCGCTCACCGGCCCGCCGCTCGAGGCCGCGAAGGCCGCGCTGACGCTCGCGCAGGAGCTCTCCACCGCCTACAAGCACCTGCTCGCGAGCGAGGCGGGCAAGCGGATCTCGCTCGGCGGCTCGCGGCTCGCGAGCGCCCTCATTCACCGCTGCCTCCAGTGCTTCGCGCGGGTGCTCGCGACGTCCTACCAGTCGTATTCGCCGGTGCCGCCCCACACCTGGCTCGACGCGCACGCCGTCTACGGCTACGCGCGGGAGCGCGGGCTTCACCTCGCGACGATTCCCGGCGACGTGACCGAGGCGACGCCCGAGCGCATCTACGTGCAGGCGCTCCTGCTCGCGCTCGCCAATCCCTACGGCTTCCATCCCGGGCAGCTCGGGACGGTGCTCGCATACCTGCAGTCGCACTCGCATTGGGCAAAGCTGACCGACGTCGCGCCGGTGCACCGGCTCGCGAAGTCGGTGGCGATCGTCCCGGCGGGCCACGACTTCCCGCCGTTCTCCGCCAACAAGGGCGGCTCGATGGAGGGCACGCGGCTCTACCTGCTCACGTTCGACCTCGCGTTCCAGCTCCAGGAGGAGGTGCGCGCGCTCGAGACCGGCGGCCCGCTGCCCGACGAAGCCGGCCACGACGCTTCCGCGCGCCGGAGCTACCTCGCGCTCCTGCAGCGGCTGCTGCGCCAGTGGGCGATCCCGCCAGCGCGGCAGTTCAACCGGCTGCCCTCGCGGGCGCGCGTCGTGATGTGCGTCGGGTTCTCGGGCGCTTGGCAGTACAGCAAGGGGCGCCCGCCCGGCGTGTCGCCGCCCTCGCCCGGCGGGCTGCCGCCGATGACGCATTGCCAGGTCATCAACCACACGCCGGCCGGGTACGCGCTGCGCCAGACCGATGCGACGCCGGCGTCGCTGCGCATCGGCGAGATCGTCTCGCTGCGCGTCGAAGGGCGCCTGACGCTGCAGCTCGCGGTGGTGCGCTGGTTCCGCAACACGCTCAAGGGCACCGCGCTCGAGTTCGGCTGCGAGCTCCTGGCCGACCACGCGGAGGCCGCGGCCGCCGCGCCCGAGAGCGCGCCGAACGCGACGCTCGCGCCCGTGATCGTGCTGCCCGGCGACGACGACGACCCCGACGGTTCGCCCGCCCAGGTCGTCACCCCGGCAGGAATGTTCCAGGTCGAGCACGCGATCGCGCTCCATCGGGGCGCGACGGTCGGCACCGCCGTGCTCACCAAGCTCGTCGACCACGGCCCGGGCTACGAGATCCACGAGTACGTGCCGGTCGAGTGATCGGCATGCGTGGTGCAAGGCGACCGGACGGCGACCCCGAGCTCGCCTCGTCCCCCTCGGCGGAGAGCGCCGTCGGGGTGTTTCGAGGAGACGTCGTCGCGCGCGCGACCGTCGCGGGCCTGATCGCGCTCGCCGCGCTCGAGATCCTGTGGGAAGCGGCGCTCGCGCCGCTGCGGCCGGGCTCCGCCTGGCTCGCGCTGAAGGCGCTGCCGCTCGTCCTGCTCGTCCCCGGCGTGGCCCGCGGCCGCCGCCGGCCCCGGCAGGTCCTCTCGCTCGTCCTGCCGCTCTACGCCGCCGAGGCGCTCGTCCGCGCGATCACCGAGCCGGGCCGGCACGCCGTCGTCGCGGCGGTCGCGCTCGCGCTGGCGGTCGCGACGTTCTGCGCGCTGCTCGCCTGGTTTCGAGCGGAAGGAGCAGTAGGTAGGGTGTCGTAGGTAGAGATTGGCCGCGTCGACACGCCGCGCGTCGACGACATCGCCAAGCTCTACCTACTACGTCCAATCTACTTCCGCTCCGCGCCCGCTTCCGGGGACTTGAACGGTGTCGTAGGCAGACATTCGTCGTGTCGACACGCCGCGCGTCGACGACATCGCCAAGCTCTACCTACTACGCCCTATCTACTTCCGCTCCGCGCCCGCTTCCGGGGACTTGAACGGCGTCGAAGGTAGACATTGGCCGTGTCGACACGCCGCGCGTCGACGCCGCCGCCAAACACTACCTACTACGCCCTATCTACTGCCTTTCCGCGCCCGTCTCCGGGGGCTTGAACGCATGCGAGCCGCGCAGCCCTGCGGGCAGCGGGAAGACGACGCGCTCGACCGTGCCGCCGAGCTCGGCGACCGAGCGTGCGCCCAGCTCCCGCAGCCTCGCGATCACGCCGCGCACGAGCACTTCCGGCGCCGACGCGCCGGCGGTGACGCCCACCCGCTTCTTCCCGGCGACCCACGCCGGTTCGAGCTCGGAGGCTTCGTCGATCATGTACGAGGGGACGCCGAGGTTGGCCGCGACCTCGCGCAGCCGGTTCGAATTGGAGCTGTTCGGGCTTCCGACGACGATGACGACGTCGACGGCGGGCGCCATCACCTTCACCGCGTCCTGGCGGTTCTGCGTCGCGTAGCAGATGTCGTCCTTGCGCGGGCCGACGATCTCGGGGAACCGGCGACGCAGCGCCTCGACGATCGCCGCCGCGTCGTCGACGGAAAGCGTCGTCTGCGTCACGTAGGCGAGCCGGCCGGGATCGGCCACCGCGAGCCGATCGACGTCGGCGACCGACTCGACCAGGTGGACGCCGCCGTCGAGCTGGCCCATCGTGCCCTCCACCTCCGGGTGCCCGGCGTGGCCGATCATCACGATCTCGCGCCCCTGCTCGCGCATCTTCGCGATCTCGACGTGGACCTTGGTCACGAGCGGGCAGGTCGCGTCGAAAACGGTGAGCCCGCGCGCGTCGGCCTCCGCGCGCACCGCCTTCGAGACGCCGTGCGCCGAGAACACGACCGTCGCGCCCCGCGGCACGTCGACGAGATCGTCGACGAACACCGCCCCCTTCGCCCGTAGGTCGTCGACGACGGTCCGGTTGTGCACGACCTCGTGCCGGACGTAGATCGGCGCGCCGTGCTGCGCGATCGCCTGCTCGACGATCGCGATCGCGCGGTCGACGCCCGCGCAGAAGCCGCGCGGGTTCGCGAGCACCACGTCCATCGGGTCGCCGGCGATCACGTGCGGAGGGAGGCAGGCCGCGCCGATGGTGATCGCGCTGTCGGCGACGTTGAACGCAGGATAGGTCCAGCCTCGCCAGTGCAGGAGCACGAAGTCGACGACGTGGCCGAGCACGAGGCGGTCGACGAGGTTGCCGATCGCGCCGCCCAGGATCAGCGCGAGACCGGCGAGGTAGAGGCGGTTGCCGCCGCGCCGGATCAGCCAGACGATGAAGACGGCCGCCGCGATCGCGATCGCGGTGAAGAGCCAGCGCTGCCAGCCGTCGGCGCCCGCGAGGAAGCTGAACGCGGCGCCGGTGTTGAACGTCAGGACCAGCGAGAGGACCGGCAGGAGCGGAATCTCGTCGCCGGGCCTCAAGGCCGCCTGGACCAGCGATTTCGCGACCTGGTCGAGCACGACGACCGCGATCGCGACGGCGATCCAACTGCGGCCCGAGGGACGCGCGTCCGTCATCGCCGGTCTCAGGCCATCGCGCGAGGCTCGCCCGCGCCGAAGAGATTGGCGACGCAGCGCCCGCACAGCGTCGGGTGCGCGGCGTCGTCGCCCACGTCCGTGCGCCAGTGCCAGCACCGCTCGCACTTCTCGCCGCCGGACGGGTTCACCGCGATCGCGAGCGCGTCGCCCTGCTCGACCCGCGCGGCGGACGTGATCATGACGAAGCGAAGGTCGTCGCCGAGCGAGGCGAGCGCCGCGTACGCAGGCGCCGGCGCCAGGATCGTCACCTCGGCCTGCAGCGAGCTCCCGATCCGGCCGGACTGGCGGACCGCCTCGATCTCCTTCTGCACGGCCGCTCGCACCGCGAGGATCGCGTCCCACTTGGCGATCAGCGCGTCCGCATCCGCGACGAGCGGACGCGCCTCGCGCCAGGTCCGCACGAACACCGTCGGGTCGTTCGGATGCACGATGCGCCACGCCTCCTCGCAGGTGAACGAGAGCACCGGCGCGAGCAGCATCAGGATCGCGTCGCGGATCGACGCGAGCGCGGTCTGCGCGGAGCGCCGCGCCTCGCTCGTCGCCCCCGTCGTGTAGAGGCGGTCCTTGAGCACGTCGAGGTAGAAGCCGCCGAGCTCCTCCGAGCAGTAGGTCGTGACCTTCTGCACGACCAGGTGGAATTCGTAGCGGTCGTAGTCGGCGGCGACGTCGTCGACCAGCGCCGCGAGGCGCGCGAGCGCGTAGCGGTCGATCTCGTAGAGCCGCTCGTCCGGCATCGCGCCGCTCGCCGCGAAGTCCGACGTGTTGGCGATCAGGAAGCGCAGCGTGTTGCGGATGCGTCGGTAGCTCTCGACGTTGCGCTTCAGGATCTCGTCGGAGATGTTGAGGTCGCCCGAGTAGTCGGTCGACGCGACCCACAGCCGCAGGATGTCCGCGCCCAGCGTGTCCGAGACCTTCTGGGGCGCGACGACGTTGCCCTTCGACTTCGACATCTTCTTGCCTTCGCCGTCGACCGCGAAGCCGTGGGTGAGCAGCGCCTTGTACGGCGGCGTGCCGTTCAGCATGCACGAGACCAGCAGCGACGAGTGGAACCAGCCGCGGTGCTGGTCGGAGCCCTCGAGGTAGAGGTCGGCGGGGAACGCGGTGTCGACGGCGTGCGAGCCCCGGTGCTTCGCGCGGCCGTCGGGGCCGCCCATGACCGTCTGGTGCGTCGAGCCCGAGTCGAACCAGACGTCGAGCGTGTCGGTGAGCTTGCGGTAGCGCTTCTCGTCGACGCCGAAGTCCTCGTGCGTCGCCTCGAACCACGCCTCGATGCCGCGCTCGGCGACCTTCTTGGCCGCGAGCTCGAGCAGCGCCGGCGTGTCGGGGTGCAGCTCGTCGGTCTCGCGGTCGACGAAGAACGGGAGCGGCACGCCCCACTGGCGCTGGCGCGACAACGTCCAGTCGGGGCGGTGCGCGATCATCCCGTGGAGCCGGGCCTTGCCCCAGGACGGGTAGAAGCGGGTGCGCTCGATGCCCTCGAGCGCGAGCTCGCGCAGCGTGCGCTGCGGCCGGGTCCCGCGGTAGCCGGGAACGTCGTCCATGCCGGCGAACCACTGCGTCGTCGCGCGGTAGATGATCGGGGTCTTGTGGCGCCAGCAGTGCATGTAGCTGTGCGTGAACTTCTCGGCGTGCAGGAGCGCGCCGACGTCGCGCAGCTTGTCCACGATCCGCGGGTTCGCGTCCCAGATCCTGAGGCCCCCGAAGAACGGCAGCGACTCGGCGTAGCGGCCGTCGCCCTGCACCGGGTTCTCGATCTCGTCGTCCGTCATGCCGTAGCGGCGGCACGAGAGGAAGTCGTCCATGCCGTACGCGGGCGAGCTGTGCACGATCCCGGTGCCCTGCTCGAGCGTCACGTACTCGCCGAGGAACACCGGCGACGCGCGGTCGTAGAACGGGTGGCGGAACGCGATGCGCTCGAGCGCGGTGCCGCGCGCGGCCGCGACCGCGCGCCCCTCGAGCCTCCAGCGCTTCAGGCACGCGTCGACCAGGTCCGAGGCGACGACGAAATGACGGTCGCCGGCCGAGACGAGCGCGTAGGTGAGGTCCGGATGCAGGTTCAACGCCTGGTTCGCCGGGATCGTCCACGGCGTCGTGGTCCAGATCACCGCGGCGATCGGGCCCTCGGGCGCCTGCGCGAGCCCGAACGCGCGCGCGAGCTTCGCGCGCTCGACCGGGTCGACGAGCGGGAACGCGACGTCGATCGCGATGTCCTGCCGGTCCTCGTACTCGACCTCGGCCTCCGCGAGCGCGCTGCCGCAGTCGAAGCACCAGTTGACCGGCTTCAATCCGCGGTAGAGGTACCCCTTCTCGAGCAGCTTGCCGAGCGTGCGGATCTCCTCGGCCTCGTTCGCGAACGCCATGGTCGTGTAGGGGCGGTCCCAGTCGCCCAGCACGCCGAGGCGCTGGAAGTCCTTCTTCTGGATCGCGATCTGCTCGGTCGCGTACGCGCGGCAAAGCTTGAGCGTCTGCTCGACCGGCAGGTGCTTGCCGTGCGTCTTCTCGATCTGCACCTCGATCGGCATGCCGTGGCAGTCCCAGCCGGGCACGTAGGGGGCGTCGAAGCCGGCGAGCGTGCGGCTCTTGACGATGACGTCCTTCAGGATCTTGTTGACCGCGTGGCCGATGTGGATCGCGGCGTTCGCGTACGGCGGGCCGTCGTGCAGCACGAAGCGCGGCCGGCCGGCCGACGCCTTGCGGATCGCGCCGTAGACGTTCTTCTCCTGCCATTCGCGCACCCAGCCCGGCTCGCGCTTCGCGAGGTCGCCGCGCATCGGGAACGGCGTGTCCGGCAGGTTGAGCGTGGACTTCCAGTCCGGCTTCTTCTCGTCGGGCATCTCAGCTCGCGGTGGCGAAATAGGCGCGCGCGGCGTCCGCGTCGGCGCGGATCTGGCGCGTGAGCGCGTCGAGGTCGGGGAAACGCGCCTCGTCGCGCAGCTTGTGGAGGAACTCGACGACGATGCGCCTGCCGTACACCGCCTGGTCGAAGTCGAACAGGTACACCTCGAGCATCGGGCGGCCCTCGTCGGCGACGGTCGGCCGCACGCCGAGGCTCGCCACGCCGCGCCGCGGAGCACCCAGGCCCAGCACCCGCACCGCGAAGATGCCGTCGAGCGGCGGCTTGCGGCGCAGCGGCAGGTTGATCGTCGGGAAGCCGAGCCTGCGGCCGAGCTTCGCGCCGTGCGCCACGCGGCCGGCCATCGCGTACGGGCGGCCGAGGAGCCTCGCCGCGCGCCGGAGGTCGCCGCGCGCGAGCGCCTCGCGCACCGCGGTCGAGCTCGCCCGCTCGCCGTCGACCTCGATGGTCCCCATGGCTTCGACGCTGAAGGCCCGGGAATGCCGGCGCAGCAGCGCGAGATCCCCCGCGCGCCCGCGCCCGAACCGGAAATCCGACCCGACGAGCACCCAGCGCGCGCCCAGGCGGCGCACGAGCACGTCGTCGACGAAGCGCTCCGGGTCGAGCGACGCGAGCGCGCGGTCGAAGCGGGCGACGATGACGCGGCGCACGCCGAACGTGCGGAACGCGTCGATCTTCCCGCGCAGCGACGAGAGGCGCGCGGGCGCGGCGGCCTTCGCGAAGTATTCGCGCGGATGCGGATCGAACGTGAGGACGGCGGGCTCCAGACGCAGGTCGTCCGCGGCCTCCGCGAGGCGCGAAAGCATCGCCTGGTGCCCGAGGTGGACACCGTCGAAGTTCCCGACGGTCAGCGCGACGTTCCCGTCGGCGACCTCGGGCAGGCCGCGGAGGAGCTGCATCGAGGAGGTGGCGCGCCGCGGAGCCTCGCGGCGGCCTGGACGCCAAAGCGTTGAATTATAGCGGAAATCGCGTCAGCCCAGCACGCGCCAGCCGCCGGGCACGCGCGGATGGTAGAGCGCGAGCCTCACCGGATGCGACGGATCGAGCGCGGCGACGATCCGGCCGTAGCGCTCGAGCTGCCCGCGGTAGCGCTCGACCTCCGCGTCGAGGAACCCCGCGGGATCCGCGCCTTCGTGCGTGCCGGTCTTGAAGTCGACGATCCAGCGCTCGCCTCCGGCAACGAACGTGCGGTCCAGCACGACGTGGACGATCTCGCCGTCGTCGACGCCGGTGAGCGCCCATTCGCTGCGCGCGTCGGCGTGCGACGGGTCGAGCAGCCACCGGCCTCGCGCATCGTCGAGCGCGGTCGCGATCGTCGCTCGCACGTCGGCCGCCTCGCTCGCGGCTTCCGACGGCAGCGCACCCTCCTCGACCAGCGCGGCTTCGATGCGGCCGGCGTGCGCGTCGAGGCGTGCGCCGTCCCAGCGCGCGATCCCGTCGGCGGCGACCTGCGCGAGCACCTGGTGGACGACGACGCCCAGGCGCCGCGCGCGCTCGCGCGCCCAGTCGAACGGCGGCGCCGCATCGACGACGCGCGGCGCGACCTCGCTCACGAGCGCCGGCATCGGCCGCTCCGGGAGCCAATCCGCTGGAAGGCGCTCGAACGCCACCGGACCCGCGATCGCCGTCGCCTCGGGCGCCTCGATCGCCTCGGTGGGGCGTTGCGGCGCCTCGCCCAGGATTG
This sequence comes from Casimicrobiaceae bacterium, assembly GCA_044226265.1. Classification (GTDB taxonomy): domain Bacteria; phylum Pseudomonadota; class Gammaproteobacteria; order Burkholderiales; family Casimicrobiaceae; genus VBCG01. The sequence continues at coordinate 46,785 of JBGAHH010000013.1, read as the reverse complement.
CCGGATCGAACAGCCCCAGGATCGCCGCGCGGGCGGGCGGCTTCCATCCCGATCCCTGCCGGTCGGCCTTCAGCACGCCGACGAGCGCGAGTCGACGCTTCGCGCGCGTGCACGCGACGTAGGCGAGGCGCGCGAGCTCCGCTTCGTCCTCGCCCCGGCCGAGCGCCTGCAGGTACGCGTAGACGCCGTCGTGCTCGCCGCCCCTCGGACGGGCGAGCCCGACCATGAGGCCGCGGCGCCGCGTGCGCCAGCGCATGAAAGGGACATCGGATCGCGTCTTGCCGCGACCGAGCCCGGGCAGGATCACGGTGTCGAATTCGAGGCCCTTCGCCTTGTGCATCGTCATCACCTGCACGAGCGCCTCGTCGCCGGCGGGCGGCGACAGGCGCTGCTCCGCGAGGCGCGACGTGAACGCGCTCCAGTCCGGGACGTCGCCCGCGCGTTCGTGCTCGGCGACGAGCGCGAGCACGTCGTCGACCGCGACGAGGTCGAGCGCCTCGCGCAGCGTGGCCGGTCCGCCGAGCGCGATCCACGCTCGGCGCACCCGCTCGACGAGCGGCGCGAGGCCGTGGCTTCGCCGCACCTCGGCGAACACCGCCGCGCAGCGGGCGAGCCGGCGCGCGCCGTCCACCGACAGCGACGCCGGCGGGTCCGCGACGACGTCGTCGAGCGTGCGCGCCGGCGGACCGTCCGCCGCGCGCACCAGCGCATGGAGATCGGCGAGCGCGAGGCCGCACCACGGCGCGCGCAGCAGCGCGAGCCAGGCGAGGCGGTCGGCGGGCTGCGCGATCGCGTGCGCCAGCGCGACGACGTCGCGGACCGCGGACCGGTCGGCCAGCACGTCGAGGTCGACGGCGGAATACGCGATGCCGGCGTCGCGCAGCGCGGGCAGAACGGCGCCGAGGTGCGTGCGGGCGCGCACGAGGACCGCGACGCTCTCGCCGCGCTCGCGCGCCTCGCGCACGCGCGCGACGACGATGGCGGCTTCGGCCGCGTCGTCGGATGCCAGGTCGAGCGTCGCCGCGGCGCCTGGCTCGGCAGGATGCACGGCGATGGCCTCTGCGAACGCCACCCGCCCCTGCCACGGCTCGTCGACCGCGCCCAGCACGGCCGGGAACCGGGCGTTGACCCAGTCGACGAGGCCGGCCTGCGAGCGGAAGTTCCGCCGCAGCGTCAGCCGCTCGACCGGCACGCCTTCGATCGCCCCGCCGGTCATCGCGTCGACGAACGCGCGCACCTCGGCGCCGCGGAACTTGTAGATCGACTGCATCGGGTCGCCGACCGCGAACACCGTTCGGCCGTCGCCCGCCGACCATCCGGCGACCAGCCGGCGGAGGAGGTCGAGGTGCGCGTAGGACGTGTCCTGGAACTCGTCGACGAGCAGGTGCTCGACGCGGAGGTCGAGCCGCAGCATGAGGTCGGTGGGCGCGTCGCCTTCGCCCAGCGCCGCGAGCGCGGACAGCGTCCCCTTCGGGAAGTCGTATTCGCGGCCCTGCGCGAACTCGAGCTCCAGGCGCGCCGCGAGGCCGGGCAGCAGCGACAACAGCGCCTCGATGCGCGCCCACTCGTCGTCGGCGTAGCGCACCGGCGGCAGCGAGGCGATCGTGCGCAGCGCGTCGTCGAGGCCCGGCGCGGCGCCGAGCGACGCCAGCCACGCCTTGACCCGGCCGTAGTGCGCCTGCCGCTCCGCCTTGCCCTCGCCGTCGCCGACGGTCGGGACACCGCGCATCTTCGAGGGCGCCTTGCGCAGCGCCTTGCCGTCCTGGGTGAGGAGCCAGCGCGCGAGCTCGCGCCACGCGTCGAGCCGGTCCGCCACGAGCGGCGGCGCGCCGCGGGCCGCGCACGATTCCAGCGCCGCGCGCAGGCCGTCGTCCTCCGCGCCGAGATGCGGGAGCACTGCGCGCGCGATCGCCGGGAGCTCGCCGAAATCGGCCGCCGCGATCGTCCCCGCGACCAGCGCCAGCTCGCCCGCGACCTCGTCGGCCAGCGTGCGCTCGAGGATCGCCCGGGCGTCGCCCGGCCCGCGCGCGACGAGCATCCGCCACTGGTCGCGGCGCGCGAGCAGCTCCGCGACGCGCTCGGCGAGCGCGTCGGCATCGTTGTCCTGGTGCTCGAGCAGCCGCCGCCAGCGCATGTCGTCGGCAGTGGCCGCGACGATCGCGGCCCGCGCCGCGGCGAGGTACAGCGGCTTCGGATCCTCGGTGAAGCGCGGCGACGGCGGCAGCCCGCTCGCGAGCGGCGCCTGCAGCGCGATCGCCTGCGCCAGCGCGTCGATCGTCTGGATCGCGAGGCGCGACGGATGCTGGACCAGGTTCCATCCATGCCTAGCGTCTTGCGCGAGCGCCGCGCGCGCGAGCTCGCGCGTCCTCTGTTCGTGTGCCGCAAGCGTACGTCGCCAGGGCCGGAAGCCGCGGAGGCGAGCGCGCGCACCACGCGCGCGCGCATCTCGCCCGCCGCCTTGCGCGTAAACGTGATCGCGAGCACGCGCTCGGGCCGCTCGACGACCGCCAGCAGTGCGAGCAGGCGCTGGATCAGGAGCTCGGTCTTGCCCGAGCCCGCCGGGGCCTGAACGACGAACGAGCGGCCGACGTCGAGCGCGGCGTCGCGCGCCGCGGCGTCCTCCGCGAGAAGGGCGGCGTGGCGGGCGGCGCTCACGCGCCCTCCTCCTCGTCGTCCCGGGCGACGGCGTCGATGCGGCACAGCGACTGGCGCGCGCAGTAGCGGCAGATCGACGCCTCGCGCGGCGCCGCCGCCGCCTCACCGCGCGCGAACGCCGTCGCGAGGCTCCGCATCAGCTCGCCCCAGCGCGCTGCCAGCGCGTCCCAGTCGGTCACCGAGCCATCGTCCTTCCCGGACGGCGAATCGATGCGGGCTTCCTCGTCCGCGTAGAGCCCGACCGCCTTGGTCTCGCCGCGTTTCACCTGCGCCAGCACCGCCGCGCGCACGCGATCGGCCGGATGCGCCTCGCGCCAAGCGAGCGTGTAGAGCGCCATCTGCGTCGCTTCGGGGCGATCGCGGGTCCAACGCGCGGCGCGCGGCACCTTGCCGGTCTTGTAGTCGAGGATGGCGACGCCGCCATCGGCGAGGCGATCCACCCGATCGAGCCGCAGGTCGAGCTCGAGCGGCGGCAGCGAAAGCGTCACGGCCTGCCTCGGCCGCCGGCGACCCTCGAGCAGCAGGCCGGACGCCTCGGCCGCAGGCCAGTCGTCCAGCAGCACCGGCCAGGCGCTCGCCTTCCTGCGCGTACCGCCGCCAGGAGGCGGCGCCAGCGCGGCGGCATCAGATCGTCGCCGATCACGCGCCGGCCGAGCAGCGCTTCGCCGCTCGTCGGCCGCCGCCAGCAGCGTAGACGCCATCCGTGGCTTTCGACGCCGCCCCAGAACGCCGCGAGCGCCTCGTGCACGAGCGTGCCCCGCTCCATCGCCGTGAGGCCGATCGACGTCTCGGGCCACGGTGCGCATAGCCTTCCGGCCGCCGAGCGCCTGGAACGGGCAGTCGCTCTGCGCGGCGACGAGGCTCGAGCCGCGGCCGACGCGCTCGCCGGCCGCGACCGGCGGCGCCGCGGCGTCGACGACCCGCTCGAGGCGAGGCCGTCGGACGAACGCCGCCTGCGCCGGGAGCGTCGGCACGTCGGCCGCCATCGCGGTCCCGGGCGGGAAGGCTTCCGAGGGCAGCGAGGGGCGGTCGTCGACCATCGACGCGTGGCTGACGACGACCGCGGGCGCGGCGCGCAGGAGCCACGACGCCGCCTCGCGCGCGAACGCGAGCTCGCGCGACGCGTCGCTCCGGGGGACGCCGCGCTCGCGCTGCCATGCGATCGGCAGCAGCGGATGCGGCCTCGGCGCTCGCGGCAACGCCTCGTCGGTCATCCCGGCGACCCAGAGCGCTTCGAATTGCAGGCCGATCGCCTCGTAGAGCCCCAGGATCTGGATCGGCGCGGGCGGCAGCTCCGGCTGGAACGGCGCGGCCGCGACGATCTCCCCGAAGCCGGCGATCGCGGCCCCGGCCGTGCGCACGCCCGGCGACGTCGCATCGAGCGCGGCGAACGCGACGAAGTGCTCGTCCAGCGCGCGCGCCGCCTGGTGCTCCGCGCTCGACCGCGGACGATCGCCGGGCCAGCCCGCCGCCGCGAGCGCGGCGCGCCAGGCGTCGATCCAGCCGCGCCTCGACGCCCGCGTCGTCCGGCGGGCCGTCTCGAAGACTCGGCGAGCCGGACCGCGAGCGGATCGTTCCGCTGGCCCAGCGCGGCGATCGCGTCGTCGACGCCGATGCGCTCGAGGTTCCGGTCGAGCCAGGTGCGCTCGAGCTCGGCGCGCGCGCGCCTTGCGGGACCGGCGGCGCCGGGCAGATGCGCGGAGCGCAGCAGCGCGGCGGCGCGGCCGACCGGCAGCCCAGTCCACGCGAGCGCGACGAGGTCCAGCGCCGCGGCGACGAGCGGCACCTCGGCGATCGGCGCACCGAGCGACAGGTTCCACGACGGCACGCCCGCGTCCTCGTCTTCGGGGAGGCCCAGTACGTCGATCGCGCGCAGCCGGACCGCCGAGCGCCGCTGTGCGAGGTCGGGCACGACGATGCCGACGCGCAGGGCGCGATCCCGCTCGACGGTGCGACGCGCCCAGCCGAGCGCGCCGCAGAGCTCCGCGTCCGGCGACGGGTACGCCACGCGCGAAGGGATCGCGCTCGGCGCCTCGATCGTCGGCAGCTCGTCGACGCTTGCGCCCGCGCGCCGCAACGCGTCGGCAACCCTCCGCTGCTGCGGCGAGACCTCGAGGAAGTCCGCGAGGGCGACGTGCCGGCCGCGCCACGCGCCGGGCGGCGCCTCCAGGCGTGCCAGGCGGTCGCGCGCGGTGTGGCATCGCCGGCGCCGAGCCCGTCGAGCGCGGCCCGGTAGCGCTCCGCCCATCGCGCGAACGCCGCGGGCTCGTCGTCCCCGCCGGACCACGCCCGCCAGCTCTCGCGCCCGGCGCCCCAGGCATGGAATGAGCCCCAGGCCTTCCGCCGCCAGCCCGCGAGCGCGGCGACGTCGATCGGCCCCGGCGCGTCCTCCCCGACCGCCGCGCCACAGCTCGGCGGCGCCCCGTTCGCTCCAGGCGAACGCGGCCTGAGCGCCCCCGCGGCGACGGCCTCGCGCTCGAGCTCGGCGACGAACGCCGGCCAGGGCAGCGCCTTCGCCGACGCCCACGCGCGCGCGCCCGACTCGCGCTGCGCGCGATCGTGGGCGTCGACGAGATGGCGGGCGAGCCGGCGGTTCGGCGTGACGACGGTCGCGCCGGCCGCCAGCGCGCGGGAGAGCGCGTCGGGCATCGTGAGCGGAAGGACGCGACGCGCAGCGCGCCGCGTCGCGAAAGCGGAAACCCGCCGCCGACTCTACCAGCGCGGGAGGCTCAACGCGTGAGCCGGTCGCGCCGAACCACCCCGGGCGCGACCGGCGGCCCGCCGACGATCAGTCGTCGCCGCCGCGGATCGACCCGATCTGCGAAGCGGACGCGCCCACCGCGCCGAAGCGCGGCAAGGTCGACGGCGTCGACGAAGGCGCGTTCGCGGGCGGCACGCTCGAGAGCGAGTTGATCAGGGCGTCGGCGCGCTGCGTGTCGCCGCGGCGGGCGGCCAGCTTGAACTCGCCGCACCAGTCCTCGTCGCGCACCGTGGGCCAGATGCCTTCGATCAGGTAGGTCTTCGGGTTGATCGGCGAGAGGCTGGGCGCGTGGCGCCGGCACAGGCCGGCATTCGGCGACTTGCCGCCCGCCCCGCCGGATGGGTTGCGCTCGTAGTACTGGCAGTGCTGGCAACGATCCACGGTGTCGTCCTCGCTCGGTCCGGCGCGAAGGCTCGCTTCGCGCCGTGGTGTCCTGTCGTGTGCTGCTTTCCGGTTGGCCTAGCGTCGCATGTCTCGCATCGCCCGCGCCTTCGTCCGTCCGGACGAGGACGAGGCCTAGTGCCGCACCGCGGGCAGGAAGCCCCGCGGCAACTCGCGGACCGGTCGCACGCCGCGCGCGACGGTGCGCGCCGCCGGCCCGAGGCGCGCCGCGATCCGGGTCGCGTCCTCGGGACGACCGCGCACCGCGCGCGCGACGCGCGTCCGTGGGCGTCGCGGACGCAGCGACAGGCGCCGGCGCGCCGGCCTCGCGGACCGCAAACGCTTCGAAGAAAAGACGGCCGCCGACCGCATCGCTGTGTTGGCAGTCGAGAAACTCGTAGAGGCGACCGGGGGAAACGATGTCGCGCGCCGTCAGGCGGCGAGCTGGCTGACGACCAGGCGCAGCGGCGCGGGCACGTCCTGCGCGTGGCGCGCCGGCTTCGAGGCCTGCGCGTCGAGCTCGGCCTTGAGCTCCTCGTCGGCGACCGAGGCCTCGCGCGCCAGCTGTTCGTCGTAGGCGCGACGCGCTTCGGGGTCGGAGAGCACACGGTACGCGGCGTGGATCATCCGGACGAGGCCCGAGAGGTCCTGGCCCGTCTCGGTGCGCCCGAAGTGGAAGCGCTGGAGCACCTGCGCATAGGCGGCTTCGATGCGCGCGACCGACGCGCCCGGGGCGAGGTCGAGATAGTCGTAATGGGTGTAGATCACAACGGTCTCCTGTCGGGTTCGCGGTGTTCCGCTCTTGCCGACAGGGTTAGCAGCAAGCGTGCCACGGGCCGGTTCCTCACCCGGCGGCGTCGCGCAAGTGCTTGATTTTCAGGTCGCCACTGGCAATGCATCCGACGAGCGGTCGGAGGCCTTCCGCGACGAACGGTCGGCTACCGGCGAGTCGGCGTCAGATCATCGCCAACGGCGTGCGCTTTCGCGGCGGCGGGAAGGCGCGGTCGAGCGCCGCGACGACATCGCGCGTCAGCGACAACCGCGCGGCGGCGGCGATCGCGTCGACGTGCGCGATGCGCGCGGCCTTTGGAATTGCAATGACGCCGTCATGCGACACGAGCCATGCGAGCGCGAGCGCGGCCGGCGACGTTCCCGCGCCGCGCGCGATGCGCGCGAGCTCGGCATTCGCGAGCAGCCGTCCTTCGTCGAACGGCGAGTACGCCATCACCGGCATCGGCCACGCCCGGCAGCGCGGGAGCGCGCCGCGCTCGATCCCGCGCTCGGCCAGGTGATAGAGCACCTGGTTCGCGGCGCACGACCGGCCTTCAGGCAACGCGGCGAGCTCGTCGAGGTCGTCGACGTCGAAGTTCGACACGCCCCATCGCGCGATCTTGCCCGCGCGCTTCAGCCGCTCGAACGCGTCGACGGTCTCCGCGAGCGGCACGTCGCCGCGCCAGTGCAGCAGGTAGAGATCCAGGCGCTCGATGCCCAGGCGCGCGAGGCTGCGCTCGCAGGCGGCGATCGCGGCCTTGCGTCCCGCGTTGTGGGGGTACACCTTGGACACGACAAACACCTCGTCGCGGCGGCCGGCGATCGCCTCCCCCACGACGGACTCGCTGCCGCCGTCCGCGTACATCTCCGCGGTGTCGACGAGCGTCAATCCGAGGTCGAAGCCGTGGCGCAGCGCCGCGACTTCGGCCTTCCGCGCGGCCGGCCGCTCGCCCATTCGCCAGGTTCCGAGACCGAGCGCGGGAACGCGGGCGCCGTCGGCGAGTCCGACCCGGGGAACGTTCGACATCCGCCGAGCGTACCGCACGGCGGCTCGCCCGACCCTTACAATCGACGCTCCCCGTTCGAGACTCCGATGGCACCCGACGCCGGCCTGCGCGAACGCCGCCTCGTCAAGGGCGCGTGCCCGCACGACTGCCCCGACACCTGCGCGCTGGTGGTGACGGTGGAGGGCGGCCGCGCCGTCGCGATCCGCGGCGCCGCCGACCATCCGCCCACGCAAGGCGTGCTCTGCACGAAGGTCGCGCGCTACCTCGATCGCACCTACTCGCCCGACCGCGTGCTGCATCCGATGCGCCGCGTCGGGCCGAAGGGCTCGGGACGCTTCGAGCGCATCTCGTGGAACGACGCGATCGCGACGATCGCGAGCCGCTTCGGCGAGCTCGCGGCCTCGCGCGAAGGCCCCGGGACGATCCTGCCCTACTCGTACGCGGGCAACATGGGGCTCATCCAGTACGGGTCGATGGACCGGCGCTTCTTCCACCGGCTGGGCGCGTCGCTCCTCGACCGGACGATCTGCGCGACCGCGGGCAAGGCGGGCTGGACGGCGGTCGTCGGCGCGGCGGTCGGCATGGACGTCGAGGCGATCGTCGACAGCAGGCTCGTCGTGATCTGGGGCAGCAACCCGATCACGTCGAGCCTTCACTTCTGGACGCGCGCGCAGGAGGCGAAACGGCGCGGCGCGCGGCTCGTCGCGATCGACCCCTGGCGCAGCGCGACCGCGGAGAAGTGCCACGCCCACCTGGCGCCGATGCCCGGCACCGACGGCGCGCTCGCCTACGCGCTCATGCACGTGCTGATCCGCGACGGGCTCGTCGACCGCGACTACGTCGAGCGCTACACGACCGGCTACGAGGCGCTCGCGGCGCGTGCGGCGGAATGGACGCCCGAACGCGCCGCCCGGACCTGCCGCATCGGCGTCGGCGAGATCGAGCGGCTCGCGCACGACCTCGGCACGATCAAGCCCGCGGCGATCCGGCTCAACTACGGCATGCAGCGCCACGCGGGCGGAGGCAACGCGATCCGCGCGGCGGCGTGCCTGCCCGCGCTGGTCGGCGCGTGGCGCGACCGCGCGGGCGGCGCGCTGCTTTCGTCGTCGGGCACCTACCCGGTCGACGCGGCGGCGCTCGAGCGTCCCGACCTCATCCGCGGCGCGCCGCGCACGATCAACATGTCGGCGATCGGCGATGCGCTGCTCGAGTCCGACCCGCCGGTCCGCGCGATCTTCGTCTACAACAGCAACCCGGTGGCGGTCGCGCCCGAATCGGCGAAGGTGGCGCGCGGGTTCGCGCGCGACGACCTCTTCGTCGTCGTGCACGACCTGTTCCGGACCGACACCGCCGACTACGCCGACATCCTGCTGCCCGCGACCTCGCAGCTCGAGCACCTCGACGTCCACCATTCGTACGGGCACCTGCACGTCCAGGCGAACAATCCGTCGATCGCGCCGCTCGGCGAGGCGCTCCCCAACACCGAGGTGTTCCGGCGCCTCGCCGCCGCGATGGGCTACGACGAGCCCTGCTTCCGCGAGACCGACGACGAGATCGCGAGCGGCGCGTTCCGCCTCGACGATCCGCGCATGGCGGGCTACGACTGGGCGAGCGTCAAGCGCGACGGGTTCCGCCGGCTCGCGCTGCCCGAGGACTACGCGCCGTTCGCACGCGGCGGCTTCCCGACGCCGTCGGGCCGCTGCGAGTTCGCGAGCGCGACGGAAGCCGCCGCCGGCCGCGATCCGCTGCCGCAGGTGGTCCTGCCGCGCGAGTCCGCGGACACGAATCCGGCCCTCGCCGCGCGCTACCCGCTCGCCTTCCTGTCGCCGCCGTCGCGCAACTTCCTCAACTCGTCGTTCGCCAACCTCCCGGCGTTCGTGGCCGAGGCGAAGGGGCCGACGCTCGTCATCCATCCCGACGACGCGAAGGCGCGCTCGATCGCGGGCGGCGACCGGGTTCGCATCCACAACGACCGCGGCGCGTTCACCGCGACGGCCGAGGTGAGCGACGCCGCGCGTCGCGGCGTCGTGGTCGCGCCGTCGGTCTGGTGGCGCAAGCTCTCGCCGGACGGCCACAACGCGAACGCGGTCACGAGCCAGGCGCTGACCGACCTCGGGCGCGCGGCGACGTTCTACGACTGCCTGGTCGAGGTCTCGCGCGCGGAGGCCCCCGCATGAGCGTCGCGGCGCCCTCGCCGGTTCCCTCGCCGCCGCCGCACGAGAGGCTGGCGGCGCTGCTCGCGGCATCGTCGCAGGCGCTCGCGCACGATGCGCGCAGCGCCGCGCGGCTCGCCGCCGAGGCCACCGCGCTCGCGAGCGCCGCGAAGGACACCGCGGCACACGCGCGCGCGAGGTACCTCGAGGGCCGGGCCGCCGAGCTCGCGCTCGACGAGACCGGGGCACTCGAGGCCTACCGCGAGGCGCTCGCAGGATTCCAGGCGGTGCGCGACGACGTCGGCCGGGCGGACGCCTTGCGCGGCATCGGCCAGGTCTACGACACGCTCGGCGACGCGCCGCAGGCGCTCGCCCATCACCTGCGCGCGCTCGCGATCGCCGAAGGCACGAACGACGCCCGCGCGCAGGCGGCCGCGATGCGGACGATCGGCATCGTGCACTCGCGCGCCGGCCGCCCCGACGTCGGCCTCGAGTGGTACCGGCGCGGCCTCGCGCTCGTCGAGGCGAACGCCGATTCGATCGAGCGGGCGCGCACGCTCAACAACATCGGCATCAACCTCAAGAACCTCGGCCGCTACGAGGAGTCGCTGTCGACGCTGCAGTCGGCGCTCGCCGCCTTCCGGGCCGCTGGCGCGACGGTGGGCCAGGCGGGCGCGCTCAACAACCTCGGCACGACGCTCGAGCGGATGGGCAGGCTCGAGGAGGCCGAGCGGACGCTGCGCGACGCGCTCGAGCGTTCCGCGTCGACGGGTTACGGCGAGGGCGTGGTGAACGCGTCCCTCGCGCTGGGCCGCGTGTGCGACCGCACGGCGCGGTCGGCCGAGGCACGCCTGCACCTCGACGCCGCGCTCGACGCCGCGCAGCGCCACGGCCTGCGCGCCTACGAGGTCGAGGCGCACGACGCGCTCGCCGACCTGTGCGAGCGCTGCGGCGAGTCGGCCGAGGCGGTGCGCCACCTGCGACGCGCGCGCGAGATCGACCGCGCGCTGATGTCGGAAGCTTCCGACCGCCGGATGAAGGCGATGTCGATCCGCTACCAGGTCACGGCCGCGCAGCGCGAGGCCGACCTGCTCCGGGCGAAGCAGGACGAGCTCGCGAAGGCCAACGCGCGCCTCGCGGCGCTGAACCTCGATCTCGCGGCCGCGGACGCGCAGAAGTCGCGGCTCGTCGCCGAGCTCGAGCGCCAGACCCGCGAGGACAGCCTCACCGGGCTCGCCAACCGCCGCCGCCTCGACCAGCGCCTGTCCGACGAGTTCGACCGCGCGGTGCGCTACTCGCGCCCGCTCACCGTGGCGATCGCCGACATCGACCACTTCAAGGACGTCAACGACCGCTGGACCCACGCCACCGGCGACACGGTGCTGAAGGCGGTCGCCGACGTCCTCGTCGCCCAGGTGCGCCACACCGACCTCGTCGCGCGCTACGGCGGCGAGGAATTCGTGATGCTGCTGGTGGAGACCGGCGCCGAGGCGGCGGCCGGCGTCTGCGAGAAGGTGCGCGCCGCGCTGGCCGCCCACGACTGGAGCGGCATCGCACCGGGGCTCGCGATCACGGTGAGCATCGGCTGGTGCGCCGACACGAAGCTCGCGAGCGCCGACGCGATGCTGGGCGCGGCCGACGCGGCCATGTATCGCGCGAAATCCGCGGGCCGGAACCGTGTCGTGGGGGGGAAGGCGTCGGGCTGAAGCCCGGGCTTCGCACGTCGGCCTGAAGGCCGACCCACAATGAAGCCGCAAGTAGGTCGGGCTCCGGCCCGACGCTCCTTCGCAGACCGCGGGTCGGGATTCGGCCCGACGCCCCCGGCCGCGGCGGCCAGGTCGCTACATTTTCCGGACGAGCCCCACCATCACGCCGAAGATCTCGAGCGCCCCTTCCGGGCGGATCGGCGCGTAGGCCTTGTTCTCGGCGCGCAGGAAGAACTGCCCGCGGTCGACGTCGAGGCGCTTCAGCGTGAACTGCCCGTCGACGATCGCGACGACGATGTCGCCCTTCTTCGCCGACGGCTGCTTCTCGACGACGACGAGGTCGCCGTCGAGGATGCCGGCGTCGATCATCGAGTCGCCCTTCACGCGAACGAGGACCGTCTGCGACGGGTGCTCGATCAGGTAGTCGTCGATGGTGAGCGCGTCGGAGGCCGCGTCCTCGACGCGCTCCGGGAGGCCCGCCCGCACCGACGCGTCGGCGAGCGGCCGCGCGAAGAACCGGCGCGTCGGCGCCAGCCGGCGGTCGGGCGTCGATTCGAGGAATCCGGCGAGCTTGAGCCTCGCGACGAGCGCCGCGACCGAGGACTTCGACTTGAGCCCCAGGAGCCCCCCGATCGACGCGTACGACGGCAACGCGCGGTGGCGCGCGTAGTAGTCTTGCAGCGTCTCGAGGTAGGAACGATCGTTCGACATGGTGCTACGATAGCGAACGAACGTTCGGGGGTCAAGGGGGCTTCCAAAGGCTGCCGGAAGGGCGGCAGGCAGGCGCCGGCAGGCATGCCTTCCCGGCTCCCGGCCGCCTGCCGTCGCGGCCCTCGACGCCCCGGGACCCCGGCCTTCGCCCTTCGCCGACCTTGAAGCTGTTCGCCCCCTCCCTCGCCTTCGTCGACCTGGAGACCACCGGAACCCGCGCGGCCGCGGACCGGGTGACCGAGGTCGGGATCGTCCGCGTCGACGCCGACCCGTCCGGCGGGCCGCCGGCCGTCGCCGAATGGTCGTCGCTGGTCGATCCCGGCGTGCCCATCCCGCCGGCAATCCAGGCGATGACCGGGATCACCGACGCGATGGTGCGCGCCGCGCCGACGTTCGGCATGCTCGCGCGCGACATCGCCGGCAGGCTCGACGGCTGCCTGTTCGTCGCGCACAACGCGCGCTTCGACTTCGGATTCCTCAAGCACGAGTTCGCGCGACTGGGTGTCCCGTTCTCGCCGCGCGTCCTGTGCACCGTGCGCCTGTCGCGCCGGCTCGACCCGGGCGCCGACGGCCACGGCCTCGACGCGCTGATCGCCCGCCATGGCCTCGACCCCGGCGGCCGCCACCGGGCGCTCGGCGACGCGCGCGCGCTGTGGCAATTCGTGCAGCGCCTCTACGCGACGCGTCCGGCCGACGACATCGAGGCCGCGGTGAAGCGGCTGCTCAGGATCCCGAGCCTCCCGCCGCAGCTCGCGCCCGACGCGCTCGACGCGATCCCCGACGCGCCGGGCGTCTACCTGTTCTACGGCGACAATCCGCTCCCGCTCTACGTCGGCAAGAGCATCCACCTGCGCGACCGCGTCGCGTCGCACTTCTGCTCGGACTGGACCTACGAAACCGACCTCAGGCTCTCCGCCGAGATCCGCCGCATCGAGTTCGAGACGACCGCGGGCGAGCTCGGCGCACTTCTGCGCGAGTCGGCGCTGATCAAGTCGGCGATGCCGGCGCACAACCGGGCGCTCCGCCGCAAGCAGGACGCCGGCGTGATGGCGCTCGGCGACGACGGCCGCCCCGCGTTCGTGCGTGCCGACGCCGTCGATCCCGCGTCGGTCCCGGGCGCCTACGGCCCGTACTCCTCGAAGCGCGCGATGCGCTCGCGCCTGCAGTCGCTCGCGGCCGAGCACCGGCTGTGCTGGACGCGCCTCGGCCTCGAGCGGCGCGACGGCCCCTGCTTCGCGCGCCAGCTCCGCAGGTGCGAGGGCGCTTGCGTCGGCGCCGAGCCCGCGACCGACCACGATGCGCGGCTGCGCGCGGCGCTTGCCTCCGAGGCGATTCCCGCATGGCCCTGGAACGGGCCCGCGCTCGTGCGCGAAGCCTCCGCGGACGGCGCGCGCGTCGACGTGCACGTCGTGCGCGACTGGCACTGGGTCGGGACGGCGCGCGACGAGGCGGAGCTCGCCGCGCTGCTGGAAGCGCCGGTGCGCCCGGCGTTCGACCTCGACGTCTGCAGGCTCCTGCTGAACCGCTACGCGAAGACGCCGGACGCGTTCGTCCCGGTTCCCGCCGCGATCGCCGTCGCCGACGCCGCCTGACCCGGGACGCGCCTCAGTACTCGGCGAAGATCCGCTGGATCTCGCGCCGGTCGTCGGTGACCGTCAGCGCCAGCATGAGCAGGATCCGCGCCTTCTGCGGATTGAGCGTGTCCGCGGCGACGAAGTCGAGCTCGTCGTCCCTGAGCGCGCCGTTCGCGACGACCGTTCCCGCGGGCACGCGCGACGCCCGGACCACCTGCACGCCGAGGCGGCGCGCATCCCGAAGCCCGGCCAGCACGTCGGGCGTCACGTCGCCCTGCCCCACGCCCGCGTTCACGATGCCGCGCGCGCCGGCCGCGACGAGCGCGTCGATCGGCACGCGCGTCGCGCCCGCGTGGCCGTACACGATGTCGACACGCGGCAGCGCGCCGATCCCGGCGACGTCGAAACGCGAATCCGCCGTGTGCCGGCGCGTCGTGCGCCGGTGGAACTGGGCGGCGCCGCCCTGCACGCGCCCGAGGGGTCCGAACTCGGGCGACCCGAACGCGTCGGGGCTCGCGGTGCGGAGCTTCGTCGCGTCGCGCGCCGAGTGGATCGCGTCGTTCATCGTCACGAGCGCGCCCGCCCCCGCGGCTTCGGGGCTCGCCGCCAGCGCCACCGCGTTGTAGAGGTTCATCGGGCCGTCCGCCGACAGCGCGCTCGCCGGGCGCATCGCGCCGGTCAGCACGACGGGCTTGCGCGAGCGCACGGTGAGCGTCAGGAAGTACGCGGTCTCCTCGAGCGCGTCGGTGCCGTGCGTGACCACGACGCCGTCGACGTCGTCGCCCGCGAGAAGCTCGTTCACGCGACGCGCGAGCTCCAGCCAGTTCGCGGACGACAGATGGCCGGACAGGACCTGGAAGAGCTGCTCGCCGCGCACGTCCGCGAGCGTCGCGATCGACGGCACCGCCGCGATCAGCGCGTCCGCGCCGAGCGCGGGGCTCGAGTAGCCGACCGTCTGCGCCGGCGTGCTGCCCCGGCTCGCGATCGTCCCGCCGGTGGCCACGACGACGATGCGCGGCTTCGCCGCGGGAACCCTGGCCTCGCTCATGCCGCGAAGTTTGGCACGGAATCAGCGCGGTGCGCGGCGCGGGAAGGTCGCCGGCTGCGGCAGCGCCAGCAGCATGCGGAGCTCCGCGAGCGTCCAGTCGAGCTCCGCGAGCAACGGCGGCGGCACGTCGCCTTCCACCGCGTCGATGCAGGCGTCGTAGTACGCGACGATGTCGACGGCGGGCGCGTTGAACTTGTGCATGGCCGCCGGCCCCTGGGCGCGCACGTCGGCGACCGTGCAGCGAAGGTTGTGCAGCTTGTCCGCGGCGGCCACGAGCTTCGCGTCGCTCGATCCCGCGGCAAGGCGCTCGACGTAATCGGCCTTGCGCTTCGCCCACGGGGGCTTCGGCGGGTCGACGCAGTCGCTGACGGTGAGGACCGTCTGGGCGACGTGCTTGCCATAGCGAGCCTCGATCTCGCGCAGGATGCGGGAGCCGCCCTGATCCTCGACCGCGTCGTGGAGCATCGCGGCGATCGCGGCATCCTCGCTCCCTCCGTAATCGAGCACCGTCGCGGTCACGGCCATCAGGTGGGCATAGTACGGGACGCCATTGCCTTTGCGGCGCTGGCCAGCGTGGAGCACATAGGCGAAAGACTCGGCGAATCCGAAGCGCTGGGTCAGGTCGACATGCGGCGAGGCGGTCATGGCGATTCCTCCGGCCCCTGTCGCGCCCGGACGCGCGCGGACGTTGCCCGGCGACGTGCGCGCGCGGGGCCATCGGTCGGCGCGCACGCCGGTCCGGTCTTCGCTGAGGTGCGCGTGAAGCCGCGCGGAAGGATTGCGGGGCGGCGCGTCACGCCGCCGTGGTGCCGGGCGCCGGCGCCGAGCGGCGCCGAGGAAAACCCGACAATCGAATTATAGGCGCTGCGCCGCGACGTTTCAACGCCGCGGCGCGGCCGATCACCCTCCGTGTTGCGCGTGCGCGACGATCACCTGCGCGACGCAGGCGTTGAGCTTCTTCGCGTAGGGCACGTGCAGGAACTCGTTGGGCCCGTGCGCGTTCGATTTCGGCCCGAGCACGCCGGTGATCAGGAACTGCGCATCGGGAAACTGCTTGCCCAGCATGCCCATGAACGGGATCGTGCCGCCCTCGCCCAGCGCGCCGGGCGGCTCCCCGTAATGCGCGCGCGATGCCGCATCGATCGCCGCGGCGAGCCAGGGCGCGGTCGGCGGCGCGTTCCAGCCGCTCGCGGCGGACTCCGCGTCGAAATGCACGTGCGCGCCGTGCGGCGGATCGGCTTCGAGCAGCCGTTTCAGCTCGTGCATCGCCCGCTCGCCGTCGACCGTGGGCGGGAGCCGCAGCGAGAGCTTGAGCCTGGTCACCGGACGCAGCACGTTGCCGGCGTTCGCGATCGCCGGCATGCCGTCGGCGCCGGTGACCGAGAGCACGGGACGCCAGGTGCGGTTCAGCACGACCTCGGCGCCCTCGGCGACCATCGGCTTCGTGTCGCGCGCCCACGGGAAGCGCCGCACCATCGTCTCGCCGAGGATCCGCGAGGCGACGCGCGCTTGCGCGACGCGCTCGTCGGGAATCGTCGCGTGGAACGCGGCGGGAATCACGCGCCCGGTCGCGCTGTCCTCCAGGCGGTCGAGCAGGTGCCGCAGGATGCGGAACGACGAGGGCACGACGCCGCTCGCGTCGCCCGAGTGCACGCCCTCGGTGAGCACTTCGACCGACAGCGTCCCGCCGGCGAGACCGCGCAGCGAAGTCGTCTGCCACAAGCGCTCGTAGTCGCCGGCGCCGGAATCCAGCCCGATCACGAGGTCGACCCGGCCCAGCCGCGGCGCGAGGAGCTCGAGGTAGGCAGGCAGGTCGTAGCTTCCCGATTCCTCGCAGGTCTCGATCACGCCGACGCAGCGCGCGTGCGGAAGCCCCTGCGCCTGAACCGCCTTCAGTGCCGCGAGCGACGCGTAGACCGCGTAACCGTCGTCCGCGCCACCGCGGCCGTAGAGCTTGCCGTCGACCATGTGCGGCGACCAGGGCCCGTGGCCTTCGTGCCACCCGACCATTTCCGGCTGCTTGTCCAGGTGGCCGTACAGCAGCACGGTGGGGCCGCCGCCCGCGGCGCCCGAGGCCGGCACGTCGAAGAAGAGGAGCGGCGTCCTGCCCTCGATGCGGACGATCTCGACCGCGAGGCCGCGCACGCCCTGCGCGCGCACCCAGCGCTCGGCGTTCCGGATCACCGTCTCGATGTGGCCGTGCGCCTTCCAGTCGGCGTCGAAGTGCGGCGACTTCGCCGGCACGCGGATGTACTCGGTGATCTCGCGGACGATCTCTTCGTCCCAGTGCCCGGCGATCCGCCGTTCGAGCAGCGCGTTGTCGATCATCGTGCGAGTCCTCGCGTAGGTGGAACGAATCGGGGTCAGGCCTCGAGCAGGCCGGTGTCGGCGAACCTGGCGAGGAAGTGGTCGACGATCCTCGCCGCGTCGGCGCGCGGCCCCAGCGCGGACGCGAGGGCGGCGCGGTCGCGCGTGCCGTCGGCGGCCGCGAGGATCGCCCGGCCTTCCGGCTCCTCGATCCGGATGCCCTCGTGGCGCAGCGACGTGACGATCGTGCCGCGTCCCGCCTGCCAGCGCGCGACCGCGAACGCGCGCGGACGCGGGCCCGCCTCCCTCGCCGCCCGCACCGGGTGGGTCAGGAGCTCCGCGGCGCCGGCGAAGCACTCGCCGAGGATGCGATGCCACGCGTCCTCGCGGGACGCGCCCCGGCCGGCCAGCGCGTCCGCGAGCTCTTCGGCCGGGATGCTGCCCGGAAACCGGTCGACCAGCATCGCGACCACCGGGTCGTCCTCGCCGCGCCGGTCGCCCTGGACGCGGGCCTGGACGAGGCCGGTTACCGCGGTCACGTGGAGCGAACGGAGCGCCTCGGGCGAGATGCGCGCGCGCGACGCGTCGGGCGAGCGCGCGAGGATCGACTGCCGGAATCGCCGCACGCGCGCGAAGTCGTGGTACTGCTCGCGCGCGATCGGATCCGCTGCCGCGATGATGGCCTTCAGCCCTTCCGCCATCCTGCCGACGCCCATCGTGCCGAGCTCGGCCTCCGAGACGTAGCCCAGGTCGTGCGACGCGGCGTGGCGCACGAACGTGGTGAAATACACCGGGTCGTTCACGCCCGACATGTCGTCGTGGTAGAGCGCGCTGTCGGTGCGGTCGGCCGTCTCGACGTACTCCTTCGCGAGCTGCTCGGCGGCGCCGCCCGCGGCCGTCCACGCCTCGGCGAGGTCGTGCCGGATGCGCCTCGCGCCGTCGAGGCGCTCCCGCGGCGTCGCCGCGCCCGCGACCTCGAGCCGGATCGCGTCCCAGCCGATGCGCCGCACGAAGCAGCCGGGCAGGACGTTGTAGCTCACGCACAGGAGGCCGTTCGGCGCGAGCCGCTCGCGCGCGAGCGCGAACAGCGCGTCGCGCACGTCCGCGGGCACCCACGAGTAGAAGCCGTGCGCGACGATGTAGTCGAAGTCGCCGAGCCCCGACGCGACCGCGCGGAGGTCGTCCTCGATCAGCTCGACGTTGGAGAGCGAAAGCCCGTTGGCCATCGCGCGCGCCCGGTCCATCAGCAGCGACGACAGGTCGCACCCGACGAACCGCGCGTCGGGCATGCGGGCCGCCATCGGGAGCAGGTTCGCGCCGTCCCCGCAGCCGACCTCGAGCACACGCGCGGTCGCCGGATCGGGCGGATGGAGCCCGAACGCCGCCGCGATCGCGGCGAGGCGCTCCGGCAGGCTGTGCGCGTTGGGACGCCCGACGTACGCGACGTCCTCGTACGCGTCCTTGAGGCTTTCGTGGATCGTGGCGGCCATCACGCGGGCGGATCGGGCACCGCGCGACGGGCTCGCGGCGCCGTCATTGTAGCCGCCGGGCTCGCGCGCCCACGGAACTCGTGCGCGACTCGCGGATGCGCGACGCGTCGGGCGGGGCGCCGGCGAGGCGCCCGCCGCTGGTCATGGCAGAGGCCCCGCGACCCAGGCGGGCAACGACGCAGGCGCCCCGTCCGGCGGGTCCCGATGGGTCACCGAGGGATCGAGGCGCGGCGAGTTCGCGCGCGCCGCGGAGTCACGCAGAGCTTCCCTGGGTCAGGCCTCGATGAGCCCGATCTTCGCGAAATAGGCGACGTATTCGTCGAGCGAGCGAGCCGGATCCCGCGTTCCGGGGGCGAATGCGGCGAGCGCCGCCGCGAGCTCGGCGCGCGTGCGCGTGCCATCGAGGAGCGGAAGCAACCGGCGCAGCGTCGAGTCCACGAGATCGACGGCGTCGTGGCGCAGGTTGACGACGAACGCGTGCCGCGCCGCCTGCCAGCGCGCGGGCGCGAACGCGCGCGGCCGCTCGCCCGAGGTCCGCGGGATGTCGACGGGCCACGCGAAAGGGATCAGCATCCCCGTCGTGCACGCCGACAGCAGCAGGCGTCTCGCCTGGGGCGGGCTCGCGAGCACGGAGCCCGGCGCGGCGTCCTCGACGATCCAGCGCACCGCCTCGGCGACCGGAGCGCTCGCCGGGTGCAGGGCGACGAGGCGATCGAGCAGCCGCCGCTGCACGGCCGGCGACGACCGGTCGCCGGCCGGCGGCGGCGCTGGCATCGACGCGTGGCGCTCGACGGTCCAGTTCGTCGCCGCGATGTGCATCGGATCGAGCCGCTCGGGCGAGATCGGATCGCCCGCGGGCCGGCCCTGGTGGACGAAGAGCGACTCGCGGAAGCGGCGCAGCCGCAGGTGGTCGACGATGTGCTCCTGCGTCATCCGGTCGACGCCCGCGAGCCAGGCGTTCATCGGCGGGTCGTACGCGTAGGCCACGTGCCGGTACGGGTCGGCGTCCCCGAGCCACGAGAGCCCGTGCGCGCCGGCCTCCTCGACCAGATCCCGCAGGAACACCGGGTGGTTGACCGGCGCGAAGTCGTCGTGCGCGAGCACGATGTCCTGGCGATCCGCCAGCTCGCGGAACTCCTCGGCCATCACGGCCGACATCCCGGGCAGGTGCCCCATCGCCGCCCCGATCCGCCCGGCAAGCGCTCGCGCCTCCGCAATGCGCTTCCGCGGGTCCTCGATGTCCATGACGAGCGGCCGGATCGCGCTCCAGGGGATGCCGCGGAGAGCGCATCCGGGCAGGACGTTGTGGCTGACGAACGCGATCCCGCCGGGGGCGAGGCGCGCGCGCAGCGTGTCGAACAGAACCCCACGCACCTCGGCGGGCACCCACGAGTAGAAGCCGTGCGCGACGATGTAGTCGAAGGTTCCGACGTCGGCGGGCAGCTCGCGCAGGTCGCCGGCGATCAGCTCGACGTTGGGGATCCCGAGGTCGCGCGCCATCGTCCTCGCGACCTCGACGGCGCCCGCGGCGAGGTCGATGCCGACGAACCGCGCACCCGGCGCAGCGGCGGCCATCGGGATCAGGTTGCCGCCGTTGCTGCAGGCGATCTCCAGCACGCGGGCGGTCGACGGCTCCGGCGCCTCGACCCCCATCAGCCTGGCGATCGTGGCGATGCGGGGCGGGGTGCTCGTCGGACAGGGCCGGCTCTCGTAGGGAAACGCGCGATACGACGCCTCGATCGCCGCGGTGGCCTCGTCGCGGGCCTCGCCCGCCACTTCGTGATCGTCATGCCGGGTCACGTCGACCCCCTCCCCATCGTTCGAATGAATGCCGTCCTCCCGAAGCGGTCGCGCGGGCGGCCCGACGGCGCGCCACCCTAACACGCGGCGACCCGCCTACCTGGCGGACGCGCAAGCGCGTGGCGCGGCGCCCCCACGCCGTGCGGGCGCCTCCCTGTCCAGTTTCGCAAAGACAACGGCCAGCGAAGGGGGAATGCTCGGGCGGGTCCCGACGAGGCGTACGCTCGAACGGACGAAGCGCGCCGACCGGTGAAGGCTGTGCATGGACAACTCGCCGGCGCGCCCTCGTCGCCTTGCTGGCCGCGCGCCTTGCGAAGTAAAGTCGCTTCGCCCGCGGGACGACGTTGAATTCGCCGCGCAAGGCCCGGACCCACCCCGCGGCGCGCAAGGTCGCGATCGACGCCGAGGGCCGTCCGTGACGCTGCGCGCCGGTGCGATCGAAAGGAAGCCGCGATGTTCCTCACCAGCAAGTTCCCCATCCTGATCGCGCACCGGGACGTCGGCGCGCAATCGGTCGCCGGCGCCCGGCTCCGCCAGCTCGAGCAGGAGCTCCAGAAGAACGGCTGGAAGTCGATCCTGGTCGACAACCGCGCCGACGCGGCGATCGTCGCCGGGGCGCACCACGGCCTCGCCGCCATCCTGTTCGACGCCGAGGCCGTGCGCGGCAAGCCCGACGACCTGAAGGCGCTGGTCGCCCGGCTGGCCGCGGTGCACGAGCGCGCGCCCGGGCTGCCGATCATCGCGCTGGGCGAGCTCGCCACGATCGAGGAGGCGAGCCCGCAGGCGATCGAGGTGCTGCGCGAGATCCACAGCATCCTCTACCTCTACGAGGACACCGTGCCGTTCCTCGCGCGCCAGGTGATGCGCGCGGCCGACGACTACCTCGCCAACCTGCTCCCGCCGTTCTTCAAGGCGCTCGCGCGCCACGCCGAGCGTTCCGCGTACTCATGGCACACCCCCGGACACGCCGGCGGCGTCGGCTTCACCAAGTGCGCGGTCGGCTACGCGCTGCACGAGTTCTTCGGCGAGAACACGCTGCGCTCCGACCTGTCGATCTCGGTGCCGGAGCTGGGGTCGCTCCTCGACCACACCGGCCCGATCAAGGAGGCGGAGGCCTACGCGGCGAAGGTGTTCGGCGCCGATCACACCTACTTCGTCACCAACGGCACGTCGACCGCCAACAAGATCATCTGGCATGCGATGGCCGGCAACGACGACATCGTGGTCGTCGACCGCAACTGCCACAAGTCGCTGCTGCACTCGCTCATCATGACGGGCGCGACGCCGGTCTACTTCACGCCCTCGCGCAACAACTACGGCATCATCGGGCCGATCGGCCTCGACCAGTTCACGCCCGCGGCGATCCGCAAGAAGGTCGCGGCGAGCCCGATCGCGCGCGCCGCGAAGGGCGGCGTCCGGATCGCGGTGGTGACCAACTCGACCTACGACGGGCTCTGCTACAACGCCGAGCTCGTCAAGGCCACCGTCGGCAACGGGGTCGACGCGCTGCACTTCGACGAGGCGTGGTACGCCTACGCCGCGTTCCACGAGTTCTACGACGGGCGCCACGGCATGGGGCTCAAGCGCGGGCACCCGCGCGCCAAGCACCCGATCGTTTTCGCGACGCATTCGACGCACAAGCTCCTCGCCGCGTTCTCGCAGGCGTCGATGATCCACATCCAGGAGTCCGAGGACCAGAAGATCGACACGACGCGCTTCAACGACGCGTTCATGATGCATTCGTCGACCTCGCCCCACTACGGGATCATCGCCTCGCTCGACGTGAGCTCCGCGATGATGGACGGCGCGTCGGGCCGCTCGATCGTCGCGGAGACGCACGACGAGGCGATGCGGTTCCGCCGCGCGATGGTCTCGGCGGGCAAGTCGTTCAAGAAGGGCGACTGGTGGTTCAAGGTGTGGCATCCGGACGGCCTGTCGCTCGACGCGGCGCCGCGCACGAAGGACTGGGTGCTCGATCCGAAGGCGTCGTGGCACGGCTACCCGAACCTCGCGCCCGACTACGTGATGCTCGACCCGATCAAGGTGACGGTGCTCACGCCCGGCATGGGCAAGGACACCTCGCTCGGGAAGACCGGCGTGCCGGCCGCGGTCGTGAGCAAGTACCTGTGGGAGCGCGGGCTCGTGGTCGAGAAGACCGGCCTCTACAGCTTCCTGATCCTGTTCTCGCTCGGCATCACGCGCGGCAAGTGGAGCACGATGGTCGACGCGCTCTACGACTTCCACAGCGACTACGAGGCCAACGTGCCGCTCGCGAAGGCGCTGCCGAGCGTCGCCGCGGCCGGCGGCCGGCACTACGAGGGCTGGGGGCTGCGCGACCTCTGCCAGGCCATCCACGAGAGCTACCGCAAGAACGATACCGCGCACGCGATGAACGCGATGTACACCGATCTGCCGCCGCCGGTGATGAAGCCGTCGATCGCCTACGATCACCTGGTGCACGGCCGCGTCGAGCCGGTGCCGATCGACAAGCTCAAAGGGCGCGTCACCGCGGTGATGATCGTTCCCTACCCGCCCGGCATCCCGCTGATCATGCCCGGCGAGCGCTTCGCCACGGCGTCGATCATCGACTACCTCAAGTACGCGCGCGACACCGACGAGCACTTCCCCGGCTTCGAGGCCGACATCCACGGGCCGCGCTTCGAGCACAGCGGCGGGAAGAAGCACTGGTTCGTCGACTGCGTCAAGGCCTGAGCGCCGCTTCGCGCCCCGGGAGAACCGCCGCCATGCTGAACCCGCACACCGGCCCGCTGCACCCGCGGGTGCTGTTCGTCGACGACAGCCTCTCGAGGCCGGAGACCGCGCTCGGGCGCGCCGCCGAGAGCCTCGCGCGCGCGCTCGAGGACCGCAACATCGAGGTCGTCCGCTCGCTCTCGTTTCCCGACGGCCACGCCATCGTCGGCGTGGACGCCTCGATCCGCGCGCTGCTCCTCAACTGGACGCTGGGGTCGAACGGCGTGCGCTCGCACGCCCAGGCGACGGCGCTCCTGCACCGGTTCGCCGAGCGCCACGCCAACGCGCCGGTGTTCCTGATCGCCGAGCGCGAGACGGCCAAGGGGACGATCTCGATCGAGGTCGCCGAGATGATCGACGAGTTCGTCTGGCTGCTCGAGGACACCGCGGATTTCGTCGCCGGCCGCGTGCAGGCGGCGGTCCACCGGTACGAGGCGCACCTGCTGCCGCCGTACGCACGCGCGCTCGCCCAGTACGCGCGGCTGCGCGAGCACTCGTGGTCGGCGCCGGGGCACCAGGGCGGCATCGCGTTCACGAAGCTGCCGGCCGGTCGCGCGTTCTTCGATTTCATGGGCGAGAACCTGTTTCGCACCGACATGGGGATCGAGCGCGGCGCGCTGGGCTCGCTGCTCGACCACACCGGGCCGGTCGCGACGAGCGAGCACTACGCGGCGCGCGTGTTCGGCGCGCACCGCAGCTACTCGGGCATCGTCGGGACCTCGGGGTCGAACCGCAGCATCATGCAGGCGTGCATGAAGCAGGACGACCTCGTGATCCTCGACCGCAACTGCCACAAGTCGATCGAGCAGGGCCTGATGCTGACCGGCGCGCGGCCCGTCTACATGGTGCCGCGGCGCAACCGCTACGGCATCATCGGCCCGATCGCGCCCTCCGAGATGTCGCCCGACGCGATCCGCGCGAAGGCGCGCGCCGGGACGCTCACGAAGAAGGCCGCCGGGAAGAAGCCGACCTACGCGGTCGTCACGAACTGCACCTACGACGGCCTGTGCTACCGGTCCGACCGCGTCGAGGCGCTGCTCGGCAAGTCCTCCGACCGCGTGCACATGGACGAGGCGTGGTACGGCTACGCGCGCTTCAACCCGATCTACGAGCGTCACTACGCGATGCGCGGCGACCCGAAGGACCACAAGGGGCCGACGGTGTTCGCGACGCATTCGACGCACAAGATGCTGGCCGCGCTGTCGCAGGCCTCCTACATCCACGTGCGCGACGGCCGGGGCGCGATCGACCACCAGCGCTTCAACCAGGCCTACATGATGCACACGAGCACGTCGCCGCTCTACGCGATCATCGCGTCGAACGACATCACGTCGGCGATGATGGACGGCAACGGCGGCCGCTCGCTCACGCAGGAGGTGATCGAGGAAGCGATCGATTTCCGCCAGGCCGTCGGCCGCATTCGCCGCACGTTCGCCGAGAAGAAGGACTGGTTCTTCAAGCCCTGGAACGTCGAGACCGTCAAGCCGACGAACGCGGGCAAACGCGTCGCCTTCGAGGACGCGCCCGCGTCGTACCTCGCGCATCACCAGGACCCGTGGGTCCTCAAGCCCGGCGACGGCTGGCACGGCTTCCACGACATCGAGGAAGACTGGTGCATGCTCGACCCGATCAAGGTCAGCATCCTCGCGCCGGGCATGGGCGAGGACGGCAAGCTCGAGAAGACCGGCGTGCCGGCGGCGCTGGTCAACGCCTGGTTCAACCGCTTCGGCATCGTGCCCACGCGCGTCACGGACTTCCAGGTGATGTTCCTGTTCTCGATCGGCATCACGAAGGGCAAGTGGGGGACGCTGCTCACCAACCTGCTCGCGTTCAAGCGCGCCTACGATTCGAACCAGCCCATCGCCGAGGCGCTGCCCGAGATCGCCGCCGCCTACCCCGACCGCTACCGGAGCACCGGCATGCACGACCTGGGCGACGAGCTGTTCGAATACCTGCGCACGAGCCGGCCGGGCGAGCAGCTCAACGCCGCCTACGAGACGCTGCCCGAGGCGGACATGACGCCGCGCGAGGCCTACGAGCGCCTCGTCGACGGCGACGTGGAGCTCGTCGCCGCGGACAAGCTCGCCGGGCGCACCGCCGCGAACGCGATCATGCCCTACCCGCCCGGCATCCCGATGCTGATGTCGGGCGAGAACTTCGGCACGCGGAGGTCGCCGCAGATCGGCTACCTCCTCGGCATGCAGGAGCGCGAGAAGCGCTTCCCCGGCTTCGCCGGCGTCATCGAGGGCGCCGAGATGCACGAAGGGACCTACCACGTGTTGTGCGTGAAGCGATAGCGCGCGGAACCCACCGCCCCGCCGGAACGTAGCGACGAGAGGACTCCATGGCCAGCCCGAGCACGACCGCGAAGAAGATGAGCCTGATGCAGCTGACGGTGCTGGTGGCCGTCAACATGATGGGCTCCGGCATCATCATGCTGCCGACCAACATGGCCCAGGTCGGCGCGATCTCGCTCCTTTCCTGGATCGTGACCGCGCTGGGATCGATGGCGATCGCCTACGCGTTCGCGCAGGCCGGCATCTTCAACCAGCGGCCCGGGGGCATGTCCGCGTACGCGGAGGACGCGTACGGCAAGGGCGGCTACTTCATCGTCTTCATGCTGTACTTCTTCTCGCTCGCGATCGGCAACGTCGCGATCGCGATCTCCGCGGTCGGCTACCTCGCGACCTTCTTCCCCGGCATGTCGGCGACGCCGATCGCGACCTGCGTCTCGGTCATCGCGCTGATCTGGCTCACGACCGTCGCGAACTTCGGCGGGCCGTCGATCACCGGCAAGATCGGGTCGGTGACGGTGTGGGGCGTGATCATCCCGGTCGCCGGGCTGTCGATCATCGGCTGGTTCTGGTTCTCGGGCGCCACCTTCTCCGAAGCCTGGAACCCGAAGGGGCTGTCGATCGGCGAAGGCATGGGCTCCAGCATCGCGCTGACGCTGTGGGCGTTCCTCGGCATGGAGTCGGCCGCGCAGAACTCCGACGCGGTCGAGAACCCGAAGAAGAACGTCCCGCTCGCGTGCATGCTGGGCACGCTCGGGGCGGCGGCGATCTACGTCCTGTCGACGACGGTGATCCAGGGCATCGTGCCCAACGCCGAGCTCGCGAAGTCGACCGGTCCGTTCGGCCTCGCCTACGCGAAGATGTTCAGCCCGCTGGTCGGCTCGATCATCATGGGCCTCGCGATCCTGGCCTGCCTCGGCTCGCTGCTGGGGTGGCAGTTCACGATCGCCTCGACGGCGAAGGCCTCCGCCGACGAGCGCATGTTCCCGTCGCTGTTCTCGAAGGTGAACGGCATGGGCGCGCCGGTCGCGGGCATGATCGTCATGGGCGTCGTGCAGACGATCATGGCGCTGTCCACGATCTCTCCGTCGCTCTCCGAGCAGTTCGGGGCGCTGGTCAACCTCGCGGTCGTCACCAACGTCGTGCCGTACATCATCTCGCTCTCGGCGCTCGTCGTGATGATGCGCATGGCCAAGGTCGACGAGGCGGTGTTCAAGCGCAACGCGGTGATCGCGACGATCGCCACGCTCTACTCGACCTACGCGATCTTCGCCTCCGGCAAGGACGCGGTGCTCGGCGGCATGATCGTGCTGGCCCTGACCTACATCCTGTACGGCTTCCTCGCGCCGCGCTTCGCGAAGCCCGCGGCTCACGCCGCCTGACGCCCGCCGCCGAACGGTGCCGAAAGGAGAGACCATGCAAGCCACCCGCACCCACGACCGCCGCGGAATCCGCGGCGCCGGCGTCGCCGTCGCCCTCGCCGCGCTCGCGGCCCTCGTCGCCGTCCCCGCGTTTGCCGGCCCGACGCTCGAGCGCATCAAGGCCGCCGGCAAGATCACGTTCGGCTATTCGTCCGACGCCCGGCCGTTCACGTACAAGGACGACGCCGGCAACCCGGCGGGCTGGGGCATCGCGCTCTGCCGCAAGGTCGCCGACGCGGTGAAGGCCGAGCTCGGCGCGCCTTCCCTCGGCGTCGAGTTCGTCGGCGTCACGCGCGACACGCGGATCCAGGCGGTCGCCGACGGCAAGGTCGACATGCTCTGCGACGCGACGGTGCCCACGCTCGCGAACCGCAAGCTCGTCAGCTACTCGATCGCGATCTTCCCGGGCGGCACCGGCGCCGTCGCGCGCACCGACGCCTCGACCCGCCTGAAGGACATCCTCGCGGGCCGCGACCCGGCCTGGCACGCGCGCTGGCGCGCGAACATGGACCAGGTGCTCGAGCGGCGCACGTTCTCGGTCGTCGCCGGCACGCGCGCCGAGCAGGCCGTCAAGGACCGGATCCAGGACATGCAGCTCGACGTCCGGATCGTGCCGGCCGACAACTACGCGGCCGGCGTCGAGCGCGTGCTCGACCGCCGCGCCGACGTGTTCTTCGGCGAGCGCGCGATCCTGCTCGACGCGGTCAAGCGCAGCACCGTCGCCTCCGATCTCTACGTCGTCGACCGCTACTTCAACCGCGAAGTGCTCGCGTTCGCGCTGCCGCGCGGCGACGAGGACTTCCGCCTCACGGTCGACACGGCGCTGTCGAAGCTGTTCCGCTCGGGCGAGCTCGCCGCGCTCTACGCGACCCACTTCGGCAAGCTCGATCCCAATACGCTGACGTTCTTCCAGGCCGATGCGCTGCCCGAGTGACCCGGCGCGCGAAGGAGCGAGAGCCATGAAAGTCCGATACCTCGTCCCCGCCCTCCTCGCGCTGGCCGCGCAGGGCGCCTGGGCGCAGCAGCCCACGTCCGGCGAAGCGCTGCTGCGCGAGCTCGAGCAGGCGAAGCAGATGATCCGCGAGCTGCAGCAGCGCGTCGAGCAGCTCGAGGGCAAGGTGAAGTCGTCGCAGGCCGCGCCTGCGCCGGCCGCACCGACGGCTACCGCTGCGGCGCCGAAGGAAGCGCCCGTCGCGCAGCCCAAGGGTTTCCTGGGCCAGATGGCCGTCAGCGGCTACCAGCCGCCGGTCACCGTGCGCGGCGACGACGTCGCCGAGCAGCGCGGCGAGGGAAAGCCCGTCGATCCGGAGCTCAAGGGTTTCATTCTGCTTCCGGGGACGCAGACGCTCTTCCGCGTCGGCGGGTACGTGAAGGTCGACGCGATCTACGACTTCAAGCCGATCGGGAGCTACGACTCGTTCATCACCTCGGAGATCCCGCTCGGCCCGCCGGAATCGAACTACGGCCGCCACTTCAACGTCCACGCGAAGCAGACGCGCCTCAACGTCGACTTCCGCCGCGACACGCCGATCGGCACCGCGCGGCTGTTCATCGAAGGCGACTTCTACGGCGACCAGTCGTTCGGCTTCGAGACCGGCAGCTACCAGCCGCGGCTGCGCCACGCGTTCGGCGAGCTCGCGAACTTCGGCGTCGGCTACACGTACACGACGTTCATGGACGCGGACGCGCTGCCCGACACGCTGGACTTCGAGGGCCCGGGCGCCGCGCCGTTCCTGTTCACGCCCCAGTTCCGCTACACCTACCCGTTCAGCCCGAACTTCAAGGTGTCGGCCGCGATCGAAGGGGCGAAATCCGAGGTCACCACGCCGGTCGGCATCACGACCGAGCGCGCGCCCGACTTCGCGCTGCGCGCGCGCTACGAGGGCGAGAAGGGCCACGTCCAGCTCTCGGGCGTGTTCCGCCGGCTCGACTACACGGACGGCGCCGGCCAGGGCGACAACGCGTTCGGCTCGGGCGTGCAGCTCGCGGGCCTGCTCAAGACCTGGGGCGACGACTACCTGGTCGCGTCCGGCGTCTACGGCAAGGGGATCGCGCGCTACATCTCCGACATCGCCGGGACGGGATCCGACGCGGTCGTCGATCCGTCGGGCAACCTCGAGGCGCTGACGGCGAAGGGCGGCTACGCGGCCTACACGCACTACTGGACGCCGAAGCTCCGCACCACCGCGGTCGCGGGCGTGCTCAACATGGACAACAAGGACTTCCAGCCCGGCAGCGCGTTCAAGCAGAGCCAGTACTACTCGGGCAACCTGATCTGGAACCCGAGCGGCTCGCTCGCGCTGGGCGTCGAGTACCTGTGGGGCCGGCTCGAGTCGTTCGACGGCACCGCGCGCAACGCCAACCGCCTGCAGATGAGCGCGCAGTACGACTTCGTGCGCTGACGGTTCGGTCGCGCCAGCGAAAACGGCCCGCGTTCGCGGGCCGTTCCGTTTCCTGCGGCCGCCGCGTTCGCGGTGGCGTCCCCACGGGGATTCGAACCCCGGTTACCGCCGTGAAAGGGCGATGTCCTAGGCCTCTAGACGATGGGGACCCGGATGCTGCGGATTCCGGCGGCGATCCCGCCCGCCGGCGAGGCGTGCGCGAGCGGGGGTCTTTCGTTCGGTGGTGGAGGTAAGCGGGATCGAACCGCTGACCTCTTGCATGCCATGCAAGCGCTCTCCCAGCTGAGCTATACCCCCACGGCGAACGCAAAATTATACACGCGGTCGACCGGCCGGGCAATTCGGGCGGCGACGGCGCGGGCGGATGCCCGCGCCGCTGCGCTATGATGCGGCCCGCCCCGGCCCCGCCCGCCCGAACGTGCCCCTTCCCGATCCGAAGCATGCGACGCCGCCCGATCTCGCGGGCCGCGTCGTGATGGTCACCGGCGCCTCCGGCGGCCTGGGTGAGCCGCTCGCGCGCGCCTGCGCCGCGTGCGGCGCCACCGTCGTGCTCCACGGCCGGCACGTTCCGAAGCTCGAGGCGCTCTACGACGCGATCGTCGCGGACGCGCATCCGGAGCCGGTGATCCTGCCGCTCGACTTCGCGAAGGCGGAGGGCGCGGATTTCGCGAACGTGGCCTCCGCGCTCGAATCGCAGTTCAAGCGCCTCGATGCGATCGTCCACACGGCCGCGATGCTGGGCTCGCTCGGGCCGATCGAGCACCAGTCGTTCGACGCCTGGCTCGCGCTGCTGCGGGTCAACGTCGCCGCGCCGATGGGACTCACGCGCGCGCTCGCCCCGCTCCTCCGCCGCGCGCCGGATGCCTCGGTCGTGTTCACCCTCGACAACCGCGGCGTCGCGCCGCGCGCGTACTGGGGAGGCTACGGCGTCACCAAGGCTGGCGTCGCCGCGCTCGCCCGCGAGCTCGCCGACGAGTGGGAGTCGCTCGCGAACCGTCGCGTGAACGCCGTCGTCCCCGGACCGATCCGCTCGCCGCTGCGCGGCCGCACCCATCCGGGCGAGGACCGCACGCGCCTGCCCGAGCCCGCGGCGCTCGTCCCGCTCTACCTTCACCTCCTCGCCGGCCAGCCCAAGGCCGAGAGCGCCGCGCTGATCGACGCGCGCGCCTGGCTCGCGGGCGGCCCGGCCGCGTCGCCGCTCGTCGCGTAGCGAAGCAGCACCCGCAGCTCGCGGTGCCGCTCGGCGGCGAGCGCGTCGAACGGCACGCTCTCCCGCCGCGTTCTCCGCTCGCCCTCCGCACGCCACGCGATCGACGCGAGCCCGGGGAGCGCGACGCCGCCCGCCGCGAGCGCGCCGTCCACCGCGCGGCCGTCGGCGCAGAGCGCGACGACCGAGGCGTCGGAGCGGACAACCATGCCGGCGAGCCCCCAGCCCCGCGCCCGCCGTTCGCGTGCGCCGAGCGCGACGACGAGGAGCGCGAGCGACGCCGCGAGCATCGGATCGAGCGGCAGGGTCGCGACGAGCGCGAGCGTCGCCGCGTGCGATGCGACGACGAATGCGCGCGCCGCCTCGGAGGGCGCGAAATCGAATCGGCGGGAGGTCACGCGTCGCATGGCCGCATCGGACCATGCGCGCGTCCGGCCGCGCCATCGGCCGTCCGGACGACCCGGCTTTCGTCGTCTCGCCGGCCCGGCGGGTCGGGATTCAGCCCGACGACGCTCGCGACTCGACGTGCTTCGCGAGCTTGAGCCAGGTCTCGACGACGCTGTCCGGATTGAGCGACATGCTCTCGATCCTGCGGTCGACCAGCCACTCGGCGAGGTCCGGATGGTCCGAGGGTCCCTGACCGCAGATGCCGACGTAGCGGCCGTTGCGCTGGCAGGCCTCGATCGCCATCGCGAGCATCGCCTTCACCGCGTCGTCGCGCTCGTCGAACGTCGACGCGATCGCCCCGCCCGCGTCGCGGTCGACGCCGAGCGTCAGCTGCGTCATGTCGTTGCTGCCGATCGAGAAGCCGTCGAAGTGCTCGAGGAACCGGTCGGCCAGGAGCGCGTTCGACGGGATCTCGCACATCATCACGACGCGCAGGCCGTTGTCGCCGCGCCTCAAGCCGTTCCTCGCGAGCAGCGCGACGACTTCCTTCGCCTCGGCGAGCGTCCGCACGAACGGGATCATCAGCTCGACGTTGGTGAGCTTCATCTCGTCGCGCACGCGCTTCATCGCGCGGCACTCGAGCGCGAAGCAGTCGTAGAACGAGCTCGCGATGTAGCGCGACGCGCCGCGGAACCCCAGCATCGGGTTCTCCTCGTGCGGCTCGTAGCGCTTGCCACCGACGAGGTTGCTGTACTCGTTCGACTTGAAGTCGGACAGCCGGACGATCACCTTCTTCGGCCAGAACGCCGCGGCGATCGTCGCCACGCCCTCGGCGATCTTCGCGACGTAGTACTCGACCGGGTCGCCGTACGCGGCGATGCGCGGCGCGATCTCGGCACGGAGGTCGGCCGGCAGGCTCGCGTACTCGAGCAGCGCCTTCGGATGGATCCCGACGTTCTTGCTGATGATGAACTCGAGGCGCGCGAGCCCCACGCCCTCGTTGGGCAGGCGCCGGAACGCGAAGGCGAGCTCCGGGTTGCCGACGTTCATCATGATCTTGGTCGGGCAAGGCGGCATCCGGTCGAGCGCGACATCCGAGATCTCGACCTCGAGCCGGCCCGCGTACACGTGGCCGGTGTCGCCTTCCGCGCAGGAGACCGTCACCTCGGCGCCCTCGGCCAGCGCGCGCGTCGCGTCGCCGCATCCGACGACCGCGGGGATGCCGAGCTCGCGCGCAATGATCGCCGCGTGGCAGGTGCGCCCGCCGCGGTTGGTGACGATCGCCGAGGCGCGCTTCATCACCGGCTCCCAATCCGGGTCGGTCATGTCGGTGACCAGCACGTCGCCCGCGCGAACGCGCTCCATCTCGGCCGCGGACTTCACGAGCCGCACGACGCCCTGCCCGATCTTCTGGCCGATCGCGCGGCCGCTCGCGAGCACCTGCGAGGTCGACTTGAGACGGTAGCGGCGCAGGTCGGTCGCGCCTTCGCGCGACTTCACGGTCTCGGGCCGCGCCTGCAGCACGTAGAGCTTGCCGTCGACGCCGTCGCGGCCCCACTCGACGTCCATCGGGCGGCCGTAGTGCTTCTCGATGGCGACCGCGGCGCGCGCAAGCTCGACGATCTCGTCGTCGGTGATAGAGAACCGCAGGCGGTCGGCCTCGGGCACGGGCACCGTGGCGGTCGACTTGCCGGCCGACAAGCCGTCGGCGAAGACCATCTTGATCGCCTTGCCGCCCACCGTCTTGCGCAGGATGGCCCCGCGACCTTCGCCCAGCGTCCGCTTCCAGACCGTGAACTCGTCGGGATTCACCGCCCCCTGGACGACCGTCTCGCCGAGCCCGTAGGACGACGTGATGAAGACGACCTCGTCGAAGCCGGACTCGGTGTCGAGCGTGAAGAGGACGCCGGCCGCCCCCTTGTCGCTCCGGACCATGCGCTGGACGCCTGCGGAGAGCGCGACGCCGGCGTGGGCGTAGCCCTGGTGCACCCGGTAGGCGATCGCGCGGTCGTTCCACAGCGAGGCAAATACCTCTCGAATGGCATGAAGTATATTCTCCAAGCCACTGATGTTGAGGAATGTTTCCTGTTGGCCCGCGAACGAAGCCTCGGGCAGGTCCTCGGCGGTGGCGGACGAGCGGACCGCGTAGCTCGCACCGGGCGAGTCCCGGTCGAGTCGCGCGTATGCATCCCGGATGTCGGCCTCCAGCGCGGGCGGCAGCGGCGCCTCGGCGACCCAGCGGCGGATCTCCGCGCCGGTGCGCGCTAGCGCGGCGACGTCGTCGACGTCGAGCGAGGCGAGCTTCGCGTCGATCCGCTTGCCGAGGTCGGCGTGGGCCAGGAATTCGCGGAACGCCGCGGCTGTCGTCGCGAAGCCGCCGGGAACGCGGATGCCCGCATGCGCGAGCTGGCCGATCATCTCGCCGAGCGAGGCGTTCTTGCCGCCGACCGAGTCGACGTCGCTCGCCCGCAGTCGTTCGAAGGGAACGACGCGCACTGCCCCACTCATGGCTGACTCCCGCGGCGGATCCAACGGAGATCGCCGGCTGCCGCGATGCAGCAACGGTCCGGCGACGCGGGCATCATTCTACCGCGCCGCGGGGGCGCGCTTGCGGGTGCTGCGGCGCGGGAGCCGCGCTAGTCGCGCGTGACGGGCGCTTCGGGAGCGAGCGGCGCCTCGTCGGAGAGGGCCTCCTCGTCGCCGGGCAGTGCGGTGAGGCCCTGCGCGTTGCGACGGCCGCGGGCGGCCCGCCGCAGGCTCCGGTAGAGGTCCGGATGCGATTCCTTGAGATAGCTGATGATCTCGAAGTCGATGCGCTTGACCTGCGAGAGGTCGATCTGCTCGACGTGCACGAGGCGCAGGAGCTCGCGCACCGGGCGCGGCATCTCGCGGCCGCTCTCGTAGCGCGATCCGCCGCTCTGCGTGACGCCGATCTGGGTCCAGAACTGCTCCTGGTTCAGGCCCAGCCGCCGGCGGATTTCGCGCGGATTCAGGACGCGGTCGAGCAGCTTCACGTGCCGGCACCTCCGAGGACTCGCGGGAGGGCACGGCGCGATTCGCCGTACCTATCCCAATGGCATATTTTTCACCCGCGGGGCCGATTTCCGCAAGGGTTGCCGACAAGCGGCGCCCCGGCTCAAGGCCGTTGTGGCGCGGCTGATAGAATGACGGGGTGACGCCCCGGTACGATCTTCACTGCCATTCGACCCGCTCCGACGGCCTCCTCGCCCCCGCCGACGTGGTGCGGCGCGCCGCCTCGCGCGGTGTCGACGTCCTCGCCCTGACCGACCACGACGAGATCTCCGGCCTGGCCGAGGCGTCGGAAGCCGCGGGCGAGGCCGGCATCGGCTTCGTCCCGGGCAGCGAATTGTCGGTGAGCTGGGCGGACCTGACGGTCCACGTCGTCGCGCTCGGCATCGACCCCGAGAACGAGGCGCTCGCCGCCGGGCTCGCCTCGATCCGCGAGGGCCGCACCGGCCGGGCGCGCCGCATCGGCGAATCGCTCGCCGCGGCGGGCATCCCGGGCGCCTACGAAGGCGCGCTCAGGTACGTGACCAGCGAGAAGCTCGTCTCCCGGACGCACTTCGCGCGCTACCTCGTCGAGGCGGGCCACGTGCGCGACGTCAAGGACGTGTTCAAGCGCTACCTCGTGCCCGGCAAGCCCGGCTACGTCGACCACGAATGGGCGACGCTGCCGCAGGCGATCGGCTGGATCCATGGCGCGGGCGGCGTCGCGGTGCTCGCGCACCCGGGCCGCTACAAGGTCGACGGCGAGCGCGGGATGCGCAAGCTGCTCGACGACTTCGCCTCGGCCGGCGGCGACGCCATCGAGGTGCTGTCGCCGTCCCACACGGCCGCGCAATCGGCCGAGTTCGCGACGCACGCGCGCGTGCGCGGCCTGGCGGCGTCGACCGGGTCGGACTACCACGGACCGGGCGAGAGCTGGCTCGACCTCGGCGACCTTCCGCCGCTGCCGGCCGGCGTCGAGCCGGTGTGGTCGCGGTTCTGACGGCTCGGGCACGGGGCAGAGCGGCGCCGGGAGCGCGGGACCCGACGATGCCGACCCGGCGCACCGTCTTCTTCCTGTCCGACCGCACCGGCATCACCGCCGAGATGCTCGGCAACAGCCTGCTCTCGCAATTCGAGGACTTCCAGTTCCACCGCGTCACCGTGCCCTTCGTCGACTCGCCGGAGAAGGTCGACGACGCGATCCGGCTCGTCAACGAGACCGGCGCGAAGGAAGGCCGCAGGCCGATCGTGTTCAGCTCCGTCGTCGACGAGGCCGCGAGCGAGACGATCCGCGCGCGCGCCGACGCGCTGACGCTCGACCTCTTCCAGATCTTCATCGCGCCGCTGGAGGCCGAGCTGACGGCGAAGAGCTCGCACGCGGCAGGCCGCTCGCACGGGCTCGCGAACAGCCACGAGTATTTCGCGCGCATGGAGGCGATCAACTTCGCGCAGTCGCACGACGACGGCGCGGCCACTCGCGAGCTCGGCAAGGCGCAGGTGATCCTGGTCGGCGTCTCCCGCTGCGGCAAGACGCCGACCTCGCTCTACCTCGCGCTGCAGTTCGGGATCCGCGCGGCGAACTTCCCGCTCACGCCCGACGATTTCGTCGACCGCAGGCTGCCCGGCTCGGTCGAGCATCACCGGCCGAAGCTCTTCGGCCTCACGATCCAGCCCGAGCGCCTGCGCGAGATCCGCGAGGAGCGCCGGCCCGGCAGCCGCTACGCCTCGCTCGAGAACTGCCGCTACGAGGTGCGCGAGGCGGAAGCGCTGATGCATCGCGAGGGGATCCCCTCGGTCGACACGACGACCAAGTCGATCGAGGAGATCGCGACGACGATCCTGCATCGCGCGAAGCTCGAGCGGCACGTTTACTGACGCGAGGCCCGCGATGCTCAAGGGAATCCCGCCGCTCCTCACGCCCGACCTCCTGCACGCGCTCGCGTCGATGGGCCACGGCGACGAGATCGCGATCGTCGACGCGAACTTCCCGGCCGCCACGCTTGCCAAGCGCCTAGCCGCGGTCCCGGGCGCCGGGTCGCACGAGGTGCTCGACGCGGTGCTCGAACTGATGCCGCTCGACGCCGGCGACGAGCCGTCGGTCTACACGATGGAGGTCGTCGGCGATCCCGAGGCGATCCCCGAGCCGGTCGCCGACTTCGCCGCCGTGCTCGCCGACCACGATCTCGCCGACGTCGAGATCGGCCATCTCGAGCGCCAGGCGTTCTACGAGCGCGCCCGCGACGCCTACGCGATCGTGCGCACCGGCGAGCTGCGGCCCTACGGCAACATCCTGCTCGTCAAGGGCGTCGTCTAGCCGACGACGGTCGTTGCACGATTGCAACGGTCGCGGGCCTCGCCGGTTCCCCCGTCGCGCGGGCAGTTCCTCGATCGGCCGGCGCGACGTACGCTGCCTCCAGCGCGTACCCGGCGCGATTCGCCGACCATCGGGGATCACGCGGCCGTCGCCGGTCGACCGGCCGCGGAGGCGACGTCGATGTCCGGACGGTGTTCGTCCACGACTGGGGAACCCTGCCCATGAAGCGCAAGTTCGAAGTCCGCCGCGGGCCCACCCGACGGGTCCTGGCCTGTGCCATCGCCACGCTGGCCCTGGCCGCGGCCGGTGCCGCCCAAGCGGTCCGGCTGCAATCCGGCGGCGACGTGACGATCGAGCTCGTCAACGGCGTTCGAACCGACACCGCGGCCGCCGCGCCGAAGGTGTCGTCGCCCGATTTGCCCACGACCTTCCAGGCCAGCTCGAGCCAGTCGGTCGGTCCGGGCGGCACAGGGAACAACGCGTTCGCGCCGGAGATGAACCCGGTTCAGGTCGTCGCCGACCCGGGCGACGGGGCGGGCGCGTCGCTCTGCGTCGCGTTCTTCGTGCGCGAGACGGTCAGCGCCTCGGTTTCCTCGCCGAACGGCAGCGCAGCCTCGGGCGTCGGGGGATCCACCGGTTTCCTCGTCGACAGCAGCTCGCCTCCGGCCTCGGTCACCGTCCCCAATCCGGCGACGCTGATCGTCACGCCGCTCGTGGGGCCGATCCGGACCGTCCTCTCGGCGCCGCCGCTCGTGGTCGCGACGACCGGCGCAGCGCAGTCGGACGAATTCAGCAAGCGCGGCTCGTTCATCGTGAACCCCGGCGACGTCATCACGCTGGACGTTTCGATGGGACAGGCCAATCGCGGCGAACTGCCGGCCGGCGCTTCCGAGGCCAGCGCGAGCCTGGCGCTGCGCCTCAGCCCCGGGTGCGCGCCGCCTCCGATTCCCGCCCTTTCGACGCCGGGACAATGGGGCCTGTCGGCGCTGGTCCTCCTCTTCGCGATCGGCGTCCTGACGCGAGGGCGCCGCCGTAGCGCCGCCCGGCACTAGGCGCCGTACGCGATGCGCGCGTCGCCGCCCCGTCGGCACGCGATGCGCGCGACCGCGGCCTGACGGCCCGACCCGCGTCGATCGATGATCGTCGTCTTCGGCTCGATCAACGCCGATCTGGTCGCACGCGTCTCCGCGCTTCCGCGCGAAGGCGAGACGCAGCTCGCGACCGGCTATGCGGTCCACGCGGGCGGCAAGGGCGCGAACCAGGCGCTCGCGGCGCGCCGCGCCGGCGCATCGGTCGCCATGGCCGGCGCGGTGGGAAGCGACGGCTTCGCCGGCGTCGCGCTCGCGGCGATGCTCGAGGCCGGCGTCGACCTGTCGCGCGTCGCGACGGTCGAGGGACCGACCGGCCTCGCGCTGATCCACGTCGACGCCGCCGGGCGCAACGCGATCACCGTCGTGCCCGGCGCCAATGCGCACGCGGTCGCGAGCATGGTGAAGGACGGCGACCTCGGGGCGGCCAACGTCGTGGTGCTCCAGCTCGAAGTGCCGCTCGCGCAGGTCGCGGCGGTCGCCCGACGCGCGAACGCGCGCGGGGCCCGCGTCGTGCTGAACGTCGCGCCGCCGCTCGAGGTGCCCGACGCGCTGCTGCGCGACGTCGACGTGCTCGTCGCGAACGAGCACGAGGCCACGGCCGTCGCGCGCACCGCCGGATTGCCGGACGCGCCGGACGCGTTCTGCGCCGCTGCCGCGGATCGCTGGGGACTCGCGGCCGTCGTCACCCTCGGCGCCGAAGGCCTGGTCGCGGCGGACGCGACGCGCAGCTACCGCATCCCGGCGCACCGGGTGCCGGTCGTCGACACGACGGCCGCGGGCGACGCGTTCGCCGGCGCGCTCGCGGCCGCGCTCGATCGCGGCGCGTCGCTGGCCGTCGCGCTGGCGGACGGCGCCGCCGCCGGATCGCACGCGTGCACCGGGCACGGCGCCCAGCCGTCGATCGGCGAGCGCCGCGCCTGGCGCGACGCGGCGCGCGAACTCTCGGCGCGTTCCGTCGTCCAACCGCGCTAGAATCGGCCAACGCCTTCCGGGATTCCCGCATGCTCCGACGCTTCGCGCTCGCCCTCGCCACGCTCGCCGTCCTCGCCGCGGCGCCGGCCCGCGCGGCCGATCCGGACTATTCCGACATCTGGTGGGCCGCGGGCGGCGTCGAGTCCGGCTGGGGCGTGAACTTCGCACAGGGCCCGGGCCTCATCTTCGTCACGTTCTTCGTCTACGGCCCCGACAAGCAGCCGATCTGGTACGTCGCGTCGATGGTGCAGACCGGCGACGGGCGCTACTCGGGCGCGCTCTACCGCGTGACCGGCAGCTGGTTCGGCGGCGCGTGGGTGCCGACCGACGCCACCGAGACGCTGGTGGGCGAGGCGCAGTTCGTCGCGGAGTCGATCTCGCGCGGCACGTTCTCCTACCGCGTCGACACGGTGCAGGTGGTCAAGACGATCGAGCGGCTGTCGCTGACGCCGATCACGCTCGCCGGCACCTACATCGGCGGCATGCTGATCAAGAACTCGGCGCAGTGCAACGGCGGCGGCGACACGACGCCCTATGCGTACCAGCTGATCGTCACCGAGAGCGCCGACTCGAAGGTCTCGATCGACCAGGTGACGCTCGACGGACAGACCGACTGCACGATGGCGGGCGCCGCGCCGCAGTACGGCAAGGTCCGCGCGATGCCGAGCGGCACCTACGTGTGCAGCTTCGGCGTCGACACCTCGCTCAACATCACCGACATGCGCCGCACGTCGAACGGCGGCATCGAGCTCGCCTGGACCGCGCCGCTCGGAAGCGGCTGCACCGAGACGGGCAAGTTCAGCGGCGTGCCGCAGCAGTGATCCGGCCCCGCGCGACCTCGTAGAGCACGACCGCGGCGGCCGCCGCGGCGTTGAGCGACTCGGTGCCGCCCGGCATCGGGATCGTGATGCTCGCATCCGCCGCCGCGCGCAACGCCGGCGACAGCCCCGCGCCCTCGTTCCCGAGCGCGACCGCGACGCGACCCGCGGTGTCGGCGCGGGGAAGCGACACCCCGCCTTCCGCCACCGCCGCCAGCACGCGGCCGCCGCTCGCGCGAAACGCCTTCGCGGCCGCCACGAGATCGGCGTCCTCGACGATCGCGAGCTGGAAATGCGCGCCCTGTCCGGCGCGAAGCACCTTGGGCGACCACGCGAACGCGCAATCGGCCGACAGCAGCGCCGCGTCGGCGCCGAACGCGGCCGCGGAGCGCAGCATCGAGCCCAGGTTGCCCGGATCCTGGATCGCCTCGGCGAAGAGCACGAACGATCCGCGCTCGCCGACGCCCGGCGGCGGCGTGGGCGCCGGCGCGACCGCGATCACGCCCACGTCGGGCGGCAGCGCGCCCATGCCGTCGAACATCGCGCGGGGCACGACGAGGACGCGCGACGCCGGCAGCCTGGCGACGAGCGCGGCGATGCCCGGGCGCGACGCGGCGTCCTCGTTGACGACGAGCGCCTCGGGGGCGCCGATGCGCTCCAGGTAAACCTGAACGAGGTGTTCGCCCTCGAGCAGCGCACGGCGCGACTTGCGGCGGTCGCGCGACGACGACACGAGCCGCGCGATCTCGCGGTAGCGGGGATTCTGCCGCGAGGCGACGCGCGTCATCCGGCGCGGCGGCTCAGCGCGCGGGCGGCGCAGCCTTCGGGGCGCCCGCGGACTGCAGCTGGAAGAACACCTCGTCCTGCCGCACCATGCCGAGCTCCGAGCGCGCGCGCTCCTCGATGGCCTCGCTGCCGGTCTTGAGGTCGCGCACGTCCGCGTCGAGCGCTTCGTTGCGCGCCTTGAGCTTGTCGTTGGCGCCGCGCTGCATCGCGAGCTGCCGGTCGAGGTCGCGCGCGGCGAGCCAACCGCCCTTCCCGAACCACATCGGGTATTGCAGCGCGAGGATCGCGGCGAGGAAGACCAGGGCGAGCCAGCGCATCGGCCTTCGAACGAAAGTCAGGCGAGGTTGAAGAACGCGTCGCGCCCCGGGTACGACGCGGCGTCCCCGAGGTCCTCCTCGATGCGGAGGAGCTGGTTGTACTTGGCGATGCGGTCGGAGCGCGAGAGCGAGCCGGTCTTGATCTGGCCCGCGTTCGTGCCGACCGCGATGTCCGCGATGATGCTGTCCTCGGTCTCGCCGGACCGGTGCGAGACGACCGCCGTGTAGCTCGCGCGGTTCGCCATCGTGATCGCCGCGAAGGTCTCCGAGAGCGTGCCGATCTGGTTGATCTTGACGAGGATCGAGTTCGCGACGCCCTTCGCGATGCCCTGCTTCAGGATCTTCGTGTTGGTGCAGAAGATGTCGTCGCCCACGAGCTGCACGTCGCGGCCGAGGCGATCGGTGAGCGCCTTCCAGCCGTCCCAGTCCTGCTCGGCCATGCCGTCTTCCACGCTCACGATCGGGTACTTGCCGCACCAGGTCGCCAGCACGTCGACCATCTGGTCGGGCGTCAGCACGCGGTTCTCGCCCTCGAGCCGGTACGCGCCGTCGACGAAGTACTCGGACGCGGCGCAGTCGAGCGCCAGCGCGATGTCGCGCCCGGGCTCGTAGCCCGCCTTGTCGATCGCCTCGACGAGGAGCTGCAGCGCCGCCTCGTTGCTGGGCAGGTCGGGCGCGAAGCCGCCCTCGTCGCCGACCGTCGTCGGCATGCCGCGCGAGTCGATGAGCTTCTTCAGCGTGTGGAACACCTCGGCGCCGTAGCGCAGCGCCTCGCGGAACGTCGGCGCGCCGAGCGGCACCAGCATGAACTCCTGCAGGTCGATCTTGTTGTTCGCGTGCGCGCCGCCGTTGATGACGTTCATGAGCGGGACCGGGAGCTGCATCTCGCCCGCGCCGCCGAGGTACCGGTAGAGCGGCAGCGACGACTCCTCGGCCGCCGCCTTCGCGACCGCGCAGGACACCGCGAGGATCGCGTTCGCGCCCAGGCGCCCCTTGTTGTCGGTGCCGTCGAGCGCGATGAGCGTCTTGTCGATCAAGCCCTGCTCGGTCGCGTCGAGGCCGAGGATCGCCTCGCAGAGCTCGGTGTTCACGTGCTCGACCGCGCGCAGGACGCCCTTGCCGCCATAGCGCTTCGCGTCGCCGTCGCGGAGCTCGACCGCCTCCCGGGAGCCGGTCGACGCGCCGGACGGCACCGCGGCCCGGCCGGACACGCCGGACTCGAGCACGACGTCGGCCTCGATCGTGGGGTTGCCTCGGGAATCCAGGATCTCTCTTGCGATGACGTCGACGATGGCGCTCATGTTCCGTTGTCAGTTGGCAGTTGGCGGTTGTCAGGCGCGGCGGGGGCCGGCGGAGCGCTGTGGCGCGGCGTCGAGCCGCGGTCGCCGTGGGTGGCCTGCGATCGATGGATGGATCATGCGCCGTCCAGCGCGATCAGGACGTCGGTGGCGGAGGAGCGGCGAAGCTCGATCAGCGGCGCGTACTCCGGCGAGTCGTACCAGCGCCTGAGCGTCGCCATGTCGGGGAACTCGACGATCACGACGCGCGTGGGCTGCCATTCGCCGTCGAGGACGGCGTGCGAGCCCGGCTTCGTGAGGTAGCGACCGCCGTAGCGAGCGATCATCGGCGCGACGGCGCTGCGGTAAGCCTCGAATCGCGTCGCGTCGTGGATCCGGTGCTCGGCGATCAGGTAGGCGGGCATGCTCGGTCGCTCGACGCGCGGGCTCGGGTCAGCGAGCCGCCATGAGCTCGGCCTCGGGGAATCCGTGGCGCTTCACCGCCCGGTCGAGCTCGACGAGCGTCTCGAGCAGCGCGCGCATCCTCGGCAGCGGCCACGCGTTCGGGCCGTCGGAGAGCGCCTTCGCCGGATCCGGATGCGTCTCCATGAACACGCCCGAAACGCCGGCCGCGACCGCGGCGCGCGCGAGCACCGGCACGAACTCGCGCTCGCCGCCCGACGACGTGCCCTGCCCGCCCGGCAGCTGCACCGAGTGCGTCGCGTCGAACACGACCGGGCAGCCGGTGCCGCGCATGATCGCGAGCGATCGCATGTCGGACACGAGGTTGTGGTAGCCGAACGACGCGCCGCGCTCGCAGACGAGGATGTTGTCGGCGCCGCTCGCCGCCTTCGCCTTCGCGACGACCTGCTTCATGTCGTCGGGCGCGAGGAACTGGCCTTTCTTGACGTTGACCGGCTTGCCCGAGCGCGCCACCGCCTGGATGAAATCGGTCTGGCGGCACAGGAACGCCGGCGTCTGCAGCACGTCGACGACCTTCGCGACCGTCGCGATCTCGTCCTCGGCGTGCACGTCGGTCAGCACCGGGACGCCGACCTGGCGCTTCACCTCGGCGAGGATGCGCAGCCCCTCGTCCATCCCGGGGCCGCGGAAGCTCGCGTGCGAGCTGCGGTTCGCCTTGTCGTAGCTCGACTTGAAGACGAACGGAATGCCGAGCGCGCCGGTCATCTCCTTCAGGCGACCCGCGACGTCGACCTGCAGCGACTGCGACTCGACGACGCAGGGGCCGGCGATGAGGAACATCGGCCGGTCGAGGCCGACGTCGAAACCGCACAGCCTCACGGGCGCTCCGCGCCCGCCGGGCCGCCCCAAGGGCGCGGTGCCCCCCTGGGGGGAGACGAGCGCAACGAGTTTCGGGGGGATGCCACCGCTAGATGGACGCGACCAGCTCGGCCACCGCGGCGACCGAGTCGCCGCCCGCGCGCTGCCGGTCGAGCGCCGCGCGCACGAAGCTCACGAACAGCGGGTGCCCGCGGCGCGGGTTCGACGTGAACTCGGGGTGGTACTGGCAACCGAAGAACCACGGATGGTCGACGAGCTCGATCATCTCGCAGAGGTCGCCCGCGGTCGCGCTCTTCGCTCGCGCGCTCACGGTGAGGCCGGTCGCCTCGAGCCTCGGCAGGTAATGGTTGTTGACTTCGTAGCGGTGACGATGGCGCTCGGCCACCGTCGTCGAGCCGTAGATCCGGTGGGCGAGCGATCCGGGCACGACCTCGCAGGGCTGGGCGCCGAGCCGCATCGTGCCGCCCATGTCCGAGCTGGTCGTGCGCCGCTCGATGCTGCCGTCGCGGTTCTGCCACTCGGTGATCAGCGCGACGACCGGGTGCGGCGTGTCCGGATCGAACTCGGTCGAGTTGGCGTTCGCGAGTCCCGCGCGGTGGCGCGCGTGCTCGATCACCGCGAGCTGCATGCCGAGGCAGATGCCGAGGTAGGGCACTCGGTGCTCGCGCGCGTACCGGATCGCCTGGATCTTGCCTTCGACGCCGCGCTTGCCGAAGCCGCCCGGAACCAGGATCGCGTCCATGCCTTCGAGCGCGCCGGTGCCGTCGCGCTCGACGCTCTCGGAGTCGACGTAGTGGATGTTGACGCGACTCCTCGTGTGGATGCCGGCGTGGATCAGCGCCTCGGAGAGCGACTTGTACGACTCGGTGAGGTCGACGTACTTGCCGACCATCGCGATGTCCACCGCGTGCTCGGGGTGCTCGAGCGCGTCGGTGAGCCGGTTCCAGCCGGACAGGTCGGCCGGCGGCGGATCGAGGCCGAGCTTGCGGCAGACGATCGTGTCGAGGCCCTCGGCGTGCAGCGCGGCGGGGATCTTGTAGATCGAGTCCGCGTCGAGCGCGGGAATCACCGCCTCGGCCGGGACGTTCGTGAAGAGCGCGATCTTGCGCCGGTCGCCCTCCGGCACCGGGCGGTCGGCGCGGCACAGCACGACGTCGGGCTGGATGCCGATCTCGCGCAGCTCCTTCACCGAGTGCTGCGTCGGCTTGGTCTTCATCTCGCCCGCCGTCGGGATGTACGGGACGAGCGTCAGGTGGATGTAGCAGACGTTGTCGCGGCCGAGCTGGATGCCCATCTGCCGGATCGCCTCGAGGAACGGCAGGCTCTCGATGTCGCCGACCGTGCCGCCGACCTCGACGACCGCGACCTCCGCGTCGCCCGCGCCCGCCGCGATCCAGGCCTTGATCTCGTCGGTGATGTGCGGGATCACCTGCACGGTGCCGCCGAGGTAGTCGCCGCGGCGCTCCTTGCGGATCACGCTCTCGTAGATCTGGCCGGTCGTGAAGTTGTTGCGCTTCCCCATCTTCACGTCGGTGAAGCGCTCGTAGTGCCCGAGATCGAGGTCGGTCTCGGCGCCGTCCTCGGTCACGAACACCTCGCCGTGCTGGAACGGCGACATCGTGCCGGGATCGACGTTGATGTACGGGTCGAGCTTGAGGTTGGTGACGCGGACGCCGCGGGAGGTGAGGATCGCGGCCAGCGACGCGGCGGCGATGCCCTTCCCCAGGGAGGAAACGACGCCACCGGTCACGAAGACGTACTTGGGCATGGAATGCCTAAGGGGCCGGAAATTGTCATTCTACCGGAACGCCCCGCGACCGCCAAGGCGCGAGACGCCGTGCCGGACGCGT
The DNA here is from genome assembly GCA_044226265.1 of Casimicrobiaceae bacterium. Taxonomy (GTDB): domain Bacteria; phylum Pseudomonadota; class Gammaproteobacteria; order Burkholderiales; family Casimicrobiaceae; genus VBCG01. The sequence goes on along the minus strand of JBGAHH010000013.1, from coordinate 2,223 downwards.
CCGGGACTACAATGTCGCCGCGTCTTCGACGATCGAGGCAGCGCGTGGGCGGCTCACCCCTCCCGCGCCGGAGGCTCCCATGAACGACACCACGCTCGCCCGCCAGGATCCGCGGCTCGATCCCTCGCGCGTCGTACGCGCGCCGCGCGGCACTGCGCTTTCGTGCCGCAGCTGGCTCACCGAGGCCGCCTACCGGATGATCCAGAACAACCTCGATCCGGAGGTCGCCGAGAACCCGCAGCACCTCGTCGTCTACGGCGGGATCGGGCGCGCCGCGCGCGACTGGGCGTGCTTCGACCGCATCCTCGCGACGCTGAAGGAGCTCGGCGACGACGAGTCGCTGCTGATCCAGTCCGGGAAGCCCGTGGGCGTGTTCAAGACGCACCCTGACGCGCCACGCGTGCTGATCGCGAACTCGAACCTCGTGCCGAAGTGGGCGACCTGGGAGCACTTCCACGAGCTCGACCGCAAGGGCCTGTTCATGTTCGGGCAGATGACCGCGGGCAGCTGGATCTACATCGGCAGCCAGGGCATCGTGCAGGGCACCTACGAGACCTTCGCCGAGGCCGGGCGCCAGCACTACGGCGGCGACCTCGCGGGACGCTGGATCCTCACCGCGGGCCTGGGCGGCATGGGCGGCGCGCAGCCGCTCGCCGCGACGTTCGCCGGCGCGGTGTCGCTCAACATCGAGTGCCAGCAGGCGAGCCTCGATTTCCGGTTGCGAACGCGCTACCTCGACAAGCAGGCGCGCGACCTGGACGACGCGCTCGCGCTCGTTGCGCATCACACAGCCCGCCGCGAGGCGGTCTCGATCGGGCTCCTCGGCAACGCAGCCGACGTCCTGCCCGAGCTCGCGCGGCGGGCGAAGGCCGGCGGCATCCGACCCGACCTCGTCACCGACCAGACCTCGGCGCACGATCTCGTCCACGGCTATCTCCCGTCCGGCTGGAGCGTCGAGCGCTGGAAGGCCGCCCAGCGCGACCCCTCGCAACACGCGGCGCTCGTCGACGCGGCGGCCGCGTCCTGCGCGGTGCACGTGCGCGCGATGCTCGACTTCCACGCGATGGGCGTGCCGACGGTCGACTATGGCAACAACATCCGGCAGGTCGCCCTCGACCGCGGCGTGAAGGACGCGTTCGACTTCCCCGGCTTCGTGCCCGCCTACATCCGGCCGCTCTTCTGCGAAGGCAAGGGGCCGTTCCGCTGGGTCGCGCTGTCGGGCGACCCCGAGGACATCCGCAGGACCGACGCGAAGATCAAGGCGCTCTTCCCGCAGAACAAGCACGTGCACCGCTGGCTCGACATGGCGGGGAGCCGCATCGCGTTCCAGGGCCTGCCCGCGCGCATCTGCTGGCTGGGCCTCGGCGAGCGCGACAAGGCGGGCCTCGCGTTCAACGACATGGTGGCGTCGGGCGAGCTCAAGGCGCCGATCGTGATCGGCCGCGACCACCTCGACACCGGATCGGTCGCGAGCCCGAACCGCGAGACCGAGTCGATGCTCGACGGCACCGACGCCGTGTCCGACTGGCCGCTCCTGAACGCGCTCCTCAACACCGCGGGCGGCGCGACCTGGGTGTCGCTGCACCACGGCGGCGGCGTCGGCATGGGCTATTCGCAGCATTCCGGCGTGGTCATCGTCTGCGACGGCACCGAGGCGGCGGCCAAGCGCATCGCACGCGTGCTGTGGAACGATCCCGGCACCGGCGTCATGCGCCACGCCGACGCCGGCTACGAAGACGCGATCCAATGCGCGCGCGAAGAAAAGCTCGATCTGCCGAGCTTGGAGTAGCGTTCAGCATCCCTGCGGATCGTCCATCCAGCCGAGCAGGACCCCGTCTTCGCCGCGCACTTCCGGCGCTGTGAAGCATTCGCCACCCGGCTGCGGGCCGGGATCGGACCCCGGCTGTGCGCGCACAAAAATGGCGTCGCCGTCGCTGGCGCGGCGCATGCTTTCGTTGCGTGGACCCACGCGCGGTTCGCAATTTTCGAAGCTGCAATCGACCGCGCCGGCGGGCCCGTTCATCCGCACCAGCGTGTCGCGGCCCTCGCCGCCAGCGTAGGTGACGTACCGCGTCTGCGGCGAAATCCCCATGCATGCATCGATCTGCGGCATGCGGCGCAAAAGTTGCGCATCCCATCGGACCACGGCGCATCCCGTCACGGCCATTTGTCCGCGCGCTTGCGCGGTGGCGCGCATCGGATAGTCGACGCCCTCCGTCGTGC
>JBGAHH010000134.1:0-6799 GCA_044226265.1 Casimicrobiaceae bacterium | reverse complement strand
GCGCGAAGTCCGGCACGTAGGTGAGCCAGTGCATCAGGCCGTGCATGTTCTTCGGGAACGCGCGCAGCGCGCGGCGGAACTCGACGCGCGAGGGCACCTTCAGGAACTCGTCCGCGTCGAGCGGCAGCACGAAGTCCGTCCCGGTCGTGCGGAACACGTCGCGCGCGAACGCGGTCGTGATCTCCTCCTGCAGGTAGCCCGGCACGCCGCTCTGGACGACCCGGATCGGCAAGCCTTCGCGCGCGAGCGACTGCAGCACCTCGAGCGTGCCGTCGATCGACCCGTGGTCGAGGATCGCCATGCCGTCGACGATGCCCGCGTTGTGTCGCACGAACGCCTCGACGATGTCGATCTCGTTGCGCACCATCGAGACCGACCAGATCGAGGGCGGCGGGGCCGCCTCGTCGGCGATCATAGCCCGCCGGTGGCGCGCGCGACCTCCGAGGCCACCCGCTCGCCGAACGCGAGGACGCGGGCGAGCGGCACCGCCGGTCCCGCCGGCGTGTGCCGCAGCGCGACGTCGCCGACGACGGCGACGTCGGTCCAGCTGCCGGCGCCGGGCGCGACGCGGTGGCCGGCCGGCATGCCGAAGTTCAGCGCGACCGTCGCGAGCTGGTCGCGCGCGGGCGCCTTGCCCGCGAGGATCTCGGCGTAGGCCTCCCGGTACGGATTCGCGCCCTCGGGGACCGGCGGCGTCGCGAGCCAGCGCGACAGGTAGCCGATCGCGACCTTCGCGACGTACTGCCCGGCGCTGCGCACCGGCACGGAGGCGATCGCCACGACCGGCTCGGCGAGCGCGGGCGTCGCCGCCGCCTGCGAGGCGGCCGGGTCGAGCAGGCGGCGCGTCACCGCGATCCGGACGCTGCCGGGCGGCTCCGCGGAACGGCGCTTCGCGCGCCGAAGCCGGGCGACGATGTCGCCGTCGGACGCGAAGTCCGGCGCGCAGGTGTGCACGGCGATCGCGAGCCTCCCGACCGGCCCGGCGTCGGCCACGGCGCGCTCGAGCGCCTCGCGCGAGGGAACGCGCAGGAACTCGTCCGCCTCGATCGGCACGCACAGGTCGGCGCCCGCCTCGAGCGCCCGGCGGACGAGCGCCGCGGTCGCTTCGGGCGGCAGCGAGCCCAGCGTGTCGTCGCGCGCGACCGAGACCGGCAGGCCTTCGGCGGCGAGCGCGGCGAGGATCGCGGAGGTCGCGTCGGTGGACGCGTGGTCGACCACCTGGATCGCGTCGAGGACGCGCAGGTTGTGCCGGATCGACGCCTCGACGATGTCTTCTTCGTCGCGGACGACGGCGACGCCGACGATGCGCATCGCTAGCGCGTTCCCCGCCAGGCGGTCACCGCGCGCCAGATCGCGACGCCGACCGCGAGCACGCGCAGCGTCCGGCCCATGCGCCGGTAGCCCAGGAGCGGCAGCGCGTAGCCGATCGTTCGAAGCACGAACGGCCGCATCCGTCCCGCGTGGCCCGGCGGCGCGATCGCGCGCCGGACGTCGTGCCACGCGACGCCGAGCTTCACGCGCTCGAGGTTGCACGCGGCGACGAGCCGGACGCGCTGCGCGTCGAGGTCGGGCGCGAGGCTCACGACACGGGCGGCGGCTCGCCGGAGAGCCGCGCGCGATCCTTCTCGAACTCGGCGATCGTAGCGGCGAACGGGCCGGGCGCCTCGTTCGCGACCGCCTTCGCGCGCGCGAAGGCGAAGAGCGCGAGCGCCGCGTAGAGCACGCCGAGGCCGAAGATCGCCGGGTAGCGGTAGCTGTCCCAGAAGTACGCGACGACGAGCACCGAGAGCGTCCCGACGGCGAAGGTCGCGAGGATCGCGCCGGCGATCGCCAGCACGAGCATCGCCTGGAGCCGCCGGCGCTCGATCGCGAGCTCGACGCCGACGAGCTCGAGCCGCGTCTTCGCGAGCGCGAGCGCGCTCGAGACCAGACGCGACGCCGCGGGCTTGAGGCCTTCGGCGGGACGCTCGGGCGCGGCGCCTTCCATCGCGGAAGCCGCGCGGCTAGCGCCGGTTCATCAGGAGCCCGGCGAGGAAGCCGATCGCGGCCGCGGCGCCGATCACCTGCCAGGGGTTGTCGTGCACGTAGTCGTCGGTGAAGCGCGCGGCGGCCTTCGCGCGGTCGACCGCGTCGCTCTCGAGCTCCTGCAGCCGGAGCTTCGCGGCGAGCAGCTTGGCCTCGACCTGCGAGCGCAGGTCGCGCGCGCGGTCGCCGGTCTCGTTGGACGCCTTCTTCAGCAGGTCCTCGGCCTCGGAAAGCACGGAAGAGAAGTCGTCGACGAGCTGGTCGCGGGTGCGTTCGAACGTCATGGTGGTCTCCAGGGACGGCATCGGGCCGGCGGGCGGCCCGGATACGGGACCTTCGATTATAGTCGCCGCGGGCCGGCGCGACGCGGGAACGCGCCGCCGGCTTGCGTCATACTCCGTCCGATGAAGCCCCTCGTTCCGCCCGCGCTCGATCCCGCCGCCGTTCCCGAGAAGCACGGCTCCGGGTATCCGGAACCGTTCCGGACGCGCATGGGCGACCGGTCGAAGCGCCGGCTGGGCGACGCGCTCGGCCTGACGCGCTTCGGCGTCAACCTCGTGACGCTCCCCCCGGGCGGGCAGTCGGCGCTGCGCCACTGGCACACGCTCGAGGACGAGTTCGTCTGGGTGCTCGAGGGCGAAGTCGTGCTCGTGACGAACGCCGGCGAGCAGGTGCTGGGACCGGGGACCTGCGCGGGCTACCCGGCCGGCCAGCGCGACGGCCACCACTTCGTCAACCGCGGCGCGAGCGTCGCCCGCTACCTCGAGGTCGGCAGCCGCATCGACGGCGACAACGCGTTCTACCCGGACGACGACCTGATGATCGTCGAGGACGAGAACGGCTGGTTCTACGCGCACAAGGACGGCCGGCGCTACCCGGCTTGAGCGCCGGCCGCAGCCCCTTGACGCGGCCCCGGCCGTTCCCCATGTTGCGAAGCGCCGGCCTTACCGCCGGCTTCTGAACGACGGAGCCCAGGATGCCCGAACCGCTCTCGAACCCCGCGTCGGCCGCGCAGCCGCCCATCACCGCGACCCTCGTGGTCTACGCGATGTTCGCCATCGCGGCGATCACCGGCCTCGTGTCGTCGGGCCTGGTGCACTTCGCGCCGCTGGTCGCGCTCGCCGGCATCGTCGGGGTGATCATCGCCTACGTGAAGCGCGGCGAGGCGCGCGGCACCTGGGTCGAGTCGCACCTCGACTGGCTGATCGGCACGTTCTGGTGGTCGCTCCTGTGGGACGTCGTCGCGATCGTCATCGGCATCCTGACGTTCTGGATCCTCGGCCTCGGCATCCTGCTCGCGATGCTGATCCTCGCCGCCACGTCGATCTGGGTGATCTACCGCGTCGTGCGCGGCTACCTCGCGTTCAAGGACAGCGAGGCGCTGCCTCCGCGCCGCTGACGCGAGCGCCCCGGCGGCGTGAGCAGGCCCTAGCCGGACGCGGCCTTCACGAGGCCGAGCGCGGCGAGGCCGTCGACGGCCATCTGGACGGCGAGCGCCGCGAGCAGCAGCCCGGACACCGTCGCCGCGACCCGGAACGGCGTGGGGCCGAGCGCCCCGAGCACGCGGCCCGCGAACAGGAGCACGACGAGGTTCGCGCCCATCACGACGAGGATCGCCGCCGACGTCAGCAGCGCCTGGTCGAGGCTCCCGCCGCCGGCGAGGCTCACGATGGCGACGAGCCCGTGCGGGCTCGCCATCAGCGGCAGCGCGAGCGGATAGATCGCGAGCCCGGCGCCGGGCGCGCGCGCGGGCGCGGCCTCGGGCGTCCCGGGCGCCGCGCCGCCGTCGCTCACGAGCTTGAGCGCGACCGTCAGGAGGACGATGCCGCCGGCGATCGTGAGCGCCGCCGGCGAGATGCGGAACGCGACGAGCAGCGTCCGCCCGATCGCGGCGAACGCGAGGCATACGAGCGTGGCGACGGCCACGGCCGTGAACGCGACCCGGCGGCGCAGCCCGGCGTCCATCGTCGGCGCGAAGCGGCCGAACACGACCAGCGCCTTCATCGCGTTCGTGCAGATGAAGACGATCAGCAGGATGTCGAGGAAGCCCGCCGCCATGGCGCGATCGCCGGGGACGCCCGCGGGCTACACCGCGCGCGCCGGGTCGACGACCCCGAGCCCGGCCAGCCCGAACACGATCGACTGCACCGCCATCGCGGCGAGCAGCAGCGCGGCGATCCGGATCACCACCTGGACCGCGCCGGCGGGGACGCGCGCGAGGATCGTCCGCGCCCAGCGGAGCGCCGCCCAGTCGACCAGCGCGACCCCGGCGATCGCCGCGACGATCGTCGCGTGGAAAGCGGGCTCGCGCGCGGACGCCCCGATCACGACGACGGCGGTGATCGCCTGCGGGCTCGCCAGCATCGGCAGGCCGATCGGGTGGATCGCGATCGAGAGCGGCGGCGGCGACGTCGCCGGCGCGTGCGCGTCGCCCGGCGCGCCGATCGCCGACAGCGACCACGCGAGCAGGATGATGCCCCCGGCGACCTGCAGCGCGGGCAGGCCGACCTTCATCGCGGACAGCAGCGCTTCGCCCAGCCCCAGGAAAGCGACGAGCGCGACGACCATCGTCGCGGCGGCGCGCCGCGCGAGGCGCGCACGCAGCGCCGGATCGGCCGCCGCGGTCATCGCGTCGAACGCGAGCATCGCGCGCAGCGGCCCGCTCGTGATGAGCAGGATCAGCGCGATCTCGAGCGGGCCGATCGCCATCGCGGGGACCTCGCGCGCCCCTCAGCGCCCGAGCCTCGCGAGCAGCGCGCCGCGGTAGCCCGCCGGCAGCCCGCCCGCGGCGCCCGCCGCCTCGCGCCGCAGCTCGAGCAGCGCGAGCCGCGCGGCGGCCCGCTTGCGCGCGGGCTCGTCGTCGATCGTCGCGATCAGGCGCCCGAGCTCGATCGCCTCGCGGCGCTCCTCGAGCTCCGGCGGGACGAAGCCCGCGTTCCGGAGGATCCGCCAGGCGACGCGCAGGTCCTCGGGCACGAGCGGATCGTCGTCGAGCGTGAGCGGCCGGCCCGCACCGGGAAGGTTCGCGAGCTCGCCCGCCTCGATGGCGGCGGCGATCTTCGCTTCGGCGAGGGTGTCGAGCAGGCTCATCGCATCGGCGGCCTGACGGCCTTCGCGGCGTTACGATACGTCCACGCGACGAGCGCGTCGAGCGCGGGCTGGGCGTTCGCCGCGTTCGGATGGTTGACGATCGCCGCGACGATCCAGCGTCGGCCGCCGCCGTCGATCACGTAGCCGGCGAGCGCGCGCACGCCCTCGAGCGAGCCGGTCTTGAGCAGCGCCTGGCCCGCGACCGCCCCGTTCTGGAATCGCCGCTGCACGGTGCCGTCGATCGCGGCGACCGCGAGCGAGCTCGCGAACTCCTCGCGCACGGGGCTCGCGTTCGCAACGAAGAGCAGGCGCGCGAGGCCGCCGGCGGTGATCCGCTCGCTCCTCGAGAGGCCGGAGCCGTTCTCGATCACGAGGCCGGGCATCGGGATGCGCCGCTTCGCGAGCCACCGCAGCACCGCCTCGCGCGCCTTCTCGAAGGTCGCCGGCGGCGGCGCCGTGGCGACCGCGAGCGTCAGGAACAGCTGCTGCGCCATCACGTTGTTCGAGAGCTTGTTGATGTCGCGTACGATCTCGTAGAGGGGCGGCGACAGGAGCGTCGCGAAGGGAAACTCGCCGGGCGGCGCGCGGCCCTCGCGCACGGCGCCGCCGAAGCTCGCGCCCGTCGCGGCGAACGCGCTGCGGAAGATGCCGTGCACGTAGTTCGGGTGGTCGAGGAGGGCGACGTACCAGTCGCGCTCGCCGCACTCGCGCGGATAGCGGCCCTGGAACGAGGCGGCCGCCGCGGAAGGCTGGAGGATCCACGCGGCGCCGACCGACTCGCGCCAGTCGCCGCAGGGACCGTCGACCGGGACCGGCGTCCGGCCGATCGCCACCTGCGGCAGCGGCGGATCGGCGGTCACGCTCACGTCGTCGCCTGCGGTGTTGGGCGCGAAGTGGAACCGCACGGCCTTGAAGTTGACCAGCAGCGCGTCCGGGCCGACGTTGTACGGGAGGAGGGGCTCGCCGTCGAACGCGCCCGGGTCGTGCGGCGGCAGGCGGAACACGCTGCGGTCGAGGACGAGGTCGCCATCGACCTCCGCGAGCCCGCGGTCGCGCATCGACGCGATGAACGCGTCCCATTGCTCGAGCGTGATCTTCGGGTCGCCGCCGCCCTTCAGGATCAGGTCGCCGTCCAGCCGGCCGCCCGAGATCCGGCCGCCGAGGTAAGCGTCGGTGCGCCAGCGGTAGTCGCGGCCCAGCACGTCGAGCGCCGCGAACGTCGTCACGAGCTTCATCACCGATGCCGGGCTCATCGCGGCGCGGGGCCGGTGGGTGAACAGCGGCTCGGGCTCGGTCGCTTCCTGCACGACGATCGCGACGCTCGACATCGGCACGCCGCGCGCGGCGAACGCCTGCGCGACCTCGCGCGGCGGATTCGCCGCCACGACGAGCGGCACGAGGAGCGCGAGCAGGGCGGCGCGGCGGATCACGCGCGCCGACGGGCCGCCCCGAAGCGCGGCCCCCGCGGCCTCGTTGCACACGATCGGCGATGCAGGGCGTCGAGCGTCGGCCGCCGCAGGGATCGCATTCGCGTGCGCCGATCCCCGAGCAAACATCGCTCGGGGCCCCTCGTCGCACACGCGACCCTGCTGGAGGGAGGCACGCTTAGCGTGCGTCGGGGGGATCACAACCGTTCGACGACCTCGAACGTGCGCTCGGCGAGCAGCGCGAACTCGTCGTCGGC
>JBGAHH010000012.1:0-62334 GCA_044226265.1 Casimicrobiaceae bacterium | reverse complement strand
GACCGGCGCGCCGAGCGCGTACGCGGCGGCGAGCCACGCGCCGCTCGCGAGCGTCGCGGCGAGCGACGCCGCCGCGACGGCGGCGTGTGCGACGACGATCGGCATGCCTCGCGCCGCCGCGAGGTTGCGCGCGAAGAGCGTCACGTACGCGACGAGTGCGATCGCGACCGCGAGCGCGCCGGCGCCGATGAGCGCCGGAAGCGCGAAGCCCATGCCCGCGACGAGCGCCGCGACGCCGGGCGCGTAGACCCAGAAGATCGCGGCGGCGAGGCCCGCGTGCGCGACCGGCCTGCGCGTCGCCACGGGCACGAGCTGCAGGCTCGCGCCGATCGCGGTCATCGCGAGCACGCCGAGCGTCGCCGCGTGGAGCGCAGCGAGCGGCCAGCCGAGGCCGCCCGCGAACGACGGCAGCGACGCGGCGCCCGCGAGCGCGGCGAGCCACGCGACGACGTGGAACGCGACCGCCGCGCCGAAGTAGCGGAACGGGATCGAGAACGGGAGCAGCCGGCTGCCCGCGCCCGCGAGGAAACCCGCGGCGAGCGCGCTCATCGCGGGCGCTCCAGGCGCAGCCGGAACTCGCCGGCGTCTCCGGCGAGCGGCGTCGCCGTCCAGCCGCGCTCGGCCAGCTCCGGATAGAGGAACACCGGATCGCGGTCGAGATGGGCGACGAGCGCGGCGCCCGCCTCGCCCGAGTCGACGAGCGACAGGATCGCGACCATCGGCGCAGGCGGCGCGAGGCCGCGCACGTCGACGTGCATGCCGTCCGACTCCGTCCAGCTGCGTGGAACGGGCGCGTTCATCGCATCGACGCGAGCTCGCGGACGAGCCGTTGCGCGTGGATCGTCGCGGCCTGGCGGCGCCAGTGCGCCGGCGTCACCGTCGTGCGCATCGGGCCGGCCTGCCGCGCCACCGCCTTGCCGATCTCGGCGACGAGCGCGTCGTCGACCGCCCGACCCGCGTAGGCGCCGGTCCCCTGGAGCCGGAACGGCCGCGAGTTCGTGCCGGTGAGCGCGACGTCGACGCGCTCGATGCGCCCTTCGTCGCCGGCGAATCGCACGGCCACCCCGGCCAGCGGGAAGTCGACGGCGCGCCGCAGCCGCGCCTTTCGGTAGGCGCTCCGGGCATCGCGCGGCTGGGGCGGCACCCCGATCGCGACGACGATCTCGCCGGCCGCGAGCGCGAGCGGCGCGCGGCCGTCGTCGCGGAACAGGTCCTCGACGGCGATCGTTCGCGTGCCGGCCGGCCCCGCGACCTCGACCGACGCGTCGCAGGCGATCAGCGCGGCCGCGAGGTCGCCGCTGTACGCGGCGTGGCAGCGGCCGCCCTGCGGCGCGACGTGGCAGGTGTCGCCTCCGCGCTTCAGGCAAAGCCCGCTCGAGGCGCACCACCACGCCGACTGGTTGACCCAGACGCAGCGCGTGTCGAGGCACAGGTTGCCGCCCGCGGTCGCGACGCCGCGGTGCGCCGGCCCCGCGATCGACGCGGCGGCTTGCGCCACCGCGGGCAGCGCGGCGGCGATTCGCCTGTCGGCGGCGAGCGCCGCGATCGTGACGCCCGCGCCGATGCGCGCGCCCGCGGGATTCACGTCGAGCCGGTCGAGCCCCGGCACGCCCGAGAGGTCCACGAGCACCGGAGGCGCGCCGAAGCCGTGGCGCAGGGCCGGCACGAGGTCGGTCCCGCCGGCGATCGCGCGCGCGCCGGGCGTTCCGGCCAGGAGCTCGATCGCGCGCGCGAGCGAGTCGGGTCGCTTCAGCGTGAAGGCGGCGAGGCGCTCCACGTCAGCCTCCCTTCCGCGACGCGCCCGCGGCCTCGCGCAGGCGCGCGGCGCGTCGCCGCGCGACGATCGCGTCGAGGACGCGGTCGGGCGTGGCCGGCAGCCGGTCGAGCCTCAATCCGGTCGCGTCCGCGATCGCGTTGGTCAGCGCGGGCAGGAACGCGGCGAGCGATCCCTCGCCCGCCTCCTTCGCGCCGAACGGGCCGTTCGGGTCGGGCGCCTCGACGATCGTCACGTCGATCGGCGGCGAGTCGACGATCGTCGCGATGCGGTAGTCGAGCAGGTTCGCGCGGAGCGGCAGCCCGTCCGCGTACTGCGTCTCCTCGCCGAGCGCCTGGCCCATCCCCATCCAGACCGAGCCCTGCACCTGCCCCTCGACCGCGAGCGGATTGATCGCGCGGCCGCAGTCGTGCGCGACCCAGACGCCGACGACGCGCACCTCGCCCAGGTCCTCGTCGACCTCGACCTCGACGACGAGCGCCGCGTACGAGAACCCCGCCGACGTGCCGACCGCGGCGCCGCGGAACGAGCCGCCCTGCGTCTCCGGGGGCGTCGACCACGCGCCGCGCGCGTGGAGCGTCCCGCCCTCCTTGAGCGCCTCGGCGACGACCTCCGCATAGGCGAGCGCGCGGTCGGTGCCGGCGACGCGGCAGCTCTCCCCTTCCCATGCGACGTCGTCCGGCGACACCTCGAGCCGACGCGCCGCGGCCGCGACGAGCGTGCGCTTCAGGTCCTGCGCGGCCCGGATCGCGGCGTTGCCGACCATGAACGAGACGCGCGAGCTGTACGAGCCGTTGTCCTTCGGCGTCACCGCGCTGTCGTTCGCGACGACCGAGAAGCGCGCCATCGGCAGCGCGAGCACCTCGGCGACCGCCTGCGTGATGAGCGTCGAGCTCCCCTGCCCGATGTCCGACGCGCCGGTGAGCACGGTGATCCCGCCGTCGAAGTCGAGCTTGAGCTGGATCACCGCGTGCGGCTCGCCGGTCCAGTGCACCGGCTTCGCCGAACCGGACACGTAGTGCGAGCACGCCATCCCGAGGCCGCGCCCGCGCGGAAGCCTGCCGCGCCGCTCGCGCCAGCCCGACTTGAGCTCGACCGCGTCCAGGCACTCCGAAAGCCCGCAGGAGTTCACCTGCAGGTCGTTGATCGTGCGATGCGGCGCCGCGATCAGGTTCGTGCGGCGCACCGCGAACGGGTCGAGGCCGAGCAGCCCTGCCATCTCGTCCAGCAACGACTCGAACGCGTGCCGCACGTCGACCGAGCCGTGCCCGCGCATCGCGCCGTTGGGCGGCGTGTTCGTGTAGACGCGGAAGCCGCGGTAGCGCGACGCGGGCACGCGGTAGATCGCGTGCAGCAGCGCGCCCGCGTAGAGGATCGTCACGAGGCCGTAGCCCGCGTAGGCGCCGCCGCGCTGCACGACCTCGGCCTCGACGGCGGTGATGGCGCCCGAGCGCGAGAGGCCGAGCTTCATCCGCACGTCGGTCTCCGGGCGGCCGCGGTGCGTGAGGAAGGTCTCCTCGCGCGAGAGCTCGAGGCGGACGGTTCCGCCCGACGCGCGCGCGAGCATCGCGGCGACGATCTCGAAGTTGAGCGTCTCGGTCCGGTGGCCGAAGCCGCCGCCCACGAACGGCTTCACGACGCGGATCGCCGACGCGTCGAGCCCGAGGCAGCGCGCGAGCGCGAGGTGCACGTAGTAGGGCACCTGCGTGACCGAGTGCAGCGTGAGCCGGCCGCGCTCCGCGTCCCAGCGGGCGAGCGCGGCGTTGGGCTCCATCATCGCGTGGTGCACCTCGGCGTAGCGGAAGCGACGCTCGAGGACGAGCGCCGCGTCGGCGAATCCCCCGTCGACGTCGCCGAACGCCTGCTCGACCGCGCGCTCGACGTTGCCGGGCTTGTCGTCGTGGAGCAGCGCCGCCGAGGGTTCGCGCGCCGCGGCCGCGTCGAAATGCGCGGGCAGCGGCTCGAGGTCGAGCTCGATCGCCGCGAGCGCCGCCTGCGCGGTCTCGGCGTCGTCCGCGGCGACGGCCGCCACCGGCTCGCCGCGGTAGCGCACTTTTCCCTTCGCCAGCGCGTACTCGTTCTGCGCGATCGGGATCACGCCGTAGGGCAGCGCGCAGTCCTCGCCGGTCACGACCGCGCGAACGCCCGGCATCGCGCGGGCCCGCGACGCGTCGATGCCGCGGATCCGCGCGTGCGCCACCGGGCTGCGCAGGATCGCGCCGACGAGCGCGTCCGGCGGAGCGAGGTCCGCGGTGAACCGCGCCGCACCGGTCACCTTCTCGACGCCGTCGACGAGCGGCTGGCGGACGCCGACCGCCTTCGCCGGACCTGAGCGATCGGCGACGCCGGGGTTCACGAGCCTCCTTCGCGGGCGGCGGCCGCGACCGCCTCGACGATCTTGACGTAGCCGGTGCAGCGGCACAGGTTGCCCGCGAGCGCCGCGCGGATCGCGTCGTCGTCCGGCGCGGAATCGGCGCGCAGCAGCGCCTCGGCGGCCATCACCATGCCGGGCGTGCAGAAGCCGCACTGCGCGCCGAGCTTCTCGTGGAACGCCGCCTGCAGCGCGCTCATGCGGCCGCCGGCGGCGAGTGTCTCGATGGTCTCGACGCGCGCGCCCTCGCAGCGCACCGCGAGCGTCAGGCACGCCAGGCGAGGCGCGCCGTCGACGAGGACGGTGCACGCGCCGCACTCGCCGCCGTCGCAGCCGCGCTTGGTGCCGGTGAGGCCGAGCGTCTCGCGCAGGAAGTCGAGCAGAAGCGTCGCGTCGGCGACCGCCTCCTCGCGGCGGCGGCCGTTCACGACGAGCGAGACGAGCCGCTTCTTCACGCCGGGCCGCCCTTCGGCCGCAGGTCGCGCACGCGAACCGCCTTGCCCTGCGAGCGCGGGACCGTGCCGGGCGGCTTCACCTCGACGTCGACGGTGATGCCGACGAGCGACTTGACGTGGTGGGCCGCGGCGTACGCGATCGCCGGCCACGTGGCCGGCGCGGCGTCGGCCGCCGCCTCGACCTCGAGCGTGACGTGGTCGCGCACGCCGCGCCGCTCGAGCACGAGCTGGTAGTACGGCGCGATGCCGGGAAGCCCGACCAGCACCGCCTCGACCTGCGACGGGTACACGTTGACGCCGCGGACGATCAGCATGTCGTCGTTGCGCCCGGCGACGCGCAGGATCCGCCGGTGCGTCCGGCCGCAGGCGCAGGGCTCGCTCGTCATCCGCGTGACGTCGCGCGTCCGGTAGCGAAGCATGGGCAGCGCCTCCTTCGTCAGCGTCGTGATCACCAGCTCGCCGGCCTCGCCCTCGGGCCGCGGCGCGCCGGTGTCGGGGTCGATCACCTCGAACAGGAAGTGGTCCTCCCAGGCGTGCAGGCCGGCGCGCGCCTGGCACTCGCAGGCCACGCCCGGCCCCATGATCTCCGAGAGGCCGTAGATGTCGATCGCGACGATCCCGAGCCTCGACTCGATCTCGCGGCGCATCGCCTCGCTCCACGGCTCGGCGCCGAACAACCCGATCGCGAGCCGGCCCGCCTTGCGAAGGTCCACGCCCTGCGCCTCGGCGACCTCGGCGATCGCGAGCGCGTAGGACGGCGTCGCGCAGAGCACGCGCGCGCCGAAGTCGACCAGCAGCGCCACCTGCCGTTCCGTCGCGCCGCCCGACACCGGCACCACGACGCAGCCCAGGCGCTCGGCACCCGCGTGGGCGCCGAGCCCCCCGGTGAACAGTCCGTAGCCGTAGGCGTTGTGCACGACGTCGCCGGGCCGCGCGCCGGCGCAGGCGAGCGAGCGCGCCATGAGCTCGGCCCAGTTGTCGAGGTCGCGCGCGGTGTAGCCGACCACGGTCGGCTTGCCCGTCGTGCCCGACGACGCGTGCAGGCGCGCGAGCTCGTCGACGGGCCGCGCGAACAGGCCGAACGGGTACGCGTCGCGCAGGTCGGCCTTGCGCGTGAACGGCAGCCGCGCCACGTCCGCGAGCGAGCGCAGGTCGTCAGGCGCGACGCCGGCCGCGGCCAGGCGCTCGCGGTGCAGCGGGACGCGGGCCTGCGCGTTCGCGACCGTCGCGCGCAGGCGCTCCAGCTGCAACGCCTCGAGGCGCTCGCGCGGCATCGCCTCGATGGCGGGATCCCGCATGCCGCCGCGCGCGGCGCGCACCGCAGCAGCTCCGATCGTCGCTCCCATGCGCTCCTCCCCGTGTCGATCAGCCGCGCGCGCCGCGCACCGGCAGGTGCGGGATCGCGAAGCCTTGCTGGTAGGCGCCGCGCAGGACCAGCGCGACCTTGAGTGCGGTGCCGGTGCAAAGCGCGAGCGCGCCGCCCAGCGCCACGAGCCAGGGCACCCCGGAAGCCCCCGGCGCCAGCGCGGCGATCGCCGCGAGCGCGAGCGGCGCGACCGTCCCGGCCCACAGCAGCGCGCGGCCCGCCGGCGCGAGCGCCGCGACGACGCGCGCGTTCGCGGCCACCGTGCGGCGGTGCGCGAGCCACGCGATCCAGCGCGCCAGCACGAGCGCACCGAGCAGCGCACCGGCCGTCGAGGCGTGACCCGACGGCGCGGACACGATCGCCCACGCGCCGAAGCCCTCGGCGAGCGCCGTGGCGACGACGAGCGAGGGCGTCGCCGGCGACCGCCAGGCCGGGATGCCGCGCGCGGCGCGCAGGATGCGGCCCTGGCACCAGGCGAACGCGAGCGCGCCGCCGCGGCGAGCGCGCCCGCCGCCCGCGCCCCGGGCGCGGACGCCGCGCGCGTGCAGTCCCGCGGCGATGCCTCCGCGAGCGAGCGCGCGACGCCCGCGTAGGCCTCGCGGCTCATCCACGACGTGCGCGGATTGCGGAACACGTTGAGCGCGCGCCACGGGCGCCCGATCTCGAGCCACACCGCGAAGAGCCCGGTGCCCACGAGCGCGACGCCGACGGCCAGCGCGAGCACCGCCGCGCCGCCCCATGCGCCGCTCGCGAACGCGGCGACGACGAGGCCCGCGCCCGCGCCGCCCGCGGCGAAGTTGATCGCGGCGCGCAGGTCCCAGTGGCGCTGGAGCGCCGGCACGGTCGCGGCGTTCATGCGAGCGCCGCCTCCTCGACGAGGCGCTTCAGCGCCGGCAACCCCTCGGACGTCGCGGCGTCGTAGAGATAGTGGATGCCGGGGCCGGTGCCGAGCTCGTCGTGCATCCGGAACGTGCGGTTCGACGCGATCAGCGCCGACACGTTGCTCGCCGGGTCGTCGAGGTCGCCGAAGGTCAGCGCCTGCGCGATGCACGCGTTGACGCAGGCCGGAGTCGCCTCCGGATCGAGGCCGGGACGCTTCCCCGCCGCGAGCCCAGCGTCGATGCGCTCGACGCAGAACGTGCACTTGGTCGCGACCGCGTCGCGGCGCGGATCGCGGCGCTTCGACTCGTGCGCGGACGGCGCGCCGTAGGCGAAGGTCGCGCGGTCGGTCCGGAAGCGCGCCTGGTACGGGCAGGCGACCGCGCAGTACGCGCAGCCGATGCAAAGGTCGTAGTCGATCGTGACGATGCCGTCGGGCCGCTTGCGCGTCGCGGTCGTCGGGCACACGTCCATGCACGGCGGATCGTCGCAGTGCTGGCAGCCGACCGGCACGAACGCCCGCTTCACGTCGGGATAGACGCCCGCCTCGATGTCGAGCACGCGCCGCCACTGCACGCCCGGCGGCGTCGCGTTCGCGTGCTTGCACGCCGCGGTGCAGGTCTGGCACCCGACGCAGCGGCGCAGGTCGGCGACCATCGCCCAGCGCGTCATCGCTTTGCTCCCGCGCGACGCAGCGACACGCGCACGACGTCCGCGCCCGAGCCCGTCGCGTCGGTGAGCCCGAGCGACATCGTCGCGAGCGTGTTGAGGCTCGCGACGCCGAATTCCTTCGCGTACGGCGTCGCCCAGTGGTCGAACTGGCCGATCGCGAGCAGCGTGTCCGGCCGGACGCCCTCGCGCAGCACCGCGCGACCGCGCGTCGAGCGGCGCGGCGTCGCGATCTCGACTTCGTCGCCGTCGGCGATGCCGAGCGACCGCGCGGCCGACGCGTTGACGATCACGCCGCGGTGGCCGGCCACGTTGTCGGCGACCTCGCGGATCAGCTGCATGCCGACGTTGCCGCCCCACGCGTACTGCATGCTGCGTGCGGTGAGGAGCCAGAACGGGAATGCCTCCGGCGAGCCGCCCTGCTCGCGCAGCGCCTCGTCCCACAGCGCCGGGAAGTCCTTCCACGCCGGAAGCGCGCGGTATTCCTCGAGCTGCCGGTCCCACCATCGCATGCCGTGCTCGTGCAGCCGCGCGCCCAGCTCGGCGCCGACGCGCTGCAGGCGCTCCTGGTACGGCAGCTCGAAGCGCAGCCCCTGCTTCTCCAGCGTCGGCAAGAGGTACCAGTCGAGCCGCGGATACGGCCGCGTCAGGAACCCGTGCTGCCGGTACCAGTCGAGGCCGTGGTGCTCGCGCCCGCCGGTGACCTCCGCGCTCGCCGAGCGGCACACCGCGTCCCAGATCGCGTCGCGCGAATGCGGATGCGACGCGTCGAGCTCGTGGTTCCACGACTCGCCCTTCAACGGCACGCCGGCGACGCCGCGGTTGATGGCGGCGACGTACTCGCGCGTGAGCCCGCAGCGCTCGGCCAGCTCGCTCGAGATGTCGGTGAAGTCGCGCGCCTGGCCCTGCGGCGCAACCGCGGGCTGCCGCAGCGCGAAGCCCTGGTGGTCCCAGAACTGCTCGACGAACTTCGTGCCGCCGACGCGGATCAGCTGCAGGCTTTCGAGGTCGTTCGCCTCGGGCAGGAGAATGTCGGCGTAGTGGTTGGTCTCGTCGCGCGTGAACGCGAACGCGACGACGAACGGGAAGCGCGCGAGCTTCGCCTCGAGGCCCGGCGTGTCCCAGAACGAGATCGCCGGGTTGCTGCGGTAGACGAACCACAGGTCGGGCGGCGTGACGCGCGGCAACCCTTCCGGCGTCTCGTCGAGGAACATCCACGAGAAGTGCGTCGGGCCGAGCGCCTGGCTCCACGGCCCGTCCGCAGCGAGCGGCACCATCGTGCGGTAGGCGTTGCGGATGTTGGGCTTGGGCGACCAGCGCGCCTTGTCGGTCGGGTTGAGCGGGTAGGCCATGAAGCCGTCCGGTCCCGCCTTCACGCTCTTCAGCCGGTCGTTCTGCGGGCGGTTCAGCCGCACCGTCGTGCCGATCGTGCCGCCGGGCACCTCGAGCGCGCCGACCAGCGCGGCGAGCATCGTGCGCGCCCAGCAGCACTCGTAGCCGCCCCAGCCGTTGTTGACCGTCTTGCCGAGCGACACCGCGACCGGCCGCAGCGGCAGCTCGACCCCGTCGACCGTCGTCGTCTCGCCGACGCGCGCGTGCTCGACGTACTCGCGCGCGATGGCGCGGATGCGCGCGGCCGGCACCTCGCAGATCCGCTCGGCCCACTCGGGCGCATACGCGGCCAGGTGCTCGGCCATGCGCGTGAACGCCGTCGCGCCCTCCAGCGCGCCTTCCGCCAGCACCGCGTCGTCGGCGCCGATCTCGACGGCGTCGGCGACGTAGCGCCCCTCGAGCGCCTCGTCGATGCCGGGCGCGTCGAACGCGGCCGCCCGGCCCGACGCGCGGTCCCACACGAGCGGCTTGCGTGTCGCGCGGTCGCGCAGGAAATAGCCGTTCGGGCCGACCAGGTAGGGGGACGCCGTGCGCTTCGCGAGGAACGGCAGGTCGAGTCGGCCGCGCGGCGTCTCGTGCACGAGCACGTTGAGCAGCGCGAACAGGAACGCCGCATCGGTCTTCGGACGGATCGGCACCCATTCGGCGGAGCACGCGCCGGTGACCGAGAGGTGCGGCTCCACCTGCACGCGCTTCATCCCGCGCGCCCGCGCGTTCGCGTGGCGCCAGATGCCGACGACGCCGCCCGACGCCTCGACGTTCGCGCCGCAGGAGATCAGGTAGTCGGTGCGCGGCGTGTCGGGCGCGACGATGAACGCGCGGTGCCAGAACTCGCCGTAGAGGTGCTCCGAGTGGTAGCACTTGACGCCCTGCCCCGATCCGAAGCCCATGTCGACCGGCCCCCAAGCGGACAGGAACGCCGGGAACGTGCCCATGTACGACTGCGGCGTGCCCCCGCCGCCGAACGTCGCCGCGACGCGCGGGTAGCCCGATGCGTCGGTGAGGCCCTCCGCGCGGATCGCCGCGAGCCTGCCCGCGATCAGCTCGAACGCCTCGTCCCACGAGATCGGCACGAAGCCGGGGTCCTCGTCGCGTCCCTTGCGCGGATTCGTCCGGCGCATCGGCGTGCGCACGCGGTCCGGGTGGTAGGTCTTCTGGACGAGCCCGTACGCCTTGACGCAGACCTTGCCGCCGCCGGGATGGATCTCCGCGGCGCAGAAGTTCGGCTCGACCTCGGTCGCCACGCCGTCCTCGACCTTCACGGTCAAGAGGTCCGGGCCGGCGACGCACTGGTAGCAGTACGTCGGCACGCGCGTCGTCGCGGCGGCCGGGCTCACGGCGGGCGCCGGCGTCAGGCGGTGCGCTCGGCCGCGGCCGGCGCGCCGGCCTTCCGCGCCTTCGCCGCGATGCGGGCCTGCGTCGCCGCGACGTCGACGACGTAGCGCTGGTGGCGCCCGCGGCAGACCAGGTCGAGCGCGTCGCGGGCGGTGACGTCGAGCGTGACCGCGCGGCCGGCGACCGACGCGACGGCGACCGAGATCTCGACGGCCATGCCCATCGGCGTGGCCGCGAGGTGGTCGATCTCGACGCGCGTGCCGACGCTGTCCTCGCCGGGGTCGAGGTGCGCGAGCAGGAGGTCCCGCGCGCAGGCCTCGATGTCGTGCACGAGCCTCGGCGTGGCGTAGACGCGGGCGGCGTCGCCCATGAAGCCGATCGAGCGGTCGCGATCGACCTCGACGGTGCGGTTCCCGGTCAGTCCCGGGACGAGCGTGGCCTTCATCGGAGTCTCCGGCGGGGGGTCGGAAGGAGCCGGCGGGCGTGGCGGGCGGCCCGTTGAGCGGCCACCGGTTCCGGGCTATTCTGGTAACCGGATGCCGAATTTCCATTGATGCGCATCAACGGGAGGCGGGCTCGTGGCGGCGAAGAAGCCTGCGCGCGCAAAGGTGGACCCCGACGCGATTCGCGTCCGTCGCGCCCGCCGCGAGGATCTCGGGGCGGTCGCGGCGATCGACGCGCGCGTGACCGGGCTCGCGAAGCCCGCGTACTGGCAGGGGGTGTTCCGGCGCTACGGCCGCGGCGCGTCGAGCGGGCGGCAGTTCCTCGTCGCCGAGGCGGGCGGCGCGGTGGCGGGCTTCGTGATCGGCGAGGTCCGGGACTGGGAGTTCGGCTCGCCGCCCTGCGGCTGGGTGTTCGCGATCGACGTCGACCCGGCGTGCCGGCAGCGCGGCATCGGCAGCCGCCTGCTCGAGGAGATCGGCCGCGGATTCCGGCGGGCGGGCGTCACCGTCGTCCGCACGCTGCTCGCGCGCGACAACGCGCTCGTGCTCTCGTTCTTCCGCAGCCAGGGCATGATGGCCGCGCCGTTCATCCCGCTCGAGATCGAGCTTCCGTGAAGCTGCAGAAGAACACGCGGCTCGCGCTCTACAGCGTGCTCGAGTTCGCCGCGGCGCCCGGCCGGCACGTCGCGGCGTTCGAGATCGCCGACAAGTACGGCGTCTCGCCCCACCATCTCGCGAAGGTGCTGGCCGAACTCGCGCGCGCCGGCATCGTCGAATCGGCGCGCGGCGCCGGCGGCGGCTACCGGTTCGCCGGCAACGCGCGGCGGCTCACGCTCCACGACGTGATCCGGCGCTTCGAGCCGCCCGCGCCGTCGCGGCCGCGCGACCGGGAGCCGGCCGAGCGCACGCCCGAGGGCCGGGCGCTGGCGACCGTGCTGGCCGAGGTCGACGAGATCGCGCTCGCGACGTTCCGCTCGATCACGATCGCGACGATGCTGCGAATTGTCGAGCGCCAGCGCGCGGCGCGCTGATTCGAAAGCGTCGGGCTGAAGCCCGATCCACGGAACTGGCGGATTGAAGCCCGCCCCGGCATCACGCGCTTGTGAGTAGGCCTTCAGGCCGACGCCATTGCTCGATCCCGCGCATCACCACCCGAACTTCGCGCGCGCCGCGTCGCTCATGCGGTCCGGGGTCCAGGGCGGGTCGAACGTGAGCTCGACGTCGACCGACGCGAGCGACGGGAAGCGCGCCACGATCGCGTCGCGGACGCTCTCGGCGAGGTAGTCGGCGACCGGGCAGGTCGGCGTCGTCATCGTCATCGCGACCTCGACACGGTCGCCGTCGATCTCGACGCCGTAGACCAGCCCCAGGTCGACGACGTTCATCCCGGCTTCCGGGTCGACGACCGTCGCGATCGCCGCCATGACGGCATCGTGGTCGGGAACGTCGAGCGGATCCATGGCCGGGGTCGGGGCTCGCCGGCGGCCGGCGCGCGTGTCCACGATACTCCATGCCCGGGCGCCGGTCGCCCTTGACCGCTGTCAAGGCCGCGCCGCGGCGGACGACGCACAGTCGGCGGGTCGCGGCGCGGGTGCGCGGAAACGGGGGCCGGATGCAGCTCGCAGGACGCAACGCCATCGTCACCGGCGCCGCCCGGGGCATCGGCGCGGCCGTCGCGCGCGCCTACGCGCGCGAAGGCGCGGGCGTCGCCGTCGTCGACGTCGCGGGGGACGACGCGGCGCGCGTCGCGCGCGAGATCGAGTCCGAAGGCGGTCGCGCGGTGGGCCTGCCGTGCGACGTCGGCGAGCGCGAGAGCGTCGGCGCGATGGCCGCCGCGGCGGCGCTCGCGCTCGGGCCGATCGACATCCTCGTCAACAACGCCGGCGTGATCCGGCCCGCGATGCTCGACCGGATGACGCCGGAGCAGTGGACGGCCGTGCTGCGCGTCCACCTCGACGGCAGCTTCCACTGCCTGCAGGCGGTCGTGCCCTCGATGAAGGCGCGCGGCTGGGGCCGCATCGTCAACGTGACGTCGTCCGCGGGCGTGCTCGGCACGATCGGCCAGGTCAACTACAGCGCCGCCAAGGCCGGAATCCTCGGCCTGACCAAGTCCGCGGCGCGCGAGCTCGCGAAGCACGGGATCGTCGTCAACGCGGTCGCGCCCGGCGCCGCCACCCCCATGACCGAGACGATCCGCACCGACGACCGGTTCAGGGAGCGGTACCTCGAGCGCATCCCGATGGGACGCTGGGCCGAGCCCGACGAGGTGGCGCCGCTGTTCGTCTTCCTCGCCTCGCCCGGGGCGAGCTACATTACCGGTCAGGTGATCGCCGCCGACGGCGGCATGACGATCCGCTGACCGGACGGCCCCTCGCGGTCCGCCCCCAGGAGCCCCCGATGAACGCCCCCGACCGCCCGGCCGCCAAGGCCGTCTTCCAGTGGGACGACCCGTTCCTGCTCGACCGACAGCTCGCCGACGACGAGCGCATGGTGCGCGACACCGCGTACGCCTACGCACAGGAGAAGCTTGCGCCGCGCATCCGCGAGGCTTTCCGGCACGAGACGGTCGACGCGAGCGTCTTCCCCGAGATGGGCGAGCTCGGCCTGCTCGGGCCGACGATTCCCGATGCGTACGGCGGCGCAGGCCTGAACTACGTGTGCTACGGGCTCATCGCGCGCGAGATCGAGCGCGTCGACTCGGGCTACCGCTCGATGATGAGCGTGCAGAGCTCGCTCGTCATGTATCCGATCTACGCGTACGGCTCGAGGCGCAGCGCCGCAAGTACCTGCCGAAGCTCGCGAAGGGCGAGTGGATCGGCTGCTTCGGCCTGACCGAGCCCAACCACGGCTCGGACCTGGGCTCGATGGTGACGCGCGCGCGCTCGGTGGACGGCGGCTACCGGCTCTCGGGCGCGAAGATGTGGATCAGCAACTCGCCGATCGCCGACGTGTTCGTCGTCTGGGCGAAGGACGACGCCGGCGTGATCCGCGGCTTCATCCTCGAGAAGGGGCATGAAGGGCTCTCCGCGCCGAAGATCGAGGGCAAGTTCGGCCTGCGCGCGTCGGTCACCGGCGAGATCGTGATGGACGACGTGCCGGTGCCGGCGGACCATGTGCTGCCGAACGTGCAGGGCCTGAAGGGCCCGATGGGCTGCCTCAACAGCGCGCGCGCTACGGGATCGCCTGGGGCGCGCTCGGCGCAACCGGGCGTGCTGGCACGCCGCGCGGCGATACGTCGTCGACCGCAAGCAGTTCGGCAAGCCGCTCGCCGCCAATCAGCTCGTGCAGAAGAAGCTCGCCGACATGCAGACCGAGATCGCGCTCGGGCTGCAGGGATGCCTGCGCCTCGGGCGCATGAAGGAGGGCATCGCGGCGCCGGAGATCACGTCGATCCTCAAGCGCAACTCCTGCGGCAAGGCGCTCGAGATCGCGCGCGTCGCGCGCGACATGCACGGCGGCAACGGCATCGTCGACGAGTTCAACGTGATCCGCCACATGCTGAACCTCGAGACGGTCAACACCTACGAGGGGACGCACGACATCCACGCGCTGATCCTCGGGCGTGCGCAGACGGGCATCCCGGCGTTCTGGGGCTACGTCCGGCCGGTGTGTATCGCGGGCGCCACGCGCGGGGACGGGCGCCACGCCCGGCGACGCCGCCGTCCGGCATCGGGCTTGCATCCGCCGGTCGGTGGTAGCCTCGCGGAACGTCCTCGCCAGGATTCCCATGTCCCGATTCCGTCCCACCCTCGCCGCCGCGCTCGTCGTCGCCCAGTTCGCGTGGTCGAGCGCCGCGCTGGCGCAGCATGCGCGGTCAGCGTCCCGACCTGTTGCTCTGCGGCGGCAGCTTCCGAACGCTCGCCCAGCTTCATTCGAGCGGCTCGTACAACGAAGTGTCGAGCTGCTCGCCGGACGGCAATACGCAGGCGATGTTCGTGTCGCGCAACGGGACGATCTCCGGCAACGGCGCCGCATGGCTCGCCTATTTGAACGCGGGCGGCCGCATCATCACCGAGTACAGCGACGGCGCGGCCGTCTACAACGAGATCTACGGCACCTCCTACATCGACGGCAGCCAGGCAGGGGCCTGCGCCGACAACCCGATGCCGTCCGCCAAGCTCAACCTGTCGAACCCGTTCTGGGTGCAGAACAACATTCCGCCGACGCCGGCCGCACAGGAAGGCTGCGGCCTGGACCTGGCCGCGCTGGTCGCAGGGGAGCCCTCGGTCACCGCGCTCGGGGCGCGAGCGAGCGATACGGCGTTCATCAATTTCGCGATCAAGCCCCAGGGCCCCGGCACGCTATTCCTGCTCGAGGCCGACTGGCAGGACACCAATACCGTCCCGTTCGACGCGAACAACCTCGCGTTCCTCGACGCGCTCATCTCCGCGTGCGGCTCCGCCCCGACCAGGGTGCGCAATGTCCCGGCGCCGGTCCCCGCCGGCGATCCGCTCGCGCTGGCGGGGCTCGCCGGCCTGCTCGCGCTCCTCGGCGCCGCGTTCGCGAGCCTGCGCCGCCGCAAGCGCTGACCCGCGACCTGCGCCGTCCGGGCCTCGTTTCTGGCAGGATGCGCGTGCGGGCCGAGCGCGGCTTCCGGCGCGCTCGCGGCCCGGCCCCAAGTCCACCCTCGAGGCACGCCATGGGCAATCGCGACAAGCAGCGCAAGGAACCGAAGAAGCCGAAGCAGCCGAAGAAGCCGTAGCGGCGGGCACGGCGCGGCCGCGGGCCGCGCCGGACCTCCTCGCCGGCTCCATCGTGCCACGCGCGCCGCGCCCGATCGAAGGATGACCGATTACGCGACGATCAAGGCCCTGCACGTCGGCGCCGCGGCGATCTCGATCGCGCTGTTCGTGCTGCGCGGCGCGTGGCGCTGGGCCTCGCCGGAGCGACTCGCGGCGCGCTGGGTGCGCGTCGTCCCTCACGTCGTCGACACGATCCTGCTCGCCTCGGCCCTGTGGCTCGCCTGGCAGCTCGGGCGCGGAGCCGCGCCGTGGATCGCTGCGAAGGTCGTCGCGCTCCTCGCCTACGTCGCGCTCGGCACGATCGCGCTGAAGCGCGGACGCACGCCCGCGATCCGGGCCGCCGCGTTCTTCGGCGCGCTCGCGACGTTCGGCTACATCGTGTCGGTCGCGATGACCAAGTCCCCCTGGGGCGCGCTCGCGCGCCTGTGACCATGTCCCCTGCCCTCCTGCCCGGCGGCGACGCCGCCACGTTCGACGAGCCGCTCGAGATGCTGGTCGCGTGCCACGAGCGGATCCGCAAGCAGCTCGGCACGCTCTCGCGACTCGAGCGCCACCTGCCCGAGCACGGCCACGACGCCGACGCGCGCGCCGCCGCGCGGGCGATCATGCGCTATTTCGACTCGGCCGCGATCCACCACCACGAGGACGAGGAGCGCAGCCTCCTGCCGCGCATCGTCGACCGCGCGCCGGACGCGCGCGCGCTCGCCGAGCGCATCGAGGGCGAGCACCTGGAGCTCGCGGCCTCCTGGCGGCGCTTGCGGCCGCTGCTCTCCGGCATCGCGGCGGGCCAGCGCGCCGTCCTGCCCCCGGCCCTCGTGCACGAGATCGGGGCGCGCTACGACCGGCACATCGAGCTCGAGGAGTCGCTCCTGATCCCGCTCGCGCGCGATGTCCTGTCGACCGCCGACCTCGACGCGATCGGGCGCGAGATGGCGGAGCGCCGAAAGGCGTCGGGCTGAAGCCCGACCCACGAGTCGGCATGTCGGCCTGAAGACCGACGACCTTCGCGTTGCCGACGCGCGTCGCTTGCCGAGAGCCGGCTCGCGACGGCGCGCGGGCGCCCCTAAGCCGCGAGATCGCGCGACATTCGCGCGCGCAGGTCGTCGGGGATCGGGACCGCCCGGCGCGTGTCGAGCGACGCGAGCACCAGCGTGAGCTTCGCGCGAAGCCGCACCTCGTCGCCCGACCGTGCGACCACGTCGAGCCGGATCGACGCGTTGCCCAGCCGCGCGACCGCGAGCTCGAAGGCGAGGCGGTCGCCGATCTTCGACGGCTCCAGGAAGTCGCACTCGACGCGGCCCATCGGGACGCCCAGCCGGTCGCGCTGGTGGAGGTCGGAGAACGGCACGCCGAGCCGGCGGTCGAACCAGTCCTCGACCAGCTCGTTCATCAGCACGAAGTACTGCGGATAGAACACGATCCCCGCGGGATCGCAGTGGTGGAAGCGGATCGACTTCTCGGTGACGAAGGCCATGGGGTTGGGGTCGGAGCCGTAATATCGCGACGAAGCCGCAATATTACGGCTCCGATCCCGACCCCAGCCGGTCGACGAACCGCACCAGCGCGTCGAGGACGGCGCCGGGCTGGTCGCGATGCGGCGAGTGGCGGCAGTCGGCGAGGCGCACGACCTCGACGTCGGGCGCGAGCCTCGCGATGCGCTCGACCTGCTCCATCGTGCCGTACTCGTCGTCCTCGCCCTGGATCGCGAGCACCGGGCAGCGCACGCGGCGCGTCTCGTCCTCGAGGTTCCACGCGCGGAAGTCCGGATGGAGCCAGATGTCGTTCCAGCCGGTGAACGCACGCTCGACGTCGTCGTGGTAGCGGGCGAGCCTTTCGCGGAGGTCGGTGTCGCGCCACGCGACCTTCGCCGCCTCGATGCTGGCGATCGAGACGTCCTCGACGATGACGTGCGGCGCCATCAGCGCGAGGCCGGCGACGGGCCGGCCCGACGCGCCGGCGTGGATCAGCGCGATCGACGCGCCGTCGCTGTGGCCGAGCAGCACCGGCGCGTCGATGCGCAGCGCGTCGAGCAGCTTCGGCAGCACGACGAGCGCCTCGTCGTGCATGTAGCGCACGCCGTAGGGAAGCGCCGCCGGCGAGGACCGACCGTAGCCCGCGCGCGAGTACGCGACGACGTCGCGCCCGGTCGCGTGCGCGACGCGGTGCGGAAAGTCCTTCCACATCGCGACCGACCCGAGACCCTCGTGGAGCATCACGACCGGGGAGGCGCCTTCGCGGCCGACGTCGATGCGCTCGACCTCGAGCCGCGCGCCCGCGACGTCGACGAACGCCATCGCGTTCAGACGCCGAGCAGCGCCGACAGCGACGCGGGATCCGCGCGCGCCGCGGCGGCGTCGCCCTCGTAGGCGACCTCGCCCTTGACCAGCACGACGTTGCGGTCGGTGATCGCCGTCACGTGCGCGTAGTTCTTGTCGACGATCACCGTCGCGATGCCCGAGCCCCGGATCTCGGCGACGATGCGCCAAATTTCCTTCGCGATCAGCGGCGCGAGGCCCTCGGTCGCCTCGTCGAGGATCAGGAGCGACGGGTTGGTCGCGAGCGCGCGGCCGATCGTGAGCATCTGCTGCTCGCCCCCGGAGAGCTGCGCGCCGCCGTGGTTCAGCCGCTCGGCCAGGCGCGGGAAGGTCGCCAGGACGCGCTCGTAGGTCCAGTCGCAACGGCCGTCCGGCGCCGGCCGCGCGGCGACCTGCAGGTTCTCGCGCACCGTGAGGTTCGGGAAGATGCCGCGACCCTCGGGGACGTAGGCGATGCCCTGCCGCGTGATGCGGTAGGTCGGCCAGCCGGTGACGTCGCCGCCCCGCACGCGGACCGTGCCGCTCCTCGGCGGCACGAGCCCCAGCATGCTGCGGATCAGCGTCGTCTTGCCCATGCCGTTGCGGCCCATCAGGCCGACGGACTCGCCCTCCCGGACCGCGAAGTCGATGCCGCGCAGCACGTGGCTCGCGCCGTAGTACGCGTGGAGCTCCCGGGCTTCGAGCAGGATCTCGCCCGACGAGGCGGCCCTCGTCCGGCCCGGCCGGGTCGCGGCGCCGTCGGAACCCGCCGTCGGAGGCGACTCACGCATCGTCATGCCCCAGGTAGGCGCGCTGCACCTCGTCGCTCGCGCGGATCCGCGCCGGCGGCCCGGACTCGAGCACCTGCCCGTTCACCATCACCGTGATCACGTCCGCGAGCGCGAACACCGCGTCCATGTCGTGCTCGACCAGCAGGATCGCGTGCGTCGGCGCGAGGCGCTTGAGCAGCGCGACCATGCGCGTCGACTCCTCGGCGCCCATCCCCGCCAGCGGCTCGTCCAGCAGCAGGACCTCGGGCTCGGTCGCGAGCACCATCGCGATCTCGAGCTGGCGCTGCTCGCCGTGCGAGAGCGCGCCCGCCTGCCGCTCGACGTTCTCGTGCAGGCCGGCGAGCTCGAGGCCGCGTTGGGCCCGCTCGCGGGCGCGCGCGTCCAGCCGCGCCGGTGCGCCGACCGCCCACGGCCGGGGATCGCGCGACTGCCCCGCGAGCCGGGCGTTCTCGAACACGGTGAACCCCGGGAAGATGTTCGTCTTCTGGTAGCTGCGGCCGATGCCCATCCGCGACCGCCGCTCGGGCGGCAGCGCGGCGATCTCGGCCCCCTTCAGCCGGATGCTGCCCGACGTCGGCGCGAGGTCGCCCGACAGCAGGTTGATGAGCGTCGACTTGCCGGCGCCGTTGGGGCCGAGCAGCGCGTGCAGCTCGCCGCGCCTGAGGTCGATCGCGACGCCGTCGCACGCGGCGAGCCCGCCGAAGCGGCGCGTGAGGCCTCGCGCCTCGAGGAGCGGCTCGGCTCCCGTCGCGGGCGCGGGTTGCGGGTCAGACATCGCGCACCCCGCCGAACAGGCTGCGGCGCACGCGGCGGGCGAGGTGCCCGAGGCCGCCGGGCATGAACAGCACGATCAGCACGATCGCGATGCCGAGCCACAGCTGCCAGTGCGTCGTCAGCGTGCTGAAGAGCTCGTGCAGCATCGTCAGCGCGAACGCGCCGATGATCGGCCCGTAGGGCGTGCCCGCTCCGCCGAGGATCACCATCAGCAGCACGTTGCCCGACTGGTGCCAGGACAGGATCTCGGGATTCACGAACCCGGTCTGCGCCGCGAGCAGCCAGCCGGCGAGGCCCGCGAGCCCGCCGGCGATCGTGAACGCGGCGAGCTTGTAGGCGGTCACCGGGTAGCCCAGCGCGCGCATCCGCTGCTCGTTCGCGCGGATGCCCTGCAGCGCGTGCCCGAAGCGCGAGCGCAGCACGAGGCGCAGGAGCAGGAACACGAGCACCAGCGCCGCGAGCACGACGTAGTAGACCTGGTTGGGCTTGTCGAGGTCGAACGGCGCGAAGCCCAGGATCGACGCGTCGGGCTTCACGTTCACGTAGCGGCCGTCGGAGCCGCCGCCGATGTCCGTGTCGTGGAACACGAAGTAGAACATCTGCGCGAACGCGAGCGTCACCATGATGAAGTAGATGCCGCGCGTGCGCAGCACGAAGATCCCGACGACGAACGCGCAGGCCGCGGCGACGACGATCGCGAGGCCGAGCGAGCTCCACATCCCGGCGGCCGCGGCCTTCGGGGACAGGAGGGCGAGCGTGTACGCGCCCACGCCGAAGTACGCCGCGTGCCCGAAGCTCACGAGCCCGGTCCAGCCGACCAGGAGGTCGAGCGACAGCGCGAAGATCGCCATGATCATGATCTTCGTCGTGAGCTCGACGTAGAACGTCGCGCCCGACAGCGGGAACAGCGCGACGAGCGCGAGCGCGACGAGCGGGGCGAGGTGGCGCCGGGCCATCGGAGGTCGCGCGGTCAGGCGCGCCGGAACAGGCCCTCGGGCCGCCAGAGCAGGATCGCCGCCATCAGCAGGTAGACGGCGATCCCGGCGTAGTCGGGAAACAGCACCTTGCCGAACGTGTCCGCGAGCCCGATGAGCAGCGACGCGGCGAGCGCTCCCCAGACCGAGCCGATGCCGCCGATCACGACGACGACGAAGCAGATGATCAGCACCTGCTGCCCCATCCCGGGGTAGACGGACGACACCGGCGCCGCGAGCATGCCCGCGAACGCCGCGAGCGCCACGCCGAGCGCGAAGACGAGCCGGAACACGAGGTTCACGTTGACGCCCAGCACGCCGACCATCTCGCGGTTCGACGCGCCCGCGCGGATCATCATGCCGAGGCGCGTGCGCTGGATGACGAGGTACATGCCGCCCGCGATCGCGAGGCACACCGCCGACATGACGAGCCGGTAGACCGGGTAGGTCATCGTGTCGCCGAGCGGGATCGAGCCGCCGAACATCGCCGGCACCGGGACGCCGTGCACGTCGTTGCCGACGACGAGGCTGCGAAGCTCCTCGAAGATCAGGATGAGCCCGTAGGTCAGGAGCACCTGCTCGAGGTGGTCGCGCCGGTAGAGGTGCGAGAACAACGCCCACTCGAGGAACAGGCCCAGCACGACCGACAGCACGACGCCGACGACCATCGCCACCGCGAGGCTGCCGGTCAGCGACGACAGCGTGAACGCCATGTACGCGCCGATCATGTAGAAGCTGCCGTGCGCGAGGTTGATGATCCCCATGATCCCGAAGATCAGCGTCAAGCCGCTCGCGACCAGGAAGAGCAGGAGCCCGTACTGGAGCGCGTTCAGCAGCTGGATCGCGAAGATGGACATCGGGAATCAGGGATCAGAGGACATGGATCAGGGGCGCCTGCGCGAGGAAGAATCGTCGGTGGGCGCGCGAGTGCGCGCGGAAGCGTCGAGCTCGTGAATGAAACGGCGCCCTCCTCGATGCGTCGGGGCCGGCCCCCCTCGGGCGCTATTGTTGCCGTGCCGGCGCCAGATAACAACAGGGCGCGGAACGTCGCCGTTCCGCGCCCCTGCCCTAACAGCGAGGCCGATCCCGCGATCGCTCGCGGCCCCCCCGGCGCTACGAACCTGCGCCGGTGACTCTGTCTCCTGTCAACTGACCTCTGTCCTCCGAATCACATCTTGCATCCGACCGCCGGGTCCTCGTAGGCCTTGATCGCGATGCCGATCGACCGGTTTTCCTTGCCGGTGACCTGGCGCAGGTAGTAGTCCTGGATCGGGTTGTTCGCGCGCGACAGCGAGAACGGCCCGCGCGGGCTGTCGATCTTCGCGGTCTGCATCGCCTTGATGAGGGCGTCGCGCTTGCTCATGTCGCCGCCGACCGCCTTCGTGCCCGCCGCGAGCAGCTGGCCCGCGTCGTAGCCCTGCACCGCGTAGACGTCGGGCTCGACGTTGTACGCCTTCTTGTACGCGGCCCGGAACGCGTTGTTCTTGGGATTGTCGAGCTGGTCCGCGTAGTGCAGCGTCGTGAGCAGCCCGTCGGCCGACGCGCCCTGCGCCTCGAGCGTGCCGTCGGTCAGGAAGCCGGGCCCGAGCAGCGGGATCGTCTTCCGCAGCCCCGCGGCGTCGTAGTCCTTGACGAACTTGACCGCGCCGCCGCCCGCGAAGAACACGTACACGGCGTCCGGCTTGATCGACGCGATCTCGGTGAGGAACGGCTGGAACTCGACGTTGGGGAACGGCAGCGTCATCTCCTTGACGACCTTGCCGCCGCCCTTCTCGAACGCCTCCTTGAACCCGCCGACCGACTGGTCGCCCGCCGCGTACTTCCAGGTGAGCGTCACGACGCGCTTGTAGCCCTTGTCGACCGCGACCTTGCCCATCGCGTAGCCCGGCGCGGAGTTGGTGAACGACGTGCGGAAGATGTTCGGCGCGCACATCGGGCCGGTGATCGAGTCCTCGCCCGCGTTCGGGATGATCAGGAGCGCGTTGTTGTCCTTCGCCGCCTTCGCCAGCGCCATCGCGACACCCGAGTGCACGGTGCCGACCACCACGTCGACCTGGTCGCGCTTGATCAGCTTGTTCGCGTTCTCGGGGGCCTTCGCCGGATCCGACTCGTCGTCGACGGTGAAGTACTCGATGTCGCGCCCGCCGAGCTTGCCGCCGTTCTCGGCGATCGCGAGCTTGAAGCCGTTCGTGATCGCGTTGCCGAGCGCGGCGAACGTGCCGGTGTAGGGCAGCATGAAGCCGACCTTCACCTTGCTCTGCGCGAACGCGGGGCCCGCGGCGAGCGCGAGCGCGCCCGCCAGCGCGCACGCGACGCGCGTCAGTTGCTTCCGGTACGTCATTGCTTCCTCCTCCTCGTGTCAGGGATCGCCGCGCGGGCCCGGGGGCCCGGTCAGGAAAGCCTCGCCCGCAGCTTGAACCGCTGGATCTTCCCGGTCGCCGTCTTCGGCAGCTCGTCCAGGAACTCGATCCAGCGCGGGTACTTGTACGGCGCCAGCTGCAATTTAACATGCTGACGGAGCTCGTCGGCCAGCGCCTCGCTCCGGGGCCTGCCGGGCTTCAGCACGACGTACGCCATCGGCTTCACCAGGCGGTCGGCGTCCTCGCGCCCGATGACGGCCGCCTCGAGCACCGCCTCGTGCGTGACGAGCGCCGACTCGACCTCGACCGGCGACACGTAGATGCCGCCGACCTTCAGCATGTCGTCGGTCCGGCCCGCGTACACGTAGCGCCCGTCGGCCGGGTCGACCCGGTACTTGTCGCCGCTGCGCGTCCACTCGCCCTGGAACGTCGCCTGCGACTTCTCGCGGTTGCACCAGTAGCCCATCGCGGCGGTCGGGCCGTTGACCTGCAGCTCGCCCACCTCGCCCGGCGCGACCGGCGCGCCGTCGTCGTCGACGATGCGCAGCCGGTAGCCCGGCACCGGGCGGCCGCTCGTGCCGTAGCGGACGTCCCCGGGGCGGTTCGACAGGTAGACGTGCAG
This sequence comes from Casimicrobiaceae bacterium, assembly GCA_044226265.1. Lineage (GTDB taxonomy): Bacteria > Pseudomonadota > Gammaproteobacteria > Burkholderiales > Casimicrobiaceae > VBCG01. Next base: position 39,093 of record JBGAHH010000012.1, on the reverse strand, counting down.
CATCTCGGTCGACCCGATGCCGTCGAGCACGTCGACGCCGAAGTGCTCGCGGAAGCGCGTGCCGATGTGCTCGGGCAGCGCCTCGCCCGCCGACGTCGCGAGGCGCATCGCCACCGACGAGCGCGGCGGCAGGTTCGGGCTCGCGAGCATCGCGGCGAAGAGCGTGGGCACGCCGTAGAAGATCGTCGGCCGCCGCTCGACCAGGCGCTTGAACACCGCGTCCGGCGTCGGGCGCTCGGCCATCAGGATCGTCGTGGCGCCGAACGCGAGCGTATAGGTGAGCGCATTGCCGAGCCCATAGGCGAAGAAGAGCTTCGCGGCCGAGAACAGCACGTCGTCCTCGCGGATGCCCACGATCGGCCCGCCGTGCAGGTAGGCGGTCGTCATCAGGCTCGAGTGCAGGTGCATCGTGCCCTTCGGCGCGCCCGTCGAGCCCGACGAGTAGAGCCAGAAGCAGACGTCGTCGCGCGTCGTGTCGGCGGCCTCGAACGCCTCGCGCCCGCCCGCGACGAACGCGTCGAAGTCGAGCGCGCCGGGCGGCAGGTCGGCGGCCCCGCCCTGCGACACGATGACGCCGCGCAGCGACGGGATCCTGCCGAGCAGCGGCCGGAACGCGGGCAGCAGTGCCGCCGACACCACGAGCACGCGCGCGCGGCTGTCGCGCAGCATGTACTCGTAGTCGTGCGTGGTGAGCAGCGTGTTCGCGGCGATCGGGACGACGCCGGCCTTGATGCAGCCGAGGAACGCGGTCGGGAAGTCGATCGTGTCGAGCAGGCACACGAGCACGCGCTCCTCGGGCCTCACGTCGATGCCGGCGAGCGCGCTCGCGAACCGGTTCACGCGAGCGGCGAGCGCGCCGTAGGTCGTCGGCCCGCGGTCGTCGAGGTAGGCGACCTTCGACGCGCGGCCGGCGGCCAGGTTGCGCTCGATCAGGTCGTGCGCCGCGTTGTACGCGCGCGGGATCTCGATGTGCGGCGGCGAGTCGCCGCCGGGAACGGTCCGCGAGAGGCCGGGCATGTCGGGTTCCGTCGGAGTCGGGGAGGCGCGGCTCACGCGCGGGGCGTGAACTCGATCGCGCCGCCGGGCAGGAGGTAGAGGACGAGCGCGCGTCCGCCCGTCACCGTCGGCCGATGCGCGGAGCCGGGGCCGTACACGACCCAGCCCGCGCCGTGGCCGTCGAAACGCGCGTCAGCGTCGAGCGGCATCACGAGGTCGATCTCGCCGCCCGGATGCCGGTGGTGCGGGCCGACGACGCCGTCCATGTCGACCACGTCGACCGAGAAGCCGTGCGTGGCGGGACCGGCCTTCACCACGCGGCCGTAGCGGATGCCGCCGGCCTCGCGGTCGCACATCCAGCCCTCGCGGATCGCCTCGCGGCAGGCGCGCGCGATCGCCGACACCTCGGGGCCCGAGGCCGGCAACGTCGCGTTCAACTCACGCGCCAGGTCGCCGTCGAGCGCCCGGTTCGCCGCGCGCGCCGTGACGCGCGCGACGAGCGCGGTGAACGCCTCGACACCCGTGGACGCGGAAGCGTCGCGCTCGGCGCTGGGGCGGACGGTCGACATCGCTGCTCCTCCCTCGTCACGAGGACCCGGTCGGCATCGGCTGCGCGGTCTTGGTCGCGCGTTCGCCGTCGCGCCGAGGATCGGCACGATGGACATGCACTCTAGGTATGCTTCGGCATCGTGTCAAGCACTATTTCTCATGGTTGACGGGATCGCTCAACTAATTGAATCCCTGCTGATTTCATGGACCATCTTCAATTGGTGACCAGGACTTCCCTCTACACCGTCATGGCAAATATGCAATAAACTGCTTGCAATCATTGCGAGGTGCGCTATAGTGCCGCACCTGCCCTTTCTCCGCCCGGTCTCCCTCGCCTTGAACGCCGCAGCCCCGCACCTCGCCCCGCAGGAACCGGCCGACGACAGCGCGGCATTCCTGGCCGCGCTGGGCAAGCGCGTCCGCGAGGCGCGCGACCGCGCGGGGCTTTCGCGCCGGTCGCTGTCGTCGGAAGCGCAGGTGTCGGAGCGCTACCTGGCGCAGCTCGAGGCCGGCGACGGCAACGTCTCGGTCGTGCTGCTCCGCCGCGTCGCGCAGGCCCTCGGCACGACGCTCCCCGAGATCCTCGGCGACGGCGCGCCCGAGCGCCGCCTGATGCTGCGCGTGCTCGACGAGATCCCGCCGCACCGCCTCGAGGAAGCGTTGTTCCGGCTCATGCGCGACTTCGGCCGCGGCAACGCGACGCGCCGCTCGCGCATCGCGCTCGTCGGGCTGCGGGGCGCGGGCAAGACGACGCTCGGCGCCGCGCTCGCGCGCGACCGCGGCTGCCCGTTCGTCGAGCTCGACCGCGAGATCGAGCGCGACGCGGGCATGAGCCTCGCCGAGCTGTTCATGCTCTACGGCCAGGCGGGCTACCGCCGCATCGAGCGGCGCAGCCTCGAGCGGGTCCTCGAGGCGCACGAGCGCCTGGTGCTGGCCGTGGGCGGCGGCATCGTCTCGGAGCCGGACACCTACCGGCTGCTGCTCGACCGCTGCTTCACCGTCTGGGTGAAGGCCGCGCCCGAGGAGCACATGGGACGCGTGGTCGCGCAGGGCGACCTTCGGCCGATGGAAGGCAGCGCGGAAGCGATGGAGGACCTGAAGCGCATCCTCGCCGCGCGCGAGCCGCTCTACCGCAAGGCCGACGCGATCGTCGACACCTCGGGCGCCGATCCCGCGCAATCGATCGCCGCCCTCAAGGAACTCGCGCGCGCCTGAGCGGCGCGCCATCCAGGAGCCCCCACCGATGGCCGAACCCGCCCGCAAGCTCGACCCCGTCGCGACGCCGCCGGTCACCTACGACGCGCATCCGGACCGCTACCGGCACTGGAAGCTCGCCGTGGACGGCGCGACGGCGACGCTCACGATGGACGTCGACGAGGACCGCGGCCTCGTGCCCGGCTACAAGCTCAAGCTCAACAGCTACGACCTCGGCGTCGACATCGAGCTCCACGACGCGGTCCAGCGGATCCGCTTCGAGCACCCGTCGGTGCGCGTCGTCGTCCTGACGAGCGCGAAGGACCGCGTCTTCTGCTCGGGCGCGAACATCTTCATGCTGGGGCAGTCGTCGCACGCGTGGAAGGTGAACTTCTGCAAGTTCACCAACGAGACGCGCAACGGCCTCGAGGACTCGAGCCGCCATTCCGGGCTCAGGTTCGTCGCCGCCTGCAACGGCACGACCGCCGGCGGCGGCTACGAGCTCGCGCTCGCCTGCGACGAGATCCTGCTCGTCGACGACCGCAGCTCCGCGGTCAGCCTGCCCGAGGTGCCGCTGCTCGGCGTCCTGCCGGGCACCGGCGGCCTCACGCGCATCACCGACAAGCGCCGCGTGCGACGCGACCACGCGGACGTCTTCTGCACGCTGGTCGAGGGCGTGCGCGCGCCCCGCGCGAAGGAGTGGCGGCTGATCGACGACCACGCGAAGCCGCAGCAGTTCGGCGAGCTGGTCCGGCGCCGCGTCGCCGCGCTCGCCGCGACGAGCGACCGGCCCGCCGGGGCCAGGGGCGTCGCCCTGCCGCCGCTCGCGCGCACGATCGACGACGCCGGCTACCGCTACCCGACGGTCGACGTGCGCGTCGACCGCGCCGCGCGCACCGCCACGATCACGGTCCGCGCGCCGGCGTCCGACGAGCCCGCCGATCTCGACGGCATCGTCGCGAAGGGCGCCGCCTGGTGGCCGCTCGCGATGGCGCGCGACCTGGACGACGCGATCCTGATGCTGCGCACGAACGAGCTCGAGCTCGGCACCTGGATCGTGAAGACCGCGGGCGACGCGTCGCGCGTGCTCGCCTGCGACGCGGCGCTCGAGCGCCACGCCGCGCACTGGTTCGTCCGCGAGACGATCGGGATGCTCCGCCGCACGCTCGCGCGCCTCGACGTCACGTCGCGCTCGATCTACGCGCTCGTCGAGCCGGGCTCGTGCTTCGCGGGCACGCTGGCCGAGCTCGCGTTCGCCGCCGACCGCGCGTACATGCTCGCGCTGCCCGACGAGCCGGCCCGCGCGCCGGCGCTCACGCTGTCGGTCGCGAACTTCGGCCGCTATCCGATGGTGACCGACCGCTCGCGCCTCGCCGCGCGCTTCTACGACGAGGAAGGCCCGCTCGCCGCCGCGCGCGCCGTGATCGGGCAGCCGCTCCTCGCCGGCGACGCGCTCGCGCTCGGGCTCGTCACCACGGCGCCCGACGACCTCGACTGGGGCGAGGAGGTCCGAATCGCGGTCGAGGAGCGCGCGAGCCTGTCGCCGGACGCGCTCACCGGCCTCGAGGCCAACCTCCGCTTCGGTCCCGGCGAGACGATGGCCTCGCGCGTCTTCGGCCGCCTCTCGGCCTGGCAGAACTGGATCTTCATCCGTCCCAACGCCACCGGCGAGTCCGGCGCGCTCAAGGTGTTCGGGACGGGCAACAAGGCGAAATTCAACCGCGAGCGCGTCTGACCCGGTCCCGGTCCCGCCCACGCGTCCGACATCCCAAGCCCCACGCCCGACTGGGTTCCAACATGACCATCGACTACAGCGAGAAGATCCCCAACAACGTCGGCCTCGCCGAGAACCGCACGCTGCAGCGCGCGCTCGAGCACTGGCAGCCCGAGTTCCAGTCCTGGTGGGCCGACATGGGCCCCGAGGGGACGTCGAAATACGACGTCTACCTGCGCACCGCGACCAGCGTCGACCCGAAGGGCTGGGCGCACTTCGACTACGTGAAGATGCCGGACTACCGCTGGGGCATCTTCCTCAACCCCGCCGAAGGCGACCGCAAGGTGAACTTCGGCGCGCACAAGGGCGAGCCCGCGTGGCAGGAGGTGCCGGGCGAGTACCGCGCGAACCTGCGCCGCCTGATCGTGACGCAGGGCGACACCGAGCCCGCATCGGTCGAGCAGCAGCGCCACCTCGGGCTCACCGCGCCCTCGCTCTACGACCTGCGCAACCTCTTCCAGGTGAACGTCGAGGAAGGGCGCCACCTGTGGGCGATGGTCTACCTGCTGCACGCCTACTTCGGCCGCGACGGCCGCGAGGAAGCGGAAGGGCTGCTCGAGCGCCGCTCGGGCGACGCGGACAACCCGCGCATCCTCGGCGCGTTCAACGAGAAGACGCCCGACTGGCTGTCGTTCTTCATGTTCACCTACTTCACCGACCGCGACGGCAAGTACCAGCTCGCGTCGCTCGCCGAGTCGGGATTCGACCCGCTCGCCCGCACCTGCCGGTTCATGCTGACCGAGGAGGCGCACCACATGTTCGTCGGCGAGTCGGGCGTCGGGCGCGTGATCCAGCGCACCTGCGAGACGATGACCAGCCTCAAGACCGACGATCCCGCGAAGCTCCGCGCGGCCGGCGTCATCGACCTGCCGACGATCCAGCGCTACCTCAATTTCCACTTCTCGGTGACGATGGACCTCTTCGGCGCCGACGTCTCGTCGAACGCCGCGACGTTCTACTCGACCGGCCTCAAGGGGCGCTTCGACGAGACGAAGATCGCCGACGACCACGTGCTCGCGGGCGCGACCTACCCGGTGCTCGAGGTCCGCGACGGAAGGCTCGTCGCCGTCGAGGTGCCGGCGCTGAACGCGCTGAACGAGAAGCTCCGCGACGACTACATCAAGGACGCCGCCGCCGGCGTCGAGCGCTGGAACCGCATCATCGAGAAGGCCGGCATCCCGTTCCGGCTGCGCGTGCCCCACAAGGCGTTCCACCGCAAGATCGGGCCGCTGTCGTCGGTCCATGTCGATCCGGACGGCCGCGTCGTCGACGCGGCGACCTGGGCGAAGCACGAGCGCGAATGGCTGCCTTCCGCGGAGGACCGCGCGTTCGTCGCGTCGTTGATGGGGCGCGTCGCCGAGCCGGGGCGGTTCGCGAACTGGATCGCGCCGCCGGCCCGCGGCATCAACAACCAGCCGGTCGAGTTCGAGTACGTGAGGTTCGCATGAGGCCGGAAAAGCCGGAAGGGCGGCGATGGTAGATAGGTATTGGGGAACTCGCGACTCCACGCGTCTCGACGTCGCGTGATGGCCGCGAGCCGGCCCGAACCGCATTACCATCGCTTATCGCCCGACGCCCACCGCCGCGAATTCCCCATGGACGCCCCCGCCGCCGTCGTCCGCCAGCACCTGATCGACCCGGAGATCTGCATCCGGTGCAACACCTGCGAGGAGACCTGCCCGATCGACGCGATCACGCACGACGCGCGCAACTACGTCGTCGATCCGGCGAAGTGCGACGGCTGCAACGCGTGCATCGCGCCCTGCCCGACCGGCGCCATCGACAGCTGGCGGCAGGTCGCGAAGTCGTCGGTCTACTCGATCGCCGAGCAGCTGGGCTGGGACGCGCTCCCCGCGCAGCGCGAGCTCTCGGTTCCCGCCGCGCCGCCCGACCTGCCGCCCGAGGTCGCCCGCATCGTGGCGGACGCGACCGCGGGCCAAGGCGGCACCGCGCCGCCGCCGTGGTCGGCCGCGCACCCGTACGTCAACCTCTACTCGGCGGCGAAGCCCGCGGTCGCGACCGTCAGCGGCAACTTCCGGCTCACCGGCGAGGGCGCGTCGTCGGACGTCCGGCACATCGTGCTCGACTTCGGGCAGCTCGCGTTCCCGGTCCTCGAGGGCCAGACGATCGGCATCCTGCCGCCGGGCACCGACGCGAACGGCCGCCCGCACCATCCGCGCCTCTACTCGGTCGCGAGCCCGCGCGAAGGCGAGCGCCCGCGCTACAACAACCTCGCGCTCACCGTGAAGCGCGTGACCGAGGACCACGACGGCAACGCGGTGCGCGGCGTGGCGTCGAACTTCCTTTGCGATCTCGCCAAGGGCGACACGGTCGAGGTGATCGGCCCGTTCGGCACGAGCTTCCTGATGCCGAACCACCCGGGCGCGAACCTGCTGATGGTCTGCACCGGCACCGGCTCCGCGCCGATGCGCGCGATGACCGAGCGCAGGCGCCGCCGCATCGCGCTCAAGGAGGGCGGGTCGCTGATGCTCTTCTTCGGCGCGCGCCGCGAGGAGGAGCTGCCGTACTTCGGCCCGCTGATGAAGCTGCCGAAGGACTTCATCGACATCAACTTCGCGTTCTCGCGCGCGCCGGGCGAGCCGAGGCGCTACGTGCAGGACCGGATCCGCGAGCGCGGCGCCGACGTCGCCCGGCTCCTCGCCGACCCGAACACGTTCGTCTACGTCTGCGGGCTCAAGGGCATGGAGGCCGGCGTCGCGCAGGCGCTGGCCGACGCCTGCCGGCAGCATGGGCAGGATTGGGACGCGCTCCTGCCGCTATTGAGGCAGCAGGGCAGGTACCACCTCGAGACGTACTAGCCCGAGCGTAGCGGAAGAAAGCGCAGAAAGTAGGTAGTAGGTAGTGATTAGCCGCGTGGCTGTCGAACCAATTCGACAACCAAAACGCCAATCACTACCTACTACCTACTTTCTTCTGCCTCTAAATGACTTTCGAGTAGCGCGCCGCCGCCCGCGCCTCGCGCAGGTGCCGGTCGAAGACCATCGCGACCGCGCGGACGACCATGCGCCCGCGGGCGGTGACGCGGATGCGCTTCGGCGAGATCTCGACCAGCCCGTCCTCGGCGAGCGGCACGAGCGCGGCGAGCTCCGCGGCGAACGCGCGCGGGAACACGACGCCGTGGCGGGCCTCGAACTCCGCGATCGGCAGCTCGAAATCGCACATGAGCCGCCCGATCGCGTCACGGCGGATCACGTCGTCGGCGGACAGCGCGAATCCGCGGAACGCCGGCAGCGTGCCACCGTCGAGGCGGTCGTAGTACTCGTCCAGCGTGCGCACGTTCTGCACGTACGTGTTGCCGACCTTGCCGATGGCCGAGATGCCGAACGCGAGCAGGTCGCAGTCGGGCTTCGTCGAGTAGCCCTGGAAGTTCCGGTGCAGCCGCCGCTCGCGCTGCGCGCGCGCGAGGTCGTCGCCCGGCTTCGCGAAGTGGTCCATGCCGATGTAGACGTAGCCCGCGGCGCCGAGGCGCTCGACCGCGTGCGCGAGGATCGCGAGCTTCCCGGCGGCCGGCGGCAGGTCCGCCTCGACGATGCGGCGCTGCGGCTTGAACAGGTGCGGCACGTGCGCGTAGCCGTACAGCGCCACGCGGTCGGGCGAGAGCTCGACGACGCGGTCGAGCGTCGCCGAGAAGCCCGCGAGCGTCTGCTTCGGCAGCCCGTAGATCAGGTCGAGGTTGACCGACCGGAAGCCGTTGGCGCGCGCCGCGTCGACGACGGCGCGCGTCACCTCGACGCTCTGCAGCCGGTTGACCGCCCGCTGGACCGCGGGATCGAAGTCCTGCACGCCGATCGAGATCCGGTTGAACCCGAGCGACGCGAGGAACGCCACCTGGTCCGCGTCCACCTTGCGCGGATCGACCTCGATCGACGCCTCGACGTCGGCCGCGAAAGGGAACGACTCGCGCAGCCGGCCGACGAGCGCGCTCATCTCGTCGCGCGCGAGGAACGTCGGCGTGCCGCCGCCCAGGTGCAATTGCTCGACCTCCGCCGGCGGACCGGCGGTCGCGAGCGCCGAGGCGACGGTGTCGATCTCGCGCCCCACGTAGCGAATGTACTTGCCGCTGCGCGAGCGGTCGCGCGTGACGACCTTGTTGCACGCGCAGTAGAAGCACAGCGTGTCGCAGAACGGCACGTGCACGTAGAGCGACAGCGGGTCGCGCGGCCGCGACGCGCGCCGCGAGGCCAGCGCCTGCAGGTAGTCGGCCGGGCCGAAGCCCTCGTGGAAGCGGTCGGCGGTCGGGTACGACGTGTAGCGCGGGCCCTGGACGTCGTAGCGCCGCACCAGCTCGGGATCGAACGCGAGCGGCGCGTCCGCCGGCGCGTTCGCCGGGGCATCGAGGACGGCATGGATCATGCCGCGAGTCTCCCCCGACGGGCGGCCGACGCGCCTTGACGGCCGTCAATCGTTCGTTCCGGCGCCCTTGTCCCGCGCCCTCGCGTAAAGCAGGTCCCGGGGCGCGCCGGTCCGCTCGGCGACGATGCGGGCCGCGCGCGCGGGAGGAAGCTCGCGGGCGAGCGCGTCCAGCCACGCCGCGGCTTCGGGCGTCATGCCGGGCGACGCGGCCTCCCCCCGCGGCGCATCCACGACGAGCACGAGCTCGCCCCGCTCGCGGTTCGCGTCGGCCCCGAACCAGGCCCCGGCCTCGCCCAGCGTCGTGCGGGCGATCGTCTCGAACGCCTTGGTGAGCTCGCGCGCGACGACGACGCCGCGCTCCGCACCGAGCGCTTCAGCGAGCGCCGCGACGGTGGCGCGCACGCGGTGCGGCGCTTCGTAGAGCACGAGCGCCATCGGCAACCCGGCGATCGCGTCCAGCAGTGCGCGCCGCGCCTTCGCCTGCGAGGGCAGGAAGCCCACGAAGACGAACCGCTCCGCCTCGAGCCCGGCGGCCGACACTGCGGCGACGGCCGCGGACGGTCCCGGCACCGGAACCACCGGCAGGCCCGCATCGAGCGCCGCGCGCACGACGCGCGCCCCCGGATCGCTGATGCCCGGCGTGCCCGCGTCGGTCACGAGCGCGACGCTCGCGCCGCCCGCGAGCGCCGCGACGATCTCGCCGGCGCGCGCGCGCTCGTTGTGCTCGTGGACCGCGAACGCGCGCGTCGCGATGCCCAGGTGCGCGAGCAGCGTCGCGGTGACGCGCGTGTCCTCGGCCGCGATCCGGTCGACGGTCGAGAGCACGTCGATCGCGCGGAGCGTGAGGTCCCGCAGGTTCCCGAGCGGCGTCGCGACCACATATAATGTGCCGGCCCGGGCGCGCTGCGCGCCGCTCCGCGGCGTCCCGACGGCGCCGGCCTCGTTCCGCTCCCCCTTCCCGCGACGGCCCGCCGTTTCCACGATGCCCCTCGCTCCGGTGACTGTCCTGCGACGCCCGCGCGCACGACGCGCCGCGATCGCGGCCGGCCTCGCTTTCGCGCTGCTCGCCGCATTCTGCGCAGCGCAGTCGCCCGCGACAAGCGCCGACGCGCCTGCGCCGGCCGCGACGCCGGCGCCGCCGGCGGACGTCCCCGCCGCGACGCCCGGGGCGCCCTCGTCGCCGGACGCCGGGGCCGAGGCGCCTGCTCCGCCGCCCAAGCCGCCCGGCCCCCCGATCGCGCTGGTCCTGCCGCTCGAGTCGCCCGACTACGCGCGCGCGGCCGAGGCCGTGCGCGACGGATTCCTCGCCGCCGCCGCCGCCGCCGGCGAGAAGGACCGCGTGCGCGTCATCCCGCACGCGGCGGACGGCGTCCTGGCGGCGTTCGACGAGGCGCGCAAGGACGGCGCACGCGTCGTCGTCGGCCCGCTGGTCCGGGACGACCTGCGCGCGGTCGCGTCGTCCGACCAGCCGCTGCCGGTCACGATCGCACTGAACCAGCTCGACGACGCCGCCGCGCTGCCGCCCCGCGTGTACACGTTCGCGCTGGCGATCGAGTCGGACGCGCGCACGATCGCCCGCCGGATGCGCGACGACGGCATCGCGAACGTCGCGGTCGTCGGCAGCGATTCGCCGCTGATGCGCCGCTTCGCGCAGGCGTTCGTCGCCGAGTGGATCCTCGCCGGGGGCAACCCCCCGCAATCCTACGCGCTCGTCCCGACGCAGGACGGGCTCCGCGCGATGCGCCGCGACCTCTCGCGCACGCCGATCGACGCGATCGTGATGGCGGTCGACGGGCCGGACGCCGCGCTCGTGAAGACTTACGCGCCGCGCGTGACGACCTGGGCGAGCGCCCAGGTCAACCAGCGCCTCGATGCGTCCATGCTGCGCGACCTGGACGAGGTGCGGTTCGTCGACGTCAGCTGGATCGTCGCGCCCGACGCCGCCGCGTTCGCGAAGCTTCCACGTCCCGAGTTCGCGAGCGCGGCGCTCGACCGGCTCTACGCGCTCGGGCTCGACGCGTTCCGCGTCGCTGACGCGTTCGTCGCGGCGCCGCCCGACCGGCTGTCGTTCGACGGCGCCACCGGCCACGTCGAGCTCTCCGACGCGCGCCAGATCGCGCGCGAGGGTCGCCTGGCGATGTTCCGCGCCGGCGCGATCGTCCCGCTCGACGCCGCGCGCTGACCCGCCGTGCCCGCCGGCGGCACGCGCGGCGACGACGGGCGCGCGGCGGAAGCCCTCGCCGCCCTGCACCTCCGCGCGCATGGCCTGACGATCGTCGAGCGCAACGTGCGCTCGCGCCACGGCGAGATCGACCTGGTCGCGAGGGACGGCGCCACGCTCGTCTTCGTCGAGGTGCGCCTGCGACGCCCGGGCCGGCACGGCGCCGCCGCCGACACCATCACCGCCGCGAAGCGCGCGCGCCTGGTCGCCGCGGCCCGCGAGTACCTCGCGCGGATGCCGCGCACGCCCGCCTGCCGGTTCGACGTCGTGCTCCTGGACGGCCTCGACCCCTCGCGCATCGAGTGGCTCCGCGACGCGATCGACGCCGCCGACTAGGGAATCTCCGCGCGAGTCCCCGGCGCGCGCGGCGCCGGGGGCCGCTTTGCTAGAATCGCGCGATGGATCCCGTCGAGCGCATCCGGGCGCACTTCACCGCCAGCGCCGAGCTCAAGCTCGCGGCGGCCGGGCCGATGGCGCCGCTGATCGCGCGTGGCGCGGAGCTCATGACGGCGGCGCTCCTCGCCGACGGCCGCATCCTGGCGTGCGGCAATGGAGGGTCGGCCGCCGACGCGCAGCACTTCGCGGCCGAGCTCGTCGGCCGCTTCGAGCGCGAGCGGCCCGGCCTGCCCGCGATCGCGCTCACGACCGACACCTCGCTCCTCACCGCGGTGGCGAACGACTACGCGTTCGAGCAGGTGTTCAGCAAGCAGGTGCGTGCGCTCGGCCGGCGCGGCGACGTCCTGCTCGCGTTCTCGACGTCGGGCAACTCGCCCAACGTGGTCGCGGCGATCGAGGCGGCGCACGAGCACGAGATGCGCGTGGTCGCGCTGACCGGCAAGGGCGGCGGCCGGATCGGCGAACTCCTCGGCCCCGACGATGTCCATCTCTGCGTCCCGCATACGCGGACCGCGCGCATCCAGGAAGTGCACCTCCTGACGCTCCACTGCCTGTGCGACGCGATCGACCACGCGCTCCTCGGAGACGAGGCATGAACCGCATCCCGATAGCCCCCTTCGCCGTCGCGGCCGCCCTGGCCGTCGCCTCGTCGGTCCTCACCGCCTGCGCCCCGGTCGTCGTCGCCGGCGCGGCCGTCGGCGGCGCGCTGGTCGCCACGGACAGGCGCTCGACCGGCGCCCAGGTCGACGACCAGTCGATCGAGCTCAAGATCACCACCGAGATGGGCACGCGCTACGGCGACCGCATCCACCTCAACGTCACGAGCTACAACGGCATCGTGCTGCTCACGGGCGAGGCGCCCGACCAGGCGGTGCGCGACGACCTCACGAAGTTCGCCCAGCGCACCGACCGCGTGCGCGCCGTCCACAACGAGATGGTGATCGGCCCGACGACCGACCTGTCGGCGCGGACCAACGACTCCTACATCACCTCGAAGGTGAAGACGCGGTTCGTCGAGTCGAACAAGTTCTCGGCGACGCAGGTCAAGGTCGTCACCGAGCGCAGCGTCGTCTACCTGATGGGCATCGTCTCGACGTCCGAGGCCGACGCCGCCGCGCAGATCGCCGCGACGACCGCCGGCGTCACGCGCGTCGTCAAGCTGTTCGAGATCACCGGCTGACGGGCGTCGTGATGAGCGAGCCGCGCGCGCCGCCGCCCGCCTCGCTCGCGAAGATCGCCCGCGTCGACGCGGGACCGGCGCGCTTCGCCGCGTTGCCGCGGCCGCGCGTGTTCACCAACGGCGTGTTCGACCTTCTGCACCGCGGGCACGTCGCCTACCTCGAGCGGGCGCGCGCGCTGGGCGCGTCGCTCACCGTCGCGGTGAACGCCGACGCGTCGGTGCGCCGCCTCGGCAAGGGCGCGGACCGCCCGCTCAACCCGCTCGACGACCGGATGGCGGTCCTCGCGGCGCTCGCCTGCGTCGACCTCGTGATCCCGTTCGACGACGACACCCCGCGCGCGCTGATCGTCGCCTGCATGCCGGAGATCCTCGTGAAGGGCGGCGACTACACGGCCGCGACGACCGCGGGCGCGGCGGAGGTGATCGCCGCGGGCGGGCGGTTCGTCGCCGTCCCCTTCGAGCACGACCGCTCGACGACCGCGCTCGTCGCCCGGATCCGCGACGCCGGATTGCTATAATTCGCGGGCCATGGACGCCCCCGACATCGCCACGGCCCGCGTCGACCGCGAGGTCGACGCCCGCGGGCTCAACTGCCCGCTGCCGATCCTGCGGACCAAGAAGGCGCTGAACGACATGGAGAGCGGCCAGACCCTGCGCGTGCTCGCGACCGACCCGGCGAGCGTCCGCGACGTCCAGGCGTTCTCGCGCCAGACCGGCAACGCGCTCGTCGGCCACGGCGAGCGCGAAGGCGCGTTCTGGTTCGTGCTCAAGCGCCGCTAGCGCGTGTGGGTCGGGCTTCGGCCCGACGCGCGTCCTCGCATGAAGGCCATCCGTCGGGCTGAAGCCCGACCCACGACGGCGACGCGGCCATGAACGCCGCGCTGCTCGTCGCGCCCGACTTCCTGCTGATCGCCCTCGGCGCGCTCCTCGCGCGCCGCTTCGCGTACGGCGCGGCGTTCTGGGACGGGGTCGAGCGCCTCGTCTACTTCGTGCTGTTCCCGGCGCTGCTCTTCCGCTCGCTCGCGACCGCGCCGCTCGCGATCCGCGACGCGGGCGGCCTCGCGCTCACCGCGTTCGCGTACACCGGCGGCTCGATGCTGCTCTCGCTGCTCGCGAAGCCGCTGTTCAAGCTGCCGCAGGACACGTTCGCCGCCTGCTTCCAGTGCGGCTTCCGGTTCAACACCTATCTCGCGCTGGCGATCGCCGCGCGGCTCGGCGGCGCCGACGGCGTCGCGCTCGCGAGCCTCGTCGTCGGACTGATGGTGCCGTTCGTCAACCTCGCGGCGGTCGCGATGCTCGCGCGCGGCCATGCGGGGCGCATCGCGCTCGAGGTCGCGCGCAATCCGCTCGTGATCGCCACGGTCGCGGGCATCGCCTGGAACGCGCTGTCGCTGCCGATGCCGGAAGTCCCCGACCGCCTGCTCCGGCTCGGCGCCGACGCCGCGCTCCCGCTCGGCCTCCTCGCGGTCGGCGCCGCGCTGCGCTTCGAGCGCGACGCGCTGCCGCTGCCCGCGCTCGCGTGGTTCCACGCGGTCAAGCTCGTCGCGATGCCCGCGATCGCGTACGGCACGGCGCAGGCGCTGAAGCTCGCGCCGCTCGAGGTGCAGGTCGCGCTCGTGCACGCCTCGGTGCCGACCGCGACCTCGGCCTACATCCTCGCCTCGCGAATGAACGGCCGCGGCGCCCCGGTCGCGCTGGTCATCTCGACCGGCACGATGCTCGCGGTGTTCACGATGCCGCTGTGGCTCGCGCTGGCGGCCAAGCCGTAAGGCGCCACGAGCCGAAGGCGCCCCAAGCCGCAAGGCGCAAAGAAAGGATGTAGTAGGTAGATGTTGGCGTCGCGTTCGTCGGATCGCCTCGACAGCCACGCGTCCAGACCCCTTTCGCGGCGGCGCGACTGCTGCGTTGCGACGCCCCGGCTGTCGAGCGGTTGCGACTGCCGCGCGTTCAAACCCTATCTACTACACCCCTTCTTTTCGCCTTTCGGCTTGCGGCGCCTTACGGCTTGCCGCGCCTGCCGGCTTGGCGCTACTTGCGATACCGATTGATGAAGTCCGCGACGATCCCGCGCTGCGACCGGTCGATCGCCGCGTCGAGCGTGCGGTCGTTCGGATCGTACTGCTTGGCCTTGCGGAACGCGTGGATCGCTTCCTGGTGGTAGCCCTGCGCCTGCATCGCCTGGCCGAGGCAGCGCCAGGCGTCGGCGTTGCCGAGGTCGATCTCGGTCCACGCGCGGCAGAGCTCGCCCGCACGGCGCCAGTTGCCCGCGCGCAGCATCCGCGGGCCCTCGACCGAGAGCGCGGCGATGCGCGCCTTGCGCTCGGCGAACTTCGCGGCGAGGTCGGCGTCGATCGGCTCGCCCGGCCGCACCGCGATCGTCCCGCCCGGCGCGCCCTTCGTCGACGGCGCCGTCGCGCGCGTCGGCGAGCCCACGAGCCCGCCGATGGCCGACGACCCGGTGAAGTTGCGCAGCATCGCCGTCGAGGGAATCGCGTCGCCGATCGTCGAGCGCGCCCACGCGATCGAGTCGGCCATCGGCTGGTGCCACGCGACGCCGTAGAGCCACAGCATGGCCGCGAGCCCGCACACGCCGGTCACGAGGTTGAGCACGCCCGGCGGCCCGTGCGTGACGAGGCAGTCGTACGCGAAGTCCCAGTCGGTCTCCTGGTGGACGGTGACCTTCTCGTAGGCGACCGCGATGAGGAACGGCGCGAGCAGCGGGAAGCCGCAGCCCATGCCCTCCCACCAGACGCGGAACGCGCGCTTGAGCCCGCGCTCGAACTGCGTCCTCGAGTCGCGGCGCGCGTACGCATCCGAGATCGAGAACTGCAGGAACACGCCGAACAGCCACTTGCCGGGCGTCGTCGCCAGCGAGGCGATCAGCAGCGCCTCGACGAACACCCAGGAGCCGGTGATGATCGTCGGCGCGACCAGCGGGTGCCCGAGCCAGTAGGCGACGTCCTCGGGCACCGCGCCGGCGCCGCGGAGCTCCGAGAGGAGCAGCGCGAGCACGAGCCCCCAGATCGCGTAGTCGAACAGGCGCGCGCCCAGCCGCTGCCACGGGCGCGCCTCGCTCGTGCGCCCCGATTTCGCGCGCTCGAGCTCCGCCATCCGCAGCTGGAAGATCCAGCTCGCGTCCTCCTGCGGCTGGTTGGTGCCGAGGAACACGCTCTTCTCGCGCCGCCAGTTGAGGATCGCGAGGTCGGTCTGCGGCTGCAGCGGCGGCGCCTGCGGTGCCTTGCGACGGGAGAACCAGGCGACGCCGTGCACCGCCCCGTAGACGACGGTGAGCCCGAGCAGGCCCACCGTGAGCCAGACCAGCACCTGCTTCGCGACGAGCACCGCATCGGCCGGCGTCACGAAGACGATCGCCGCGGCGATGAACGCGCCGAACAGCGCGCACAGCGCGAGCGTCACGATCGGCGAGCGGCCGAACGTCGCGACGCGCTCGGTCAGGCCTGGGTGATGCAGGTTCGGCTCGTCGCGCGGCTCGGCGCCGGTGAGCACGGCCTCGAGCGCGTCGTCGTCGAGCACGTCCGCGTTCGCCGCCCGGTCGACCGCCTCGGCGCCGACGTCGGTCTGCTCGCCCGCGTCGGCGACCGCGTGCGTGACGACGTGGGCGATCCGCTGCTCGGTCGAGCCGGTCGAGACCGCGAGCTCGTTGTCGTAGCGCGAGCGGCGATCCGGATCGGAGAGGATCCGGCTCGCGTGGTTGATGAACCGGAGCGCCTCCTCGACGTTGCCCTGCCCGTCGCGGGTCTTCGCGTAGTACTTGCGGATCAGACGGCGCAGCGAGGCGCGCACCTCCTCGTCGGAGGCGGCCTGCGAAATGCCCAACGCCTCGTAGAGCGTCGCCTTCATCCGCGTTCAGGACCCGTGGACAGCCCCGGGGTCGCCGCTCAAATGGTGGTGGAAAAGCTCCGGCATGACAAGGCGATCATGCAAGAATCGCGCCCGCGGCCGCCCGAAATGCGCGAGGGCCGGAGCGCCGGACGCGAGCGCCGCGTCCGACGTTCCGGCCCTCGGCCGGGAAGGCGCCTGCCGGGACTATTCGGTCCGGCCGCCGTCCTTCGCTTCCAGCTTCTCGCGGATGCGCGCCGACTTGCCCGAGCGAGCGCGCAGGTAGTAGAGCTTCGCGCGGCGCACGTCGCCCTTGCGCTTCAGCTCGATCGACGCGATGAGCGGCGAGTAGGTCTGGAACGTGCGCTCGACGCCCTCGCCGCTGCTGATCTTGCGCACGACGAACGACGAGTTGAGGCCGCGGTTGCGCTTGGCGATGACTACGCCCTCGTAGGCCTGCACGCGCTTGCGCTCGCCTTCGACGACGTTCACGTTGACGACGACGGTGTCGCCGGGCGAGAAATCCGGGTGGCTCTTGCCGAGCCGCGCGATCTCCTCGCGCTCCAGCGTTTCGATGATGTTCATGGTCGGAAGCCTTCCTTCGTTGTTCGGGGCCAGAGGTCGGGCCCCGGTTTCCCGGCGCCGGACGTGGTTCCCCGGTTTCTGGGGTGACGTCGCCTGCTACTGCCGCCCGCCCGGGCGCGGCGCCTCGCCGCGGATCCGGGCCAGCATGTCCCGCTCCTCCTTCGTGAGCGCCCGCCCCTCGATCATGCCGGGGCGGCGCTCCCACGTCCGCTTCAGCGACTGCTCGAGGCGCCAGCGGCGGATCGCCTCGTGGTTGCCCGACAGGAGCACGTCGGGCACCGCCTCGCCCTCGTAACGCTCGGGGCGCGTGTAGTGCGGGCAGTCGAGCAGGCCCGCGACGAACGATTCCTCCACGGCCGACTGCGCGTCGTTCAGCGCGCCCGGCAACTGCCTCGCGATCGCGTCGATCAGCATCAGCGCCGGCAGCTCGCCGCCGCTGACGACGAAATCGCCGATCGCGACTTCCTCGTCCACCTCGCGCCGCACGAGCCGCTCGTCGACGCCCTCGTAGCGACCCGCCAGCAGCACCAGCCCTTCGTCCCGCCGCGCGGCGAGCTCCGCGACTCGCGCGTGCGTGAGCGGCGCGCCGGCCGGGGACAGGTAGATCGTGCGCGACCGCGCGACCCCTTCGCCCGCCTGCGCCTCCCGCGCCGCCGCCAGCGCCGCGGCGAGCGGCCCCGGCATCATCACCATCCCCGGCCCGCCGCCGTAGGGCCGGTCGTCGACCGTCCGGTGCGCGTCGGTCGCGAAGTCGCGCGGGTTCCAGCACCGCAGCGACCACAGCCCGCGCTCGGCCGCGCGCCCGGTGACGCCCACCTTCGCCGCCTCGGCGACCATCGCCGGGAACAGCGTGACGACGTCGATGCGCATCGCGCCGGCGGCGCTCATCCGTACTCCGGCTCCCAGTCGACCGTGATCCGTCGCCCCGCGAGATCGACCGACCGGAGGATCGGCGCGACGAAAGGCACGAGGCGCTCCGCCGCGTCGCCTCCCGCGCGCACCCGGATCAGCGGATGCGCACCGTAGTCCTCCACCGCCACCACCGTGCCGAGCGATCGTCCCGACGCGTTCACCACGTCGAGCCCGACCAGGTCGGCCAGGTACACCTCGTTCTTCGCGAGTCGCGGCAGCGCCGACCTTCGCACCGCCACGTCGCGGCCCTTGAGCGCCGACGCCGCCTCGGGCGTCGCGTAGCCCTCGATCGCCGCGACCACCGTGCCGCTGTGCGCCCGCGCCTCGCTCACCTCGTGCGGGCGCCAGTCGCCCGCGGCATCCCGCATCCACCAGGTGCGCTGGGCGGCGAGGCCCTCGGGCCCGTCGCCGTAGGGCGCGACCTTCACCCAGCCGCGCACGCCCCAGGGGCCGACGACGCGGCCCATGACGACGTACGGGTCGTCCGCTCCGCTCAGGCCGCCGTCGCGGGCGCCTTCGCGCCCGAGCGCTTCACGAGCATCTCGACCGTGTCGGACAGCTTCGCGCCGTGTTCCTTCCAGTACGCGATGCGGTCCATCGCGAGCCTGAGGCCTTCCTCGCGATCGGAGGCGATCGGGTTGTAGAACCCGACGCGCTCGATGAACCGGCCGTCGCGCGGATTGCGCGAATCGGTGACGACGATGTTGTAGAACGGGCGCTTCTTGGCGCCCCCGCGGGCGAGTCGGATGACGACCATGGCGTTCCGGAAAGGGGTGGACGAAAAAAGACGTTGATTCTACGATGAAAATGGTTGCCCCGGCAAGGGCGCCCGCCGCCCGGGGATCCGGCCCGCGGGGGATGGGGAAGCTTTCGGATCAAGCACTTACGATGCCGACCCCGGCGCCGCTAGACTGGCCGCCTTCGGCTGAGCCCCCATGCTCGAACCCGTCCCCCTTCCCAAGGCCCGCCTCGAGGCGCTCACCGACGGCATCTTCGCGGTGACGATGACGCTGCTGGTGCTCGACCTCAAGTTCCCCGAGCACGCGCTCGACCGGACGAGCGACTTCCTCCCGGCGCTGAGCGCGCTGATCGACCGGTTCGACGACTACGTGATCAGCTTCGTCGCGCTGTGCGTGTTCTGGCTCGCGCACCTGCGGCTCCTGCGCCGCGTGCGCGAGACCGACTCGCACTTCGTCTGGCTGAACCTGGGATTCCTGCTGCTCACGACGCTCGTGCCGATGCTGACCGCGCTCGTCGGGGACAACCCGAACCACCCGCGCGCGGCGATCCTCTACGGCGCGAACATGGTGGCGATCCTCGGCATCGAGGCGCTGATGTGGCGGCGCATGTGCCACGGCCTGCACAACGAGACCGTCTCCGACCCGGTCGCGCTGTGGCGCTTCGTCCGGCGGCGCTTCGCGCTCGCGATCGGCATCGTGCTCACCGGCATGGCGACCGCGCTGATCGAGATCCGCATGGGCGTGACGACCGGCATGGCGTCGTACGTCTACCTGCTGCTGCTCGCCGCCGGCGTCGCGCGCCCCCTGTTCGGCGTGCTTCCGGTCCCGCCGGGCACCGACTCGCGCTGATGCTCAGCGGCCGGGCAGGAGCCCGCGCATGCCGCGCATCATCTTCTGCATGCCGCCCTTCGCGACGAGCTTCATCATCTTCTGCGCCTGCTCGAACTGGTTCAGGAGCTGATTCACCTCCTGGACCGGCACGCCCGCGCCCGCGGCGATGCGCCGCTTGCGCGACGCCTTCAGGAGCTCGGGCTTCGCGCGCTCCTCGGGCGTCATCGAGTTGATGATGCCCTCCTGGCGCCCGATCCTGCGCTCGTCCACCTGCGCGTTCGCGGCGGCGGCCTTGAGCTCCGCCGGCAGCTTGTCGACGAGCCCCGCGAGCCCGCCCATCTTGCGCATCTGGCCGATCTGCTGGCGGAAATCCTCGAGGTCGAAGCCCTTGCCGGACTTCACCTTCTTCGCGAGCTTCCTCGCCTCGTCGGCGTCGACGCTGCGCTGCGCCTGCTCGACCAGCGAAAGCACGTCGCCCATGCCGAGGATCCGCGCCGCCATGCGCTCGGGATGGAACACCTCGAGCCCGTCGACCTTCTCGGACACGCCGACGAGCTTGATCGGCGCGCCGGTCACCGCGCGCACCGAGAGCGCCGCGCCGCCGCGCGCGTCGCCGTCGAGCTTCGTCAGCACGACGCCGGTGAGCGGCAGCGCGTCGCGGAACGCCTTCGCGGTGTTCACCGCGTCCTGGCCCTGCATCGCGTCGACGACGAACAGCGTCTCGACCGGCGACACCGCCGCGTGGAGCTCCGCGATCTCCTTCATCATCGCCTCGTCGACCGCGAGGCGCCCGGCGGTGTCGACGATCAGCACGTCGTGGTAATGGGTCCTCGCCCAGTCGACGGCGCGGCGCGCGATGTCGACCGGTCGGTCGGCCTCGCTCGACGGAAAGACGTCGACGCCGACCTGCGAGGCGAGCGTCGCGAGCTGCGCGATCGCGGCCGGCCGGTAGACGTCCGCCGACGTGACGAGCACCTTTCGCTTCTGCTCGCGCAGCAGGCGCGCGAGCTTCGCCGCCGTCGTCGTCTTGCCCGCGCCCTGCAGGCCCGCGAGCAGGATCACGGCGGGCGGCCGCGTCGCGAGGTCGATCGGCGCGGCCGCGCCGCCCATCAGCGCCGCGAGCTCGCGATGGACGACGCCGACCAGCGCCTGGCCCGGCGTGAGCGACCCGACGACCTCCTCGCCCAGCGCCTTCTCGCGCACGCGCGCGACGAAGTCCTTGACGACCGGCAGGGCGACGTCGGCCTCGAGCAGCGCGAGGCGCACCTCGCGCAGCGCGTCGGCGATGTTGGCCTCGGTGAGGCGCGCCTCGCCGCGGAGCGTCTTGACGACGCGGGAGAGCCGCTGGGACAGGTTGTCGAGCATGGGGGCGCCGCGAGCGGGCGTGCGCTACACTGGAAAGTCCGATGATTCTACTGTACGTCGCCGTCGCGGCGCTCTACGCGGCCGCCGCCTGGGCCCACCGGCCGGGGCGCATGCAGCCCGCGGCGACGCGCGCGATGCTCGTCGCCGCCGCGCTCGTGCTGCACCTCGTCGCGATCGTCAACGGCGTCGCGACGCCCGAGGGCCTCGACCTGTCGATGACGCACGCGCTGTCGATCGTCGCCGCGCTGACGGTGCTCGTCGCCGCGCTCACCGGCGCGCTCTGGAAGCTGGCGCCGGTCGCGATGGTCGTCCTGCCCGTCGCCGCGATCGCGGCGGTGCTGCCGGCCTTCGCCCCGTCGGCCCACCGGTTCCCCTACGCGAGCTCGCCCTGGGCGATCGCGCACATCGCGGTCGCGCTGCTCGCCTACGCGTTCTTCATCGTCGCGGCCGCGCAGGCGCTCGTGATGACCGGCCTCGAGAAGCGCCTGCATCGCGGCCTCGCCGAGGACGATGCGACACCGCCGCTCCTGACGCTCGAGACCGCGCTGTTCCGCCTCATCGCCGTCGGCTTCGTGCTGCTGTCGCTCGCGATGGCGAGCGGCGCGCTGTTCTCGGAGCAGATCTTCGGCCGGCCGATCCCGTTCACGCACAAGAACGTGTTCACCGTCGCGTCCTGGCTCGTGTTCGGCGCGCTCGTCGTGGGCCGCTGGCGCTACGGGTGGCGCGGCCGCAAGGCGCTGCGTTGGATCCTCGCCGGCACGGCGCTCCTGATCCTCGCGTACCTGGGCTCCAAGTTCGTGCTGGAAGTCATCCTGGGACGGTAGTTGACAGTTGGCAGTCGACAGTTGGCAGTTGACAGTTGGCAGACGGGCATCACGCCGCGCTCTGTTCCGACGACCTTGAAGCTGGATCGAAAGACGTCTCGATGGATCGGGCGTATGCGCGACGCCTCGCATCGCACTGCCAACTGCCAACTGCCAACTGACACCTGAATGGACGGCATCCCGCTCTCGACCCTCGGCACCGCCCTCGCGGTGCTGCTGGTCGTCTCCGGGTTCTTCTCGCTCGCGGAGACCGCGATGATGGCGGCGAACCGCGTGCGGCTGCGGCACCGCGCGCAGCGAGGCGCGCCGGGCGCGCGGACGGCGCTGCAGCTCCTCGCGCAGACCGACCGGCTGCTCGGCGTCATCCTGCTCGGGAACAACCTGATCAACGCCGCGGCGGCCACGCTGACGGCGGTGCTCGCCGAGCGGCTCTTCGGCCAGGGCAAGTTCGTGCTGGCCGGCGGCACCGTCGCGATCACGTTCCTGATCCTCGTGTTCTCCGAGGTCACGCCGAAGGTCGTCGGCGCGGCCTACGCCGACCGCCTCGCGCCCGCGACCGCGATCGTGCTCGCGCCGCTGCTCAAGGTCGCGAAGCCCGCGGTGTGGTTCGTCAACCTGTTCGTGCAGGCGCTGCTCAAGATCCTGAGGATCGAGCCGCCGAAGGACGCGGGCGGCACGCTGTCGCAGGAGGAGATCCGCGCGCTCGTCCTCGAGGGCAACCAGTACTTCCGCGGCAAGCACCGCACGATGCTCGCGAACCTGTTCGACCTCGAGGCCGTCACCGTCGAGGACGTGATGGTGCCCCGCCCCCAGATCCACGCGATCGACCTGGCCGCGAAGCCCCAGCTCCTGCGCCAGCAGCTCGCGACGAGCTACCACACGCGGCTGCCCGTCTACGAGGGCTCGCCCGACCAGATCGTCGGCGTCCTGCACCTCAAGAACGTCGTCGGGCTGATGCAGGACGGCGGCGAGATCGACCCCGAGTCGCTGCGGCCGCTCCTGCGCAAGCCCTACTTCGTCCCGGCGGGGACGTCCCTCCTGACGCAGCTCACGCAGTTCCAAGCCGACCGGCAGCGCATCGGGCTCGTCGTCGACGAGTACGGCGAGCTCAAGGGCCTCGTCACCATCGAGGACATCGTCGAGGAGATCATCGGCGAGTTCACGACGACCGCGCCCGACGCGGGCGAGGGCTTCCGCCGCGAGGCGGACGGGAGCGTGACGGTCGACGGCATGGCGTCGCTCCGCACGGTCAATCGCCGGCTCGGCACGCGCTTCCCGCTGGACGGGCCCAAGACGCTCAACGGCCTCATCGTCGACCACCTGGGGGACATTCCCGAGGCGGGCACCTCGTTCCGCCTCGCGGGGCAGTCGATCGAGGTCGTCCAGACCCAGGACCGGGCGGTGAAGGTCGTCAGGTTGCTGCCGCCGGTGGGCCGCCCCGGCCCGCCTTTACAAAGCCGGGACGAGAAGGCATCATCTTCTCGTTGAATTTCATGGATTTGGAGTATCGAACCAAGGTGGTTTCGACCTTGCGGCCGGGGCACGAAGGTTGCTTGGGTGCAAGGTCCGCCTCTCGCAACCCCCGACGCCGACGATGGCCACCCACGCCGCCACGCGAAACCTGTCCGGCCTCGCCCGCGCGCTCGCCCAGCACGGGCTGATGCCCGAGTCCGAGGCGGACGCGCTCCAGAACCAGGCGCAGTCGGCGGGCGTGAGCTTCGTCGAGCAGCTCCTCACGAGCAAGCGCTTCTCGGCGCAGCAGGTCGCCGTGTTCGGGTCGCGCGCCTTCGGCGTGCCGCTGCTCGACCTCGCGACGTTCGACCTCGACCACTTCCCGAAGGAGCTCTTCGACTCGAAGATCTCGCAGACGCGCCGCGTGCTCCCGCTCGCGAAGCGCGGCAACCGGCTGTTCGTCGCCGTGTCGGACCCGGCGAACCTGCAGGCGCTCGAGGAGGTCCGCTTCAAGACCAACCTGGTCGTCGAGCCCGTCGTCGTCGAGGACGACAAGCTCGGCCAGGTGATCCACAAGATCCTCGACCAGTCCGGCGCCTCGCTCAAGGACGCGGCGAACCTCGAGGACCTCGACGTCGAGGTCAAGGAGGCCGGGGCGTCCGTCGAGGAGGACGCCGAGGTCGAGGACGCCCCGGTCGTCAAGTACATCCAGAAGATCCTGCTCGACGCGATCTCGCTCGGCGCGTCCGACATCCACTTCGAGCCCTACGAGAAATTCTTCCGGATCCGCTACCGGATCGACGGGATCCTCTCCGAGGTCGCGCAGCCGCCGCTCGCGATCAAGGACAAGGTCGCCTCGCGCATCAAGGTCATCAGCCGCCTCGACATCGCCGAGAAGCGCGTGCCGCAGGACGGCCGCATGAAGCTCGTGCTGTCGAAGACGAAGTCGATCGACTTCCGCGTCTCGACGCTGCCGACGCTCTACGGCGAGAAGATCGTGATGCGCATCCTCGACTCGTCGGGGATCAAGCTCGGCATCGAGGCGCTGGGCTACGAGCCCGACCAGCAGCAGTCGCTGCTCGCGGCGATCGGGCGGCCCTACGGCATGATCCTCGTCACCGGGCCGACGGGCTCCGGGAAGACGGTGTCGCTCTACACCTGCCTCAACATCCTGAACCAGCCGGGCATCAACATCTCGACCGCCGAGGACCCGGCGGAAATCCAGCTGCCCGGGGTCAACCAGGTGAACGTGAACGAGAAGGCGGGCCTCACGTTCGCGGCGGCGCTGCGCGCGTTCCTGCGCCAGGACCCGGACATCGTGATGGTCGGCGAAATCCGGGACCTCGAGACCGCCGACATCGCGATCAAGGCGGCGCAGACCGGCCACCTCGTGCTGTCCACGCTGCACACGAACGACGCGCCGACGACGCTCACGCGGCTGCAGAACATGGGCGTCGCGCCCTTCAACATCGCGTCGTCGGTGATCCTGATCACCGCGCAGCGCCTCGGGCGCAAGCTGTGCCCCCACTGCAAGCGCCCCGAGGACATCCCGCCCGAGGCTCTGCTGCGAGCAGGCTTCACCGAGGAGGAGCTCGACGGCACCTGGCAGCCCTACGGCCCGATCGGCTGCGACCACTGCGGCGGCAGCGGCTACAAGGGCCGCGTCGGGATCTACGAGGTGATGCCGATCTCCGACGACATGCGCCAGCTCATCATGCGCAACGGCAACGCGCTGGAGATCGCCGAGCTCGCGCAGAAGGAAGGCGTGCGCAACCTCCGGCAGTCCGGCCTCATCAAGGTCAGGTCCGGCGTGATGTCGCTCGAGGAAGTCGAAGCGTGCACGAACGAATGAACCGGGACCGCTAGGTTCCACGGAGAGCGACATGGCCACCGCCACCACCGCCGCACGCAAGTCGGACGTCCGCGAGCACACGTTCCTGTGGGAGGGCGTCGACCGCAACAACCGCCAGGTCCGGGGCGAGATGAAGGCCGCCTCCGAGACCGTCGTCACCAGCAACCTGCGCCGCCAGGGCATCCGCGTCACCAAGATCAAGCGCCAGACGTTCCGCGGCGGCAGGCGCGTGTCGGAGAAGGACGTGACGTTCTTCACGCGGCAGCTCGCGACGATGCTGAAGGCCGGCGTGCCGCTCCTGCAGAGCTTCGAGATCGTCGCGCGCGGCCACAGCAACGCGCGGTTCTCGCGGCTGATGATGGACGTCAAGAGCCGCATCGAGGCGGGCTCGAGCCTCGCCGACGCGTTCCGCCAGCACCCGGCGCACTTCGACCAGCTCTTCTGCAACCTGGTCGCCGCGGGCGAGAGCTCCGGGATGATCGACGCGATCCTCGACCGGCTCGCGACCTACAAGGAGAAGATCCTCGCGCTGAAGAGCAAGATCAAGTCGGCGCTGTTCTATCCGTCCGCGGTCGTCGCCGTCGCGATCATCGTCGTCTGGGTGATCATGATCTTCGTGATCCCGGCGTTCAAGGACGTGTTCTCGAACTTCGGCGCCTCGCTCCCCGCCCCCACGCAGCTCGTCATCGACATCTCGGACTTCGTCGTCGCCTGGTGGTGGGCGGCTTTCCTCGTGATCGGCGGGGGCATCTTCGCGCTGTCGGTGCTGGTCAAACGTTCCGACGCGGTTCGCACCACCGTCGACCGGTTGCTGCTCAAGCTACCGGTCGTCGGCGAGATCCTCGAGAAGGCGACGATCGCGCGCTGGACGCGCACGCTCGCCACGATGTTCGCCGCCGGCGTGCCGCTGGTCGAGTCGCTGGACGCGGTCGCGGGCGCGGCGGGCAACAAGGTCTACGCGAACGCGACGAGGCGCGTGCAGACCGACGTGTCGACCGGCTCGTCGCTGACCAACGCCATGACCGCCACGCAATTGTTCCCGAACATGGTGCTGCAGATGGTCCAGATCGGCGAGGAGTCGGGCTCGCTCGACGCGATGCTGACCAAGATCGCCGATT
Organism: Casimicrobiaceae bacterium; assembly: GCA_044226265.1. Taxonomy (GTDB): domain Bacteria; phylum Pseudomonadota; class Gammaproteobacteria; order Burkholderiales; family Casimicrobiaceae; genus VBCG01. Next base: position 12,890 of record JBGAHH010000012.1, on the reverse strand, counting down.
TCTTCGAGCGCGAGGTCGACGACGCGGTCGCGGCGCTCTCGTCGCTGCTCGAACCGCTGATCATCGTCTTCCTCGGCGTCGTCGTGGGCGGGCTGGTTGTCGCGATGTACCTGCCGATCTTCAAGCTCGGGGCGGTGGTCTAGGCCGATGCGAAAGGCGTCCGTGTCCAATCCGATGCAAAAGGCGTCCGTGAGCCCGGTGGATGACGTATCGTCGGCGTTGCGCCTTTTGCATCGGGAAATGCAAGGCGAAAGTGGCGCTCGCCTTGGGGCGGCCCGGCGGCGAGCACCGACAACGGCACGCAACACCGGGCGTCATGCGCAACATGCGTCGCAGGTCCTGCGACGCCGCTTTGCGCAGCTCCCCCGCTGATGGGGACGTTCCTCGACCCGGCGCTCGCGCTGCCCGCGGCCGCCGTGATCGGCCTGTTCGTCGGGAGCTTCCTCAACGTCGTCATCCACCGGCTCCCGAAGATGATGGAGCGCGGCTGGGCCGTGCAGTGCGCCGAGCTCGCGGGACGCGAGCCGGAGCCCGCGCCGCGCTACAACCTCGCGGTGCCGCGGTCCGCGTGCCCGTCCTGCGGGCACGTGATCGCGCCGGCCGAGAACGTGCCGGTCGTCTCCTGGCTCGCGCTGCGCGGTCGCTGCTCGGCGTGCAAGGCGAGGATCTCGCCGCGCTACCCGATCGTGGAGCTCGTCGCCGGCGCGCTCGCGCTGGCGGCGATCTGGCAGTTCGGCCCGACCTGGAAAGGCCTCGCGGCGTGCCTGCTGCTGTGGACCCTCGTCGCGCTCGCGTTCATCGACGCCGACACGCAGCTGCTGCCCGACGACCTCACGCTGCCGCTCCTGTGGGGCGGCCTCGTCGCCAACCTGTTCGGCCTCTTCGTGCCGCTTGCGAGTGCGGTGATCGGCGCGATCGCGGGCTACCTGTCGCTTTGGACCGTCTACTGGCTCTTCAAGCTGATCCGGGGCAAGGAGGGCATGGGCTACGGCGACTTCAAGCTCCTGGCCGCGCTCGGCGCGTGGCTCGGCTGGCCGATGCTGCCGCAGATCGTGCTCGTGTCGAGCGTGCTGGGCGCGCTCGGCGGCATCGCGATGATCGTCGCGCGCGGACGCGACAAGGCCGCGCCGCTGCCGTTCGGCCCCTGGCTCGCGGCCGCGGGCGCGATCGCGCTTTTCGCCGGCCCGCAGATCAACGCGCTGTACCTCCGGTGACCTTCGTCGTCGGCCTCACCGGCGGCATCGGCAGCGGGAAGTCGGCGGTCGCGTCGGCGTTCCGCGCGCTCGGCGTCGAGGTCGCGGATGCCGACGAGATCGCGCACGAGCTCTCCGCCCCCGGACGCGAGGGCCACCAGGCGGTCGTGGCGGCGCTCGGGCCCGGCGTGCTCGCGCCCGACGGCGCGCTGGATCGCGCGGCGATCCGCGCTCGCGCGTTCTCGGACGACGCGTTCCGCGCGCGTCTCGAGGCCGCGCTGCATCCGCCGATCCGCGCCGAGATCCGGAGGCGCGTCGAAGCGTGGCGCGGCGACTACGGGGTCCTCGTCGTTCCGCTCCTCCTCGAGCGCGGGGGCACCGCCGGGCTCGTCGACCGCGTGCTGGTCGTCGACTGCCCCGAGGACGAGCAGGTCCGGCGCGTCGGGCGGCGCAGCGGGCTGGGCGAGCGCGAGGTGCGGGCGATCATGGCGACGCAGCTCTCGCGCCGGGACCGCCTCGCTCGCGCGGACGACGTGCTCGACAACGCGGGCCCGCCCGAGGCGATTCCGCCCGCCGTCGCCCGCCTCGACCGCTCGTATCGCGCGCTCGCGGCCGCGCGAAGCGACGCGCGGCCTTGATCCGGCGGGCGATTCGCGGACAATGGCCCCCGGTCGACGCGACGCCCGATGATCCGCTACGAGCATCCGCTGAACGAGCGCATCCGCACGCTGATGCGTCTCGAGGACGTGCATGCGCGCGCGCGCGTCTACGTCGCCAGCGACGCGCCGCAGGATCACCACGCGGCGCTCGCGTCGCTGTTCGAGATCGCCGACATCGCCGCGCGCGCGGACTTGAAGACCGAGCTCCTGCAGGAGCTCGAGCGGCAGCGCCAGCAGCTCGTGCCGCTCCGCGCGAACCCGCGCATCGAGGCGGAGGCGCTCGACGCGCTGCTCGCGGACATCGACGCGGTCGGCGCGCAGCTGCTCGCGCCGTCGGGCAAGCTCGGCGCGCACCTGCGCGACAACGAGTGGCTGATGGCGATCAAGCAGCGCAGCGGCATTCCCGGCGGCGTGTGCGAGTTCGACCTTCCCGCCTACCACTGGTGGCTGCACCGCGACGCGGCGTCGAGGCGCGCGGACCTCGACGGGTGGTTCGCGCCGTTCGAGCCGGTGTTCGCGGGGCTCGCGATCGTGCTGAAGCTCCTTCGCGAGAACGGGCGCTCGAGCCGCCACACCGCCTATCGCGGCGTGTTCCAGCTCATGCTCACGACGACCAAGGTCGCGCAGCTGCTGCGCCTGACGGTCGCGCGCGACCTCGCCTGCGTCCCCGAGATCAGCGCGAACAAGTACGCGCTCAACATCCGTTTCATCGGCGTCACCGGGCTCGATCGCGGAAGCGTCTACGACCGCGACGTCGAGTTCGACCTCGCGTTCTGCAACCTGTGACCGGCCTCGGCACCATGAGCGTCGCGCCCGGGCCCCACCGTTGCCCGAACTGCGGGAAGCCCGTCGTGTGGTCGCCGGAATCGCCGTTCCGGCCGTTCTGCTCGGAGCGATGCCGATTGCTCGACCTCGGACGCTGGGCCGACGGGTCGTACCGAATCTCGTCGCCCGCTCGCGACGAGAGCGCCGAGCCCCGGGACGACGGCCAGGGGAGCTCCGTGTAACTCATCGATGCACGACGCGCCGGCGTCCCGCCAGGCGCGTCCGGAAAGGCGAGCGAGCGTTCCGCCTTCGGCGCAGCGGAGGCCCGATCCTCTTGACGAGGACGTCCACCCGTTCGCGATCGCGCACCGCGCGCTCGCAGAGCGCGTCCGGCGTGCCGCCCACGATGGTCTGGCCGGCCGATTCGAATTTCACCCGGATCGATGGCTCCTTGACCACGCTCGCGATGGCGGCGTTGAGGCGGCCGATGGCCTCCGCCGGTATGCCTGCCGGCGCAAAGCACGGGACTCCGTCGACCGGCGTCGTGCAGCGTCTCCCGGCCCTTCCTCACGACGGAGGCGGCGAGGTCCGCAGCGACGCCCCCGTCCGCCAGGCTCTCCCCATGCCGCAGCAACCGGTGCCGCGGTGACGGACGGGCGCGTTCGCACCGGTCACCAGGCGCCACGGCGCATCGCGATGCCGTGGGCCCCGCGGTCGCGCGCGGCGTCGAGGTCGGCGGACGACAGCCCGCCAAGCGCGTACACCGGCACCCGTGTCTCCGCGATCGCGCGCTCGAACCCGTCCCAGGCGAGCGGCGCCGCGCCCGGGTGCGTCGGCGTCGCCCGCACCGGGCCGACGACCGCGTAGTCGACGCCCAGCGCCTCGGCCCGCGAGTGCTCGTCGGGCGTGTGGATGGACGCGCCGACAATCATGCCCTCGGGCCGTCGCGTCGGGGGGGCGAGCGCCGCGGCGGTCCTGTGGAGGCCGTCGGCGCCGAGCCGATGCGCGTCGCCCTCGCTCCCGTTGACGACGATTCGCGCGCCGCGGGAGCGCACGAGCGGCACGAGCCGCGACGCGAACGCGTCGACGCGCGCCGCGGGCCATGCCTTCTCGCGCAGCTGCACGAGGCCGAGGCCCCGGTCGAGCGCGCGCGCGGCGCGCTCGAGGAACGCGTCCTCGCCGAGGTCCTCGGCGCAGGTGATCCCCATCACGGGCGGCAACGCGAGCGCGGCGAGCACGCGCGTGTTGGCGGGCAGCAGCGGCGCGACGTCGAAGGCGCCCGGCCGCTGCCAGCGGAACGCCTGCCCGTCGTGCCCGTGCGGCTCGCCGTCGAACGCGAACACGCGGAAGAAGTGGAGCTCGACGTGCGCGTGCGGGTAGACGAACTCCTGCACGATCCACGGGCTCGCGCGCCGCACGGCAAGGCCCAGCTCCTCGGCGAGCTCCCGGTCGAGCGCGTGCCGGGGCGTCTCGCCGGGCTCGAGCTTGCCGCCGGGGAACTCCCAGTAGCCCGCGTACGGCTTCCCCGGCGGGCGCTGCGCGAGCAGCACCGAGCCGTCGGCGCGCAGGATCACCGCGGCCGCGACGCGCGTGACGGCCATGGCGGCGACACGAGCCGGCGGCCGGCTCGATCGAGTTCGGCGAGGGCGGCGGCGCGCCGCCGTTGGAGGTTCGACGCCGCCCGCTCGTCCATCGTCCGAAGGCCGGCCGGCGCGCGTCAGCGCCGCTTCAGCGCGAGCCCGCCCGCCCAATGCCTGGCGAACTGCCACGCGACGCGCCCCGACCGCGATCCGCGCTGCAACGCGAACTGAAGCGCCTCGCGCGTGCGCGCGTCCGCGTCGCGTGCCGAGGCGGGCGCCGCGACCCCGAAGTGCGCGAGCCACCGGTCGACCGCGGCGAGGTAGTCGTCCTGCGCGAACGGGTAGAACGACACCCAGAGGCCGAAGCGCTCGGACAGCGATATCTTCTCCTCGACCGACTCGCCGGGATGCACCTCCTCGCCGACGTGCTTCGTCTCGAGGTTCTCGCTCATGTACTCGGGCAGCAGGTGGCGGCGGTTCGACGTCGCGTAGACGAGCACGTTGCCCGCGGTCCCGGCGATCGATCCGTCGAGCACGACCTTGAGCGCCTTGTAGCCGGCCTCGCCCGCGTCGAACGTGAGGTCGTCGCAGAACACGACGAAGCGCTCGCGGCGGCCCTCGACGCGCTCGACGATGTCCGGCAGGTCGACGAGGTCGGCCTTGTCGACCTCGATCAGCCGCAGGCCCCGGCTCGCGTACTTCGCGAGCATCGCCTTGACGAGCGAGCTCTTGCCGGTGCCGCGCGACCCGGTGAGCAGCACGTTGTTCGACGGCAGGCCGGCGACGAACTGGCGCGTGTTGCGGTCGATCGTCTCCTTCTGCGCGTCGATGGCGACGAGCGCGTCGAGCCCGATCGCGTGCGGGTGCGCGACCGGCTGCAGGAAGCCGCGCCCGCCGCGCTTGCGCCAGCGCGCCGCGTGGACCGTGCGCCAGTCCGGGTCGGGCGCCGGCGGCGGCAGCAGCGCCTCCACGCGCGCGAGCACGCCTTCCGCCCGCGCGAGGAGCGAGGCGAGGTCGCCTGGAGGGGCGGGCTTCGCGGTCAAGAGCGGTAGTCCGCGTTGATCGACACGTAGTCGTGTGAAAGATCGCAGGTCCACACCGTGGCGCGCGAGCCGCCGCGCCCCAGGTCGACTCGCACGGCGATCTCGTCCTGCTTCATCACGCGCTGCCCGTCCTCCTCGCGGTAGGCTGGCGAGCGCCCGCCGCGGTCGACGACGAGCACGTCGTCGAGCCAGAACGAGACGCCCGCGGGATCGAGGTCGCGCGGACCGGCGTTGCCGATCGCGCACACGATGCGCCCGAGGTTCGGGTCGGACGCGAAGAACGCGGTCTTCACGAGCGGGGAGTGCGCGATCCCGAGCGCGACGCTGCGGCACTCCTCGACGCTGCGGCCGCCTTCGACGCGGACCGAGATGAATTTCGTCGCGCCCTCGCCGTCGCGGACGATCGCCTGCGCGAGGTCCACCGCCACGCCCTCGATCGCCGCGCGCAGCGCCGGCAGGCGCGGATCGTCGGCGCGGGCGATCGGCGCGATGCGCGCCTTGCCGGTCGCCGCGATCACGAAGCTGTCGTTGGTCGACGTGTCGCCGTCGACGGTCGCGCCGTTGAACGAGACGTCCGCCGTGTCGCGCGCGATCGACGCGAGCAGCGCGCGGTCGACCGGCGCGTCGGTGGCGACGAACGCGAGCATCGTCGCCATGTCCGGGTGGATCATGCCCGCGCCTTTCGCGATGCCGGTCACCGTGACCGGGGCGCCGTCGATCGTCGCGCGCCGCGAAGCACCCTTGGGCACCGTGTCCGTCGTCATGATCGCGCGCGCCGCCGCGAGCCAGCCGCCCTCCCGCGCCGCGGCGCGCGCCGCGGGCAGCGCCGCGACCAGGCGGTCCACCGGCAACGGCTCCATGATCACGCCGGTCGAGTACGTCAGGACCTCCTGCATCGGGCACGCGAGCATCGACGCCGCCGCCGCCGCCGCGGTTTCGGCGTCCGCGATCCCGCGCTCGCCGGTCCCCGCGTTCGCGTTGCCCGCGTTGACGACGAGCGCGCGCATCCGGCCGCTCGACGCGAGGTGCCGGCGGCACAGCGTCACCGGCGCCGCGCAGAAGCGGTTCTGCGTGAAGACGCCGGCCGCGACCGTACCCGGCTCGCACACGACGAGGAGCACGTCGTCGCGGTCCCAGTTCTTGATGCGCGCGGCGGCGGCGCCGAGCGCGACGCCGCGGACCGGCAGCAGCGAGTCCTCGGTCGGGGGCGTGTAATTGACGGGCATTCCGATGTCAGGGGTCAGGTGTCAGAGGTCAGGCGCGCCGGCGACGCCGGTGGCGGCGCATCGAGCGCCGGCACGGGGCATCGAATGATAAGTCACCCCGCCGAGCGAGGCGAGGCGGGCCCATGGCGAGCCCGCCAGGAAGGTGCACCGGACACGTCGCGCCCGGGCCGCGTTGAACGGCGCCGCAGGCGTCCGTTCGAACACGCGACGGGCGCGCGGACACCGCCGCTTCGCCGGGTCGAGGGCGCGACGGGCGCGCTCACGCGCCCGCACGCGATCAGCCGTCCGCCGAAGCCCGAGGCGAGTCGATCCTCGCCGCTACGCGAGTCGGCCGTGGCACTGCTTGTACTTCTTGCCCGACCCGCACGGACACGGGTCGTTGCGCCCGATCTTGTCGCCCGTGCGCACGAACGGCTGCGCCGCGACCGCGGTCGCGACGCCGGCGCCGTCGTCCGCCGCGGGCGGCGGCGCGAGCGCCTCCTCGTAGTCGGCGTGCTGGTAGCGCACGTTGGTGACCGCCTCCGGCTCCTCGACCGCAGCGACGTCCTGCTGGCCGCGCACCTGCACCGTCAGCACGACCTTCACGACCTCCTGCTTGACCCGGTCGAGCATGTCGGAGAACAGCTCGAAGGCCTCCCGCTTGTACTCCTGCTTCGGGTTCTTCTGCGCGTAGCCGCGCAGGTGGATGCCCTGCCGGAGGTGGTCGAGGTTCGCGAGGTGGTCGCGCCAGTGGTGGTCGAGCGTCTGCAGCATCAGGCTGCGCTCGAACCCGCGCATCACCTCGGGGCCGGCGGCCGCCTCGCGCTCCTGCCAGGCGGCCATCGCCGCCTCGACGACGCGGCCGCGGATCGTCTCGTCGTTGGTCTCGGCGTCCTCGATCCAGCCGCCGGCGTCGACGCGCAACTGGTATTCGCCCGCGAGCGCCGCCTCCAGGCCGGGAAGGTCCCATTGCTCCTCGACCGACTCGGCGGGCACGTGCCTGCGCACGAGCGAGTCCATCTCGCCGCGGATCATGCTCCGGATCGAGTCGGCGATGTCGGCGCTGTCCACCAGCTCGTTGCGCTGCTGGTAGATCACGCGGCGCTGGTCGTTCGCGACGTCGTCGTACTCGAGCAGCGCCTTCCGGATGTCGAAGTTGCGCGACTCGACGCGGTTCTGCGCCTTCGCGATCGAGCGGTTCACGATCGTGTGCTCGATCGGCTCGCCCTCCGGCATCTTGAGCTTCTGCATGATGACGCCGAGCCGCTCGCCCCCGAAGATGCGCAGGAGCGGGTCCTCGAGCGACAGGTAGAAGCGCGAGCTGCCCGGGTCGCCCTGCCGGCCGGACCGGCCGCGCAGCTGGTTGTCGATCCGGCGCGACTCGTGGCGCTCGGTTCCGACGATGTGCAGCCCGCCCGCGGCGACGACCCGGTCGTGCCGCGCCTTCCATTCCTCGCGCATCGACGCGATGGCGGCGTCGCGCGCCTCGGGCGTCAACGACGCGTCGTCGCGCATCTTCAGGATCGTCGGCTCGATCGCCCCGCCGAGCACGATGTCGGTCCCGCGGCCCGCCATGTTCGTCGCGATCGTGATCGCGCCCGGCCGCCCCGCCTGCGCCACGATCTCCGCCTCGCGCGCGTGCTGCTTCGCGTTCAGCACCTCGTGCTTCAGCCCTTCCTTCTGCAGGTAGCCCGACAGGAGCTCCGAGTTCTCGATCGACGTCGTGCCGACCAGCACCGGCTGGCCCTTCTCGTGGCAGGCGCGGACGTCGGCGATGATCGCGTCGACCTTCTCCTGGAACGTGCGGAACACGAGGTCGTTCTCGTCCTTCCGGACCATCGGGAGATGCGTCGGGATCACCACGGTCTCGAGGTGGTAGATCTGCTGGAACTCGAACGCCTCGGTGTCGGCCGTGCCGGTCATGCCGGCGAGCTTGCCGTACATCCGGAAGTAGTTCTGGAACGTGATCGACGCGAGCGTCTGGTTCTCGCGCTGGATCGCGACGCCCTCCTTCGCCTCGACCGCCTGGTGCAGGCCGTCGGACCAGCGCCGGCCGGACATCAGGCGGCCGGTGAACTCGTCGACGATCACCACCTCGCCGTTCTGCACGACGTAGTGCTGGTCGCGATGGTAGAGCGAGTGCGCGCGCAGCGCCGCGTACAGGTGGTGCATCAGCGAGATGTTGTGCGCGTCGTACAGGCTCGACCCCGCGGCGAGCAGCCCGGCGTCCGCGAGCACCGCCTCGGCGTGCTCGTGCCCTTCCTCGGACAGCACGACCTGGTGGCCCTTCTCGTCGACCCAGTAGTCGCCCGGCCCGTTCTCGGCCTCCTGCCGCTTGAGCCGCGGCGCGAGGTCGTTCAGCCGGTAGTACATCTCGATGTTGTCGTCCGCCTGGCCCGAGATGATCAGCGGCGTGCGCGCCTCGTCGATCAGGATCGAGTCGACCTCGTCGACGATCGCGTACGAGAGCCCGCGCTGCACGCGCTCGGCGGGCGTGTACACCATGTTGTCGCGCAGGTAGTCGAAGCCGAACTCGTTGTTCGTGCCGTAGGTGATGTCGGCGGCGTAGGCCTGCTGCTTCGCCTCGTGCGGCATCTGCGACAGGTTCACGCCGACCTCGAGGCCGAGGAAGCGGTGCAGCCGTCCCATCCAGTCCGCGTCGCGCTGCGCGAGGTAGTCGTTGACGGTGACGATGTGGACGCCCTTGCCGGCCAGCGCGTTCAGGTACGCCGGCAGCGTCGCGACGAGCGTCTTGCCCTCGCCGGTGCGCATCTCCGCGATCTTCCCGTGGTGGAGCGCCATGCCGCCGATCAGCTGCACGTCGAAGTGCCGCATGCCGAGCGCGCGCTTGCCCGCCTCGCGCACGACGGCGAACGCCTCGGGCAGCACGTCGTCGAGGCTCGCGCCGCCGGCGACCTTCGCCTTGAGCTCGCCCGTCTTCGCGCGGAGCGCCGCGTCGTCGAGCGCGGCGATCGACGGCTCGAGCGCGTTGATCTCGCGGACGGCGGCCGAGTACTGCTTGAGGAGCCGCTCGTTGCGGCTGCCGAAGATGCGGGTGAGGATGTTGGAGATCATCGGGTAGGGGGAATCGCGCGGCGCACCGGCTCGCGCCGGCCGGCGCCGGCGCCGCGCGCCTCGCGACGCACCGGAAGGCTGACCGGCGCGTGCGCGGGAAGGTTCCGCGCTAGTTGTTTTGCACGAAGCGCGCCGGGTTCTGCGGCACGCCGTTCAGCCGCACCTCGAAGTGCAGGTGGGGACCGGTCGACCGTCCGGTCGACCCGACACGGGCGATCTCCTGGCCGCGGACGACCAGGTCGCCCTCGTGCACCTCGAGCGCCGACGCGTGCGCGTAGAGCGACACGAGGCCGTTGCCATGGTCGATCTCGACCATCCTGCCGTATTCGCGGTGCCATTCGGCGTTGATCACCTTTCCGCTCGCGGCGGCGACGATGGGCGTGCCGACCTCGGCCGGGAAGTCGATGCCCTCGTGGTAGGTCCGCTGCCCGGTGAACGGATCGATCCGGTAGCCGAAGTTCGACGAGTACCAGCCCTCCGTGATCGGCGACTGGTTGGGCAGGAACTTGAGGGTCGCGGACGATTGGATCAAGAGCGCCTCGAGCACCGAGAGCTGGTCGGTCCGCTGGTCGACCCGCCGCGTGAGCCCGTCGAGCAGGCCGGCGAAGTCGTCGACCGAAAGGTCGCTCGCGGGCATCGACGTCGACTCGGCGCCGCCGCGGCCGGGCACGGTCTTGCTGTCGAGGATCGATCCCGGCGCGGCCGCAGGCGTCTCGCGGTCGCCCGCCGGCCGCTTCGACGGCAGTTCCTGCGGCTTCAGCCCCGCCACGCCGGCCAGGCGATCGCCAAGCGCGTCGAGCCGCATCACCTGGGCCTCGAGGTCGCCCAGCTTGAGGGCCATCGCGTTCAGGTGGCCCTGCACCTTCTCCTGCGCGCGCTGCGCCTCGGCGCGCTGGTCCGCGAGCACGATCGCGCGGAGCCACGGGTGATTGACCGCGGCCGCCCACTTGAGCGTCACGTAGTTGAACAGCAGCGTGAACATCACGAGCGTGAGCACCACCGCCAGCGTGATGCCCGCGCCGTGGCGCCAGCCGAGCGTGAACGTCTTCGCGCGCGCGCTCGCCCCGCTGACCAGTATGATGTCCAACTCGCAAGTCTCCTTCGAAGCGATCGCCCGGCATGCCAGCACCACCGACCACCGGCAGGCCGCTCGCCCGCGTGCTCGCGGACGACCCGCTCCTCGCCGCCTGGGACCGGCGCCGCCGCGACGAGGCGAAGGCGACGGCCGACGTGCGCGCCGAGTTGCCGCGCCCGCTGGCTCCCCACGTCGCCGCGTGGCTGCCCGCTCCGGGGCGGCTCGAGCTCGTCGTCGGCACCGGAGCGGTCGCGGCGGCCCTGCGACTGCGGTTGCCCGCCGTCCGGTCGGCCCTCGAGCGCGAGGGGTGGGATTTTAGGGACATTCGGGTCCGAGTGCAACCCGGCGTCTCCCGGGAAATCCTACCGAAAAGCGTGCCGCGTCAATGGGATAGCCTTCAGGCCCCCGCGCTTTCCCGGCTCGCGTCCTCGCTGCCGGACGGTCCGCTCAAGGCCGCCGTCGGCCGATGGCTGCGCCGGGCCGGGCGCTAGCGCCCGCCGCCGCCGCGCGTTAAGCGTCGGCGTCGAAACCCGGAGACGGGGCGCCGTCCGGTCCCCTGCCGCTCGTCCGAGCGTCGTCCCCGGCCCCTAACGGACCAGGTGCTCGACCACGAAGTAGGCGATCACCGCGCCGGCGGCGATCGCCAGGAGCTTCGCCACGCGCACGATGAACACGAGGTACTTGCGGTCGCGCGTGACGACGTAGAGCAGCAACGCGACGCCGAGCATCGCGAGGCCGAGGATCAGCAGGAGGCGGACGATCGCCATGGGGGGTCAGAGACGAAACTCCCGGAACGGCCTGCGGGCATGCGTTGCGACGGCGCCGGGAGTTTCGTCTCTGACCCCCCGGGTTCGCGCGGGTTTCGTCTCTGACCCCCCTACGCCGCGACGGGCCGCCAGTCGTAGAACGCGCTGGGCACCTGCTCGACCGCCTCGAACGTGACGAGGCGCGAGGCTTCGGGGCGCGCGGCGAGCGCGCGAGCGAGCGCGTTGTTGAGCGCGTGGCCGGACTTGTGCGCGACGTACTGCCCGATCAGCGGATGGCCGAGCAGGTAGAGGTCGCCGATCGCGTCGAGCACCTTGTGGCGCACGAACTCGTTGTCGTAGCGGAGCCCCTCGCTGTTCAGCACGCGCACCTCGTCCAGCACGATCGCGTTCTGGAGGCTGCCGCCCAGGCCCAGGCCTGCGGCACGCATCGCCTCGACGTCCTGCATGAAGCCGAACGTGCGCGCGCGCGCAACTTCCTTGACGTACGAGTGCTCGGCGAAGTCGATGACGACGTGGCGGTTCTCCGAGCCGAACACCGGGTGCGGGAAGTCGATCGTGAAGTCGAGGCGGAAGCCGTCGTGGGGCTCGAAGCGCGCCCACTTGTCGCCGTCGCGGACCTCGACCGGCGCGACGATGCGGAGGTAGCGCTTCGGCGCGTCCTGCTCGACGATGCCCGCGCCCTGCAGCAGGAAGACGAACGGGCCCGCGCTGCCGTCCATGATCGGGATCTCGGGGCCGGCGACGTCGACGTGCAGGTTGTCGATGCCGAGCCCCGCGAGCGCGCTCATCAGGTGCTCGACCGTCGACACCGACGCCGCGCCCTCGCGCAGCGTCGACGACAGCCGCGTTTCGCCCACGCGCGCGGCCGTCGCCGGGATCGACACCGGCGGCGCGAGGTCGGTGCGGTGGAAGACGATCCCCGTCTCGGGCTGCGCCGGGCGCAGCACGAGGTCGACGCGCGCGCCGGTGTGGAGGCCGACGCCCGTCGTCCGGACGGATGCCTTGAGCGTGCGTTGACGGAGCATGGTCTGGCGTGGACTCCCGCGGCCGGGGGCCGGTTCCGTCGGACTGCGGTTCGCCCCGGGGGAACCTCGGGACTCTAGCACAGCCGGGGACCCGGAGGCCCCCGTCAGTCGTTCTGCTTCCGGAGGAACGCCGGGATCTCGAGGTCCGCGGTGCTCGCCGCCGCGGCGCCCGGCGTCGGGCGCCGCCGGACGACCGCAGGCTGGTCGAGCTTGTCGTAGTCGATCGTCTCGACGGACATCCCGAGATTGTCGGTCCCGGTGCGCGCGACGACCTGCGGCTGCGCGAGCACCTCGAGCTTCGGCTTCGGGCGCGCCTGCGCCGCGGCGCCGCCCAGGCCCGTCGCGATCATCGTCACGCGGAGCTCGTCGGCCATCGCGTCGTCGATCACCGTGCCGACGATCACCATCGCGTCCTCGGCCGTGAACTCCTTGATCGTGTACATCACCTCCTAGTACTCCTTGAGCGAGAGACCCGCGGACGCGGTGATGTTCACCAGCACGCC
>JBGAHH010000011.1:0-62580 GCA_044226265.1 Casimicrobiaceae bacterium | reverse complement strand
CACCGCGAGGACGTCGCCGCCGGCGTCGATCACCGAGCGATTCATGACGCCGGCGTCGTCGTCGAACACGCGAAGCTGCGCGATCTTGCGCGCGAGCCAGTCGCGGTCCTCCGCGGTGTCGTCGGGCGCCGCGCCGGCGAGCACGAGGAGGCCTGGGCCGATCGCGCCGGTGACGCGGCCGTCGACGGTCACGCTCGCTTCGAGGACGCGCTGCAGGACGATCCGCATAGCCGGGAAGTCAGAAAATGGAAAATGGAAAATGGTTCATGGAAAGGCGGGCGGCGCGCACGCTGTTCCATTGACCATTATCCATTTTCCGGCCGTCGCTACCGCTTGACCACCGTCCTCTCCACCTCGACGACGCGTCCGGTCTCGAACAGCACGACGGTGATCGTGTCGGGATCGGCCGGCGCGGGCATCCAGGTCCAGCGTGTCGCGCGGCGGCCCTTGCCGGTCGTGAAGTCGGGCGGGCCCACGCGCGCGAGCACCTCGCCCTCGCTCATGCCGACGTGCAGGTGACGGCGCTCGCGGGCGTCGGCCGTCCGCGGGGGCTCGGCCTTGCGCGCCCGCTCGGGCTTCGGCGGCTTCGCCGACGGCGCGCGCTCGATCGACCGGCGCGACGGTGCCGGCAGCACCGACAGCGGCGCGTCCAGGACGCCCGAGGCGTCGAGCGGCTGCGCGCCGCAAGGGCGGTCCTGGTAGGTCGTGCCGCCGTCGTCGCCCCCGCACTTGTGGATCGCCGCGGGAGCCGGAGCCGCGAGCACCGCCGCGATCGCCAGCGCGAACGCGGTGGGGGCGAAGCGGGCGGGGGCGAGGGCGCTCATCGTGCTCGGCCGGCGGCGGACGGTCGCCGCGGCCGATGGGCGTACGATACGAGGCGTTCCCGCCCGCCGCCTTCGGCCGTTCGATCGATGGACACCCGCGCGCACCTCGCCGCCCGCGTCGCCGACATCGCCCCGTTCCACGTGATGGAGGTGCAGACGGCGGCGCGCGCGCTGGAGGCCGCCGGCCGCACGGTCGTCCACATGGAGATCGGCGAGCCCGACTTCCCGACGCCCGGCCCGGTCCTCGACGCCGCGCGCGCGGCGCTCGACGGCGGGGGCATCTACTACACGTCCGCGCTGGGGCTCCCGGAGCTCCGCGCCGCGATCGCGCGCCACTACGGCGACCGCTACGGCGTCGACGTCTCGCCCGAGCGCGTGATCGTGACGGCAGGGTCGTCGGCGGCGCTGATGCTCGTGATGGCGCTCCTCGTCAATCGCGACGAGCAGGTGCTGATGGCGGACCCCGGCTATCCGTGCAACCGCACCTTCGTGCGCACGCTCGAAGGCGAGCCGGTCGGCATCCCGGTCGGACCGGAGACGCGCTACCAGCTCACCGCGGACCTCGTCGCGAGCCGCTGGACGCCGCGCACGCGTGCCGTGCTCGTCGCGTCGCCGTCGAACCCGACCGGAACGACGGTGCCGCGCGACGAGCTCGCGCGCATCGCGGCGCTGGTCGCCGACCGCGGCCGGCGGCTCGTCGTCGACGAGATCTACCTCGGGCTATCTTACGACCTCGCGCCGGGCGAGCGGCCGGCCTCCGCGCTCGCGATCTCGGACGACGTGTTCGTGCTGTCGAGCTTCTCGAAGTACTTCAACATGACCGGCTGGCGGCTGGGCTGGCTCGTCGCGCCCGAGCGCCACGTGCGCGACCTCGAGAAGCTCGCGCAGAACCTCTACATCTCGCCGCCGACGCTCTCGCAGCGCGCGGCGCTCGCGTGCTTCGAGCCGGCGACGATCGCGCTGCTCGAGGCGCGCCGCGAGGCGTTCCGCGAGCGGCGCGATCTCCTGGTGCCGGCGCTGCGCGAGCTTGGATTCGGGATCCCGGTGACGCCCACCGGCGGCTTCTTCGTCTACGCCGACGTGTCGCGATTCTCGGGCGACTGCGTCGCCTTCTGCCGCGACCTGCTCGAGCACGCGGGCGTCGCGATCACCCCGGGCGTCGACTTCGGCGCGCACCGGGCGTCGTCGCACGTCCGCTTCGCCTACACGATCGCGCGCGAGAAGATCGAGGACGGCATCGCGCGCCTCGCCGCGTTCCTGCGGGAGCGGCATGGCGGCTGAGGCGCGGCGCCCCGCGGCGCTCGCGACGCTCGTGCTGGCCGCGCTCGCGACGCTGGCGGGCTGCAGCGCCGACTACTACTGGCAGAGCGCGGCGGGCCAGCTCGACCTGATCGCGCGCGCGAAGCCGCTGGGCGAGGTCATCGCGTCGACCGGCGACGCGCGGCTCAAGGACCGCCTCGAGCGCGCGCGGGAGATCCGCGAGTTCGCGACGAGGGAGCTCGGGCTCCCCGACAACGGGAGCTACCGCCGCTATGCGGACCTGGGCCGTCCCTACGTCGTCTGGAACGTCTTCGCGGCGCCCGAGCTCTCGCTCGAGGCGCACGAGTGGTGCTTCCCGGTCGCCGGCTGCGTCGCCTACCGCGGCTACTTCCGCGAGGACGAGGCGCGCGCCGAGGCGGCGAGCCTCGCGGCGCGCGGCCTCGACGTCTACGTCGGCGGCGTGCCCGCGTACTCGACGCTCGGCTGGTTCGACGACCCGCTGCTCTCGTCGTTCATCCGCTACCCGGACGCGGAACTCGCGCGACTGATCTTCCACGAGCTCGCGCACCAGCTCCTCTACGTGCCCGGCGACTCGACGTTCAACGAGTCGTTCGCGACGGCGGTCGAGGAGGCGGGGCTCGATCGCTGGATCGCGTCGCGCCCGCCGGAAGAGGCGGCGCGGCTCGCCGTCGAGCGGGACCGGTCCGCGCGGCTGCGCGCCGAGTTCAGGCACCTCGTGCGCGGCGCGCGCGACACGCTGGCCGCGGCCTACGCGAGCGGCGCCCCCGACGACGACAAGCGGCGGGTCAAGCGCGAGACCTTCGACGCGATGCGCGCCGCCTACGACCGCGCCCGGGCCGACGACCCCGCGCTGGGCGGCTTCGCCCGGTGGTTCGGCGGCGAGGGCGGGACCGGGCCGAACAACGCGACGCTGGCGTCGGTCGGGCTCTACACCGACGCGCTGCCGGCGTTCCGCGCGCTGCTGGCGAGCGAGGGCGGCGACCTGCCCGCGTTCTACGACCGGGTGCGGGCGCTCGCCAGGCTGCCCAAGGCGGAGCGCGAGCGGGCGCTCGCCGCCGTGGCGCCGCCCCCGCCCCCGCCGGAGCGGCAGGCCCGAGGCCCTTGATCCGTCGGACTTTTCCGGGCTATAATATTCGGCTTACCTTGCCTCACCCGCCGCAGACGGGGAGGCCGAACCGAGGGCGGCCCCCGGACCGGCGACCGGCACGGGGCTTCAAGCGCTGCCCGACAGCCCACGAGGAGACTTCTGCATGCGTCACTACGAAATCGTATTCATCGTGCATCCCGACCAGAGCGAGCAGGTGCCCGCGATGGTCGAGCGCTACCGCACGATGGTCACCGGCCGCGGCGGCCGCGTGCACCGGCTCGAGGACTGGGGACGGCGCCAGATGGCCTACCCGATCCAGAAGATGCACAAGGCCCACTACGTGCTCATGAACCTCGAGTGCGACCGCGAGACGCTGTCCGAGCTCGAGCACGCGTTCAAGTTCAACGACGCGGTGCTTCGCCACCTGATCGTCGCGATGAAGGAGGCGGTCGTCGCCCCCTCGCCGATGATGAAGGAGGAGAAGTCGCGCTCGCTGACCGACAAGCCGGCCGAGCGCGCGCCCGACCGCGCCGCGGCGCCGGAGGCCCCGGCCGCCGCCTGACGACGTGAGCGCGCGCGCGCCGGCGAACCGGCTCGCGATCGACGCCACGCTCGCGACGCGCGAGCCGCTGCGACACACGCCCGCCGGACTGCCTGCGATCGACGCGGTGCTCGCGCACCGCTCGGAGCAGCCGGAGGCGGGCGGGATGCGGCGGGTCGAGTGCGAGATCGCGGCGGTGGCCTTCGGCGGGATCGCCGAGACGATCGCGAGGCTCCCGGTGGGGAGCGCGGTGCGCTGCGAGGGCTTCCTGGCCCGTCGCTGGCGCACCGGCATCACGCTGGCGCTGCACGTCGACCGCATCGAGCCGCTGCCCTAGGCGCGCCGAACACGACCGAATCGACACGACACCGCAGAAGGAAACCATCATGCCCCGTCCGTTCAAGGGTAAAGGCAAGGACAAGAACAAGGCGAAGCGCCGCGACCGCGGCAACGCGCTGTTCAAGCGCAAGAAGTTCTGCCGGTTCACCGCCGAGAAGGTGGTGCAGATCGACTACAAGGACATCGACGTCCTCAAGGACTTCGTGCAGGAGAACGGCAAGATCATGCCGGCCCGCGTGACCGGCACGAAGGCCCGCTACCAGCGCCAGCTCGGCACGGCGATCAAGCGCGCGCAGTTCCTCGCGCTGCTCCCGTACACCGACCGCCACTGACCGGAGACCACCATGCAGATCATCCTGCTCGAGAAGGTCGCCAACGTCGGCAACCTCGGCGACGTCGTCAAGGTCAAGGACGGCTTCGCGCGCAATTTCCTGATCCCGCAGGGCAAGGCGAAGCGGGCGACGCCGGAGAACGTGAAGCTCCTCGAGGAGAAGCGCGCGGAGCTCGAGCGCGTCGCCGCCGAGAAGCTCGCGGCCGCGCAGGCCGCCGCGACGAAGCTCGAGGGCCTGACCGTCCAGATCACGCAGAAGGCCGGCGTGGACGGGCGCCTGTTCGGCTCGGTCGGCAACATCGACATCGTCGACGCGCTGAAGGCGCACGGCATCGTGGTCGAGAAGTCGGCGATCCGGCTGCCGTCCGGCCCGCTCAAGCAGGTCGGCGACCATCCGATCACCGTCCAGCTCCACACCGACGTGCTCGCGCACATCACGGTGGGCGTGCTCGGGGACACGACGGTCGGCTGATTCGCAGATCTCGACAGCCCCGCTGTCGCGATTGGTCAGGGGCCCCGTGCGCGGGGCCCTTCGTTTTTGGGGGCCCGGCCGCTACGATGTCCGGATGCTCTCGTTCGTCGTCTGCAGCATCGACGATGGCAAGTTCGCGGCGGTTTCCGCGAGCATCGCGGCCGCGGCCGGAGGCGATCCCTTCGAGATCGTGGGCATCCACGACGCTCGCTCGCTCTGCGAGGGCTGGAACCGCGGGCTCGCGCGTTCCCACGGCGACCCGGTCGTCTTCTGCCACGACGACATCCTGCTGTTCGCGCCCGGCCTGCCCGGGTGCCTCGCCCGGCACCTCGCGCATTTCGACGTCGTCGGCATCGCAGGCACCGACCGTTGCGCCGGCATGGAGTGGTCGAACGCCGGGACCCTGCACGCGTACGGCGCGGTGATGCACGGCCGCGAAGGCGCCGCGGAGTTCCACTTCTACGGCGCGGGCGCGGACCCGGGCGTGGACGCGGACGCGGTCGGCGGCATCCAGGCGATGGACGGCGTGTTCCTCGCGACTCGGCGCTCCACGGCCCTGGCCGTCGGGTTCGACGAAGCCGCGTTCGATGGGTGGCACGGCTACGACGCCGACTTCACCTTCCGCGCGTACCTCGCCGGCTTGCGGCTCGCGGTGGCGCTCGACGTCCCGATCTTGCACCGCTCGCGCGGCCGGCCGGACCCCGGCCTGATGCGCTACCACGAGCGATTCGCGGCGAAGTTCGCGGGCCGGCTCGCGAGCGGCTTCGGAGCCTGGGTCGACCTGCGCGCGCCGGTCGCGATTCCCGAGGGCGTCGCCGCGGCTTACGACCGCGGGAACCTCGAGCGGCTCCACGAGCTCTCCCGCCGGGAAGGCGCACGCCTCGAGGCGCTCGCGTCGCGGCCCTACGCCGCGCCGCGCAACGCGCCTTGCCCCTGCGGAAGCGGGCTTCGCTACCGCGACTGCCACGGCGCGCCGGCCTGACGCCGGGGCGGGCGGAGGGGCCGCCGCGATAGAATGGCGGACAAGCAACGACCCGCCGCGATGCCCGACCGCCCCGAAGTCGACCCGCTGCGCCTGCCCCCCCATTCGCTGGAGGCGGAGCAGTCGGTGCTGGGCGGCCTCCTGCTCGACAACGAAGCCGCCGACCGCATCGGCGACGTCGTGTCGGCGGCCGACTTCTACAGCGACGCGCACCGGATCATCTTCGAGCACGCCGCGCGGCTGATCGGCGAGGGCCGGCCGGCGGACGCGGTGACGCTCGCCGAGTCGCTGGCCTCCGCGGGCAAGCTCGAGCACGTCGGCGGCCTCGCGTACCTGGGCGCGCTCGTGCAGGGCGTCCCCACCGCCGCGAACGTCCGCCACTACGCGCAGATCGTGCGCGACCGCTCGGTGCTGCGGCAGCTCGCGTCGACGGCGGGCGAGATCGCGGAGTCGGCGTACCAGCCGATGGGGCGCAACGCCTCGCAGCTCCTCGACGAGGCCGAGACCAAGGTGATGCACATCGCCGAGGCCGGCTCGCGCGGCCGCAAGCAGTACGCGAAGGTCGGCGACCTGCTCGCCGGCGTCGTCGAGCGCATCGAGGAGCTCTACAACCGCGAGCATCCGACCGACGTCACCGGTACCGCGACCGGCTTCACCGACCTCGACAAGATGACCGCCGGGCTGCAGGGCGGCGACCTCGTGATCGTCGCGGGGCGCCCGTCGATGGGGAAGACGTCGCTCGCCGTCAACATCGGCGAGCACGTCGCGCTCGACCTGAAGCGCCCGGTCGCGATCTTCTCGATGGAGATGGGCGCGAACCAGCTCGCGCTGCGCATGATCGGCTCGGTCGGCCGGCTGTCGTCGCAGAACCTGCGAACCGGCAAGCTCGTCAACGAGGACTGGGGCCGGCTGTCCTCGGCGCTCGGCAGGCTCAACGACGCGCCGATCCTGATCGACGAGACGCCCGCGCTCACCGTGATGGAGCTCCGCTCGCGCGCGCGCCGGATCGCGCGGGCGCATTCGCCGCTCGGGCTCGTGATCGTCGACTACCTGCAGCTCATGCAGGCCTCGTCGCAGGGCGAGAACCGCGCGACCGAGATCTCGGAGATCTCGCGGTCGCTCAAGGCGCTCGCCAAGGAGCTGAACGTGCCGGTGATCGCGCTCTCGCAGCTCAATCGCTCGCTCGAGCAGCGCCCGAACAAGCGCCCGGTGATGAGCGACCTCCGCGAGAGCGGCGCGATCGAGCAGGACGCCGACGTGATCCTGTTCATCTACCGCGACGAGGTCTACAACGAGGACACGCCCGACAAGGGCGTGGCCGAGATCATCATCGCCAAGCAGCGCAACGGGCCGATCGGCACGGTGCGCCTGACCTTCCTCGGCGAGTACACGCGCTTCGAGAACTTCGCGGCTCCCGGGTCGTACTGACTGCCCGCATGGCCTCGCCCCCGACGACGCAGGCGCCGCCGGCCTCGCGAAACTCGCCGTGTCCCTGCGGGAGCGGACGTCGCTACAAGGACTGCCACGGGCGCGTCGAGGAGGCGGCCCCCGCGCCGGCCGCCGACGACGTCGCGCGGCGCCTGCGCGCGGCGCTCGCCGCGCAGCAGTCCGGGCGCGTCGCCGACGCGATCGCCGCCTACGACGAGGTGATCGCCGTGCGGCCGGACCTCTTCGACGCCTGGCACATGCGCGGCGTCGCGCGCTTCCAGCGGCTCGAGTTCGACCTCGCCGAGCGCGACATCCGCCGCGCCCTCGAGATCGCGCCGGGGCTCGAGGCCGCGCGCGGTAACCTCGCGCTCGTCGTCCAGGGCCGCCGCATCGCGGAGGACGAGGTCGCCTTGTGTCGCGAGGTACTGCCGCGCTACGCGCCGCACGCCGTGGACCCTCCTGTCGCCCCGCTCGACGGCGCGGCCGCGGGCGAACGCGTGTTCGTGCTCGACGCGGCCGACGCGACGGTGACGGCCGACGCGCTCGCTCGCGAGGCCGCCTCGCGCGGCGCGAGCGTCGTCCGCATGGCGGTCGTCCGCGGCCGCGCGATCGGCGGCGACGACGCGGCGCGACTCGCGTCCTGCGGCGCGCGCGACTTCGTGGCGTGCGTGGGCACCGGGCGCCCGCTCGGCGACTGGACGCTCGAGGCACGGCCGCGCGCGATGGCCCTGGTCGCCGTCGACGGCGGCCTGCCGTCGTTCATCGACCGGCTGCGCGAAGCGTCGGGGCAGGGCCGGCGCCGATGCGCGGCGCTCATGCTCGGCAGCGGCCTCGACCTCGCGCCGATCCCGCACGCGACGATGCCGCCATGACCCGCGACGACACTCCGGTTCGCGCGCTCGCGTTTTACCTGCCGCAGTTCCACCGCATCCCCGAGAACGACGCTTGGTGGGGCGAGGGCTTCACCGAATGGACCAACGTGCGCCGCGCGGCGCCCCAGTTCCCGGGACACGAGCAGCCCAAGCTCCCCGGCGAGCTCGGCTGGTACGACCTGACCGACCCCGCTGTCGGCGAAGCGCAGGCCGCGCTCGCGCGCGCGCACGGAATCCACGGGTTTTGCTACTACTTCTACTGGTTCAACGGCCGGCGCCTGCTCGAGCGGCCGCTCGAGGCGATGCTCGCGCGCGGCACGCCGGACTTCCCGTTCTGCGTCTGCTGGGCGAACGAGAACTGGACGCGCCGCTGGGACGGCGGCGACGACCAGATCCTGATGGAGCAGCACTACGGGGCCGAGGACAGCGCCCGCCTGTTCGACGAGTTCCTCCGGCTGTTTCGCGACCCGCGCTACGTGCGCGTGCACGGGCGGCCGCTGCTGCTGGTCTACAAGGCGACGCTGATCCCCGACGCCGCGGCCACGATGACGATGTGGCGGCGCCAGGCGGCGGCGACCGGGATGCCCGAGCCCTACCTGGTCGCCTGCGAGACCGCGGGCCTCGCCGACGACGTCCGCGCGGCGTTCGACGCGCTCGTCGAGTTCCCGCCGCACGGCCACCGTGCGGTCTGGATGAACGCGCAAGTGCCCGGGCTCGCGCCGGACTTCACCGGCGTCGTGACGAGCTACCGCGCGCAGGTGCTGCAGTCGCTCAAGCGCGACGTCGACGGGCTCGGGACGCTGCGCTGCGTGTTCCCGGCCTGGGACAACTGCGCGCGGCGCGGGCCGCGCGGCACGGTCTTCGCGGGGTCGAGCCCGGAGCTGTTCGGCTACTGGGTCGAGC
Organism: Casimicrobiaceae bacterium; assembly: GCA_044226265.1. Classification (GTDB taxonomy): domain Bacteria; phylum Pseudomonadota; class Gammaproteobacteria; order Burkholderiales; family Casimicrobiaceae; genus VBCG01. Next base: position 53,520 of record JBGAHH010000011.1, on the reverse strand, counting down.
GCATGACCGTCGACACGCGTCGCCGCCTCGCGGGCGAAGAGCGCGTGCTGTTCGTGAACGCCTGGAACGAGTGGGCCGAAGGCTGCTGCCTCGAGCCCGACGCGCGCTACGGACGCCAGTACCTCGAGGCGTTCCGCGACGGCCTGGCGCGCGGATCGCGCGCGCCGGCCGCGTCGCTCGACCGTCCGGCGTGGCGCGAGGTCGAGCGCGATGCCGCAGACGCGGTCGCGCGCGGCGAGCTCGCGGTCCATCGATTCGGGACGCCGCCAGCGCCCGGCGCCTCCGGTGTCAGCGTCGTCATGCCGGTCCACAACCACGCGGGCTACCTGGAGCGCACGCTCGCGTCGATCGTGGCGCAGACCGCGCCGCCGAGCGAGCTCGTCGCGGTCGACGACGGATCCTCCGACGCGAGCGCCGCGGTCGTCGAGCGCTTCGCCCGCACCGCGCCGTTCCCGGTGACGCTCGCGCGACAGCCCAACCGCGGCGCGCACGTCGCCATCAATCGCGGCATGGCGCTCTCGGCGTGCGACACGATCGCGCTCATCAACTCGGACGACGCCTATGCGCCGGACCGGCTCGAGCGGGTCGCGGAGGCGCTCGCGCCGGGACGCGCGCTCGCGTGGTCGGACGTCGCGTTCGTCGACGATCGCGACGCGCCGGCGTCGGGCGAGGGCGTCGATGCGGTCGCGGCGGCGATCCGGGCGTCGCACGCGCCCGGCGCGCGCATCGACGTGCTCACGCGCACGAACGTCGCGGTGTCGAGCGGCAACCTCGTGTTCCGCCGCTCGCTGCTCGATGCGATCGGCGGCTTCGCGGCGCTCGAGGTCTGCCACGACTGGGACTTCGTGCTCGCGGCGAGCTACGCGACCGACGTCGCGGTCGTGCCCGCGCCGCTCTACCGCTACCGAGTGCACGGTGCCAACACGTTCGTGACGCGGCGCCTCGCGGGCCAGATCGAGGTCGAGCGCGTGCTGCGGCGGTTCCTCTCGCGGATTCGTGAGCATCCCGCGCTCGAGGCGCTGGCCGCGCGCGCGAGCGCCTGCGCGCGGGACTCGCGGAGCGAGGCCTCGAGCGCCTGTGGCCGGCGTGACGGTTGCGGGGATGACGTCGGGAAGATCGGCCGTGGTGTCGCGCAACGCGCCCTGTCCTTGCGGAAGCGGTCGCCGCTTCAAGGCGTGCCACGGCGCGCCGGCGGCGGGCGGAGACCCGGCGCGATCGCTCGGCGCGTTGAAGCAGTTGGCGATCGCCGCGCAGCAGGCGGGCCGACTCGCGCAGGCGGCGGAGCTCTACGGCATGGCGCTCGCGATCGACCCGGTGGACTTCGACGCGCTGCACATGCTGGGCGTCACGATGCTCATGCAGTTCCGGTTCGGCGAGGCCGTCCAGTTCATCTCGCGCGCGCTCGAAGTGCGTCCCGGCGTGGCGGCCGCGATCCGCAACCTCGAGATTGCCAAGGATCCGCGCCGCTCGGGCGCCGACGACGGGTACCGGACCTGGCAGGCGACGCGCGAGCGCAACCGCGACGAGGCCCGGGCGGAGCGCCGCCGGGCGATCGCGTCGCGGACCGGGGCGCCGGGCATCGCGGTCGTCGTGCCCGTGTTCGACGCGCCCGAGCCGCTGCTGCGCGCCTGCCTCGACAGCGTGCTCGGCCAGGGCTATCCGCACTGGGAGCTCTGCATCGCCGACGACGCGTCCCCGTCGCCGCACGCGGCGGCGGTGCTGCGCGAGTACGCGGCCCGCGACGCGCGCATCAAGGTCGCGTTCCGCGAGCGCCGCGGGCACATTTCCGCGGCGTCGAACACGGCGCTCGCGCTCGCGACGCTGCCTTTCGTCGCGCTGCTCGACCACGACGACCTGCTTGCTCCCTGCGCGCTGGCGGAAGTCGCGCTCGCGATCGACGCGCATCCGGGCACCGCGATCGTCTACAGCGACGAGGACAAGATCGACGAGGCGGGCCGTCGCTTCGAGCCCTATTTCAAGCCGGCCTGGAATCCCGCGTTGCTGCGTTCGCAGAATCTCGTGAGCCACCTCGGCGTCTACCGGCGCGAGCTGGTGGAGGCGGTCGGCGCGTTCCGCACGGGGCTCGAGGGCGCGCAGGACTGGGACCTCGCGCTGCGCTGCTCCGAGCGCGTCGATGCCCGGGCCATCCGCCACGTGCCGCAGGTGCTCTACCACTGGCGTGCGGTCGAGGGCTCGACGGCGCGCGGCCATGCGCAGAAGCATTACGCGGCGGCCGCGCAGGAGCGGGCGGTCGCGGAGTACTGGGCGCGCCGGGGCGTCGAGGCGACGATCCGACGGGTCTCGGACGACCACCATCTGTGCGGCGATCCCCGGCTCGAGCCGTCGATCTCGCTGGTGCTGCTCTCCTCGGTGTCGGCGGCGCCGGGCGATGTCATCGACGCCTGGCGCCCGCTCCTGCCTCCGCAAGTCGTCGACGTCGAGGTCGTCGCGCTTGGACCGGACGCCGCGCCGCCCGGCGAGCTCGATCCGGGGCCGCTCGCGCTGGGGCGCGGCGACGCGGCGCGCATCAACGACGCCGCGGCGCGTGGAAGGGGCGACGTCGTGCTGATCCTGCGCGAGGACGCGCGGCCGCGCGCGCCGGACGCGCTGCGCATCCTCGCGGCACAGGCCGCGCTGCCCGAGGCGGGGCCGGTGGGCGGGATCGTTGACGACGCGATGGGCATGCCGGCCGGCGGAGCGCTCGCGCTCGACGAGGACGGGATCGCCGATGCGATGTTCGCGGGTGGGTCCGCGCCGGAGACGTTCTGCGAGGTGCGCGCGGCGCTCGTGCAAAACGTCGCGGCGGTGCGCGGCGACGCGCTCGCGGTGCGCCGCGCGCTGTGGAGCGCGCTGGGCGGCTACGACGCCGCGGGACTCGAGCGTCGCTTCCACGACGTCGACCTGGGCCTGCGCGCGGCGCGCGCGGGTTGCCGGCCCGTCGTGCATCCTTCGGCGATCTTCCGCACGAAGGGCGTCCTGAGGGTCGGCGTCCCCGCGCGGGCCGAGGGCCGGGACGCCGACGCGATGCGCGCGCGCCACCGAGCGATGCTCGCGCACGATCCCGCCTACCATCCCGAGCTCGATCGGCCGCCGCGCCGGTTCGCGTTCCGGCGCGACGACGAGCCGGCCGATGGCGACGCGCGCTGACGCGCCCGCGACGATGCAAGACGCCCCCGGAGCGCGACGCGCGATCCTGCCCGACGAGATCGTCTACGCCGCGGCGGACGCCGCGCCGCGCACCTTCGTTTGCCCCGCCTGCGGCGCGACCGGGACGGTGCCGCCGGTGCTGTCGGTACCGAGGCTCGAGCCGCCGCACACGAGGCTCGATCTCTGCCGTTGCGGCGGCTGCGGCTCGCTCGTGTTCGAGCCCCCCGGCACGATCGACATCGCGAAGGTCGACCAGGTCGGCGAAGACGCGTGGCGGCACTACGTCGAGTCCGGCGGCGACCTGTGGGAGACCGTGTGGCCGGCGATCGTCGCGCGCGAGCGGGGCTCGCTCCTCGACGTCGGCTGCGGCTTCGGCTTCGGCGTCGACTTCTGGACGAGGACCGGCCGCGGCGAGGCGATCGGTGTCGAGAGCGCCGCGTACGGGCGGCTGGGCGCGACGATGCTCGGCGCGCCGATCGCTCACGAGCGTCTCGATGCGGGCGCCGGCCTCGCGGGCCGCACCTTCGACGTCGTCCTGGCGTCCGAGGTGATCGAGCACACCCCCGACCCGCGCGCGTTCGTCCGGCTGCTCGCGGGCCATGTCGCCGGCGACGGTGTCCTCGCGCTGACGACGCCGGATGCCGCGTGCATCGCGCCGTCGACCGCGCCGGCGACGGTCCTCGCGGCGTTGTCGCCCGGCTTCCACGGCTTCCTGATGTCGCGCCGCGCGCTCGAGGACGCCGCCCTGGGCGCGGGGTTCGGGCATCTTCGCTGGGAATCGATCCGGGGTCGCCAGTTCCTGTGGGCGTCGCGTCGCGCCCTCGACGTCGCGACCGATCGCGAGGCGCTGCGACCCTCGATCTTCGACTACCTCGCGCGGCGCGGCCGCGAGCCCGCGCTCGACGTATCGGTGCGCATTGGATTCCTCTACCGGCTCCTGCGCGACCTCCTGCGCCTGCAGCGATACGGCGAGGCGGACGCGGTGCTTCGCGACCTCGACGCGGCGATCGTCGAGCGTCACGGCGAGGCCGCGCTCGACCCGTCTGGTTCCGTTGCGCGCCTTCGCGCGTGCCGCACACCGCAGGAAGCGGCTGCGGTCGGGTCGTACTGCCTGCCACGTCGCCACCAGTTCGCCGCGCAGGTCGCGCAACACGCGCGGGGCCGCTACGCGGAGGCGCGCGCGCTCTACCGCGCCGCCGCCGAGTCGACCGAGTGCTGCGCGTTGCTCGGCTCCGCCTGGTTCATGGAGGCGATCGCCGCGCTGTGGTCGATGCGCATCGACGGCGCGCTGCTCGGGCTCGCGCTGGGCGACGAAAAGGACGCCGACGAGCTGGCTCTCGCGGTCGACGAGGGAGCGACGCCGCGGCGCGAGCACGCGTTCGCGACGGTGGACCCGGGCTACCTCGACCGGCTCCTGCCGCGCGTGGCCGAGGACCTCGTCGCGCGGGGGAGCCTGGGCGCCGCGTGGGGTCACCGACGCCTACCGGCGGCATCTCGGGCGCCGCCGGGGCACGCGGCTCGTGGAGCCGCTGTCGATCGAGGCGGCGCTTCGCGATGCCGCGGCCGACCTGCCTCCGCATCCGCTGGCGTTGCCCTGGCTCCTGGCGCTGCGCGAAACGCGCGCCGGGACGCGACGCTCGGCCGCACGCTCCTTCGCGACGTCCTGCGCATCGCCGAGGCGCGTCCGACCCGCGCTGCGGACGCGCGCTCGCGGCGCTCGCCCGGCGCGCCCGGCGCCGGCTGCAGGCGATGCCCGTCGCCTGACCGCGCGGGCCGCGGTCAGCGGAAGACCCACCAGCGCGCGAGCGCGAAGGTCACCGGCGGCACGAGCACGATGGCGATCGCGAGCCCCGCGTAGGTCGACCATCGCTGCGCGTGCACCGCCCAGGCCATGATTCCCGCGTTCAGGCCGAGCCCGACGAGCTGCGCGACGAGGTAGCGCGGCAACTCGCGCAGCGGATGCGCGCTCGAGCGGAACGTCCAGCGGCGGTTGAACGTGAAGCCGACCAGGAGCGCGACGACGAACGCGATCGCCGTGGCCGCGACCGGGTCGATCGGCGTCGTCTCGATCGCGAGCGCGAACACGGCGGCGTGCGTCGCGGTCGCGGCCACGCCGACGACCGCGAAGCGGAGGAACGAGGCGGCGAGGGCCATCGCGCGCGTCAGCGTCCCGCGTCGTCGACGGGGAAGCCGAGCCGCGCTCGCACGAGGTAGAGCGGCCGCGCCTTGACCTCGTCGTACATGCGGCCGAGGTACTCGCCGATGACGCCGAGCGAGAGCAGCTGCACGCCGCCCAGGAACAGCACGACGACCATCAGCGACGCGTAGCCGGGCACGTCGACGCCGTGCATGACCGTGCGCGCGACGAGCCAGCCGCCGTACGCGATCGCGACGAGCGCGAACAGCGCGCCCAGCACGCTCGACACGCGAAGCGGCAGCGACGAGAACGAGACGATGCCGTCGAGCGCGAGGCGCAGGAGCCGGAAGAAGCCGTAGCGCGACGCGCCGGTCGCGCGCTCGTCGACGTCGTAGGCGACCGTCGTCGTGCGGAATCCGACCCACGCGTACATCCCCTTCATGTAGCGGATGCGCTCGGGCATGCGCCGCAGCGCGTCGACGACCGGGCGCGACATCAGCCGGAAGTCGCCGGCGCCGCGGGGAACCGGCACCGCGGCGATGCGGGCGAACAGGCGGTGGAAGAGGTCGGCGGCGAGCTTGCGCGGCAGCGGCTCGGTGGCGCGGTCGCGGCGCAGCGCGATCACGACGTCGTGCCCGTCGCGCCAGCGCGCGACGAGCTCCGCGAGGATCTCGGGCGGATGCTGGAGGTCGGCGTCGATCGGGACGACCGCCTCGCCGCGCGCGTGGTCGAGGCCGGCCGCGAGCGCGACCTCCTTGCCGAAGTTGCGGGAAAGCGCGACGACGCGCACGCGCGCGTCGCGGGCGGCGAGCGCGGAGAGCACCGGGAACGTGGCGTCGCGGCTGCCATCGTCGACGAAGACCGCTTCGGCGGGGAGCCCCAGCGCGTCGAGCGCGTCGGACGCGCGCGCCCAGAACGACGCGAGGCCCGCGGCCTCGTTGTAGCAGGGCACGACCAGCGACAGGACCGGGCTCGGATTCACGGGCGCGATTGTCGCACGCGAGACCTCGACGACCGGCCGTCGCCCGGACGCGGATCGAAGGGCCCGCCGCCGCGGCCCCGCGGCGATGTCCGGTCCCCGGCGTCGGCTCGGCGCGCGCCCGGTCGCGTCCCGCGGCGCCCCGTCGGATGCCTGCCCGCTGACCCGCCGACCGGCTAGCATGCCCGGCGGGGTGTCGCCTTCCCGGGAGAGTCGGCTCATGAGACGCGCGATGGTCGCCTTGCTCGCCGCAGCGCCGGCGCTGGTGTGCAGTGCCGCGGACGTGCCGGAGGGACGATGGGACGGATGGGTCCGGATCCCGGGCCGGGCGCTCGCGGTCACGATCGATCTCGCGCCGGGGCCGGGAGGCCGCGCGTGGACGGGTTCGATGACCGCGCCGGGCCTCGCGATGCAAGGCGCGCCGCTCGCCGACATCGTCGCGACGCCGGCGGAGGTCACGTTCGACGTCGCCGGGGTGCTCGACACGCCGACGTACGGGCCGGCCCGTTTCCGGGCGCGCATCGGGGACGACGGAAGCCTCGTCGGCGAGTTCGCCCAGGGCGGCAACGCTGCCCCGTTCACGCTGGTGCGCATCGGAGCGGCGGCGGTCGCGGTTGCGCCGCGAAGCACGCCGATCTCGCCCTCGCTCGAAGGCGCGTGGACCGGGACCTTCGATCTCGGCGGCTATCCTCGCCAGGTGACGCTCACGCTCGCGAACCGCGCGGACCGCGATGCGGGCGCGTCGGCGACGCTGGTCGTCGTCGGCAAGCGGACGACGGACCTCGCGATCGACCTCGTGTCCGAGGAGGGCCGGTTCCTGCGCGTGGAGTCTCGCGCGAACCAGGTCGTCTTCGAGGGCGCCATTGGCGATCGCGTCGACGAGATTCGCGGCACGTTCGTGCTGGGCCCGCTCGAGCTGCCGCTCGTCCTGCGGCGTGCGGCGCGGAGCGCGTCGTGAACGGCGCGCGCTGGAGCCTCGCGTGGGCATTCTGCGCCGCGCTCGCGGCGACGGGGGCGCAAGCCGACCCGATGTTCCGCGGCGGCCCGCAGCACGCGGGCGTGACCGCCGAGCGTGCGCCGCGCGAGTTCCACCGCGTCAAGTGGACGTTCCCCACCGGGGATCGGATCGTGTCGTCGCCGGTGTTCGACGGCGGCGCGGTCTACGTCGGCAGCGACGACGGCAGCGTCTACGCCGTCGATGCGGCCACGGGACGACTGCGCTGGCAGCGTCGCACCGGCGGGCCGGTCGCGTCGACGCCCGCGATCGCGCAGGGGCGCCTGTTCGTCGCGAGCTACGACGGCAAGGTCTACGCGCTCGATGCCCGCACGGGCGACCCGCTGTGGAAATTCGCGACCGGCGGCGAGCGCCGGTTCGAGGCGAAGGGCCTGCACGGCATGCAACCGAAGCAGCAGACGATCGCCGACCCGTTCGACGTCTTCCTGTCGAGCCCGGTCGTCGCGGACGGGACGGTCTACGTCGGCAGCGGCGACGGCAACGTCTACGCACTCGACGCGTCCACCGGCGAGCCGCGATGGACGTTCCGCACCGGCGACGTCGTGCACGCGTCGCCCGCGTACGACCGCGGCGTCCTGTACTTCGGCAGCTGGGACGGCGATTTCTACGCGGTCGATGCCCGGACGGGCGCCGAGAAGTGGCGCTTCCAGGGCGGCCGCGATCCCGTCATCCACAACCAGGTCGGTTTCCAGTCGTCGCCCGCGGTCGTGGACGGCGTCGTCTACACCGGCTGCCGCGACTCGAACCTCTACGCGATCGACGCGGCGACCGGCCGCGAGAAGTGGCGCGTCGACAACGCGGGAAGCTGGGTCGTCGCCTCGCCCGCGGTCGCGCGCGGCCGGGTGTACTACGCCACGTCGGACTCGAGCCTCTACCTCGTGGTGGACGCCGCCACGGGCAAGCCGGTCGTTAGTCGCGACAGCCGGGCGTACGTGTTCTCGTCGCCCGTCGTCGCCGGCGACGTCGCGCTGGTCGGCGTGCTGAACGGCACGCTCGAGGCGCGGGACGCCGAAACCGGGGACCTGCTGTGGGAGTTCCGCACCGAGGCGTCGCGCCGCAACGAAGGATGGATCCTGACCGCGGACCGGCGGTTCAACGCGCCGCTCCTGTTCCGTTCGTCGTGGCGCGAAGCGCCGATCGTCGCGAGCACGCGCCAGTCCGACGTCGGGGCGGTGGTCTCGACGCCGCTCGTCGTCGACGGCGTCGTCTACGTCGGCAGCGCCGACGGACGCCTGTACGCGCTCGAGTGACCGACGCCCCGTCGGCGGCGGACGCGGTCGGCGGACGCGCCATGGCAGGCCGGAGCGGGCGCATGGTTGACGGCCGCGCAGGCCGGGACTAGAGTCCGCGCCTCCGGGGACCCCGCAGACTCCCCGCGCCAAGACGCCCCCGGGCGTCCAAGCTCTGCTCCAACGCGCCGGGCGATGCGCCCGGACGGGAGCGACCTTGGCACTCGGCGTCCACGACTTCTTCCCCGGCAATCCCCTCGGCATCGCTTGCGGCCTCGCCGCGGCCTTCGCGGAGCGCGACTGAGGTGACGCAAGGACGCAACGGCGCGGCGATCCGTCGCGTGCTCGCCACGAAGGCGCTGCGCGCGTTCGGCGACGGCTACGTGAGCCTGCTGCTGCCGGTCTACCTGCTCGACCTCGGCTTCGACCCGCTGCGCGTCGGCGTCATCGCGACCGCGACGCTGCTGGGCTCGGGCCTCACGACGATGCTCGTCGGCGCTCGCGCGCATCGCTACCCGTACCGCACGCTGCTGCTGGCGGCGTCCGCGCTGATGGCCGCGACCGGGCTCGGGTTCGCGGCTGCGACCGACTTCTGGCCGCTGCTCGTGATCGCGATCGCCGGCACGCTCAATCCGTCGAGCGGCGACGTCAGCGTGTTCCTGCCGCTCGAGCACGCGGTGCTGTCGCGCGTCGTCGACGACCGGCGCCGGACGACGGAGTTCGCGCACTTNCGCCACGAAGGCGCTGCGCGCGTTCGGCGACGGCTACGTGAGCCTGCTGCTGCCGGTCTACCTGCTCGACCTCGGCTTCGACCCGCTGCGCGTCGGCGTCATCGCGACGGCGACGCTGCTGGGCTCCGGGCTCACGACGATGCTCGTCGGGGCTCGCGCGCATCGCTACCGGTATCGCACGCTGCTGCTGGCGGCGTCCGCGCTGATGGCGGCGACCGGGCTCGGGTTCGCGGCGGCGACCGACTTCTGGCCGCTGCTCGTGATCGCGATCGCGGGCACGCTCAATCCGTCGAGCGGCGACGTCAGCGTGTTCCTTCCGCTCGAGCACGCGGTGCTGTCGCGCGTCGTCGACGACCGGCGCCGGACGACGGAGTTCGCGCACTACAGCCTCGCCGGCGCGCTCGCGGGCGCGGCGGGCTCCCTCGCGGCCGCGCTGCCGTCGCTCGCCGCGACGAGCCTCGGCGTGCCGATGCGCCAGGCGCTGCAGGCGATGTTCGTGCTCTACGCGGCGATCGCGCTCGTCGTCGCGATCGTCTACCGCGGCCTTCCGCGGACGCTCGCGTCGGGAGCGGAGCGCGCCGCCGCGCCGCTCGTCCACGCGAGGCGGCGCGTTTACACGCTGGCCGCGCTCTTCAGCCTCGATGCGTTCGGCGGCGGCTTCGTCGTGCAGTCGATGGTCGCGCTCTGGCTTTTCCAGGCGCATGCGATGTCGCTCGCCGCGGCGGGCACGCTGTTCTTCTGGACCGGCGTGGTCACCGCGTTCTCCTACCTCGTCGCCGCGCGCATCGCCGGCCGCTTCGGGCTGGTCAACACGATGGTGTTCACGCACCTGCCGTCGAGCCTGTGCCTCGTCGCGATCCCGTTCGCGCCGAGCCTCGCGACGGTCGTCGCGCTGCTCGTGATCCGCAGCGCGCTCTCGCAGATGGACGTGCCGACGCGCAGCTCCTACGTGATGGCCATCGTGCCGCCCGCCGAGCGCGCGGCGGCGGCGAGCGTCACGTCGGTGCCGCGCAGCCTCGCGTCCGCGGTGAGCCCGGCGCTGGCGGGGATCCTGCTCGGCGCGTCGAGCTTCGGCTGGCCGTTCCTGATCGGCGGCGCCGCGAAGATCGTCTACGACGTCCTGCTGCTCGCGATGTTCCGGCACGTCAGGCCGCCGGAGGAAGCGGCCCGCGAAGCCGGCGCCTCGCGCAAGGCGCCACCGCCCTGACATCCGTCGGCGCGACGATTCGCGCCGTCCCCACGAACACGAATCCCGCCCGGGAGGCTCCATGGACGCACGACCGCAACCGCTGCCCTTCGCCCCCGACGGCCTGCGCGGCCTGTCGGAAAGGCTCCTGTCGAGCCATCACCGGAACAACTACGGCGGCGCCGTGAAGCGGCTGAACGCGATCCGCGCCGAGCTCGCCGCGGCCGCGTTCCCGTCGCTGCCCGGGTTCCGGCTGAACGGCCTCAAGCGCGAGGAGCTCGTCGCCACCAACTCGATGCTGCTGCACGAGCTCTACTTCGCGAGCCTCGGCGGCGACGGCCGCACGATGGAGCCGGCGTGGGCGATGGCGCTCGCCGCGAGCTTCGGCAGCGTCGAACGCTGGCGCGACGAGTTCGTGGCGATGGGCAAGGCACTGGGCGGCGGCTCGGGATGGGTGACGCTCGCGTTCCAGCCGCGCGAGGGCACGCTCGTCAACCAGTGGGCCGCCGACCACACGAGCGCGATCGCCGGCGGCGTCCCGCTGCTCGCGCTCGACATGTACGAGCACGCCTACCACCTGGACTACGGCGCGGCCGCGGGCGCGTACGTCGACGCGTTCATGGACAACGTCGCGTGGGCGGGCGCGTACGAGCGCTACCAGGCCGCGGTGCACGCGGCGAGCGAGCCGTTCGCCTGCTCGCAGGACGACGCGGCGCGCGCGGCGGCGCTCATCGACGTGCGCCGCGCCGGCGTCTACGAGCGCGCGCCGGCCACGATCCCTGGCGCTCGCTGGCGCGATCCGGCCGAGGTCGCGAGCTGGGCCGGCGAGCTCAACGCGGGCGGCGAGGTCGTCGTCTACTGCGTGTACGGCCACGAGGTGGGCCGCGCGACGGCGCTGCGCCTGCGGGCCGCGGGCGTGCCCGCGCGCTTCCTGCGCGGCGGCATCGACGGCTGGCAGGCAGCCGGGCGGCCGCTCGCGCCTCGGAAGGCGGACGGCTGACCCGCCGCATCGACCCGATCACCCTCTCCCCGCCGAGGCGGGGAGAGGGCCGGGCGAAGCGGCGTGAGATGCCTAGAGGATTTCCGCCGCGCGGTCGGCGAGGCGCGAGCGCTCGCCGCGCGTCAGCGTCACGTGGCCCGAGTGCGGCCAGCCCTTGAACCGGTCGACGACGTAGGTGAGGCCCGAGCTGCCCTCGGTGAGGTAGGGCGTGTCGATCTGCGCGATGTTGCCGAGGCACACGACCTTCGTGCCCGGGCCCGCGCGCGTGATCAGCGTCTTCATCTGCTTGGGCGTCAGGTTCTGCGCCTCGTCAATGATCAGGAACTTGTTGATGAACGTGCGGCCGCGCATGAAGTTGAGGCTCTTCACCTTGATGCGCGAGCGGATCAGGTCGCGCGTCGCCGCGCGGCCCCATTCGCCGGCCTCGTCGTCGGTCTTGTTGAGCACGTCGAGGTTGTCCTCGAGCGCGCCCATCCACGGGTTCATCTTCTCTTCCTCGGTGCCCGGCAGGAAGCCGATGTCCTCGCCGACCGGCACCGTGACGCGCGTCATGATGATCTCGGTGTAGACCTTGAACTCGAGCGTCAGCATGAGTCCCGCGGCGAGCGTGAGCAGCGTCTTGCCGGTGCCCGCCTGGCCCACGAGCGTCACGAAGTCGACGTCCGGGTTCATCAGCAGGTTCAGCGCGTAGTTCTGCTCGCGGTTGCGCGCGGTGATGCCCCAGACGTTGTTCTTCTGGTGCGTGTAGTCCTTGAGCGTCGACAGGAGCGCGGTCTTGCCGCTCACCTCCTTGACGATCGCGTGGAACGGCGACTCGCCCGGCGGCTCGAGCCAGACGAACTCGTTGGCGAGCAGCGAAGGCACGAGCGGGCCGGACAGCCGGTAGAGCGTGTGGCCGCCCTGCTGCCAGCTCTCCATTCCCTTGCCGTGGCGCTCCCAGAAGTCGGCGGGAAGCTCCTCCATGCCGGAGTAGAGCAGCTCGCTGTCCTCGAGCACCTTGTCGTTGAAGTAGTCCTCGGCGGAGAGCCCGAGGGCCCGCGCCTTGATGCGCATGTTGATGTCCTTCGACACCAGCACGACGTCGCGCCGCGTGTGCGTGTGCGCGAGGTGCATCACGACGGCGAGAATCTGGTTGTCCGCCTTGCCGTTCGCGAGCGACGGCGGCAGCGCGGTCGTGATCGTCTCGGTCTGCAGGTAGAGCCGGCCGGTCGCGGCGCCGTTGCTCTTCTGCTCGAGCGGGATGCCGCCCGAGATGCCGTCGTCGCCCTGCTCGGTGTGCGTCGTGACGAGCTCGTCGAGGAAGCGCGACGCCTGCCGGGCGTTGCGCGCGACCTCGGTCACGCCCTTCTTGTGGTTGTCGAGCTCCTCGAGCGTGAGGATCGGCAGGTAGATGTCGTGCTCCTCGAACCGGAACAGGCTCGTGGGGTCGTGCATCAGCACGTTCGTGTCGAGCACGAACAGCCGGGTCGTCGTCGGGGAGGGTTGCTGCCCGCCCGACTTGCTGCGGGCGGCCTTGCGGGAAGCGAGGGAAATGAGCTGGGAAGGGGCGGGGCGCAGCTTGCGTTCGACCATGGCTCTCCTGGGAGGCGCCCGGGGCGAAAGGCGCCGTGACGGACCCATCCTAAACCCCGCGCCGGCGAAAACACAAGAGATTGTGTCCGCAAGCCCCGGAATGTCCATTGTTTGTGGCGTGGCGCGCCTGTCGGGCGACTTCGGCGGGCCGCCCATCGGGCGGCCGGGCTGCCCGCGCTGCCGCGAACGGGGTCCGGAAATGGAGGGTCAGACCCTCCTTTCGCGCCGAAAGGCGCGGGCCACTTCGCGGGCCGATCGCCCGGGATGCCGCGCCGGGCGCGGCTCTTCGCCATTCGCGCGAACCGCGCGACCGTCTGGTTAACGAGGGTCTGACCCTACTTCCGATCCGCGTAGCTGCCCGGCAGTGGAGGGTCTGACCCTACTCTCCCGGTTTGGCGTCCTTCGTCGGCCGGCCTACTTCTTCGGCTTGCCCAGCGCCTCGACCGCCGCGAGCACCTCGGACGCGTGGCCGGGCACCTTCACGCCCCGCCACTCCCGCGCCAGCTTGCCGTCCGGCCCGACCAGGAACGTCGACCGCTCGATCCCGCGGACCTTCTTGCCGTACATGTTCTTCATCTTGATGACGTCGAACGCGGCGCAGAGCTTCTCGTCCGGGTCCGAGATCAGCGGGAACGGGAAGCCCATCTTGGTCGCGAAGTTCTGGTGCGACTTGATCGAGTCGCGCGAGATGCCGGCGACGACCGCGCCCGCCTTCGCGAACTTTCCGTGCAGGTCGCGGAACTGCGCGCCCTCGGTCGTGCAGCCGGGCGTGTTGTCCTTCGGATAGAAGTAAAGGACGACCGGGTGGCCCTTGTGGTCCGACAGCGTGAACGGGCCGGCGGTGGCTTCAGCGGTGAAGTCGGGGACTTTCTTGCCGAGCATGGTTCTCTCCTGAATCGTGCGCTAGTCGAGGATGCCGAGCCAGACCGGCATGTCGCGATCGCCGCCTTCGAAGGCGTCCATCTTCGTGCCGGTCGAGCAAATAGGTCGCCTCGGCGCAGCATGTCATTTGCGAGCAATGCGTGCGTCCGTCGCATTGGAATCGGACTTCGGGATTCGAACGCGGACCAAGGGCAGAGGCGACCTCTTCCGGAACGTCAGCGGAAGCCGGTGCGCTGATACGCGGATGCGGCGGCGGTGCTCAGAATGATGTTTTTCATTTTGTCCGCACCGATTGGTCGACAACACGATCGCGCAGTGACGCCCGTCGTCGCGATAGCCATCCCGCGATCGAGCGGCGCGTCTTGACGTCGCGTGCATGCTCATGAAATCGGCGTCGTCGATCAAATCAGGCAGCACGCGGCAACGCCTCCCCCGGAAACGCCCCCTGCTGCACGAACAGCGTCCCGCTCCTTCCGGGCACGGTCCCGATCCCGACGCAGGACCTCGGCAATGCGAGCGGCTCCACGGCCTCTCGCATCTGGCGCAGACTGCCCAGCTGCCACCCCTGCGCCTTCCACCCGCCCAGCAGCTGCTCGAGCACCGGAACGAAGCGCATGCCTTCCAGCTCCGCGTGCAGCGTGAACACGTGGCCCGTCTCCTTGGGCGCCTCGGTCATGCCGAGCAGCCGGTCCGCGACGTTGGTCGAGCTGACGCCGTCGAGCCCGATCATCTCGTCGAGCGTCGGGAGCGTCGTCGGGAACTGCGGGCAGCGGATCGGCTCGGCGTTCCAGAACGGCAGGTGCGGGTGGGTGCCGCGTCCGTCGGAGCAATATTCGAATCCCATGCGCTGCGTGAGGCGCAGCGAGTGGACGTTCATCTGCCAGCCCGCCGCGCCGTGGACGCGCGGCGCCTCGCCGAACACGTCGGTGTAGCGGTCCCAGGCGAGCTTCATCTCGCGCGCGGTCCACGCGGCGTCGGCGGTCGCGATGCCGTCCTGCCAGCGGACGTGGTCCCAGCAGTGGATGCCGGTCTCGAAGCCTTCGTCGCGCGCCATGCGCATCGTGTCGGCCGCGCGGCGGCCGATGTCGGGGCGCGGGAGCAGCGTGCCGTACATCAGGTCTTCACGCCGTAGTGCTCGACGACGCTCGTGCGCTTCACCTTGCCGACGAAGCCGGGCCGGAAGACGCGCTTGATCGCGCGGCCGGTGTGGTCGGGCCGGAGGCTGAACAGGAACGTCGCGCCGACGCCGTGGCGCTTGAAGACCTCGACGAGCCTCGGCACGCCCTCGCGCGTGCCGCGCAGCGTGTCGACGTCGACCTTGAGCGCGAGGCGCATCGCGGCCGGCGGGCTACTCGACCAGCGCGCGCGCCGCGGCGACGTGGCCGCGGTAGGCCTCGAAGATGCGCGCGAGCGCGTCGTGCATGCCGACCTTCGGCGCCCACGCTAGGTCGCGCTTCGTGTTCTCGATCGCCGGGACGCGGTTCTGCACGTCCTGGTAGCCCTTGCCGTAGTAGGCGTCCGACGACGTGTCGACGAGCGTCACGCGCGCGGCGCTCTCGCGGTACTCGGGATAGCGCTTCGCGAGGTCGAGCATCATCGTCGCGAGCTCGCGCACCGAGTAATTGTTCGCCGGGTTGCCGATGTTGTAGATCTGGCCGCTGGCGACGCCGCTCGGGTTCTCGATGATCTTCATCAGCGCCGCGATGCCGTCGTCGATGTAGGTGAACGCGCGCTTCTGCGCGCCGCCGTCGACGAGCCGGATCGGCTCGCCGCGCACGATGTGGCCGAGGAACTGCGTGATGACGCGCGAGCTGCCTTCCTTCGCGGTGTTGATCGAGTCGAGGCCCGCGCCGATCCAGTTGAACGGCCGGAACAGCGTGTAGTCGAGGCCCTGCTCCATGCCGTAGGCGTGGATCACGCGGTCCATCAGCTGCTTCGCGCAGGCGTAGATCCAGCGAGGCTTGTTGATCGGCCCCAGCACGAGATCGGAGGTCTCGGGGTCGAACGCGGCGTCGCCGCACATGCCGTAGACCTCGGAGGTCGACGGGAACACGAGGCGCTTCCTGTGCCGGACCGCCGCGCGCACGATCGGCAGGTTCGCCTCGAAGTCGAGCTCGAACACGCGCAGCGGCTCGCGCACGTAGGTCGCGGGCGTCGCGATCGCCACGAGCGGCAGCACGACGTCGCATTTCTTGACGTGGTACTCGATCCACTCGCGGTTGATCGTGATGTCGCCTTCGAAGAAGCGGAACCGCCTGTCGTCGACGAGGTCGGCGATCCGGTCGGCCTGCATGTCCATCCCGTACACCTCCCAGTCGGTGGAGGCGAGGATCGCCTTCGACAGGTGGTGGCCGATGAAGCCGTTGACGCCGAGGATCAGGACGCGTTTCATGGGGCTTCCGCGGAGCGCGCGTGGGCCGCCATTCTACCGGGGCGCCCGGGCGCGGGCGCCGGCGCCGGGCGTCAGCGGGGCTTGACCGGGCCGATCGTCCGGCCGTCGACGGGATCGAACGCGACGAGCGCGAGCTTGCCGGTCGCCATGCTGCCGACGAGCGCCCGGAACGCGACGCGGCCGAGCGCCGGGTCGTAGCCGATCGAGTAGCGGGTGACGAAGTCGTTGGCGTGCCCCGGCGTCGCGCGCCACGCGTCGAGCCAGGCGCGGATCGCGGCCGGGCGCACCGACGACAGCGGGAACGCCTTCGCCGCCGCCGTGGCGGGCTCGGCCCAGGGCTCGAGCTTGCGGTTCTCGGTGCTCTTCCACTCGTCGCCCTGGCGGATCACGAACGAGGTCGCGCCGCCGGGCACGACGACGAGCGCCGCGCCCTCGGTCTCGCCCCACTCGAGCATCGTGAGCTTCGGGTCGGCGCCGAAGCGCGCGACGAGCGCCTGCCGGGTGCGCTCGAGCGCGGCCATCGTGCGCGCGTCGGCGTTGCGCGCTTCGCGCGCCTGCGTCGCGACGACGTCGTTCGCCTGCGCGAAGGCGCTCCCGCACGCGAGCGCGGCGAGCAGGAGCGCAAAGGTGCGGATCGGAGCGTTCATGTCGCGAGCGTACGTCGCGGCGCGAGGCGACTCAAGTCGTCACGCCGGCGACGCGAGGAGCAAGGCGATCGCGCGCGCGTCGAGCCGCCGTCCGCCGTGCGCGGCCTCGAGGATCTCGACGCAGGCGCCGTCGCCGCCGCGGCCGTACATCCGGTCGCCGGCGACGAACACGCCCGGCGCCGTCGGCGCGCCCGACGGCGCGTCCGCGAGGCGCGTGCGAAGCACGGCCAGCCTCCCGCCTGGCAGCTCGCAGAACGCGCCCGGGTAGGGTGGGGCGACCGCGCGGACGAGGTCGTGCACGCGCTTCGCGGGCCAGGTCCAGTCGATGCGGCCGTCGTCGGGCTTGCGGCCGCCGTAGTACGAGCCCGCGGCGACGTCGTTCGGGCGGCGCGTCGCGGTGCCGGCGACGAGCCGCGGGCAGCGAGCGATCGAGCACGCGCGCCGCCGCGTTCGTGACCTTGTCGAACACTTCCCGCGCCGTCTCGTCGGGGCCGATCGGCACGCGCTCCTGGTCGACGATGCCGCCGGCATCCGGCTTCGCCGTCATGTCGTGCAGCGTGGCGCCGGTCTCGCGCTCGCCGTGGAGCACCGCCCAGTTGACCGGCGCGCGGCCGCGATACTTCGGCAGGAGCGACCCGTGCATGTTGAGCGCGCCGCGGCGCGCGGTCGCGAGCATCGGCGCGCCGAGCATCCTGCGGTAGTAGAAGCTGAACAGGAAATCCGGCTCGAGCGCGGCGACGCGCGCGACGACGTCGGGCGCGTTCGGGTCGTCCGGCGCGATCCAGGGAACGCGCAGCGAGTCCGCGACGTCCGACACGCGCTCGAACCAGAGGTTCTCGCCCGGGTCGTCGACGTGGGTGATCACGAGCGGAACGTCGACGCCGTGCGCGATCAGCACGCGCAGGCAGCGCGCGCCGACGTCGTGGTAGGCGAAGACGACCGCGCGCGGCCGGCGGGGCTCGCTCATGCGCATCGCGATCGGCGCCTGCGGCGCGGTCGTCGCGCGGGCCGGCGGCGATCATCGCCTTCGAACGCGCGCTCGAGGCGCCGGGTGAACGCGTCGACGTCGCACAGCGGCGCGCGCGCGATCGACGCGGCGAGGTCCGCGCGCAGCCGGACGAGGTCGTTCGACGTCGCGAGCGCGACCGCCAGGTCGACGTAGGCGGCCGGCGTCACGGCGATCCATTCGGGATGTCCGGCCGCGTGCAGCAGCGATGCGCTCTGCCGGGCGATCGGCCGATCGCCCAGGAGCGCGACGACCGGCACGCCGCGGGCGAGCGCGTCGCAGGTCGTGACGCCGCCGTTGAACGGGAACGGATCGAGCGCGACGTCGATCGACGCGTAGGACGCGAGCGCGTCGGCGAGCGGCAGCCACGGCAGGAAGTCGACGCGGTCGACCGGCATGCCGCGCGCCGCCCACCGCACGCGGATCGCCTCGACGGTCGACGCGTCGGTGTACGCGGCGCCTCTCAGCGCCAGTCGCGCGTCCGGAACGGCGTCGAGGATCGCGCGCCAGGCGTCGAGCGCCGCCAGGCTCGTCTTCGCGTGGCGGTTGAACGAGCCGAACGTGACGTAGCTGCGCGTTGGCGCCGGGGGCGGCGAGGCCGCCACGCTGCCGAGCGGACGGTAGGCGAAGCGGCAGGGCAGCTGCACGAGCCGCTCGCGGCAGAGCGCGGCCTCGGCGGCCGGCACGTGGATTGCGTCGGTCACGAGGTAATCGATCGCGCGCATGCCGGTCGTGTCGGCATAGTCGAGCCAGACGGCCTGCACGGGCGCGGGTCGCCGCGCGAGGACCTTCAGCCGATGGCCGGGCGCGTGGCCCGCGAGATCGACCAGGAGGTCGAGGTCGTCGTCGGCGATCATTCGCGCGGCGGCCTCGTCGTCGCGGGGCAGGTCGGCCCAGCGATCGGCGGTCGTGCGAATGCGGTCCGCGACCGCGCCTGCTTGCGCATGCGACGAGTAGAGCGCGATGTCGAAGCGCGAGCGGTCGTGCCGCTCGAGCACCGGCAGCAGCAGCGTGGCGAGCGGACCTGCGCCGAAGCGCGGCGACACGTAGCCGATCCGCAGGCGCTCGCGACTTGCCGCACGCGGCGAGCGAGCGATCGGCGGAAGCGGATCGGCGTGACGCGCTGCCCATCGGCGATGCTCGTCGGCGACCTCCTCGCGCGTGGCGAGCGTGTCGTCGTACTGCAGCTCGAACAGCAGCGCGCTGTGCCCGTCGGCGTCGCCGGGCGTGAGTGCGACGGCGCGCCGCAGCTCGGCGAGCGCCTCGGCGTGCTCGCCCAGGCTCGACAGGTGCGCGGCGATGGCGAAGCGCAGCGACGGGCGATCCGGATCGACGGCGATCGCCCGGCGGAGCAGGGCGATCGCCCCGGGGAGCGCGGCGCGTTCGCCGAAGGCCGCCGCGGCGCGCTCCAGCGGCTCGATCGCGCGCGGATCGATCTCGCTCGCGCGCGACCAGGCATCGATCGCGCCGTCGACGTCGCCGGCGCGATGGAGCGCGCGGCCGAGCGCGGTCCAGCCCGGCGCCGCGCCCGGATTCGTGCGGACCGCCTCGCGCAACGCCTGCACGGCTCCTGCCGCATCGCCGGCCGCGAGCCGCGCGAGGCCGAGGTTGTGCCACGCCTTCGTCGCACCCGGGTGTCGCTCGAGCTGCGCCTCGTACCAGCGGGCCGCCTGGGCGAAGTCGCGGTCGTCGTGGAACGTGAGCGCGACCTGGTAGCGCGCGATCGGATCGGCGGGGTCGCGCTCGAGCAACGATTGCCACGCTTCGCGCGCGCCGGAGCGGTCGCCCGAGCGCACGCGGGCGAGCGCGAGCGAATGCCAGGCCGGGAGCAGTTCCGGTGAACGAGCGAGCGCGTCGGCGAGGAGCTTTGCCGCCCCGGCGTCGTCGCCGCGCCGACGGGCGAGCTCGCCACGGAGCGCAAGCGCGGCGCCGGCGCCGGCGAGCTCGTCGGGGATCGTGAGCGCCTCGGCCTCGAGCGCGGGCGTCGCCGGGTCGCGGATCAGCCGCGCGACCCGCGCCTCGAGCGCCGCGAGGTCGTCGGCCCGCACCGTCACGCGGTCAGCCTTTCGCGTCCTCGTCGCGCTCGAGCACCGCGCGGATCGTGTAGCGCGGGCGCTCGCGCACCTGCTGGTAGATGCGGCCGACGTACTCGCCGACGATGCCGAGCCCGAACAGCACGAGGCCGATGAGGAAGAACGCGAGGATGTCGCGGTCCCACAGCGAGCGCATGCCCTCGAAGTGGCCGGTGAACAGGCCGCGCACGATTTCCTCGATGTACAGCAGCACCGAGCCGACCGCGACGACGATGCCGATCAGCGAGAACGCCTGCAGCGGGACCAGCGAGAAGCCGGTCACCAGGTCGAAGTTGAGCCGGATCAGCTTGTAGAGCGAGTACTTGGACTCGCCCGCGGCGCGCTCGGCGTGCGCGACCTCGATCTCGGTCGGCTTGTGCGCGAACGTGTACGCGAGCGCCGGGATGAACGTCGCGACCTCGCGGCTCGCGGCGACGGCGTCGACGATCTCGCGGCTGTACGCGCGCAGCATGCAGCCCTGGTCGGTCATCCGGATGTGGGTGATCCGCTCACGCAGCGCGTTCATCATGCGGGAGGCGACCCGGCGCCACCACACGTCCTCGCGCACGGTGCGCACGCCGCCCACGTAGTCGGCGCCCGCGTCCATCGCCGCCAGCAGCTTGCCGATCTCCTCGGGCGGGTTCTGCAGGTCGGCATCGAGCGTCACGACGCGCCTGCCGCGCACCCGCTCGAAACCGGCGATGATCGCCGTGTGCTGGCCCGCGTTGGTGTTGAACAGCACGACCCGCGTGACGTCGGGCCGCGCGCGGAACTGGTCGGCCAGCAGCGCCGCCGACGTGTCGCGGCTGCCGTCGTTCACGAACAGCACCTCGTAGGGAACGCCGAGCGCGTCGAGGGCCGGGTAGAGGCGGGCGAAGAGCGCCGGCAGCGTGCCTTCCTCGTTGTAGACCGGGATGACGACGGAGAGGTCTGGCGCGGCCATGGGCGTTCAGCGTCCGTGCGCGGCGAGGATGCGCGCGACGGCTTCGCACACGCGGTCGACCTCGGCCTCCGGCATGTCGGGGAAGAGCGGCAGCGTCACCGTCTCGCGCGCGATCCGCTCGGCGTTCGGGAACTGGCCCTCGCGCCCGCCGTGCCGGCGGCCCAGCGTCGTCAGGTGCAGCGCCTCGTAGCTGATGCCGGTGCCGATGCCCTCGCGCTGCATCGCGTCGCGGAAGCCCGCGCGGTCGATCGTCATCCGGTCGAGCGGCAGCAGCACGCAGAACATGTTCCAGGTCGCCCCGTCGCCCTCCACGGGGCGCGGCGGGAGGACGCAGTGCGTGTCGTGCGGCCAGCGGGCGAAGTAGCGCTCGGCGAGCGCGCGCCGGCGCTCGAGCATCTCGTCGAGGCGGTCGAGCTGGCCAACGCCGATGCGCGCGTTGACGTCGGGCAGGTTGAACTTGCCGCCGGGGAAGGCGACGTCGCGCGTGCCGTCGGGCAGACGCTCGATGCCGTGGAAGCGCAGCACGTCGATGCGCTTCGCCTCGGCCTCGGTGTTCACGACGATCGCGCCGCCCTCGATCGTCGTCAGGTTCTTGTTCGGGTGGAAGCTGAACGTCGTGACGTCGCCGAAGGAGCCCCCGAAGCGGCCGCCCCAGCGCGAGCCGAACGTGAGCGCGGCGTCCTCGATCACGCGCAGGCCCCGCCGCTTCGCCAGCGCGAGCAGCGCGTCGAGGTCGGTGGCCGAGCCGGGCCAGTGCGTCGGCACGATCGCCCGCGTGCGCGCGGTGATCGCGCGCTCGACCGCCGCGACGTCGATGTTGCGCGTGACGAGGTCGCAGTCGACGAACACCGGCGTCGCGCCGACCTTCTCGATCATGTTCGGCACGGTGAAGAAGCTCTGCGCCGAGCTGATCACCTCGTCGCCGGGACCGATGCCGGCGAGCTGCAGCGCGACTTCGATCGCCGCGGTCGCCGACGTGACCACGCGCACCGGCCGCCCGCCGCACAGCGCCGAGAGGCGCCGCTCGAACGCCTGCACCCACGGGCCGCTCGTGATCCAGCCCGAGCGCAGCACCTCGGCGACGCCGGCGATCGTCGCCTCGTCGAGCGAGGGCCGGGCGAACGGCAGCGTCGGAGGGGATGGCTTCATCTCACGCGCTCCTCGCGACGAGCCACACGCCCAGCACGATGAAGCCGATGCCGATCCAGCGCTGCAGCGTGACCGCCTCGCCGAACAGCGCCTGCGCGGCGACGGCGTTGACGACGTAGCCGAGCGACAGCATCGGGTAGGCGACGGACACCGGCACGCGCGAGAGGCCGAGGATCCAGACGACGACCGACACCGCGTAGCACGCGATGCCCGCGACGATCGGCGGGACTGTCGCGAGACGCGCGAGCGTCCCGAGCCAGTTGTCGGCAGTCAGCGTGATGACGCCGGTCGCGTTCGTGCCGGCCTTGAGGAACAGCTGCGCCGCGGCGTTCAGCAGCACGCCGGTGACGAGGAACGCGAATGCGGCGCCGGTCATGGGCTCATCGCCGCGAGACGAGCACGCGCCGCGGGTCGCGGGCGAGCACCTTCATCGGCACGCCCTCACCGGCGAAGCGCTCGTAGTCGGAGATCGGCATCAGCGCGTAGCCGTCCTTCAAGTCGGCCCAGGTCGCGGCCCACGCCGCTTCGGTCGGGATCGCGAGCCCGGGCTCCATGTCGAGGCCCATCGAGAATTCGTCGCGGAACGCGACGAGCGTCGTCGTGCGTCCGAGGTAGAACGGCACCGTCTGGTCGTAGCTGCCCACCTGGAAGAACGGGGCCGAGGCGTCGAGCGGCGCGCCCCGGGCGTTCTTCGCCTCCCGCAGGATATCGTAGCCGGAGCGCGTCGTGCGGAACACGTCGTGCCCGACGAACAGCACCTGGAACCCCACGAGCGTGCCGAGCGCCACCGCCGCGATCCCGAGGGTCTTCGACCGGTCGTCGCCGCGCCGCAGCAGCCACCAGCCTGCGACGGCGGCCGCCGCGATGATCGCGCTCCCGGCCCTCGCCCACGGCACGTAGGCCTCGAAGAGCGCGGCGGGCTGTCCGGGGCTCGCGACCCGGGGTATCAGCCGCTCGAAGCCGACGAACACCGCGGCGGCCAGCGCGACCGCGCCGATCGCGAGCGGCCCGAGCAGCCAGGCGATGCGGCGCGCGGGCATCTCGGCGAGCGAGGCGCCGAGCACCAGCATCAGCGCCGGGAACATCGGCAGGATGTACGACGGGAGCTTCGATCCGGACGCCGAGAAGAACGCGAACACGAACGCCGCCCACGCAAGACAGAACGCCCGCCAACGGAAGCCGTTGCCCGCCGCGGGAGCTCGCCAACTCGCCCGCCACGTCCACGGCGCGATCGACAGCCAGGGCATGACGCCGACCAGGAAGATCGGCACGAAGTACCAGAGCGGCCCGGTGCGGCGGTGCTCGGTGGTGAGGAACCGCTGGACGTGCTCGTGGACGAAGAAGAACTCGGCGAAGCCCGGATTCGCGGCCGACACCAGCACGAACCACGGCGCGGCGATCGCGAGGTAGACGACGAGCCCCCACCCGAGGTGCAGGCGGCGCCAGGGGCCGACGTCGCGCGTGAAGAGCGAATAGAGCACGAGCGTCGCGCCCGGGATCGCGAGCGCGACGACGCCCTTCGTGAGCGTGGCGAGCGCGATCTCGGCCCAGGCGAGCAGCATCCACAGGCGCACCTTCCCGCCCGGCAGCCCGTCGCGGTTCGCGAGCAGGAACGAGCAGAGCGCGGCCGCGAGCAGGAACTCGAGCAGCGCGTCGAGCGTCAGGAAATGCGTGAGGCCGATGTGCCACACGCAGCCGGCCAGCGCGAGCGCGGCGTACGCGCCGGCGGTCGGGCCGGCGAGCGCGGCGGCGGTGAAGCCGACGACGAGGATCAGCGCGAACCCGGCGACAGCCGGCGCGAGGCGCGCGGTCCACTGGTCGGTCTCGAACGCCGCGAACGACGCCGCCGTCACCCAGTACTGCAGCGGCGGCTTCTCGAAATACTTGATGCCGTTGAGACGCGGCGTGATCCAGTCGCCCGAGGCGCGCATCTCGCGCGCGATCTCGGCGTAGCGCCCTTCGTCCGGGTGCTGGAGCTTGCGGAGGTCGAGCGCCGCGAACCACGAGAACGCGACGATCGCGGCGATCAGCGCCCAGGCGCTGCGGGGCAGGGAGGCGAGCAAGGCGGGGGACCCGGGGCTTGGGCGGGTCGCCGCGCGAAGCGGCGGCCCGGCGCGATTGTACCGGTCGCATGGTAGGCTCGCCGCCCACACGAGGGCCCGATGACGATGCCGACAGCCACGCCCACGATCGTCGCCGCGACCGCCGCGGACCTGCCGGTCGTCCGGCATCTCGCGGAAACCATCTGGCGCGAGCACTACCCGTCGATCATCGCGCACGCGCAGATCGACTACATGCTGGCGCGCGGCTATTCGGAGGAGGCGCTCCGAAAATTCGTGCGCGAGCCCGGCGCGGGGCTCGCGCTGCTCGACGCCGGCGGCCCTGCCGGATTCGCCGCCTGGCATCGCGCGGACGAGCCCGCGACCACGAAGCTCGACAAGCTCTACGTGCTCGCGTCGGTGCGAGGCAAGGGTGCCGGCCGGCTGCTGATCGAGCACGTCGAGGCGGCCGCGCGGCGCGACGGCTCGCGCGTCGTGATCCTCAACGTCAACAAAGGCAACGCGAAGGCGATCGCCGCCTACCGCGCCTGCGGCTTCGACGTCCGCGAGAGCGTCGTCGTCGACATCGGCGGCGGCTTCGTGATGGACGACTACGTGATGGCGAAGCCGCTCCCGGCGCGCTGACGCCTTCGGCTTGCCGGGTCGCGCCGGTTGACGCTACTATCGTCCAATGAACGCGCGCCGCTGTCCGACCGGCCGACCAGGCTTCCGCCCGGTGCGCTAGGTCTCTCGTCCGCCCACCCCAGCGAAGCCGCCGGCCCGATTCCCCGGCGGCTTTTTCATTGATGCCCCGACCGCTCACGCTGTACGACACCTGGGAGCGGCGCGTGCGGCCCTTCGAGCCGCGCGACGCGACGCGCCCGGTCGGCCTCTACACCTGCGGCCCGACCGTCTACGACTACCAGCACATCGGGAACTTCCGCACGTTCCTCTTCGAGGACGTGCTGAAGCGCGTGCTGCGCTGGAACGGCTACGACGTGAACCACGTGATGAACGTGACCGACGTCGGGCACCTCGTCTCCGACGCGGACGAGGGCGAGGACAAGATCGAGAAGGGCGCGCGGCGCACCGGCAAGACCGCGTGGGAGGTGGCCGCGTTCTACACCGACGCGTTCCTCGCCGACGCGAAGCGGCTGAACCTCGAGGCCCCGACGGTGCTGTGCCGCGCGACCGACCACATCGCCGAGCAGGTCGCGTTCGTCGCCGACATCGAGAGGAACGGCTACGCGTACGTGACCTCCGACGGCGTCTACTTCGACACCGCGAAGCTCGACGACTACGGCTATCTCGCTCGCCTCGACGTCAAGGGGCTCGAGGCGGGCCACCGCGTCGAGCTGGGCGAGAAACGTCACGCCACCGATTTCGCGCTGTGGAAGTTCTCGCCGAAAGGCGAGGCGCGCCAGATGGAGTGGGACTCGCCCTGGGGGCGCGGCTTCCCGGGCTGGCACATCGAGTGCTCGGCGATGGCGCAGAAGTACCTCGGCGACTACTTCGACATCCACTGCGGCGGCGAGGACCACATCCCGGTCCACCACACGAACGAGATCGCGCAGACGGAAGGCCGGCTCGCGAGCCACGCGGACGTCCCGCGCGACGAGCGGCGGCTCGCGAACTTCTGGATGCACGGCTACTTCCTGCTCGCGAACGACGCGAAGATGGCGAAGTCGGCCGGCGGCTTCCTTCGCCTCGCGACGCTCGACGAACGCGGCGTCGACCCGATCGCCTACCGCTACCTGTGCCTCACCGCGCACTACCGCAGCCAGCTCAACTTCACCTGGGAGGCGCTCGACGCCGCCGCCACCGGCCTCGACCGGATGCGGCAGGGCTTCCACGCGCTGCCCGACGCGGGCGCGTCGCCCGACGAGGCGTCGATCGAGCGCTTCGGCGACGAGATCAACGACGACCTCAACCTGCCGCGCGCGCTCGCGATCGCCTGGGAGGTGCTGCGCGGCGACCTCGCGCCTGCCGTCAAGCGCGCGACGCTCGCGCGTTTCGACGAGGTGTTCGGGCTCGGCCTCGCCGCGTGGTCGCCGAAGGCGGTCGAGGCGCCCGACGACGTGAAGGCGCTTGCCGAGGCTCGGTACGCCGCCCGAAAGGCGAAGCAGTGGGCGGAGGCGGATCGTCTTCGCGCGTCGCTGCACGCCGCGGGCTGGGAGATGGAGGACCGCGCCGACGGCTACGCGCTCAAGCTTCGCGCGGAGAAGATCCCCCCGGAGCGGCCTTCGGCCGCCTCCCCCCGGGGGGCCGCGTCCTTGGGGCGGCCCGGCGGACGCGAGCCGGCGTGAAGCTCGCCACGCTCGCCGACGGCTCGCGCGACGGCCGGCTCGTCGTCGTCTCGCGCAACCTCGCGCGCTACGTCGAAGTGCCCGAGATCGCGCGCACGCTGCAGGCGGCGCTCGACGACTGGATCCGCGTGGCGCCGGCGCTCGCCGCGATCGCCGGCGAGCTCGACGCGGGCCGCCTGCCCGACGTCCGCCTCTTCGATCCAACGCACGCGATGGCGCCGCTGCCGCGCGCCTACCAGTGGGTCGACGGCTCGGCCTACGTCAACCACGTCGAGCTCGTGCGGCGCGCGCGCGGCGCGCCGATGCCGCCCGAGTTCTGGACCGACCCGCTCATGTACCAGGGCGTCTCCGACCGGATGCTCGGCCCCTGCGAGGACGTCGTCGTGCCCGACGAGGCGTTCGGCATCGACTTCGAGGGCGAAGTGGCGGTGGTGACCGGCGACGTGGCGATGGGCACGGGCGAAACGGAGGCGCTCTCGCACGTGCGGCTCGTGACGCTCGTGAACGACGTGAGCCTGCGCAACCTGATTCCCGCCGAGCTCGCGAAGGGCTTCGGCTTCCTGCAGTCGAAGCCGGCGTCGTCGTTCTCGCCGGTGGCGGTCACGCCCGACGAGCTCGGCGCGGCGTGGCGCGGCGGCAAAGTGCACCTGCCGCTGGTCTCGCACGTCAATGGTGCGCTGTTCGGACGACCGGACGCGGGCGTCGACATGACGTTCTCTTTCGGCCGCCTGATCGCGCACGCCGCCCGCACGCGCGACCTTCGCGCCGGCACGATCGTCGGGTCGGGCACGGTGTCGAACAAGGAGGACGGCGGCCCCGGACGGCCGGCGTCCGCCGGCGGCGTCGGCTACTCGTGCATCGCCGAGCAGCGCACCGTCGAGACGATCGTGGCCGGCGCGCCGTCGACGCCGTTCCTGCGCTTCGGCGACCGCGTGCGCATCGAGATGCTCGATCCGCAGGGCCATTCGATCTTCGGCGCGATCGACCAGCGCGTGCGTCGCGCGTGACGCGAAACGGTTGAAACCATCGCGCGCGCCCCCCGGGGCGCGCGCCGTGCCCCTCCCGTCCCGTCGGACCCGAGGCGCGTTTCGTCCGCCGATCCCGGCATTTCGTCGCGTTCGTCTTGGCGGTGTCACGCGCGCCGCCTAGAGTCCGTTCCGTCGACGACGCGAAAGGCCGCGAGGCCCGGTGAAACCGGAACGCGCTCCCGAAGCATCTCATCGACAACGACGGCCGGACCGGGAACTTTCCGGCGACCGAAAGCGAATAACCACGAGACCACGACCATGACGACCCGAGACCGCACGAAGCCGTTGCAGCCCGCGCCGGCCATCCGGATCGCCGCGTTCGCCCTCGCGTTCGCGCTGTCCGCCGTCACGCTGGGCGCCGCGATGCCGGGCGGCGCCGCCTACGTCGCCGGGCGCCTGTTGCCCGACGCGGGGAACGCGTTCGAGACGATCGCGTCGCGCAGCGCGACCGAGGTCGAGATCCTGCCCGGCCGCATCGACGTCGTGGGCGTCCGCGCCCAGGCGAACGTGGACGAAGGCGCGTCGCACCGCGGGTAAGCGCGAAGGTTCATCGCTCCTCTCCCCCAGAGAAGCGCGCAGGGCCGGCAGCCTTCGGGCTGCCGGCTGCTGCGTTATCCGGCGACCCCGACCGGCTCAGAGCCGCTCGAGCCGCCCGGTGTAGAGCACCGGCCCGGTGGGCAGCCCTGTGGGCGAGCCGCCGGCCGGCTCCAGGCTGACCGCGAGCGCGTCGATCCCCCGGAATGCGATGTCGGGAGGCGCAGCGAGCGCCAGGCGGCCCACCCCCGATGCCGGAATGAGCCCGAGCGACCGCGGCGGGCCCTGCCCGGGCAGCATCCAGAGCTCGAGCGCCCGGTCGGCCGGCACCGCGACCGGGGCGACCGCCTTGACCGCCAGGACGCGTTCGCCGCGCGGCACGCTCGCGACCAGCACCGGCCGCGCGTCGGGGCCGGCCAGCACCGCGACGATCGACTCGGCGGGCGCCGCCGGGCGCAGCGCGTAGAGGCCGACGGCAAGCGCCAGGACCGCAACGGCCCCTCCGGCCAGGAAACCGCGCCAGAACGCCAGCCGCTGCCACCAACCGGTTTCGGCAGGCTCGAGCCGCAGGCGGCGCGCGAGCGATTCCCAGACCCGCTCGTGCGGGACGACCGGCGGCACCGCATCGGCCAGCGTCGCGAGCTTCCGCTCCCAGTCCCAGAGCGCGCGGGCGACGGTCGCGTCGCGCTGCGCGAGACGGTCGAGGCGGGCGCGCGGACGCGCCGGCAGCGTGCCGAGCGCGTACTGCGCGGCGAGCGCGTCCAGGCGCTCGGGACGGTCGGGGCGCGATAGGTTCATCGCGTCATCCGGCCGCGCCCGCCCGCTCGAGGCAGCCCTTGAGGCGCTCGAGGCCGCGGCGGATCCACGACTTGACCGTGCCGAGTGGCTGCGCGAGGTGCCGCGCGAGCTCGCCGTGCGACAGCCCCTGGAAGAACGCGAGCGCGATCGCCTGCCGGCTGCCGCCCTCGAGGCGCTCGAGGCAATCGCGGATCGCGTGCGCCTCGGCGCCCGCGACGAGCAGCTCGGCCGGGCCGGGCCCGCCGTCGGGCAGGTCGAGCTCGGGCGCCTCGTCCTCGGGCTCGCGCGACATCGAGACGGTGTCGAGCTCGCGCTTGCGGACGTGGTCGAGGCAGCGGTTGCGCACGATCGCGGTGAGCCAGGTCATCGGCTGCGCGCGCTCGGCCGCGTAGCTCCCCGCGTGGTGCCAGACGCTGACGTACGCGTCCTGAAGGAGCTCCTCGGCCGCGCCGCGCTCCCGCACGATACGCAGCGCGACCGCGAACAGATGCGGGGAGGTCAGCCGGTAGAGCTCCTCGAACGCCTTCGGGTCGGCGAGCGCGACGCGGCCGAGGAGCGCCGCGAGCCGGGCAGGGTCGGCGGCCATCGCCTCAGCCGCGCGGCTCGCCGCCCCGCATGCGACCCTTTTGCCAGAGCACGTCGGGGCGGCCCGCGTGCACGTTGAGCGCGCGCGCGATCACGAACAAGAGGTCGGAGAGCCGGTTCAGGTAGCGGCGGGCCGGCTCCGAGACCGTCTCGGCGTTGCCGAGGTGCACGAGCGCGCGCTCGGCGCGGCGGCACACGGTGCGCGCGACGTGCGCGAGCGCCGCGGCGCGCGTCCCGCCGGGTAGCACGAACTCCTTCAACGGCGCGAGTGGCGCGTTGAAATGCTCGACGCGCTCCTCGAGGCGCTCGACGTGAGCGTCCGCGACCGCCGCGTAGCCGGGGATCGACAGCTCGCCGCCGAGGTCGAAGAGGTCGTGCTGCACGTCGACCAGGCACGCGGCGATCTCGCCGGGCAGGCCTTCCGCGAGCAGCACGCCGATCGTCGAGTTGAGCTCGTCGACCGCGCCGATGGCGTCGATCCGGGAGGCGTCCTTCGCCACGCGGCTGCCGTCGCCCAGCCCGGTCGTGCCGGCGTCGCCGGTGCGCGTGACGATCTTCGAGAGTCGGTGGCCCATGGGGTCGCTGGCGGTTGCCGGGGACAGTAGCGAAAGCGGCGACCAGCGGCAAGCGATACGCTTTCGCCCCTGACCGGGATCAAGCCCGCCCCCGTGGCGGCCCTGCTAGCATACGAGCCATCCCGCCGACCGGATGCACGCCATGGCGCACCCCTACGCCCGCGACCTCGACCGCAATCCGGCGAACTACGCGCCGCTCACGCCGATCTCGCTGATCGCGCGGACGGCCGACATCTGGCCCGACCACCCGTCGGTCGTCCACGGGGCGCGCCGCTACACCTGGGGCGAGACCTACGCTCGCTGCCGGCGTCTCGCCTCGGCGCTCGCGAAGCGCGGCATCGGGCACGGCGACACCGTCGCGGCGATGCTGTCGAACACGCCCGAGATGGTCGAGATGCACTTCGGCGTCCCGATGGCGGGCGCGGTGCTCAACACGCTCAATACGCGCCTCGACGCCGAGGCGCTGGCCTTCATGCTGGACCACGGCGAGGCGAAGGTGCTCGTGACCGACACCGAGTTCGCGCCGGTCATCCGCAAGGCGCTCGCGCAGGCGAAGGCGAAGCCGCTCGTGATCGACGTCGCCGACCCGGAGGGGCCCAACGCGAACGATCCGGGCGCGCGGCTCGGCGCGATCGACTACGAGGCGCTGCTCGCGGGCGGCGACCCGGCGTTTCCATGGAAACCTCCGGCGGACGAGTGGGACGCGATCTCGCTCAACTACACGTCGGGCACGACCGGCAACCCGAAGGGCGTGGTGTACCACCACCGCGGAGCGCTGCTGAACGCGATCTCGAACATCGTCGACTGGGGCATGCCGCGCCACTCGGTGTACCTGTGGACGCTGCCGATGTTCCACTGCAACGGCTGGTGCTTCCCGTGGACGATGGCGGCGAACGCCGGCACCAACGTGTGCCTTCGTCGCGTCGAGGCGAAGGCGATGCTCGACGCGATCCGCGACCATCGGGTGAGCCACTACTGCGGTGCGCCGATCGTGCACTCGATGCTGATCAACGCGCCCGACGAGATGCGCCGCGGCATCGGCCACCGCGTGTCGGGCCTCGTCGCCGCCGCGGCGCCGCCCGCCGCGATGATCGAAGGGATGGAGCGCATCGGCTTCGACATCACGCACGTCTACGGCCTGACCGAGACCTACGGGCCCGCCGCCGTCTGCGCGAAGCACGGCGCATGGTCCGACCTCGACATCGGCGCGCGCACCGAGCGCAACGGCCGCCAGGGCGTGCGCTACACGCTCGAGGAGGGGATGACCGTCATGGACCCGGAGTCGATGACCGAGGTCCCGCGCGACGGCCAGACGATGGGCGAGATCATGTTCCGCGGCAACATCACGATGAAGGGCTACCTCAAGAATCCGAAGGCGACCGCCGAGGCGTTCGCCGGCGGCTGGTTCCATTCGGGCGACCTCGCCGTGCTGCAGCCCGACGGCTACGTCAAGATCAAGGACCGCAGCAAGGACGTGATCATCTCGGGCGGCGAGAACATCAGCTCGCTCGAGGTCGAGGACGTGCTCTACCGGCACCCGGCGGTGCTCGCGGCGGCGGTCGTCGCGCAGCCCGATCCGAAGTGGGGCGAGACGCCGCGCGCGTTCGTCGAGCTGAAGCCGGGCTCGACGGTGACGGTGGACGAGCTCAACGCGCACTGCCGCAAGCACCTGGCGAGCTACAAGGTGCCGAAGGGCTACGAGTTCTGCGAGCTGCCGAAGACCTCGACCGGCAAGATCCAGAAGTTCGTGCTGCGCGACCGTGCGAGATCGACCTTTGCAATAGAGTGAGGCTCCCATGAACGAACGCGCGCGTCCCGAAGCCGTGGCCGAGCCGGTGCTCCTGACGAGCGTCGAGGGAGGCATCGCCCGGCTCACGATGAACCGCCCGCGCCAGTACAACGCGATCTCGCGCGAGATGCTGGACGCGATGCAGTCGGCGCTCGACGCGATCGCGCGCGACCGCGCGATCCGCGCCGTGGTGATCGCCGGCAACGGGCCGGCGTTCTCGGGCGGGCACGATCTCAAGGAGATGATGGGCTGCCGCACCGAGGACTTCATCGGCGGCCTGTTCGACGCGTGCAGCCGCGTGATGCTGACGATGGCCTCGCTCCCGCAGCCGGTCGTCGCGCGCGTGCACGCGACGGCGACGGCCGCCGGGTGCCAGCTCGTCGCGGCCTGCGACCTCGCGGTCGCGTCGAGCGAGGCGCGCTTCGCGACCTCCGGCATCAACTTCGGCCTGTTCTGCGCGACGCCGGGCGTCCCGCTCACGCGCAACGTGTCGCGCAAGCGCGCGTTCGAGATGCTGTTCACCGGCGAGTTCATCGACGCGGCGACGGCGCTCGACTGGGGCCTGGTCAACAGCGTCGTCGCGGCCGACGAGCTCGACCGCGAGCTCGCGCGGCTGATCGGCGCGATCGTCTCGAAGCCGCGCGACGTGATCGCGGCCGGCAAGGCGCTCTTCTACGCGCAGCTCGAGGCGCGGCTCGCGGAAGCCTACGGGCTCGCGAGCAAGGCGATCACGCGCAACATGCTCGGCCCCGACGCGGCCGAGGGCGTGGGCGCGTTCCTCGAGAAGCGCAAGCCGCGCTGGGACGACGCGACGGGGTAGGAAGCACGCCGGCAATAAGCTCGCCGGGTCGCGCCGCGCGCGGCCGGCCCCGCGCTCGAGACGAAGGCGACGCGGGGTCGCCGAAGGCGGTCGCGCCCGGGAGCGCGACCTCCAGGTCCTCAGCCTAGACCGAGCCTCGGCCCGAGCGCAGCCGCTCCGTCGCCCAGGAGCGCGAGGGCGACCAGGCCGACGATCCAGAACGCGGGGTACTCCCACCCGCCGTCCGGATTCGAGAAGAGCCATCCCTTCTTTCCATGCACCAGCACGATGGTGCCGAGGATGAGCGGAACGAGCGCGAGCGCGACCCAGCGCGTCCCGACGCCGAGGATCAGCAAGGTTCCTCCGACGATCTCGGCCGCCATCGTGAGGTAGGCGACGAAGCCCGGCAAGCCGAGCGATTCGAAGTACTTCACCGCGCCCGCCGGCGTGTAGACCTTGATCTTCAGCCAGGCATGCGCGTAGAACATGATGCCGAGCGCGATTCGCAGCAGCAGCGCGGCGAGTCCGACGAGCAGGGTGTCTTGCATCTTGCCCTCCTTGGCGCGCACCGAACGGGATCGAGCCGCGGGGCTTCGACGCGCCGCGGGCGCGGCGATCAGGATCCCCGTGGAAGCACGGTCAGCACCCGGACGATGAACAGGTGCAGCGCGTTCATGTAGTTGCGCAGGAAGTCGGCGGTCCCGTCGTCGGTGACCTGGCCGTCGTCGGTGATGAGCCCCGGCCTGAAATGGATGTACGCTTCCGGCGCGTTCATCTGCGGCGAGTTGCAGAAGCTCAGCACGCTGCGCAGGCTCTGTTGCGCCACCGCGGTGCCGATCGCGCCGACCGACGCTCCGATCACCGCCGACGGCTTGCGGGCGAAGGAGTTCTGCCCCCAGGGCCGGCTCGCCCAGTCGATGGCGTTCTTGAGGCCGCCGGGGATCGAGCGGTTGTACTCGGGCGTGACGAACAGCACGGCGTCGACCGATGCGATCGCCTCCTTGAACGCGCGCGCGGCCGGCGGGAAGTCGGCGTCGTAGTCGTAGCTGTAGAGCGGCAGATCCTTGAACGGGATCTCCGTCATCCTGAGCGCGGGCGGCGCGAGGCCGACGAGCGCCTTGGCGAGCTTGCGATTGATGGACGCCGTTGCGAGGCTGCCGATGAGGTAGCCGACCTTGTACTCGGACATGCGCACCTCCTTCAGGGGGGCGGGAGCGCGGACGACCGGTTGTCTTCGGATCGTAGCGCAGATCGCGCGCGGCAGGCGGGCGACGGCCACGGCGTGGTCGTCAGGCGTCGCCGCGAGCGCGCTTGCGAAATGCGGCGCTCGTGGATGACTGGCGCGTCATCCGCGATGGGACGCTGCGCGCGCACGCCGTGGGAGTCGCCTCGCACCCGGAAACCGGAGCGAGGCGACGGGGCACCCGGCCTTGGCTGGACGTCCGGGAACAGGATCGGGCGGCGGCGCCGAAAGTCGGGTCCGGCCGCGCGATCGGTCAGCGGGCGATCGTCGGCAGCCCGGCGCGGATCCGCGCCGGGAAGTCCGGCGCATCGCCCGCGGCCTTCGCCACCTCGGTGACGTCGGATCGCGTGCGAAGCTCGTCGAACGACATCGGCGCCGCGGTCCTGATCAGGCCGGCGTCGTAGAAGTAGCGGTCGATCCACCCGTTCAGGAAGTGCCGGTAGTCCCAGCGCCCCTCGCGGCCGGAGGCGTTCGCGTAACGCACGATGTTGACGGTGCAGCTGTTCGACAGCAGGTGGTAGAACTCCGGCTTGTCGGCGAGCTCGTTGATGCGGCGCAGGTACTCGTCGAACATCGCGCGCGCCCGCTCGGGCGGCACGGCGATCCGGTAGAGGAAGACGTCCTCGTCGCGGTAGTCGGTGCGCACGCGCACGAGGTCGCGCTCCTCGCCGACCACGTAGATCAGCTCGTACTGCTTGAACATCGACGCGAGCGGGTCGTAGCCTTCGCCCTTCTCGGGCCGCGTCTCGATCGAGACGGCGAGCGGCGGTGCGTCGTCGAACGTGAAGCTCACGAACGTGTGGCCGATCGGGCCCTTCATCCAGAACGAGATGTAGAAGTCGAGGCCGGTGAGGTGCGACAGGCGCACCGTGCGAGTCTCGTAGCGCGGCGTGAAGTCGCGGCGGCTGCGGTAGTCGAAGTTGCGCACGCCGGTGATCGTGACGACGTCGCCTTCGATCTTCGCGCGCGGCATCACGGCGACCTCCTCCTGCCAGTCGCGGCGATCGGACGGCGTGACCAGCGACCAGGCGTACGCGACGGCGACGAACGCGACGAGATACGCGATCCTCGCCCGCGCGCCGCTCGACAGGAAGAGCGCCCAGGCGCCGCCGATCGCGAACAGGAGCGCCGTCGCGGCGCGGATCCAAGCCTGCTCGGGCAGCGGCGAGAACCAGATCGCGAGGCTCGCCCAGGCGTGCGCCAGCACGAGCGCCGGCAGCACGACGAGGGCCGCGAGGCCCTTCAGGATCCTCGGAAAGCGACCCGCGTCAGAGTCGGCCATCGCGCGAGAGCAGGATCGCGATCGGGCGCGTCCCCTTGAACTCGGACAGGACGATCACGGCCGCCGCGGTCACCGGGACCGCGAGGAACGCGCCCGCGACGCCCCAGAGCGCCGCCCACACGGTGAGGCTCACGAGGATCGCGAACGGCGACAGGTTGAGCGAGTTGCCCATCAGGTACGGATCGAGGACGTTGCCGATGACGAACTGGGCGATCGAGAGCACGACGACGAGCCCGACCACCTCGTCCATCGACGCGAACTGGACGATCGCCATCAGCGCGGGGAACACGACGCCGAGGATGGACCCGAGATACGGGATGAAGTTCAACAGGCCGATCAGCACCGCCCAGAACGGCGCGAACTCGAGGCCGAAGAAGGCCATGATCGCCCAGCTGATCCCGGCCAGCACGACCGACAGGAAGGTCTTGAGCGCCAGGTAGGTGCCGATCCGGTTGTTGATGTCGGTCGCGACCTGGCGGATGCGCTCGGCGTCCCGGGGGCCGTTCGCGAGCCGGTCGACCTTGGCGTCGAACGTGCGTCGCTCGATCAGCAGGAACGCGGCGCAGATGCCCACGAACGCGAGCGTCGCGAGGACCGAGCTCACCGAGGCCACGGTGACGCCGAGCAGGCGCTGGACGTCGAGCTGCGCGAGCAACTCGGTCCGCAAGGTCGCCCAGGTCGGCTCGCGCTCGATGCCGAAGTACGCGGCGGTGCGCTGGATCGTCGCGAGCAGCGATTCCAGGAATTGCGGCCCCTGCGCGCGCATCACGTCGGCGTAGCGGACGATGGCGACCGACGTGATGCCGAGCGCGACCGCGATCGCGACGATCGACAGCGATTGGCGCAGCCACCACGGCATCGCGGGGCCGATCCGCGGCAGCCGCTCGAGCAGGCGGTTCACGCCCAGGATCACGTAGACGACGAGCACGGAGAACACGACCGGCACGAACACCGGGCGCCCGATGTAGAGCACCCAGCCGATGATGACGGCGAGGATGGCGCCCTGGACGAGCGCCTGGAATCGTTCATGCATGAAGGATCGCGCCGTCGGCGCAAGCCACCGGGCGCCGATCATAGCGTCCGGGCGGGGTTCTGCCTACAATGGCGCCGCCGCGCGGGCCGCGGCGACCATGCGCAGGATCCTCACGCCGCTCAAGTGGCTCGCGCTCGTCCTCGCCGTCGTCCTCGCGACGGTGCTGGCGGTGCGGGCCTGGCAGGTGCAGCACGGGCCATCGCTTCGGCCCTGGCACACGTTCGTCCCGCAGGAGCTCGACGCCTCGGCGATCGACCGCGCGGACTGGCGCGCGTACGTCGCGGCGGAGGCGGCCGCGTTCGACGAGGTGCGCCGCGAGGTGACGGAAAAGCTCGAGCCCGAGGACCGCGTTCCGGCGAACCGCTATTTCGACGGCGCGCCGATGTACCCGGGACGCTTCGCGCAGGACTGGAACCGCTCGTTCGTCCTCACGCCCGCGGGGGCGCCCGTCGGCGCGGTCGTGCTGCTTCATGGCCTGACCGACTCGCCCTACAGCTCGCGCCATGTCGCGCGCGTGGCCCGCGACGCGGGCTACGTCGCGGTGGCGATCCGGCTGCCCGGCCACGGCACCGTGCCGGGTGGGCTCGCGCAGGTCCGGTGGCAGGCCTGGTCGGCCGCGACGCGACTCGCGGTGCGCGAGGCGGTCAGGCTGGCCGGGCCGGGCAAGCCGCTCGTGCTCGTCGGCTACTCGAACGGCGGCGCGCTCGCGATGAAGTACGCGCTCGAGGCGCTCGACGACGCGTCGCTGCCGCGACCGACGCGCGTCGTGCTGCTGTCGCCGATGATCGGCATCACGAGCCTTGCGCGCTTCGCCGGCGTGCTCGGCTGGCCCGCGGTGTTTCCCTCGTTCGCGAAGGCCGCGTGGCTCGACGTCGTGCCCGAGTTCAATCCCTTCAAGTTCAACTCGTTCCCGGTGAACGGCGCGCGGCAGTCCTCGCTCGTCGCCGCGGCGCTGCAGGAGCAGATCGCGCGGCGCGCGAAGGACGGACGGCTCGCGGAGCTGCCGCCGGTCCTGACGTTCCAGTCGGTCGTCGACTTCACGGTGAGCACGCGCGCGATCGTCGACGCGCTCTACGCGGTATTGCCGAGGAACGGCAGCGAGCTCGTGCTGTTCGACTTGAACCGCAACGTGCGCTACGGGCCGCTCCTGCGGTCGGGCGAGGGGCGCGCGCCCGCGCAGCTGCTGCCGCCGGCGCCTCGGAGCTACGCGGTGTCGGTCGTCACGAACGCAGCGCCGGATACGCGCGAGGTCGTCGAGCGGCGCGTGGAAGCGGGCGCCACCGACGAGCGGGTGCGCCCGCTGGGCCTCGCGTTCCCGCCCGACGTGTTCTCGCTGTCGCACATCGCGCTGCCGTTCCCGGTCGAGGACGGGCTCTACGGGCTTTCGCCGGACCCGGCCGACGACTTCGGCGTGAAGCTCGGCGCGATGGCGCCGCGCGGCGAGCGCGGCGCGCTCGTCGTCTCGGTCGACGCGCTCACGCGCCTGCAGTCGAACCCGTTCCTGCCCTACGTCCTCGACCGCTTCCGCGAGGGACTCGCGGCGCGGTAGTTGCGGAGGTGCGCGCGATCAGGGCGCGCGGGTCGCGGCGACGCCGATCGGGCGCGGCGTCATCGCGTCCGCCTGGTCGACCCAGCCGCCGCCCATCGCCTGGTAGACGCCGATGACCTGCACGAAGCGGTCGGCGCGCGTCGCGACGAGCGCGAGCTCGGCGGCGAAGAGCTCGTTCTCGGCCACCAGCACCTCGACGTAGCTCGCGATGCCGCTGTCGAAGCGCAGGTGCGACAGCCGCGCGGCCTCGCGCAGCGACTCGACGCGCGCGGTTTGCCGCGCCGACTCCTCGAGCCGGTTCTGCGTGCCGACGAGCGCGTCGTTGGTCTCGCGGAACGCGTTCAGGATCACGAGCTGGTAGCCGTTCAGCGCCGCCTCGGTGCCGGCCTCGGCCGCCTGCACCTGGCCGGCGATCGCGCCGCCGGTGAAGATCGGGCCGGTGAGCCCGGCGATCAGGCCCCAGGTCATCGCAGGACCGGTGAGGAAGTTGCCGAACGCGGTGCTGACGCTGCCGAGCGCGGCGGTGAGCGAGATGTCGGGGAAGTAGAGCGCCTTCGCCGCGCCGATGTTCGCGTTCGCCGCGACGAGATTCTGCTCGGCCTGCAGGATGTCGGGACGCCGGAGCAGGAGCGTCGACGGGAGGTCGGCCGGGATCGCCGGCGCGAGCAGCTGGTCGATCGTCTTGCCGCGCGGGATCGGCCCCGGATTGCGGCCGAGCAGGATCGAGATCAGGTTCTCCTGCGCGGCGATGCGCAGGCCGAGCGCCGGGATCGCCGCGAGCGCCTGCTGGTACTGCGAGTCGATCTGCGACACCTCGGTCTGCGACACGAGCCCGTGGTCGAAGCGCAGCTTGAAGATGCGCGCCGTCTCGCCGAAGTTCGACGCGGTCGTGCGCGCGATCTCGAGCTGCCGGTCGAGCGCGCGCAGGCCCACGTAGCTCGCCGCGACGCCGGACACGACCGTCAGCACGACGCCGCGCTTCGCCTGCTCGCTCGCGTACACCTGCGCCTGCGCCGCCTCGGAAAGGCGCCGCACGCGGCCGAAGAGGTCGAGCTGCCACGCGGCGCCGAGCTGCGCCTGGTAGAGCGTGAACTGGTTGTTGACGGGCTCCGGAATGGCCGGGAAGCCCTCGCGGCTTGCGCGCGCCCGGGTCACGTCGGCGCCGTACCCGACCTGCGGATAGAGCTGCGAGCGCGTGGCGACCGCCGCGCCGGCGAACTGCTCGATGCGCGCGGCGGCGATGCGGACGTCGCGGTTCTCGCGCAGCGCCGAGGCGATCAGGTCGTTCAGCACCGGATCGCCGAACTGCTCCCACCAGCGGGTGTTCGCGACTTCGGCGGCCTTCGGGTAGTCGATGCGCCACGCCTCGGGCGCCTGCGTGACCGGGCGCACGTAGTCGGGACCGACGGTGCAGCCGGCGAGCGCGACGGCGGCGGCGAGCAGCACTCGATGCTTCATGGCGTTCTCCGCACCCGGGGCGGCGCCCGTCGGGCGGGGGCGGCGCGGCGGGCGTTCGTCGCGCATTGTACCTTCGGCGGGACGCCTCCGAGGGCGGACAAAATGCTTGAGTCCCGAAGCGATCGGCCGCGGGCGCCGTCGCCTCGACGGCGCATGCGTTCGAAGGTAGGCTTCGATCGTCGCCGCCCGCGAGGCCGGCGCCGCCTCGAAAGGCCGTCGCCTGGAGCTCCTCGCCGTCGCGTTCGTGAAGTCGCTGCTCCTGGTGCCGATGACGCTGCTGCCGATCATCAATCCGCTGGGGACGGCGCCGATCTTCGTCGCGTCCGTGGGCCGCAGCCCGGTCCTCGCGGCGCGCCTCGCGCGCCAGATCGCGATCAACAGCTGGTTCGTGCTGGTCGCGTGCATGCTGATCGGCACCTACGTGCTCGCGCTGTTCGGGATCTCGCTGCCCGTGGTCCGCGTCGGCGGCGGCCTGCTGCTCGCGTCGACCGCGTGGCGGATGCTCCACAGCGCCGAGGACGACGAGGTGCACTCGGCCGCGGCCGAGGAGGCGTCGTCGCTGTCGAACTACGAGCTCGTGCGGCGCAGCTTCTATCCGATGACCTTTCCGCTGACCACCGGCCCGGGGACGATCGCCGCGTCGATCGCGCTCGGCGCGCAGATCGACAAGACCGCGCCGGTGCTCTACCTCGCGGGCGCGCTGGTCGCTGCCGCGGGCGCGGCGATCGTGTCGCTGCTGCTCTACCTGATCTTCCGCAACTCGGCGGCGGTCCTCGACAAGCTCGGGGGCGTAGGCACGATGGTGATGACGCGGCTCATGGCGTTCATCCTGCTGTGCATCGGCGTGCAGATCATGTGGACCGGGTGGGCGGAGCTGAACGGAATCGCGAAGTGAACGGGGCGGCGGCGCCGGGCATGTCGCCCGGGCGACGCGGCCGCTCCCGAACGAGAAGGCAGGGAACGAGCATGAGGCACGGCTTGAAGGTCACGGTGGCGGCGGCCCTGTTGGCGGCGGCCGGCGCGGCGTCCGCGCAGACGAGCGTCAGCTACGGCCGCGTCACCGCGGTGCGGCCGGTTACGGTGGACAACGCGCGCGCGCAGACGACCGGCGCGATCATCGGCGGCGGCATCGGCCTCGCCACCGGCAGCGGGCAGTCGGGCAGCAACCGCGCGCTGCGCACGGTCGGCGGCGGCTTCGCGGGACAGCAGATCGGCCGCATGGCGTCGAGCCAGCAGGCGTTCGAGTACACGATCCTGATCGGCGGCACGAACACGGTCACGATGATCACCGACCAGTCCGGCAAGCGCGTGGGCGACTGCGTGGCGGTCGAGCGCGGGCAGTTCAACAACCTGCGGCTCGTCGACGACGCGCGCTGCGCGCCGCCGCGCGCCGCGGCGGCGCCTGCCCCGGCCCCTGCTCCGGCGCCGGCATCCGCGCAGGCGGTGCGCAATGCCGACGCCTGCAACCAGGCCAAGGATCAATTGCTCGCCGCCGAAACCGCCGACGCGTTCGACCGCGCCGAGCGCCGCGTCCGGTTGCTGTGCGGGGAATAGGCCGGGCCGCGCCCCGCATCGCGCTCGCGGCGGCGCTCGCGCTCGTCGCGGGCTGCGCCGCGCTGCCCCGCAACGGCGTCCCGCCCGAGCTCGCCGGCAAGGCCGAGATCCCGGGACGGCCGGACATCCGGGCGATCGCCGGGCGGCCGAGCCCGGCGATGATCGAGGACTTCGCGCGCTCGTTCGAGCAGGAGTCCGCGCGCGAGTTCCCGGTTGGGCCGGACGGGATCGTGCACTACGCCCATCTCGCGATTTCGGGCGGCGGGGCGAACGGCGCCTTCGGCGCGGGCTTCCTCAACGGATGGACCGCGACCGGCACGCGCCCGGTGTTCAAGGTCGTGACGGGCGTGTCGACCGGCGCGCTGATGGCACCGTTCGCGTTCCTCGGCACCGACTACGACGGCGCGCTGCACGAGTTCTACACGACGACCGCGTCGCGCCAGATCTTCCGGATGCTGTCGATCGTGCCGCAGCTCCTGGGCGGCGAGTCGCTCGCGGACACCGCGCCGCTGCAGCGCCTGATCGCGCAGCACGTCGATGCCGGCTTCGTGGCGGCGGTGGCGCGCGCGCACAACGCCGGCCGGCGCCTCTACGTCGGCACCGTCGACCTCGACTCGCAGAACTTCGTGGTCTGGAACATGGGACTGATCGCGCAGGGCGCGCAGCCCGACGCGGTCGAGCTGTTCCGGCAGGTGATGCTCGCGTCGTCGTCGGTGCCGATCGCGTTCCCGCCGGTGTTCTTCGACGTCGTCGCGGGCGGGCGCTCGTTCGACGAGATGCACGTCGACGGCGCGGTCGGCGCGCGGGTCTTCTACAACGGGGG
Source organism: Casimicrobiaceae bacterium (assembly GCA_044226265.1). Lineage (GTDB taxonomy): Bacteria > Pseudomonadota > Gammaproteobacteria > Burkholderiales > Casimicrobiaceae > VBCG01. The sequence goes on along the minus strand of JBGAHH010000011.1, from coordinate 12,038 downwards.
CGTCGTCAGCTTCGGCGCCGTGCGATCCCGGATCGCCCGGGCCTCGCGCGAGGACGCCTTCGTGATCCACAACGGCCAGCTCCTGCCGAAGGCCGAGGTCACGTCGCGGTCGCTGCGGAGCATCGCGCTGCGCGCGTTCGACTCGGCGGGCAAGTCGGCGGTGGTCGGCGACCTGTTCCGCATCTACGCCGCCACGCAGCGCGAAGGCGCCGAGTTCCACTGGATCACGATACCGGAGACCGTCGACCTGACCGGGAGCGAGGTGTTCGACCCGGTCAAGATGGGCGAGCTCTACGCGCTGGGCGAGGAAGTCGCGCGTCGCGGCCCGCCCTGGTCGACGCTGCCTCCGGGCATGCGGCAGGGTGTGGCGCCGTGATCGCCGATCGCAGTCCACGATGGCCTCGCGCGTCGATGGACGCCGCGCGGGGCGTGGCCTATGCTGTCCGAAGTGTCGTTTCGAAGAGGAGGTCGTGATGAATGCAAGGCGAATCGGCCGGGCGTGGCTCCTGGCGGCGGCGCTGGTCGCGTCGTTCGCGTGGAGCGGTGCGCAGGCGCAGGAAGTTCCGCTCGTGACCGGCGTGCACTGGACGCAGTCGGATGCCACGGCGAAGAAGGCGTACCTGATCGGGATCGCGAACGCGTTCCAGGTCGAGCGTGCGTACCAGGGCACGAGCCCGCCGGGCGATGCCCAGAGCATCATTCCGAGGTTCGCCAGGGGCATGAGCGGCAAGTCGCTCGACGCGGTGCGCGACGCGCTCGACCGCTGGTACGCGGCGAATCCGGGCCGGATCGACCGGCCGGTCATCGAGACGATCTGGTTCGAGATGGTCGTTCCGGGCCTCAAGTAGCCTAACGCGGAGACGAATCATGCGAAGCAAGGCAGGTTGGACCCTCGTCGTCGCGGCCGTGGCGCTCGCCGCGGGCTGCACGAACATGACGCCGCAGCAGCAAGGAACGATGTCCGGCGCGGCGATCGGCGCGGGCGCGGGAGCGGGCATCGCGGCGATCTCGGGCGGCAACGCCTGGACCGGCGCGGCGATCGGTGCGGTCGCCGGGGGCGTCGCCGGCAACATCCACGGCAGCCGGCAATAGCGGCGCAGGCGGACGCGCGTCCGCCCGGCGATAGCGCGCGGCGAGGGCGGCGCCCCGGCGCCGCCGCGCGCGCCGTGGCGGCGTGCGTCCCGGCGCAGGCGAACGCGCATCCATGACCGACGAAATGTCCGGATCCGGAACGGTTCGGCCGGCCCGCCGCGCCATCGGCCGAACGCGGTACATCGTCGCGATCGCGGTCGCCGGCACGTTCCTGTCGGCGCTCTCGCTGCTCGTCTACGAGGCGCTCGTCGTCTACTGGATCCTGGTCGACGTCGTCCGCGAGGGCATCGTGCTGCCGAAGGCCGCCAAGGCGCTCGCGGTCGCGCTGATCGAGGCGGTCGACGTGTTCCTGATCGCGATCGCGCTCTACGTGATCAGCCTCGGGCTCTACACGCTGTTCATCGACGACCGCGTGGTCCTGCCGAAATGGCTCGCGATCGAGAACCTCGAGGACCTGAAGCGCAACCTCGTGAGCCTCGTGATCGCGGTGCTCGCGGTGCTGTTCCTGCGCGAGGCGGTCGCGTGGGACGGCGGCCGCGACATCCTCGCCCTGGGCGGCGCGCTCGCGCTCGTGATCGCGGCGCTTACCTACTACCTCAGCCAGCGCCACTGACGCGCCTCGGGCGCGTCAGGCGGACCGCGCCATCAGCGCACCCATCAGGACGGCGAGCGCGAGCAGCGTGCAGCCGGCGACCGCCCAGCGGCGCAGGAACGCGTCGGCGCCTTCGAGCGCGCCGCCCGCCGCGAGCATCGTCCGTCGCGGGAGCGCGAGCGCGGCCTCGAGCGGAAGCCCCTCGGGGAGCTTCCGCGCGAGCGTGAGCGCGAGCAGCGTCCCGACGACGAGCGTCACCAGCGTCCCGCCGAGCTCGGCGGGATCGAGCACGCTCGAGAGCAGAGAAGGCGATACGACGCCGGCGACGGCGGCGAACGCGAGCGCGAACGAGGCGACCGCGAGCGCCAGCGCCGCGAATTGCTGCGAGCGCGGGACCTCGGCGTGCGGCGCCGGCGAGGCCGGCGCCTTGCGGAACGTGTGGAGGACGAACAGCACGACGTAGCTCGTCGTGAGGAAGCCGCCCGCCTCGAGCACCGCGTACCACCACCACTGGCCGGTCGCGTCGGCGGCGCCGGCGAGAAGCTTCTTCGCGAGGTAGGTGCCGCTCGGCAGGATGCCCATCAGCGCGACGCCGCCGGCGGCGAACGCGATCACGGCGACCGGCAGCTGGCGGAGCGCGCCGCCGAGCTCGGCGATCCGGTCGTGGCCGTACGCCTTGTACAGCAGGCCCGCGGCGAGGAACATCGCGGCCTTCGCGCAGGCGTGCGCGAGCGCCTGCAGCATGCCGCCCTCGAGCGCGCCGCCGCGCGCGAACGCGCCCGTCGTCGCGTCGAACGCGAGCGGGAACATCAGGAACAGATAGCCGATCTGCGCGAGCGTCGAGTAGGCGATCAAGAGCTTCAGGCGCTCCTGCCGCAGCGCGATCACGCTGCCGAACAGGATCGCCGCGGCGCCGAGGCCGGCGAGCATCTGCGAGGCCGCGGGGCCGGGCAGCGCGGGCGCCGCGTCGAACCACAGCCGCACGACGATGAAGAACGAGCCCTTCACGACGAGCGCCGAGAGCACGGCGCTCGCGGCGGGCGGCGCGCCCGCGTGCGCCGGCGGCAGCCACAGGTGCATCGGGAACAGCGCGGTCTTCGCGAGCAGCCCGAAGGTCATCGCGGTGACCGCGACCCAGGTCGCCGGCGCGGCGCGCAGGCGCTCGGCGACGAGCGCGATGTCGAGCGTGCCGGCCTCGCCGTAGATCAGCACCGCGCCCAGCAGGTAGAGCACCGACCCGGCCAGCGCGAAGACCAGGTAGCGCAGCGCGGCGCGGAGCGTCTCGCCCTTGCCGTCGAGGCAGACGAGCGGGACGCCGGCGAACGTGAGGAGCTCGAGCGCGACGTAGAGCGTGAACAGGTCGCCGCTCGTGAAGCACAGGTTGAGCGAGCCCCAGACCGCGAGCAGGAGCGGCCAGTAGAGCGCCGCGGCCCGGGTTTCCGCCGCGCCGGCAGGCGTGCCGAAATCGGCTCGCGCGTAGACGCCGATGCCCGCGACGACGATCGCGACGACCAGCATCATCGCGATCGCCAGGCCGTCGGCGCGCAGCGCGATGCCGAGCGGCGGCGCCCAGTCGCCCAAGAGGTAGGCGAGCGGGGCGCCGGACTGCCAGCCGGCCCGCGCGATCGCGACGGCGATCGCCACGCCCGCGGCGATCGTCGCGCCCGCGACGCGCTGCGCGTTGCGCGCGCCGAGCACGAGCCCGATCATCATCCCGGCGAACGGGACGAGGATCGCGGCGGGAAGGAGCAGCCCGGCCGGCGTCGTCATCGCGGCGGCGCGTCCGGGGGCGGCGCGGGGGCGTCCGACGCGAGCGACGTCGTGCCGGTCTCGTCGTGGAGGCGCAGCAGGAGCGTGACCGCGAGCGCGGACGCGGAGAACGCGACGACGATGCCGGTGATGAGCAGCGCCTGCGGCACCGGATCGCCGCCCAGGCCCAGCGTCGCGCCGCGGCGCGCGATCACGCCGAACAGCAGGAACACGCCGCTGCCGATCACGTTGAACGCGAGGATGCGACGCAGCGGCTGCGCGTGCACGATGAAGCCGTACAGGCCGACGCCGATGAGCGCCGCGGCGACGAGCCCGAGGAGCGTCGCGCCGCTCACGGTTCGCCCCCCCTCTCCGGCGGCCCCGCCATGACGAGGCCGAGCGTGAGCGCGAGCGAAGGCATCAGCGCGAACTCGATGACGAGGATGAGCGGCTTCGCGAGCCCGTCGGGATACGCTAGGAACGCGCCGGCGGTCCAGGCGCCGACGACGCCGACCGCGACGAAGGTCACCGGTCCCGCCACCAGCAGGAGCCGAACCCAGCGGCGGCTCACCGGCGGCGTGTCGGCCAGCCCGGCCATCATCGCGAGCAGCCACATCGCCGCGACGAGCGTGGCGCCCTGGAACTTCCCGCCGGGCTCGTCGGCGCCCACCCAGAAGATGTAGGTCCCGACGACGATGCCGATCGGCGGCAGCACGCGCGCGATGAACGCGAGCACGCCGTCGGGATCCGCGTCGTAGCGGGGGCCCGGCCTCCCGCCCCAGGCGCGGTCGGGCGCGAGCGACCACACGCCGACGAGCGCGAGCAGGAGCACGATCGCCTCGAGCAGCGTGTCCATCGCGCGGAACGCCATCAGCACCGCGGTGATCGGGTTGCCGACGCCGGTGGCGCCCATGTTCGCGATCGTCTCCGCCGCGAGCGAGGGCGCCTCCTCGGGCAGCGTGAGCACCGCCGCGCCGAGCGCGATCGCGACCGCGGCCGCGACGACCGCCGCGACCGCGCGCGTCGCCGGCGACGGCGCGTCCGCTTGCGCGGCGGCCTCCGCGCCCCGGAGCTTCGAGGCGGCGCGCACGAGCAGGAGCCCGGTGAGCCCGCCGCCGATCGCGGCCTCGGTGAGCGCGACGTCGACGCCGCCGAGCTGCACCCACGCGACCGTGAGCATGAGGCCGTAGGCGATGAACGTCACCGTGGCGACGAACGTGTCGCGCGAGAGCGTCGCGTAGACGCCGAGCGCGAGGACGAGGAGCCCGGGCGCGCCGTAGAACGCGTCGATCATGGCGAGGCGGGCGGCTCGCGCCGCATGGCGCGGCGCGCCACGCGCGCGATGAGCTGGCCGGCGTCGGCGGAGGACAGCAGCACGAGCACCCAGATCGCGACGAGCTTCAGCATGTCGGCCACGCCGTCGACGTGCGGGAGCAGGCCCAGCACGATGAGCCCCAGCCCGAGGTTGTCCGCCTTGGTGAGCGCGTGCAGCCGCGTGAGCGTGTCCGGGAAGCGCAGGAGCCCGACGGTGCCGGCGAGGAAGAAGAACACGCCGCCGGTCACGGCGACGTACGTGAAGACGTCGAGCGCCGCGCTCACTTCGGGTCCCCGTCGCCGCCGGCGTCCGGCGCGAACTTCACGAACGCGATCGCGGCGAACGCGGCCAGCAGCGCGAGCGTGAGCGACACGTCGACCACCGAGCCGTCGCCGATCGCGGCGCCGCCCAGGAGCAGCGCGGCGATGCCGCCGCTGCCGAGGAGCTGCGCCGACATCATCCGGTCGGCGCTGCCCGGCCCGCGAAGCACGCGCAGGAGCCCGAGCGCGACCATCGCGAGCACGACGCCTGCCGCGCCGAGCAGGAACTCAGGCATGCGGCTCTCCGGGGACGAGCGCCTTCGCGAGCCGCCGCTCCTCGTCGGCCATCTGCTCGGCGACCGGCTGGCCGACGTCGAGGCAATGGAATTCGATCGTGTCGTCGCGGTCGCCGCAGGGCACGGTGCCGGGCATCAGGCTCGTGATCGTCGCGAAGACGTTGCGCGCCTGGCCGCGCGGGAAGCCGGTGCGGTAGTCGACGAAGCCGGTGCGAAGCGTCGTGCCCGGCGCGAGCGCGCGCCACGCGACGTCGACGCCGGCGACGAGCGACTGCCAGAGGAAGCGCGGGACCTGGAGCAGCAGCGCGAGGAAGCGGATCCGGCCCGCCTCGGGAGGAAGGAGCCGCAGGCTCGCCGCCGTCGCGAATCCGGTCGCGACCGCGCCGACGGCGAGGTCGAGCGGGTCGGCGCTCTGCATCAGCACGAGCCAGAGCGCGAAAAGGCCCGCGGCGCGCGCGGCCGCGGCGGCGGGCCTCGCGCTCACGCGGCGACTCCCGCGGCGCTCGCGCCGATGACCTCGACGCTCATCTCGCCGAGCCGGTCGTAGAGCCTCGCCTCGGCGAGGATCGGCCACCAGTCGTAGAGGAAGATCTCGAGCGGCCGCCACAGCGCGACCCAGCCGCCGATCACGAAGCTCTCGTTGACGATGCTGCCGTAGCTCTCCTTGCTGGCGACGCCGGCGACGAACTCGCCCACGAGCAGCGCGACCGCGAGGAACGCGAGCCCGATCGCGAGGCTGATGCGCCCGGTGCGGAACAGCCGCCGGAGCTCCTGGCGCGTGGCGCTCGCGCGGGCGCGGAAGTACGAATGGACCGCGTCGCGCAGCACCGCCGTCTTGTCGGGGCCCGCGGGCTCGCGCGACAGGCGAACCGCGAGGCCGAGCGGCACGCCCTTCCTCGCCTCGCGCGCCCAGCCCACGATGTAGTCCTCGGCGTTCGGGTCGAGGTCGCGCTCCCGGAAAGGCGCGGGGTCCATCGCGTTGAACAGCTGCCGCAGCTCGGCCACGTGCAGCTCGAGGACCTCGGGCGCCGGCGGCGGGGCCATGTGCGCCCGCCGGTCAGGCCGCCTCGCCCGGCGCCGACGCCGCGGCCCGGTCCTCGCGGCCGAACAGCGTGATGTAGAGCACCGGCAGCAGGATCAGCGTCAGCAGCGACGCGACGAGGAGCCCGCCCATGATCGCGATCGCCATCGGGCCCCAGAAGATCGTCGGCGCGATCGGGATCAGGCCGAGCACCGTCGAGATCGCCGTCAGCACGAGCGGCGTCAGGCGGTCCTTGCAGGCCGCGAACACCGCGTCGACGACGCTCTTGCCCGACTCGCGCTCGGACTCGATCGACACGATCAGGATGACCGCGTTCTTCGCGATCATCCCGATCAGCGCGAGGATGCCGAGGATCGCGACGAAGCCGAGCGGCCGCTGGAACAGCAGCAACGCCGCGACGACGCCGATCAGCCCGAGCGGCAGCAGGAACACGACCATCGCCATGCGCCGGAACGAGGACAGCAGGATCATCATGAACAGCAGCATCAGCAGGATCATCGTCGGCACGACCGAGAACACGTTCGCCGACGAGTCGTTGCTGCTCTCGTAGATGCCGCCGGTCTCGACGCGGTAGGGCCGCGGCAGCTTCGCGTTGTAGGCATCGAGCGCCGGCTTGAGGTCGACCACGACGGACTCGGGCAGCACGCCGCGCGCGACGTCGGAGCGGACCGTCAGCGTCGGCACGCGGTCGCGCCGCCAGACGAGCGGGAACTCCTGCTCCTCGGTGAACCGCGCGAACTGCGACAGCGGCACCATGCGGCCGGCGGGCGTCGGCACCGCGATCGACGAGAGTGTCTCGAACGACGCGCGCTGGTCGTCGGTCGCGCGGGCCACCACGTTGACGAGGTAGATGTCGTCGCGCACCTGCGTGATCGTCGTGCCGGTGACCGACGCGTTCAGCACCGCCGCGATCGCGCGCGAGCTCACGCCGAGGCGGCGCGCCTCGTCCTGGTCGATGTGCACGCGGACCTGGCGCGCCGGCTCCATCCAGTCGAAGTTGACGTTGCGCACCCGGGCGTCGCTGCCCAGGACCTGCGCGACGTCCTGCGCGATGCGCCGGATCTCGTCCTTGTCGGGCCCGACGACGCGGTACTGGATCGGCCAGCCGACCGGCGGCCCCATCTCGAGCGGCGAGACTCGCGACGTCACGTCGGGAAAGTCGACGGCGAGGATCTGCTCGAGCTTCGCCTGGAGGCGATCGCGCGCCTCGATGCTCTTGGCGATCACGACGATCTGAGAGAAGAACGGGTTGGCGAGGTGGACCGAGAGCGGCAGGTAGAACCGGATCGCGCCCCGACCGACGTAGGTGCTGTAGCGCTCGACGTCTGGGTTCCCGGTCAGGAGCGCCTCGACGCGCTTGGCGGTCGCCTCGCTCGCGTAGATCGACGCGTTCTGCCGGAGCGTCAGGTCGACCAGGAGCTCGGGACGGTCCGACGACGGGAAGAACTGGCGGGGCACGAGCGGCAGCGCGAGCATCGCCACGACGAACGCGCCGACGGTGAGGCCGATCGTGATCCAGCGGAAGCGGATCGCCGCGCCGAGGAACGCCGCGTAGGCGGACACCAGCTTGCTCGGCTTGCCGTCGGCCTTCCCCTCGGGCACCTTGAGAATGGCCTTGCCCAGGATCGGGCCGAACACGACGGCCACGAGCCAGGACGCGAGCAGCGCGATCGCGACGACGCCGAACAGGCTCGACAGCACCTCGCTCGCGCCGCCGGGCGCGAAGCCGACCGGCACGAAGCTCGCGATCGTCACCAGCGTGCCCATCAGCATCGGCGCCGCGAGCGTGCGGTACGCGAACGACGCGGCGTCGTCCTTCGAGTCGCCGGCCTTGAGGCGGCGCAGCATCGCGTCGACGGTCGTCATCGCGTCGTCGACGAGCAGCGTCAGCGCGATGATCAGCGCGCCGAGGGACACGCGCTGCAGTGCGATGTGCCTCGCGTCCATGACCGCGAACACGATGGCGAGCGTGATCGGGATCGCGAGCGCGACCACGATGCCCGGGCGCACGCCCAGGCTCACGAAGCTGCAGACGAGGATGATCGCGATCGCCTGCCACAGCGACAGCAGGAAGTCGTTGATCGCGTGGTCGACGGTGGCCGCCTGGTCGGAGACGAGCGTGGGCTCGATGCCGACCGGCAGCGCCGCCTTGATGTCCGCCATCGCGTTGCGGATGTTCGAGCCGAGCGCCAGGATGTCGCCTTGGTCGCGCATCGCGATCGCCAGCCCGATGGCAGGCTTGCCGTTCACGCGGAACATCGGCGTCGGCGGGTCGACCGTGGCCCGGCGGATCTTGGCGATGTCGCCCAGCCGGTAGACGCGGTCGCCCGACGGGATGCTCACCGCCTCGATGTCCTTCTCGTTGTCGAACGCGCCGGTCACGCGCAGGTAGACGCGCTCCGCGTCGGTCTGGATGACGCCGGCGGGCCGCAGGACGTTCTGCGCCTGCAGCGTCGCGATGATCTGCCCGTAGTCGAGGCGCAGGCTCGCGAGCTGCGCGGTCGAGAACTCGATGAAGATGCGCTCGTCCTGCGCGCCGAGGATCTCGATCTTCGCGACGTCGGGCACCTGCAGCAGCCTCGAGCGCGCGTCCTCGACGTAGTCGCGCAGCTCGCGGAAGCTGAAGCCGTCCGCGGTGAACCCGTAGATGATGCCGAAGGTGTCGCCGAAATCGTCGTTGAAGAACGGGCCGATCACGCCTTGTGGCAGCGAGAGCCGCATGTCTCCGATGTTCCGGCGCACGCGGTACCAGACGTCGGGGATGTCCTTCGTGTCGGTGGTGTCGTCGAGATCGACGAAGATCGTCGTCTGGCCGGCGGTCGTGTAGCTGCGGACGACGTCGAACTTGTGCGTCTCCTGCAGCGTCCGCTCGAGGCGCTCGGTGACCTGCGTCAGCGTCTCCTCGACGGTCGCGCCGGGCCAGGCCGCGGCGACGATCATCGTGCGGACGGTGAACGGCGCGTCCTCGTCGCGGCCGAGCTTCTTGAACGCGAGGGCGCCCGCGACGACCGCGATGATCATCAGGAAGACGACCAGCGACGGCCGCTTGAGCGACCACGCCGAGAGGTTCGGACCGATCACGGTTGAGCCTTCAGCACGCTGACCTTCTGGCCCGGGCGCAGCGCCTGCACGCCGGCGGTCACGACGACGTCGCCGGGGTTGAGGCCGGAGGCGACCTCGACGCGATTGGGATCCGACGAGCGGATCTCGATCGGGCGCGAGGCGACGGTGCCGGTCTTCGTGTCGACGATCCAGACCGCGGCCTGCCGGTCGGTGCGGACCACGGCGGAGGTCGGGATCTCGATCACTTCGGTCGCCGCGAGCTTCAGGCGCCCGGTGATCGTCGAGCCGAGCCGCATGTCGGCCGGCGGGTTCGCGAGCTTCGCGCGCACGCGGAACGTGCCGGTGAGCGGGTCGGCGCGCGGCGAGACCTCGCGCACGACCGCGTTCGCGGTGACCTTCGGGTCGGCGGTGAGCGTCACGGCGATCGGCGTCCCGAGCGCGGCGCTGGCCTTGGCGCGCGCCGGCAGGTCGAACACGGCATCGCGTCCGCCGTCGCGCGCCACCTGGATGATCATCTGGCCCGCGCCGACGACCTCGCCGGGCTCGGCGCCCTGCGCCGTGACCACGCCCGCCACGTCGGCGACGAGCCGCGTGTCGCCGACGCGGGTCTGCGCGAGCGTGACCTGCGAGTTCGCCGATTCCACGGCGGAGTCGGCGGCGCGCGCGGCGGTCTGCGCGGACTCGAACTGCGCCTGCGAGACCGCGCGCTGCGCGACGAGGTCTCGCATGCGCGTGTACATGCTCTGCGCCTCGGTCTGGCGAGCGCGGGCCGCGTCGAGCTGGGCGCGCGCCGCGAGCAGGCTCGTCTCCTCGTTCTGCGAGTCGAGGCGCGCGATCGGCGTCCCGGGCTGGATCGTGTCGCCGACACTCACATTGCGCTCGACCAGGCGCCCGCCGATGCGGAACGACTGGTTGATCTCGGTCTGCGCCTGCACGGTGCCGTTCAGCGCGACGACGTCGCCCGCCAGCGCCTTCGCGACGGTCATCGTGCGCACCGGCCGGACCTCGGGCGGGCGGGCCTCCTCGGCGCGTTGGCACGCGGCGAGCGTGGCGAGGGCGGCGGCGAGGATCGGGAACGCGAGGAATCGAGGGCCGATTCGCCGGTCGGCGAGAGGAGGCATGGGACGGCTCCGGGGCGAAAGGACGGATGGAAGGGCGGCGCGGCCGCGGCGGATCGCGCGCGGGCGCGCTCCGCGATCGTCGGGATGATACGGTATCGCGGGCGCGCCCGGCGTCACGCGCGACTCGCCCTCACGCACCATCGGAGGGCGCCGCCGGACGTTTCGGGTCCGCCGGGGCCGCGCCCGACGCGCGCAGCATGCGGAACCCGGTAAGCGCGAACCCGATCGAGACCAGCGGGCTCACGATGTTGAAGATCGCCCAGGGCGCGTAGCTGACCGTCGCGACCCCCAGCGTCACGGCCATGTACGCGCCGCAGCTGTTCCACGGGATCAGCGCGGACGAGGGCGTCGCGGTGTCGCCGATCGTCCTCGACAGGACGATGGGCGCGTAGCCGCGCTGCTCGAACGCCCGCTTGAACATCCGGCCCGGCAGCACGACGGCCATGTACTGGTCGGCGGTGGCGATGTTGGTGGCGACCGCGGCGCCGACGAGGCTCGACACCAGCGCGACCGCCGATTTCGCCTTCTCGAGCACCGGCGCCATCAGGCGCTCGAGCGCGCCCATCTTCTCGACGACGCCGCCGAAGCCCAGCGCGACGATGATCAGCCACACGGTGTCGAGCATGCGCTCCATGCCGCCGCGCGTGACGAGCGTGTCGATCGCCGGGATCCCGGACGTGTGGCTGTACCCCGAGGCGAGCGCGAGCCAGACGCCCTTGAGCTGCACGATCGCCGCCGGGGTGCCGGCGCGCGCATCGGCGAACGCCGCGACGCGGTCGGGCGAGAAGATCACCGCGACGACGCCGCCCGCGAGCGCTCCGCAGAAGATCGTCGTGAACGGCGGGACGCGGAACGCGGCGAGCCCGACGACGATGGCGAGCGGCGCGAACAGCCACGGCGTGATCGGGAAGATCCGCGCGATCGCTTCGAGCTTCTCGTTGGCGTGCGCGTCGAGCTCGGAGCCCATCGACCAGAACACCGCGAGCGCGATCGCGATCGACACGACCGAGCTCAGCGCGGTCTCCTTCAGGTGCGCGTAGAGGTCCGCGCCCGCGGTCGCGGCCGCCAGGTTCGCGGTATCGGACAGCGGCGAGGACTTGTCGCCGAAGTAGGCGCCCGAGATGATCGCGCCGGCGGTGATCGCCGGGTCGAGGCCCATGCTGCCGGCGATGCCCATCAGCCCGATGCCGATCGTGCCGACGACGGTCCACGAGCTGCCGATCGAGAAAGCCACGACCGCGCAGATCAGCGCCGTCGTCGCGTAGAAGTAGCTCGGGTTCAGGAGCTTGAGGCCGTAGTAGACCATCGCGGCGAGCGTGCCGCTCAGCGCCCAGGTGCCGATCAGCGCGCCCACCGCGAACAGGATGAAGATCGCGCCGATGCCCGACCCGACGCTCGCGATCGCCGCGTCGCGCAGCTCGTCGAGCGACTGCCCGCGTCGCCGCGCGACGACCGTCGCGATCACGGTCGCGACGACGAGCGCGACCTGGTTGGGGCCCTTCGCGCCC
>JBGAHH010000133.1:0-6926 GCA_044226265.1 Casimicrobiaceae bacterium | reverse complement strand
TTCCCGCGCACCCACGAGGCGCTCGATCGCGTCGCCTCGAACGTGTCGATCGTGCAGGACGCGCTGAAGCGCCCGATCGCGATCGAGAACCCGTCGCACTACCTCGCGCTCGACGGCCACGAGATGGCCGAGATCGAGTTCCTGCGCGAGCTCGCGCGCCGCACCGGCTGCCGCCTCCTGCTCGACGTCAACAACGTGTTCGTCGGCGCGAGCAACCTCGGCTTCGACGCGACCGCGTACCTCGACGCGTTTCCCGGCGACGCGGTGGCGGAGATCCACCTGGCCGGGCACGGCGAGGATCCGAACCTCGGCGCCGCGCTCCTCGTCGACACGCACGACGCCGCCGTCGCGCCCGCGGTGTGGGCGCTGTACGAGCGGCTGGTCGCGCGCATCGGCCCCCGTCCGACGCTCGTCGAGCGCGACGACAACCTTCCGTCGTTCGCCGAGCTCGATGCCGAGCGGTTGCGTGCCGACTCGGTGCTCGCTCGCGCCGCGAAAGCGCGGCTGCCGGAGGCCGCGTGAGCGCGCTCGCGCGCTTCCAGGACGCGTTTTTCGCGGCGCTCGTCGCCGGCGATCCCGCGGCCGTCCCGCCCGAGGCCGCGGCGTTCGCGTCGCAGCCCGCGTTCGCGGTCTACCGCAATACCGTCGCGCGCGGCCTCGTCGACGCGATCGTCGCGAACTTCCCGGCCGTCGCGCGCCTCGTCGGCGACGAATGGATGCGCGCGGCGGCGAACGTCTTCGTGCGGCAGGCGCCGCCGCGCGACCCCACGCTCGCCGCCTACGGCGAAGGCTTCGCGGATTTCCTCGTGTCGTTCGCGCCCGCCCGCGACCTGCCCTGGCTCGCGGAGGTCGCCCGCGTCGATCGCGCGTGGACGGAAGCCCACGTCGCGCGCGACGAGCCCGCGGTCGACCCGGCGGCGATCGCCTCGGCCGCGCCCGAGCGGCTCGCCGGCTTCCGGCTCGCGCCGCACGCGGCCGCGCGCTGGCGCTGGTCGGACGAGCACCCGATCCACGCGCTCTGGACGCGAAGCCGCGCGGGCGACGACGACCTCTCCGACGTCGCGTGGCGCGGCGAAGGCGTGCTCGTCACGCGCCCGGCCGGCGCGGTCGAGGCGCGCGCGTTCGATCGCGCCGGCTGCGCGTTCCTCGACGCCTGCGCGTCCGGGGCGACGCTCGCCGACGCCGCGGGCGCAGCGCTCGACGCCGACAGGAACGCCGACCTCGCGCGACTGATGGCGAGCCTCGTCGACGCCGGCGCGCTCGCCCCCGCGAAGACAGGTCAACCATCCTGACCTATCTGCCGGAGCCTGCCATGCACTCGCCCGCCGCCCCCGTCCCCGCCGCCTCGCCGCTCGCGCGCCTGCGCGACGCCTGGAACGCGATCGCCGCCCGCCTCGACGCGTCGATCGGCGACGGCGTCCTCTCGCTCGTCGCGCGCATCGCGATCGCCGCGATCTTCCTGCAGTCGGGGCGCACGAAGGTCGAGGGCTTCCTGACCGTGACGCCCTCCGCCGTCGAGCTGTTCCGCTCCGAGTACCGGCTGCCGCTCGTGCCGCCCGAGATCGCCGCGCATCTCGCGGCCTACGCCGAGCACCTGTTTCCGGCGCTGCTCATCGTCGGGCTCTTCTCGCGGCTCTCCGCGCTCGCGCTCCTCGGCATGACGGCGGTCATCGAGATCTTCGTCTATCCGCTCGCGTGGCCCACGCACCTGTCCTGGGCGGGCCTGCTCCTCGTCGTGATCGCGCGCGGTGCGGGGCCGGTGTCGCTCGATCGCGCGATCGGGTTGCGTTGAGGCCGGCGGAAAGGCGTTGGGCTGAAGCCCGCCCCACAAGGTCGAGCAACGGGGGTCGGGCTTCAGGCCGACGGGTTTCCGCATCGAGTCGGCTCGTCGGGCCGAAGCCCGATCCGCGATCGAGCGGATAATCCCGTTCCGTGCGCGACGACCCGCCCGACGACCCCGGCCGACGCGGCTTCCTCGCGCTCGCGCTCGCCGCGGGCGTCGCGCCGGGAATCCTGTCCTGCGCGCAGCTCCGGCGCTGGCCGGCCGACCCGTTCGCGCTCGGCATCGCCTCCGGCTGCCCGCGCCCCGACAGCATCGTGCTCTGGACGCGCCTCGCGCCGACCGCCATGCCCGCGGCCTCGGAAACGGTCGCCTGGGAGCTCGCCGCCGACGAGCGCTTCGCGACCGTCGTGCGCTCCGGCACCGAGGTCGTCGATGCGGCGACCGCGCACAGCGTCCACGTGAAGGTCGACGGGCTCGAGCCGTCGCGCTGGTACTGGTACCGCTTCACCGCGTCGGGCGCGCGGAGCGAATCCGGGCGCACGCGCACCGCGCCCGCGCCGGGGCGCGACGAGCCCTTCGCGTTCGCGATCGCGTCCTGCCAGCGATGGGACGACGGCCACTACGCCGCCTGGCGCCACCTGGCCGACGAGTCGCCCGACCTCGTCGTGTTCCTCGGCGACTACATCTACGAGAGCGCGCCGCGGCGCAACCGCGTCCGCACGCACGTCGGCCAGGGCCCCGCGAAGACGCTCGACGAGTACCGCGCGCGCTACGAGCAGTACCGCTCCGACGCCGCGCTCCGACGCATCCACGCGACCGCGCCGTGGATCGTCACCTGGGACGACCACGAGGTGCAGAACGACTACGCGGCCGACCGCGGCGAGGACCTCGCGCCGGACTTCCTCGCGCGCCGCGCGGCCGCGTACCGCGCGTGGTGGGAGCACATGCCGCTGCCGCCGTCGATGCGCCCTGCCGACGCGAGCCTCGTCGTGCGCGACCGCTACGACTGGGGCGCGCTCGCGCGCTTCCACGTGCTCGACGACCGCCAGTACCGCGACTACCATGCGTGCCCGCCGCCCGGGCGCGCAGGCTCGACGACCGTGGACGCCGCGGCCTGCCCCGAGCTCTTCGCGCCGGCCCGCACGATCCTCGGCGGCGAGCAGGAGCGCTGGCTCGCCGACGGCTTCTCGCGCGGCGACGTCCGCTGGAACTTCATCGCGCAGCAGACGCTGGTCGCGCCGTTCACCTGGACGAAGGAAGGCCGCTACTGGACCGACGGCTGGGCGGGCTACCCGGCGGCGCGCGACCGCATGCTCGACGCGATCGTCGAGCGGCGCGCGGCGAACGTCGTCGTGCTCTCGGGCGACGTCCACTGCAACTACGTCGCGGACCTCAAGCGCCGCGTCGACGACCCGCCCGGCGCGGTGATCGCCACCGAGTTCTGCGGCACGTCGATCTCGAGCGCCGGGCTCCCGCAGGCGCGCGTCGCGGCGGCGCTGCCGCTCAACCCGCACATCAAGTACGGGCGCGCGGACGAGCGCGGCTACGTCGCACTGCGGGTCGGCGCGTCGCGCGTCGAGGCGCGCCTGCGCGTCGTGTCCGACGTCGACGATCCGGCGGCGACGATCCGCACCGCAGCCGCCTACGGGGTCGAGGCGGGCAAGCCGGGCGCGGAGCCCGCGTAGGGCAGGATCCGCTGGACCTTGCCGCCGGGCGTGCGCTCGATGCGGTCGACGAACGCCACGCGGACGCTGGCCGGATCGCCGATCGTGCAGGCGAGCTCGCGGACGACGTGCGCCTCGATCGCCTGCCGGTCGCATCCGGGATCCGCGACGAGCCGCACGACGAGCCGCAGCCGCTCGACCTCGTGCACCTGGAACTGGCGCACGCCCGGCGTACGCGCGAAGACCTTCGCCACCGCCATCGGCAGGATCTCGGTCCCGTCCGCGCGGCGCAGCACGCCGTCGCGGCGGCCGTCGAGCCGCGACATCCGCGGGAGCCGGCGCCCGCAGGGGCAGGCGTCCGCCGACAGCTCCGCCCGGTCGCCGATCCGGTAGTTGAGGATCACGGTCGCGCGATTGACGAGGTTCGAGACGATCACCTCGCCGTTCGCGTCGACGCGCAACGGGTAGAGGTCGACGTTGAGGTGGTAGCCGGGCGCCCGCCCGCACTCGAACCCGATCTTGAACGCCTCGATCGCCTCGTAGGTCGCGAACACCGGCACGCCGAGTCCTCGCTCGATGAACGCGCGCGTCGCCGGCTCGAGCTCGTCCGAGCTGTACGTGACGACCGCCGGCCGCGCGAGCGGCGCGCCGCCCGACGCGACCTGCGCGAACAGGAGATCGAGCATCGATCCGTAGCCGTGGACGACGTGCGGCCGGAACGCGTCGAGCGCCGCCAGCGTCTCGCCCACCGGCGCGAGGCCGGAGAGGTACCGCCGCTCGATGTCGGCGAAGGCGGGAAGCACGACGCCGCCGCGCAGGAAGCGCTGCACCGACGCGTCCGCGCCGTCGACGAGGCCGAGGATCGCCTCGCGGTAGCCGGTGCGCGGCACGAGCGTCCCCGCCCACACGGCGCGGTCGCGCTCGCCGTGCGCGGCGTTGGCGAGCACCGCGTCGAGGTCGTGCCACACCGCGACCGGCTCCCCGGTGCGGCCGCCGCTGCGCAGCTCGACCAGGTCGCGTACGGCGAACGCGTCCGACCGGAATCGCTCCGGATCGCGATGCAGGTCCGCGCGCTCGATGACGGGCAGCCGCGCGAGGTCGTCCGCATCGCGGAAGTCGGCGGGCGTGAGCCCCAGTCGCCGCATCGTCTCGCGGTAGTACGGCACGCTGCGCCACGCGTGGGCGATCATCGCCCGGACGCGGCGGGACTGCGCGCGGCGGATCGCGGCAAACGAGCGGAACGGGAAGCCGCGCTGCGCGAGGAGGCCCGCGGCCAGCCGCACGGATCCCGCCAGCCGCGCGTGGAGCGGGCGCGGCGGAGGCGTCGAGGGCTCCGGGGCCGGCATCGGACGCAACTCTCACCCATGGAACGTCCCCTGTCCATGGCGCCGCGGCGACCCGCCGGGCCGCCGAAGCGCGACGCGCGGAACGAGGCCCCGCGCCTCTCTCCGCGCGCCGGGGCACTTCGGTAAGATGGCACGCGGCGCGGACCGGGTCCGCGAGGAGGGGCGCATGAAGCGGCGAGCGTTCGTGACCGGAACCGGGGCGCTGTCGGCGTGGCCGCGCGCGGCGCTCGCGCAGGCTCCGGTGCCGCCCACGCTCGCGCGCGAGCCCGACGCGACGAGGGTGGATGCGATCGCCGCGACCGTCGTCCCGATCCCCGCCCCGGGCCCGCGGCGGGCGGACGGGGTCCGGGGATGACGCAGGCGCCCCGCGGCGCCGGGCCGCGATGCGAAGGCTGACGATCTTCGCGAAGGGCAACCTCGACGTCCGCGACACGCTGCACGTGCTGCGCGTCGGCGGCGAGGTCCGCTGGAACGGCGTCAATGAAGTCGTGCGCGCGCGGTTTCCGTCCGCGGTCGTGCGCGTGCGCCACGAGACGATGACGCGCTCCGACGGGCTCCTCGCCGCGACGGGCGCGGTGCCTCCCTGGCTCGCCTCGCGCGGGATGCCGCTCGGCGCGCACCCGCTCCCCGTACAATTCAGCCGCGCGCTGTTCGACGCCGACGCCGACGCCTACGTGCTGACGATCCAGCCGGACGTCGCGGTGCAACTGTGGCGCGACCGCGAGGACGGCACGCTCCTGATGACCAACGGATTCCTGGACTGGACGGCGGAGGACCGCCGCGACGTCGAGTCGCGCTTCGAGCCGACCCCGCTGCTCGACCCCGAGGCGTCGATGCGCAACTTCGAGGCGATCGTCGCGCGCCTGCGCGAGCGCGCCGACGCGCCGATCCTCGTCTACAACGTCTCGTCGGTCGTGCCCGGCGACCGCGCGCACTGCCTCGCGGGCCACGGCGAGACGCTCGCGACGCGCATCCGCCGGTTCAACGTCGCGCTGGCCGGCCTCTCGGAGCGCACCGGCGTGTCGATCGTCGACGTCGACGCCGTCGTCGCGCGCGGGGGCGCCGACCGGCTCAAGCTCGACGCGTTCCACCTGAACGCGGAGGGCTGCCGCGCGGTCGCCGAGGAGGTGGTCCGCGTGCTCGACGACCTCGGCGCGTTCGCCGCGCCCGAGGGCCGCTGATGCGCGCCAGCGTCGTCGTCCGCACGAAGGACGAGGCGGAGCGTCTCGCGCTCACGCTCGAGTCGCTCGCGGCGCAGGCCGCGCTCCACGAGGTCGTCGTCGTGGACGACGGATCGTCGGACGCCACGCCAGAGGTGCTCGCGAAGGCCGCGACGCGCCTGCCGCTGTCGGTCGTCACGCACGCGAGGGCGCGGGGACGGTGCGCGGCGTCGAACGCGGGCGCGCGCGCCGCGTCCGGCGACGTGCTGCTGTTCCTCGACGGCGACACGCTGCTCGGCCCCGGCTCGGTCGCCGCGCACGTCGCGGCGCACGCGCGCGCGCCGCGCGGCGGGGCGAGCTCGATCGGCCGCGGGATGAAGTTCCACTTCCGCGGCACGCGCTTCTTCCGCGACCCGGAGTCCGGCTCGCCGCGCACGGGCGAGGAGGAGCGCGTCGCGCGACTGTCCCCCGCGGAGCTCGAGCGCTCGCGCGTGACGCGCGCGATGATCCGCGACGACTTCGCGCGCCTCGCCTCGCGCGCGGACGCCGGCATCTACCCGGGCGCCGGCCCGCGCCGCCTCGACGAGGTCGAGCTCGACGCGATGCGCCGGCATCCGGCGTGCGCGGTGCTGTGGGCGGCGAACGCCGGCTCGAACTTCTCGGTGCGCCGCGACGCGTTCCTGGACGCCGGCGGCTTCGACGACGCCCTGGACAACAACGAGCACCGCGAGCTCGCGCTGCGGATGGCCGGGCGTGGCGCGCGAATGGCGCTCGTCGAGGGCGCAGCCAGCTACCACCTCACGCACCGCATCGGCTGGCGCGACCCGCTAGTCGAGTCGAGCTGGGAGGCGGTGTTCTGGCGGCGCCATCCGATTCCCGCGGTCAAGCTGCTCGCGGTGCTCTGGGCGAGCATCGGCGCGCCGAGCCGCGTCCCCGCGCACGCGCGAATCGAGTCGCTGCCTGCGCTCGAGGC
>JBGAHH010000132.1:0-7039 GCA_044226265.1 Casimicrobiaceae bacterium | reverse complement strand
CTGCTGCTTGATCAGGTTGCCGATCAGGCTGTCGTTGGGCCCGCCGAGGATGTCGGGGATCGCGAAGATGCCGAGCGCCGGGATGAAGACGAGCGCGGCGCCCGCGTAGACGCCCGGCAGCGACAGCGGGAACGTGATGCGCCAGAACCGCTGCCAGCCGTTCGCGCCGAGGTCCTGCGCGGCGTCGAGCAGCGCCCGGTCGTGCTTCTCGAGGTTCGCGTAGAGCGGCAGCACCATGAACGGCAGGTGCACGTAGACGAGGCACACCAGCACCGCGAACGAGCTGAACAGCAGCGACACCGGCTCGGCGCCGACGAGCCCGAGGAGCCCGTTGACGCCGCGCGCGAGCGCCGCGTTGGGCCCGAGGATGATCATCCACGCGTAGACGCGGATCAGGAAGTTGCTCCAGAACGGCAGGATCACGAGCAGCAGCAGGAGGTCTCGGTACTTCCTCGGGCTCCGCGCGATCAGCGACGCGAGCGGATAGGCGAGCAGCAGGCAGGCGATCGTCGTGACGAGCGCGTAGACGACCGACTTCAGGAAGACCTCGGCGTAGACGGTGCTCTCGGCGAGGCGCGCGTAGCTCTCGAGGTTGAGGTCGAGCGCGCCGTCGGGGCCGACGAGCGGCGCGAGGCCGCCGAAGTCGCCCGGCGTGCGGAACGACGCGAGCACCATGATCAGCGTCGGGGCCGCGAAGAAGACGACGAGGTAGAGGAGCGGCGGGCCGCTCACCGCCCACTTGCCCCAATTCACGCGTTCGCGCGCGCCCATCCCGCGTCCGGTCACTCGGCGATGTAGTGGCCGGCGTCGACGGCCCAGCCCATCTCGACCGCGTCGCCGACCTCGAAGAACTTCGCGCGCCCGCTCTGCGAGTTGGCGAGCAGCGCCTCGATGCGCGCGCCGCCGGGCGTCTCGACCTTGTAGACGGTCACGTCGCCCATGTACAGCAGGTCGGCCACGCGACCCCGCACGTGATTGTCGCGGGACTCGCCGGACGCCTGGGCGGCGATGCGGATCTTCTCGGGCCGCAGCGCGACGGTGCCCGACGCGGAGCCGGCGAGCGACTCGGGCGCGGCGGTGCGGACCACGCCGATCCCGGGCACGTCGAGCGAGAGCACGCCGCCTTCGCGCGCGACGACCGGGCCCGAGAGCAGGTTGCACTGGCCGATGAAGTCGGCGACGAAGCGGGTCGCGGGCAGGCCGTAGATGCGCGAGGGCTCGTCGAGCTGCTCGACGCGCCCGTGGTTCATCACCGCGATCCGGTGCGACAGCGCGAGCGCCTCGGTCTGGTCGTGCGTCACGTAGACGAACGTGATGCCGACCTCCTTCTGCAGGTTGATGAGCTCGATCTGCATCTCCTCGCGCAGCTTCGCGTCGAGCGCCGCGAGCGGCTCGTCGAGCAGGAGCACGCGGGGGTGCGTCACGAGAGCGCGCGCGATCGCGACGCGCTGCCGCTGGCCGCCGGACAGCTCGTGGGGCATGCGCTTGCCGAAGCCGGCCAGCCGCACGTCCTCGAGCGCCTCGGCGATCTTCGCGGGCATCTCGGACGCGGGCACCTTCGCCATCTGCAGCGGGAACGCGACGTTCCCCTCGACGGTCATGTGCGGGAACAGCGCGTAGCTCTGGAATACGGTGCGGACCGGCCGGCGCTCCGGCGGGCGGTCGGCCAGGTCCTCGCCGTCGAGCAGGATCCGGCCCTCGTCGGGCAGGTCGAAGCCCGCGATCATGCGCAGGAGGGTCGTCTTGCCGCAGCCGGACGGCCCGAGCAGCGTGAAGAACTCGCCGGCCTCGATGGCCAGGCTGACGCGGTCGACCGCCGTGAAATCGCCGAACCGGCGCGTGACCCCCTGGATGTCGAGCAGCGCCACGGGCGCGAGCCTCCGGAACGGCTGGGACGAATGGTGCGCGATTGTAAGGCATGGCGCACTGCATCATCCGGGAGCCGCCCGGCGGCCGGCGCGCCTTCGGCGGGTCCCGGGCGGCGGGAGCGTTCCCAGGGCGGCACGCCCTTTGCATGGGAATCCGCGTGGGCCGGGGGCTTGGCGCGGCAGCGCCTGTCCGAACGGCCGAGCGGGGGGCGTGGTTCCCCTGTGATACCTTCGAAAACGTCGGCCTGAAGGCCGACCCACGAAGATGCCGTCGGCCTGAAGGCCGACCCACGGAGATGCCGCCGGCCTTAAGGCCGGCCCGGGAAGATGTCGACGACCAAGCCGAACGGATCGCTCCTCGAGACGCTCCGCGCCCAGTCCGATGCCGTCCGGGGGCAGGGCGAGGCTTCCCGGCGCCCGCTGGAGGAGTCGATCCGCGAGATGGACCGGCGCCTGTGGCGCGCCTTCAAGTGGCTCGACGAGGCCGTCGCGCACCTCGAGGTGATCAAGCCGGTGGTGGCGCACGAGTACCGCGCCGACGACATCGTCACGATCGCCTCGCCCAAGTTCGACAGCGGCTTCCTCTCGTTCCGGCGCAAGGCGCTGGGCGTCTCCGAGGTCATCGAGCAGATCGAGTTCTTCTACAAGCTCGTCGGCGACAAGCCGGTGGTCGTCAAGGTCCCGCCGGCGGCGGTCGCCGCCGTCGAGAACCGGCTCAACGCCTGCCAGCTCCGCTTCAAGTACCGCACCGAGTTCGACGCCCACCGGCAGGGGGTTTTCACGATCGAGCCGACGGTCGTCGCGATGGTCCGCTTCGTGCCCGACTACAAGCGCCAGACCGTCGAGGTGACGATGCGCAACGTCGACCGCTTCGAGGCTGTGACGCTCGAGTTCCCCGCGGCGGCGATCGAGGAGCCGGCGCTCGAGGACATGGTGCGTCTCATCATGGGCGAGGCGAACACGTTCCTGCGCCGCGCGCCGCTCGCCGGCATCGGCGCCGCGCGCCGCACCTCCGATGCAGCGGGACCCGAGGTCTACCGGATCGAGAAGACCGTCAGGCCGCGCTGACCCGGGTACCGGGTACGTACCTGGTACCGGGGGTCACCTTCCGACCAGCAGCTCGACCACCACCAGCACCAGCAGCGCCGCGACGATCGCGAGCCAGCGATTGCGCGCGCGCTGCGCGTCCGCGAGGTCCTTCAGCGCCTGGTCGGACGCGGCCGCCGGCGCGAGCAGCCTCTGGTGGATGAGCCGCGGCAGCTCGGGCAGCGCGGCGATCAGGTAGGGCGCCTCGGTCTCGAGCCGTCGCACGAGCGCGCGCGGCCCGATCTGGTCTTCCATCCAGCGCTCGAGGAACGGCATCGCCGTCGTCCACAGGTCGAGGCCGGGATCGAGCTGGCGGCCGAGCCCCTCGACGTTCAGCAGCGTCTTCTGCAGGAGCGTGAGCTGCGGCTGGATCTCGACGTTGAACCTCCGCGACGCCCGGAACAGCTGCAGCAGCACCTTGCCGAGCGAGATCTCCGAGAGCGGGCGGTCGAAGATCGGCTCGCAGACGACGCGGATCTCGGCCTCGAGCTCGTCGACGCGCGTGCCGGGCGGTACCCAGCCCGACTCGACGTGCGCGGTCGCGACCCGGTGGTAGTCGCGGCGGAAGAACGCGAGGAAGTTGACGGCGAGGTAGCGCTTGTCGGTCTCCGAGAGCGTGCCGACGATGCCGAAGTCGAGCGCGACGTACTTGCCGTGGTTCGCGGGGTCGGTCGCGACGAAGATGTTGCCCGGGTGCATGTCGGCGTGGAAGAAGCCGTCGCGGAACACCTGCGTGAAGAAGATCTCGACGCCGGCGCGCGACAGGCGCTTGAGGTCGATGCCGGCCTGCCTGAGGTCGTCGATGCGGCCGATCGGGATGCCCGACATGCGCTCCATCACGAGCACCTCGGGCTCCGTGGTGTCCCAGTGGACCTCGGGGATCAGCAGCAGCGGCGAATGGCGGAAGTTGCGCCGCAGCTGCGAGCAGTTCGCCGCCTCGCGCGTCAGGTCGAGCTCGTCGTGGATCGTCTTGTCGAACTCGGCGACGACCTCGCGCGGCTTCAACCGCTTGCCGTCCGACCAGAGGCGCTCGACCAGGAGCGCGGCGGCGTTCATCAGCGCGAGGTCGTTCTCGATGACGCCGCGGATCTCGGGCCGCAGCACCTTCACCGCGACCGGCGTCGGCGCGCCGCCGTCCTTCGCGGGCAGCTCGGCGAAATGCACCTGCGCGACCGACGCGCTCGCGACCGGCTCGCGCTCGAACGACGCGAACACCTCGCCGACCGGCCGCCGGTAGACGCGCTCGAGCGTCGCGATCACCTCGTCGCTCGGGAACGGCGGGACGCGGTCCTGCAGCTTCGCGAGCTCGTCGGCGATGTCGGGCGGCAGGAGGTCGCGCCTCGTCGACAGCACCTGGCCGAACTTCACGAAGATCGGGCCGAGCTCCACGAGCGCCGCGCGCAGACGCTCGGCGCGCGGGGCCGAGACGTCGCGCCAGAACAGCACGCGATTGACGAACGGGCGCAGGCCCCGGACGCGCTCGTGCCCCAGGAGGAATTCGTCGAGGCCGTGCTTGAGCGCGACGTGGAGGATCCGGGCGAGGCGCAGGATGCGCAACATCCCGCGATTCTAAGGAATCCCCGGGGCGAATCCCGTTCCATCGAGGGTCAGACCCTCATTCCGAGGCGTAACTCCTTGACGGCGCTAGCCTTGCCAATGGGGTCTGACCCTACTTTTCGGGCTGGATGTCGCTGGCGACCGGCACGGCGCCGGTGACGTTGCCCTCGATTCAGAGTACGAATCTCGGCTTGCGCTTGCGGCGCGAGCGGACCCGGCTCACGCGCCGTGCACGAGCCCGCGCGCGCGGCGCCTTCGCGACCGCGGCGTTCATTGCGGCGGCGCCGGGAACACGACGACGGGCCCCGCGGCCTTCTGGCCCGGCGGGAGGTGCGCCGGAGCGGGCGATCCCGCGGCGCCGAGCGAGCGCACGTAGCGGTAGACCGCGCGGAGGTCGTCGTCGGTCATCGCGCGAAGCGACGGCGCCGGCATCGGCGGCAGGAACTCGCGCTTGCGCGCGACCGCGATCCAGCCGGCCTCGTCGAGCGACGCGAAGTAGAGGCGCAGGTTCGGCGCGTAGGTCGTGCCCCAACCCCCCTGCCAGCCCAGCGTGTCGCCCTGGAGCCAGTCGCGCTCGGGCGTCGTGCCGCCGTTCATGATGTAGCCCGACGTGTGGCAGTCGTTGCAGCCGGAGGTCGCGATCACGTAGCGGCCGCGCGCGATCGCCGCGTCGGGCTCCGCCGCGGAGGCCGTCGCGATGACCGCCGGCGACGAGGCCTCGCGGACAGGCGTGCCGCCGAGCGAGTGGAAGAACGGCGCGACGACGGCGGCGGCGCCCAGCGCGCCGGCCGCGGTCGCGACGACCAGGAACGAGATGCGGTTCATGCTCGGGATCTCCTCGTGGGTTGTCGTTCGATGCCGGTCATGCGATCGGCCGCAGCGCGGCCGCGACGACGTCGGCGACGTGCACGTCGAGCACCGACGCCGCGGCGCCGATGCCGGTCGCGCAGATCGCGATCACCAGCAGCGCGTACAGAAGGTTCCCCCGTGGCTCGCTTCGCGAGCTTCCCCCATGGGGGGCGCCGCGACCTCGGGGCGGCCCAGCGGCCGCGGGGTTCCCGGCGAACCGGGGGGACGCGTATCTCATCTTGCGACTCCGTCCTTGCGGCGCTCAGGCGGCGAGCGCCTCGATCGTGGGCAGGAATGCCGCGTCGCCGAGCTCGCGCAGCACCAGGCGCGCGAGCTCGCCGTCGGTGCGCGGCGCCATCCCGCGCGGGAACGCGCGCAGGAACCGCGCGAGCGGCGCGTGGCCGTGGCGCGCGTGCGCGTGCACCGCGTCGCGCGTCGCCTCGATGCGCTCGACGATCTCGCGCACGGCGGGATCGGCCAGCCCGAACGACGGTGGCAGCACCGCGCCGACGACCTCGGCGAGATGCGCCTGGACGGCGAGAGCGTCCGGATCGGCTTCCGCCAGCGTCACGACGCGGGCGTACGCCTCGAACGCGTTCGCGATCCAGCGACGCGGAAACGCGGCGCCCGACGCGTTCGCGATCGCGGCCGCGTAGGCGTCGATCGCGAACGTGTGCGCGACCGGCGACAGGTCGAGCGGACCGGCCGCGCGGCCCATCGACTTGCGCAGCAGCAGGCGCGAGCGCTGCGGGAGCCGGTCGTCCAGCATCCGTGCGAGCTCGGTCCAGCCGGCGCAGGGCTGCGACGGGATCCACAGCGTCGATTCGGGTCGCAGCGTCGCGGTTTCCGCGTCGCAGGGGCCGTCGACGACGAGCACGCGAACCGGCACGGTCGCGCCGAGCCGGCGCGCGAGGATCTCGCGGGCGCGGTGGACGGCGAGCGCGATGGCGCCGGCGGCGTGCTCCGCGTCCGCCGTGTGGCGGACCGCGAACGGCAGCCAGGCCATCGAGGTCATCCGGCCCGCGGGCGAAGGCACCGACGGGGACGCGAAATGGCGCTCCGGATGGGCCTCGACGAAGTCGCTCGCCGGGACCAGGTGGCGCTCCGGGTGCGCTTCGACCTCGGCCGCAGTCATCTCGTCGCCGAGAGGCGCGCGCGCGAATGCCGCGCCGGACAGGGCGGCGACCGGCATCTCGACATGCCGCCCGGGTTGCGCTTCGACGTAGCTTTGCATGGTGTCCTCGTCCTGGAAGTCGTGAGTCGACGGTGCGCATGTTGCTGTGCAGCATCTTGCGCATGGCTCACCGATGGGCGCGCGAGACGAGGACGTTGGGCTCGTCCGCCCAAGTCATTGAATTCAGGGCTTTAATCGACCAGGACCCACCCCCGGCCGGGAACCCGGGCCGGGGGCGGCTCGCGACAGACGGATGCCTGACGGATCACTCACCGCCGGCTGACGGGCCGGGGAATCGCACCCCGGGGACGAGGCAGGTACCCGAGTCCCGGGTTCCCGGCGGCTACGCGGGCGTGAGCGTCCGCCGCACGGCCTCGGTCTCGGCCGCGGGCGCCCGTCCGAGGACGATCGACAGGAGCTCGCGGCAGCGGCGGTAAGTGAGCATCGCGCCCGCGGCGTCGCCCAGCTCGCGCTGGCACACCATGAGGCGGCGGTAGACCGCCTC
>JBGAHH010000010.1:0-66224 GCA_044226265.1 Casimicrobiaceae bacterium | reverse complement strand
CACGTCGCGGCCGGCTCGCGGATGCTCGTGCGGTCGAGCCCGTGCCGGGGCCCTCGCGCGAGCCGGGCGATCACCGCGCCCTTGACCTGCTCCTGCATGTCGACGACCGCGTCGTAGCGCTCGGCGCGCATCGCCGAGCGCAGCGCGCGCATCTCGCGCCAGGTGCGCCGCGCGAACGGCTCGCGCCGCCAGCGCCGCAGCGCGACCGGGATCACGCGTCGCACGCCGCCGCACATCGCCGGCAGCGCGACGAACGCCTCCTCGGCGACCCAGTCGATGGCGAGCGACGGGCGCGCGGCGGCGACGTCGTGCGCCACCGAGAGCGCCCAGACCACGTCGCCGAGCGACGAGGGGCGCACGACGAGGATGGCGCTCATCGCGTCGGCGCGGCCCGCAGTGCGGGACGGATCCGTCTCGCCCCCGCCCCTCGGCACCGGGTGGAGAGGGGCGATTCAGGTGCCGCGCTCGCACGAGCGCGGCATGGGATCGACCGGTAGAATCGCGGCGTCACGGACGACGGGGAGGTCGCGGACGCGACCCAGGCATGGCCGGCACGCTGCCTCTTTCGCTGGTGGTGATCACGCGCGACGCGGCGGGAAGCCTCGCCGACTGCCTCGCGTCGGCCGCGTTCGCGTCGGACGTCGTCGTGGTCGACTCGGGCAGCCGCGATGATACCGTGGAAATCGCGCGGCGCTCGGGCGCGCGCGTCATCGCCGAGCCCTGGCGCGGCTACGGCCCGCAGAAGCGCTTCGCGGTCGACGCGGCGGCGCACGACTGGGTGCTGTGCCTCGACGCGGACGAGCGCGTGTCCCCGGAGCTCGAGGGCGCGATCCGCGCGGCGTTCGCGCCCGGTGCGCCGGCCGCCGGCGCCTACGCGATGGCGCGGCGCAATCGCTTCCTCGGCCGGTGGCTCGCGCACGGCGAGGGGTACCCCGACTGGAAGCTCCGGCTGTTCGACCGCCGGCGCGCGCGCTGGAGCGACGACCCGGTCCACGAGCGGGTGATCGCCGACGTGCCGGTGGCGCGCCTCGACGGCGACCTGCTCCACGCCTCCGCGGAGTCGATCGAGGACTACGTCGCGAAGCAGAACCGCTATACGACGCTGCAGGCCGAGGCGATGCACGCGCGCGGCGAGCACGCCGGGTTCGCGGATCTCGCGCTCTCGCCCGCGGCGCGGTTCCTGCGCTACTACGTGCTGAAGCTCGGCTTCCTCGACGGCGCGGCGGGCTTCGCGCACATCGCGATCGGCGCGTTCGCGAGCTTCCTCAAGTACGCCAAGCTTCGCGCGCTCGAGCGCCGGGACGCGGCATGAGCGAGTCGCGCCGGCGGCGCGTCCTCGTGACCGGCGCGGCCGGCTTCATCGGCATGCACGCGGCCGCGGCGCTGCTCGCGCGCGGCGACGAGGTGGTCGGCGTCGACGACCTCGACCCGTACTACGACGTCGCGCTCAAGGAAGCGCGCCTCGCCGAGCTCGCCGGGCGCGAGGGCTTCGCGTTCGAGCGGCTCGACCTGGCCGACGGCGACGCGACCGCGCGGCTGTTCCGCGGCGGCACGTTCGACGGCGTCGTGCACCTCGCCGCGCAGCCGGGCGTGCGCCACTCGCTCGAGAATCCCGCGGCCTACCTCCGCTCGAACGTCGTCGCGTTCGGCAACGTGCTCGAGGGCTGCCGGCACGCGAAGGTCGCGCACCTCGTCTACGCGTCGAGCTCGTCGGTGTACGGCGGCAACCACGTGCTGCCGTTCTCCGAGGACCAGCCGACCGACCATCCGGTGAGCCTCTACGCGGCGACGAAGAAGGCCGACGAGCTCTTCGCGTACAGCTACGCGCACCTCTACCGGCTGCCGGCGACCGGCCTGCGCTTCTTCACCGTCTACGGGCCCTGGGGCCGGCCGGACATGGCGCCGATGCTGTTCACGCGCGCGATCCTCGCCGGCGAGCCGATCCGCGTGTTCAACGAGGGGCGCATGCGCCGCGACTTCACCTACGTCGACGACATCGTCGAGGGCGTCGTTCGCGTGCTCGACCGCCCGCCGGCGCCGCACGCGTCGAACGGCGCGCCGCACGCGATCTACAACATCGGCAACCACGAGGCGGTCGAGCTCGAGACCTTCATCGCGACGCTCGAGCGCCTGCTGGGCCGGCGCGCGAAGCGCGACCCGCAGCCGATGCAGCCGGGCGACGTGCCGGTCACCTACGCGTCGATCGATCGCCTCCGCGCGCTGACCGGCTTCGCGCCGCGCACGCCGCTCGCCGAGGGGCTCGCACGCTTCGTGCGCTGGTACCGCGAGTACTACCGGGTGTGACGCCTGTCGCCGCGCGGCGACAGGGGAAGGAAGGGCGCGCGATGGTAGAATCCGGGCCCCGAACACGCACTCCCCGGCGGCGCGCGCGCGACGCCTCGACGCGATGATCCTCGTCACCGGCGGCGCCGGCTTCATCGGCGCGAACTTCACGCTCGACTGGCTGGCCGCGACCGGCGAGCCGGTCGTGAACCTCGACAAGCTCACCTACTCGGGCAACCTCGGCAACCTCGCCGCGCTGCGCGACGACGCGCGCCACGTCTTCGTGCGCGGCGACATCGGCGATCGCGCGCACGTCGCCCGCCTTCTCGCCGAGCACAGGCCGCGCGCGGTCGTGAACTTCGCGGCCGAGACCCACGTCGACCGCTCGATCCACGGCCCCGACGCGTTCGTGAAGACGAACGTGCTCGGCACCTTCGAGCTCCTCGAGGCGGTGCGCGCGCACGTCGCCGCGCTTCCCGCGGGCGAGCGCGAGGCGTTCCGCTTCCTGCACGTGTCGACCGACGAGGTCTACGGCACGCTCGCGCCGGACGCGCCGGGCTTCTCGGAGACGACCCCCTACGCGCCGAACAGCCCGTACTCGGCGTCGAAGGCCGCCTCCGACCACCTGGTGCGCGTCGCGTTCCACACCTACGGCGTGCCGACGCTCACGACCAACTGCTCGAACAACTACGGCCCGCGCCAGTTTCCCGAGAAGCTGATCCCGCTGATGATCGCGAACGCGCTCGCCGGGAAGCCGCTGCCGGTGTACGGCGACGGGAAGCAGGTTCGCGACTGGCTCTACGTCGCCGACCACTGCTCGGCGATCCGCGCGGTGCTCGCGCGCGGGCGCCCCGGCGAGGTCTACAACGTCGGCGGCAACGCCGAGATGCAGAACCTCGACGTGGTGCGCGCGATCTGCGACGTGCTGGCGCGCGAGCGGCCGGGCCGCGACTACCGTTCGCTCGTGACGCACGTGAAGGACCGCCCCGGCCACGACCGCCGCTACGCGATCGACGCGACGAAGATCCGCCGCGAGATCGGCTGGCAGCCGTCGGAGACCTTCGCCTCGGGCATCGCGAAGACGGTGCGCTGGTACCTCGACAACGGCCCGTGGCTCGAGAGCGTGCAGACGCGCGAGTACCAGTCGTGGATCTCGCTGCAGTACGAGCCGGCGCACTAGTGGCCCGTCACAGCCCACCGAGCCCGCCGCGATGAGCCGCAAGGGGATCGTCCTCGCCGGCGGCTCGGGCACGCGGCTCTACCCGGTGACGCAGGTCGTCAGCAAGCAGCTGCTGCCGGTCTACGACAAGCCGATGATCTACTACCCGCTGTCGACGCTGATGCTCGCCGGCATCCGGGAGATCCTGCTGATCTCGACGCCGGAGGACACGCCGCGCTTCGCGCAGCTCCTGGGCGACGGCTCGCGCTGGGGGCTCTCGCTCTCCTACGCGGTGCAGCCGTCGCCCGACGGCCTCGCGCAGGCGTTCGTCATCGGCCGCGACTTCGTCGGCCGCGACCCGTCGGCGCTCGTGCTCGGCGACAACATCTTCTACGGCCACGACCTGCACGTGCAGCTCGAGCGCGCGAACGCCCGCGAGTCGGGCGCGACCGTGTTCGCCTACCCGGTCGCCGACCCCGAGCGCTACGGCGTCGCGGAGTTCGACGCGTCGGGCAGGGTCGTGAGCCTCGAGGAGAAGCCGAAGGTCCCGAAGTCGCGCTACGCGGTGACCGGGCTCTACTTCTACGACCATCGCGTGCTCGACGTCGCGCGCGACCTCAGGCCCTCGGCGCGCGGCGAGCTCGAGATCACCGACGTCAACCGGCGCTACCTCGAGTGGGGCGCGCTCGACTGCGAGGTGATGGGGCGCGGCATGGCGTGGCTCGACACCGGCACGCACGAGTCGCTCCTCGAGGCGTCGCAGTACATCGAGACGATCGAGCGCCGCCAGGGCCTCAAGATCGCCTGCCCCGAGGAGATCGCGTGGAGGCTCGGGTGGATCGACGACGCGCGCCTCGAGGCGCTGGGCACCGCGCTCGCGAAGAACGGCTACGGCCGCTACCTGCTCGGCCTCCTGCGCGAGCCGACGCTCCGTTGAAAGTGGGCTGTAACGGGGGAATCGGAAGTGTCTGACTTGCTCTTCGCGCCGATTGCGTTGTTGCCCTTGCTTGCGAGGGGGCCGGCCATTGCTGCGCAAGGGCGCCTGGCACTCGGCGCGAATAGCGGCGTCGGAACGCCGTCGCTCACTCCCCATTCCCCCGTTACGGCCCACTAGTCATGCGCGTCGTCCCGACGGCGATCCCGGACGTGAAGATCGTGGAGCCGCGCGTGTTCGGCGACGCGCGCGGCTTCTTCTTCGAGAGCTGGAACCGCCGCGCGCTCGCGGAGGCCGGCATCGAGGCCGATTTCGTGCAGGACAACCACTCGCGGTCGGCGCACGGCGTGCTGCGCGGGCTGCACTACCAGGTCCGCCACGCGCAGGGCAAGCTCGTGCGCGTCGTCGCGGGCGAGGTCTACGACGTCGCGGTCGACCTGCGGCGAAGCTCGCCGACGTTCGGCCGCCACGTCGCCGTGACGCTGTCCGCCGAGGACAAGCGGATGCTGTGGGTGCCGCCGGGCTTCGCGCACGGCTTCTGCGTGATCTCGGACGCTGCCGACTTCCTCTACAAGACGACCGACTACTGGCATCCGGAGCACGAGCGCACGCTGCTGTGGAACGACCCGGCGCTCGGGATCGCCTGGCCGCTCGAGCGGCCGCCGACGATCGCCGCGCGCGACGCCGCCGGCGCGCCGCTCGCGGTCGCCGAGACCTACGACTGACGATGGCGGCGATCCTCGTCACCGGCGCCGCAGGGCAGCTCGGCGCGGAGCTGGTCCGCGCGCTCGCGCCCCACGGCGAAGTGACCGGGACCGACCGCTCGCAGCTCGACCTCGCGGACCCGTCCGCGATCGTCGCGACGGTGAGGCGGCTCAAGCCTTCGCTGATCGTCAACGCGGGCGCCTACACCGCGGTCGATCTCGCCGAGAAGGAGGCCGCGCTCGCCGACGCGGTGAACGGCGTCGCGCCGGGCGTCCTCGCCGAGGAGGCGAAGCGCGCGGGCGCCGTGCTGATCCACTACTCGACCGACTACGTGTTCGACGGGATGGCCACGACGCCCTACGTCGAGGACGCGCCGACGCGGCCGCTGTCCGCGTACGGGCGCTCGAAGCTCGCCGGCGAGCGCGCGGTGGCTGCGAGCGGCGCCGCGGCGGTCGTCTTCCGCACGAGCTGGGTGTACGGCCGGCGCGGGCGCAACTTCCTTGTGACGATGCAGCGGCTCGCAGGCGAAGGGCGCGAGCTCCGCGTCGTCGACGACCAGACCGGCGCCCCGAACTGGTGCCGCGAGCTCGCGCGCGCGACCGCGCGCGTCGTCGCGCCGGGATTGTCGAAGCTCGCCGACCGTCGGGGGCTCTATCATCTGACGGCGCGGGGCTCGACGACGTGGTACGGTTTCGCCCGGGCGATCCTCGCGGATCGTCCGTCCGTGCGGATCGTGCCGATCGCGACCGCCGAGTACCCGACGCCGGCGCACAGGCCCGCGTGGAGCGTGCTCGACGGGGCGCGCTTCGAGCGCACGTTCGGGTTCGCGCTGCCGGACTGGCGGGTGTCGCTCGCGGAGTGCCTCGCGTCGCCCGCCGAAGCATGAGCGAGGGACGTCGGCCGGCGGGCGGCCCGGAACTTCGAGGCCCGCGGCAGGAACGATCGATGTTGGCAGGACGAGGAGACATTCGATGAACCTACGAATCGTGGTCGCCGCGCTCGCCGCGGCGCTTGGGACGTCGATCCACGCGCAGCCAGTGCCGACGCAGGCCGGCGAATTCCGCCCGTCCGCGACCGTCGCGGCGAAGGCGGCGCCGGTCGCGGTGCGCATGCGGCTGGACGGCGCGACGCCGTCGCGGCGCGTCGACCTCGCGCGCCCCGGGGCCGCGGAGGTTCGCAAGCTCGCGGAGCTGAACGGCGGCGGCGGGATCGCCGCGTCGGGACGCCCGCAGTTCATCGGATTCGGACGCGACCTTCCCGAAGCGTCGCGCAAGGTCGACCTCGGCGCGCTCGCGTGGACGGCGGTCGGGGACGGCACGCGCGTCGCGCGCGTCGAGGTCTCGTCGCCCGGCGCCGCGGGCGTGCGCGTCGCGTTGCGCCTGTCGGCGATCGATCCGGCTGCGATCGTGAGTTTCGCCGCGCCTGGCGCGGCCGACGCGCTGTACTCGGCGCCGGCCGGCGAGGTGACGCGCGCCACCGCCCAATTCGGCGAGTACTGGTCGCCGGTGATCGACGGAGCGGCCGCCGCGATCGAGATCGCGGTGCCCGCGGGCGCGAAGCTCGACGGCGCGTCGCTCGAGATCGCGCGCCTGTCGCACCTCGTCGTCGGGCCGACCGCGTCGAAGGCCGAGGAGGCGAAGCTCCTGTCCGACATCGGCGATTCGGGCTCCTGCAACATCGACTTCAAGTGTGGCCCGACGCCGCAGGACGACGTGACCTTCAACGCCGCCGCGGCCACCGGCAAGCTCGTGTTCACCGTCGAGAGCGGGGGGACCGCGCGCTGCAGCGGCACGCTGCTCAACGACACGACGAGCAGCGGTACCCCGTACGTGTTCTCGGCGAACCACTGCTTCCAGACCGCCTACCAGGCCTCGACGCTGCAGGTCTGGTGGTTCTTCGATTCCTCCTCCTGCGGCAGCCTGGTGCCCGGCAACTACGTCGTCCAGTTCGGCGGGGCGAAGCTCGTCGGCCGCAGTCAGGACTGGGACTGGGCGCTCCTGCGCCTGAACGGCGTGCCGCCGGACGGCGTCGTGTTCAGCGGCTGGAACTCCGCGACGCTGCCGGCGGGGAACCAGATCGAGATCTTCCATCACCCGTCGGGCGACCTCAAGAAGTGGAGCCGGGGGACCTCGTTCGCGCAGCAGACGGTGAACTTCGGGACCGCGGCCGGCGGCGGCGGGCTGTTCACTCGCGTCGTCTACGACACCGGGACGACGGAAGGCGGATCCTCCGGCGGTGCGCTCCGCGTCTATAACGGCACGTTCCTCGAGGTCCGCGGCGGACTGCTCGGCGGCGACGCGCTGTGCAGCAACCCGAACGGGAGCGACTACTACTCGCAGTTCGGCGCGATGCTGCCGCTCGTGCGCCAGGCCCTCACGCCCGACTCGATCCCGCCCGACTTCGTGCTGGTGGTCGAGTTCTACAACCCGACGCTCAACCACTACTTCATGACGGCGAGCCCGCTCGAGATCGGCATCCTCGACGGCAACGCGCTCGGCTGGGAGCGCACCGGCTTCACGTTCCTCGCCTTCAGCGGGCCGGGCGCCGGCCGCAGCCCGGTGTGCCGCTACTACCAGATGCTCAACAACTCGCACTTCTACTCGGCGGATCCGGCGCAGTGCGCGCTCGTGTCGAGCATGTTCCCCGACTGGATCTTCGAGAGCTCGAATGTCTTCTACATCGGGCTGCCGAACACGACGACCGGCGCGTGCGGGCTGGGCACGCGGCCGGTGTTCCGCTTCTACCATCCGTCGGTCGTCAACCACCGGTTCCCGGCGGAGCTGAGCGTCGCGAAGGATCTCACCGGCACGCCGGGATGGATCCCGGAAGGCTACGGTCCTGGCCCGCAGTACCCGGCGATGTGCTCGCCGAACGGGTTCTGACCGATTCGCGCGGATCCCGGGGCGCGCGATCGCGCTTCCCGGGATCGCGCGTCAGAAGCGAAGCTCGCAGTCCGCGCGATCGCCGACGGCGATCGTCGCTCCCGCGCCCGCCGTCACGATCGCGTTCATGCCGAAGGTGACGCCGGCGAGCCGGTCGTCGCGGCGGTAGGTCGACAGCGTCGCGAGCGGCTCGTCGCCGGCGCGCGCCGTCGCCTGGTCGACCGTCGTCACCTGGCAGCGCGTGCAGGGCTTCACCGGCTTCAGCACGACGTCGCCGACCGCGATCGACGAGAGGTGGTCCTCGTCGTGCGCCTCGAGGCCGTCGAGCACGAGGTTCGGCCGGAAGCGGTTCATCGGCAGCGGCGCCACGCCGCGCGCGGCGAGCCTCGCGTTCAGCGCGTCGAGCGACGCCTGCCCGATCACGAGCACCGGGTACCCGTCGGCGAAGCGCACCGTCGCACCGGAGTCGCCCGCGTAGTCGGGATTGCAGCGGCGCGGGTGCGACGCGTCGAAGCGAACGACGCGCACCGGCGTCGCGAGATGGGCCGAGAGCCACGCCGCGGCGTCGTCGCCGGCGTCGAAGCCGCGCGCCTGCGCGTTCCATACGCGCACCTCGCGCGACGGGCGGCGATCGTGCGCGGCCAGCGCGATCGGCGAGCGGCCGGGCGCCGCGAGCGTGACGACGCCGCCGTCCGCCGACGTCGACACGAGCGCGAGGCGAGGGTGCTCGCGCTGCGTGACGAAGACGCCCTGCGGATCGACCGCCATCCACTCGCGGTCGCCGACGCCGCCGGTCGCGAGGCCGGTGGCGCGCACGTCCGCGGCGCCGACGGCGATGCCGGCCGCGCCCTTGAGCGGGTAGACGTTGAGCGCGCGGACGACGGCGTCCATGTCGGCGTCGCCTCCGCGCGGGAACCGCGGATCCGCGCTAGCGCAGCCCCTGCGCGTACTCGGCGACCGCGCGCATCTGCGCTTCGGTCAGGTTCTGCGCGACGCCGTGCATGATCCGGCCCATGACGTCCTTGCCGTCCTTGTCCATGCCTCGCTCGCCGGCCTTGAACGCCTTCAGCTGCGCGACCGTGTAGTCCGACCACTGGCCGGCGATGCGCGGATAGTTCTTCGGGACGCCGGCCCCCGTCGGGCCGTGGCAGGCGCTGCACGCGGGAACGCCGGTCGCCGCGTCGCCGGCGCGCCAGAGCTTCTGGCCGAGGCGGACGAGCGTGGCGTCCTTCGCCTCACGGGGCTTCGGCGCCTGCGACGCGAAATAGGCGCCGAGCGAGACCATGTCGGCCTCCGAGAGCGTCGCCGCGAAGCCCTGCATGATCGCGTTCTGCCGCACGCCGGCCTTGAAGTGCGACAGCTGCGTGGTGATATAGTCGGCCGGCATCCCGGCGAGCGAGGGATTCGCCGGAATGGCGCTGTTGCCGTCGGCGCCGTGGCACGCCGAGCACACCTGGTTGACGATGTCGCGGGCCCGCGCGAGATCGGGCTTGGCGGGCGCTTGAGCGACGGCGAACGCCGGCAGGCCGAAGGCGACGGCCAGGAGCAGCGTGCGTTTCATGTCCGGACTCCTCCCCTCACAGGTCGTCGGCACGCGCTCCGGTCGGGGCGCGGGCCGGGTCGCGCGCGGGGTCCGCGCATGACCAAACGCGGCATTGTAGCCGAGAAGCCCGCGCCGGCCCCCGAGCCCCGCGCGCTGCGCGGGGCGGCCTTCGTGATCGCCGCCGCCGCGCTCGAGCAGCTTCCGCCCCCCGGGCCGCCCGAGGTCGCGTTCGCCGGGCGCTCCAATGCCGGGAAGTCGAGCGCGATCAACGCGCTGGCCGGCCGCACGCGCCTCGCTTTCGCGAGCCGCACGCCCGGCCGCACCCAGCAGATCGTGCTCTTCGCGCTGCCCTCGGGCGCGCTCGTCGCGGACCTGCCGGGCTACGGCTACGCGGCGGTGCCCAAGGCGGTCAAGCGCGCGTGGCAGGACGTGCTGGCCGCTTACGTCGCGACGCGGCCCACGCTCGTCGGGCTCGTGCTCGTCGTCGACGCCCGCCACGGCCTGAAGCCGCTGGACCACGCGCTGCTCGACGGCTTCCTGCCGTCGGGACGCCCGGTCGCGATCCTCGCGACGAAATCCGACAAGCTCACGAGGACCGAAGCGCAGCGCGCGACCGCCGCGATCCGTCGCGACCTCGTCGATCGCTACGCTGACCGCGGCGCCAGCGTCGAGGTCGTCACGTTCTCGGCGAGCGCGCGCACCGGGCTCGCCGAGGCGGACGCGATCCTCGAGCGCTGGCTCGCGCTTTGACCGCCGCGCACGCGATGCGGTCGCGGCGCGAGAATAGAAAAGGCCCCGGGATCAAGGGGAGTGACCCGGGGCCTTGGAACGCCCGCTGCGGCTTGCCGGTCGCAGCGGACACCCGCTCAGGGAGGGAAGCGGGAGACGTCACCGTCCGAGGAATGAGACTCGCCCGCATCGCGCGAGTTCCGCGTTTCGCGTAGGACAAACACGGA
Source organism: Casimicrobiaceae bacterium (assembly GCA_044226265.1). Classification (GTDB taxonomy): domain Bacteria; phylum Pseudomonadota; class Gammaproteobacteria; order Burkholderiales; family Casimicrobiaceae; genus VBCG01. The sequence continues at coordinate 55,762 of JBGAHH010000010.1, read as the reverse complement.
ATGCGAACGACCCCGATGGCGACAGGGTCGCCGGGACGCTCCTGACGAATCCGCTACCATTCCGTCCGTCGCCCGAGGCCGACACGCCATGACGAACGCCCGCTTTCCCGACACGCGCATGCGCCGCATGCGCCGCGACGGCTTCTCCCGCCGGATGATGCGCGAGACGACGCTGTCGCCCGACGACTTCATCCTGCCGGTGTTCGTGCTCGACGGCATGGGGCGCGAGGAGCCGGTGCCTTCGCTCCCCGGCGTCGCCCGCAAATCGATCGACCGGCTCGCGCGGGACGCCGAGGCCTGCCTCGAGCTCGGCGTGCCCGCGATCGCGCTGTTCCCGGTGATCGCACAGGAGCTCAAGACCGCCGACGCGGCGCAGGCGTGGCGGCACGACGACCTCGTGCCGCGCACCGTGCGCGCGTTGAAGGAGCGCTTCCCGTCGCTCGGCGTCATCACCGACGTCGCGCTCGACCCGTACACGAGCCATGGGCAGGACGGCCTGATCGACGCGTCAGGCTACGTGATGAACGACGAGACCGTCGAGGCGCTCGTGAAGCAGGCGCTTTGCCACGCCGAGGCCGGCGCGGACTTCGTCGCGCCCTCCGACATGATGGACGGCCGTGTCGGCGCGCTGCGGCGCGCGCTCGACCACGCGGGCCGCCAGCGCACGCGCATCCTCGCGTACTCGGCGAAGTACGCGTCGTCGTTCTACGGCCCGTTCCGCGACGCCGTCGGCTCCGCGACGAACCTCAAGGGCGGCGACAAGCACACCTACCAGATGGATCCCGGCAACAGCGACGAGGCGTTGCGCGAGGTCGCGCTCGACATCGCGGAAGGCGCCGACATGGTGATGATCAAGCCGGGCCTTCCCTACCTCGACATCGTGCGGCGCGTGAAGGACCGCTTCGGCATGCCGACCGCCGTCTACCAGGTGTCGGGCGAGTACGCGATGCTGAAGGCCGCGGCGCAAATGGGCTGGCTCGACGAGCGCGCGTGCGTGCTCGAGGCGCTGACCGGCATGAAGCGCGCCGGGGCGGACGCGATCCTCACGTACTTCGCTCTCGACGCTTCGCGCTGGCTGCGAGGGGTCTGACCCTCGACGGCGATCCTGCCGCAGGCCGGATCGCCAGGCGGGGTCTGACCCCGGTGCGGATCCCGGGCGAATCGCGGCGAACGTCCACACCAGGGTCAGTCACCGTCGCGCGCCCCCGGCAGCGCCGGGCGCACCGTCAGGCGTCAGATCCCAGCAATCGCTCCACCGCTTCCGCATCGAGCCTCACGATCTCGCGGCCGCCGCGGTCGCGGCGCGAGCGCGAGCGCATCGCGCCGGGCGTGCGCACCGACAGGCGCACGCCGCCGCGGCGCGTCTCGATGTAGTACTCGCCCCCGCCGTCGTCGTCGCCCGGCAGCGGTCGGAACTCGATGCGCGCGTTGAGGAGGTCGAGCTCGACGGCCTTCGCGTCGTCGCAGGCGAGCTCGATGCGGATGTCGCTGTGCTCGGTCGCCCAGCCCGCCGCGACGCCCCCCACGAGCCGCGCGTCGCGCGACGCGAAGCGGCGCAGCCAGTCCAGCGCCTCGCGGCGTCGCTCGCGGATCATCGCGCGATGCTCGTCGCCGCCGAAGATCGCGGCGTATTCGGCGAGCGCGTCCTCGACCTCGTCGTCGCGCGGGAGCGCGGCTCGGTCGGGCAGCCCGAGCTCGCGCGCCGCCTTGCGCTTCGCGTACGACCAGTCGGCGATCCCGTGCTCGGCGATGAGGCGCGCGGCCGCCTGCGCGAGGCTCGCGCGCTCGTAGCCGTCGGGCCCGAGCCCCTGGCGGCGCTCGGCGCGTCGCGCCTCGTACGCCTCGGTCGTGCGGGAGCGGCGGCTCATAGGTGCGCTCGACGGCGCGATGGAACGTGGAGGTGAGTCCCCATTAGAAGAGTTGGTTGCGCACGTCCTGCGCGGTCTTGCCGGTCGCCGCGGGCGTCAGCGTGTCGTCGCGGCCCCTCGGCACCGACTCGGCGAAGAACCAGTCGGTGAGCGGGCTCGCGTCGTCGCGCAGGCCGGTCGCGTCGTTGATCCGGACCTGGACGACGCCCGGCGGCGGCTCGAGCGGCTTCTCCGGCACGCCCTTCAGCGCGCGCTGCATGAACGACATCCAGATCGGCAGCGCGGCGACCGCGCCCGTCTCGTTGGTGCCGAGCGTGCGCGGCTGGTCGAAGCCGATCCACGCGATGCCGACGATCGACGACGTGTAGCCGCAGAACCACGCGTCGACGTTCTCGTTGGTCGTGCCGGTCTTGCCCGCGATGTCCTTTCGGCCGAGCGATTGCGCGCGCGTCGCGGTGCCGATCGCCACGACGTCCTTCAGGAGCGTCGTCATCACGAACGCGTTGCGCGGGTCGATCGCCTGCTCCGCGGTGTCGCCCGCGCGCGGCGGGTCCGCTTCCGACAGCACGTTGCCCTTCGCGTCGGTGATCTTCGAGATCATGTAGGGGGTGATCCGGTAGCCGCCGTTCGCGAACACCGAGTACGCGCCGCCCATCTGCACCGGCGTCGCGGCGCCCGCGCCGAGCCCCATCGTGAGGTAGGCGGGATGCAGCCGCGGGTCGAAGCCGAACTTCGCGATGTAGTCCTGCGCGTACTGCGGCCCGATCGCCTGCAGCACGCGGATCGTGACGAGGTTCTTCGACTTCGCGAGCGCGATGCGCAGCCGCATCGGGCCTTCGAACTTCGCGTCGTAGTTCTTGGGCTCCCAGTCCTCGCCGCCGGTCTTCTCGGCCGGCACGAAGAACGGCGCGTCGTTGATCACCGTCGACGGGGTGAAGCCCTTCTCGAGCGCCGCCGAGTAGATGAACGGCTTGAACGCCGATCCCGGCTGCCGCTGCGCCTGCGTCACGTGGTTGAACTTGTTGCGGTCGAAGTCGAACCCGCCGACCAGCGCGAGGATCGCTCCGTCCTGGGGCCGGAGCGCGAGGAACGCGGACTCGACCTGCGGCATCTGGGCGACGCCCCATCGCCCCTTGTCGTCCTTCGACAGCCGGATCACCGCGCCGCGCCGGATCCTCTGGTTGGCGGGCGTCTTGTCGGAAAGCGCCCGGGCCGCGAACTTGAGCCCGTCGCCGTCGACCTGGACCGCGTCGCCGTTCGACAGCACCGCCCGGACCTCCGTCGCCGAAGCCGAGGTGACGACGGCGGCCAGCAGGTTGTCGCTGTCCGGCGCCTCCTGGAACGCCCGGTCGAGCGCCTGGTCGGCCTCCGCGGGGTCGTCGGGCAGGTTCACGTAGGCCTCGGGGCCCCGGTAGCCGTGACGGCGGTCGTACTCGATCACGCCCCGGCGGACGGCCTGGTAGGCCGCTTCCTGGTCCGACGTACGAATCGTCGTCCAGACGGTGATGCCCTTGGTGTAGGCCTCGTCGCCGTACGCCTCGTAGACGACCTGCCGGGCCATTTCGGCCACGAACTCGGCGCGAAGCGGAATGGGCTCGCGGGTCGCCTGCCGGACGACGAGTGGCGCATTTCGTGCTTCCTCGTACTCCGCGTCCGAGAGGTAGCGGAGGTCGTGCATCCGCCGCAACACGTACTGCTGGCGGACCTTGGCCCGCTTCGGGTTGGAGACCGGGTTGTAGGCGGAAGGCGCCTTCGGCAGCCCGGCCAGCATCGCCGCTTCGGACGGCGTCAAGTCCTTGAGGGGCTTGCCGAAATAGATTTGCGAGGCCGCCGCGAAGCCGTAGGCGCGCTGGCCGAGGAAGATCTGGTTGACGTAGAGCTCGAGGATGTCGTCCTTGGACAGGCTGGCTTCGATCTTCCAGGCGAGGAGCACCTCGCGGAGCTTCCGGGAGAGGGTCTTCTCGCGGGTCAGGAAGAAGTTGCGGGCCACCTGCATCGTGATCGTGCCTGCGCCCTGCTGGGTGCCCGAGACCACGTTGGTCAGGGCGGCTCGCATGACGGAGACGTAGTCGACGCCGCCATGCTGGTAGAACCGCTCGTCCTCCGCCGCCAGGATCGCGTGCTTCATCAGGTCCGGCACGTCGCCGATCCTGACGATGGCCCGCCGCTCCTCGCCGAATTCGCCCAGGAGGTCGCCGTCGGCGGAAACGATCCGGAGCGGGATTTTGGGCTGGTAATCGGTGAGCGTCTCCAGCGAAGGCAGCGTCGGATAAAGCAAAGCCAGCACGAACGCGCCCAGGAGCCCGCCCACGACCGCGAGGCCGAGGACGACGGAGCCGACGTAGAGGAGCCAGCGCTTTAGCACGTGGGAATAAAAGTTGCCTCAGGAGCCGGGTTGCGCGCGTTTGTCGGCAAGCATGCAACACCGCGAGCCGGCCCGGGGTAAAAGGTTTGACATCGTTGTGGGTTGCTGCCAGAGTTTAATGTAAGTTGTCAGCATTGCCGGCGACAGGGACATGCTTTCCGAAAAATTCTCCGGGGTGTTCGAAGCGTTCAAGACCAAGGCGCCGACGCTGATCGGCGTCGACGTCGCGTCGACCTCGATCAAGCTCGTCGAGCTCTCGGAAGCCGGCAAGGGCAGCTATCGCCTCGACCGCTACACGATCGAGCCGCTCTCCAAGGATACGGTCCAGGACGGCAATATCGCTAATCTGGACCAAGTCAGCGACGCCCTCAAGCGGGCGTGGAAGCGGCTCGGCAGCCGGAACCGCAACGTGGCCATGGCGCTGCCCGCGGCCATGGTCATCACCAAGAAGATCATCGTCCCCTCCGGCCAGAAGGAGGAGGAGCTCGAGCTGACCGTCGAGGCGGAGGCGAACCAGTACATCCCGTTCGCCCTCGACGAGGTCAACCTGGACTTCCAGATCCTCGGGCCGGCCCCGAACAACCCGGACGAGGTCGAGGTGCTGATCGCCGCGTCCCGGAAGGAGAAGGTCGAGGACCGCGTCGCGATCGCCGAGGCCGCCGGCCTGAAGCCGCGCGTCATGGACGTCGAGTCCTACGCGACGCAGGAGGCGTTCCGGCTGATCACGCCGACGCTCCCCGCGAACGGCCGCGACCAGAACATCGCGTTCGTCGACATCGGCGCGCACATCACCCATTTCTACGTGCTCCGGAACGGCCAGTTCCTGTTCTCGCGCGACCAGGCGTTCGGCGGCAACCAGCTGACGCACGACATCCAGCGCGCGTTCAACCTGTCGCCCGAGGAAGCGGAATCGGCGAAGAAGAACCAGGGCCTGCCGGAGAACTACGACAACGACGTGCTCCAGCCGTTCATGGAGACGCTCGCGCTCGAGATCACGCGCGCGCTCCAGTTCTTCTTCACGTCGACGTCGTACAACCAGGTCGACCAGATCGTGCTCGCCGGCGGGTGCGCGCAGCTTCCCGGGCTGGACGAGCTGGTCGCCAAGCGCGCCGGCGTGGCGACGGTGATCGCCAACCCGTTCGCGTCGATGCAGGTGTCCGACCGGATCCGGCCGCGCCAGCTCGCCGCCGATGCGCCGATGCTGATCATCGCGGCGGGCCTCGCCATGCGGAGCTTCGAGTGACCGCCTGCCGTCACCGCGGCTGGGTCGAAGCGGGAAAAGGCGCCGCCGCCGGGCCGCCCCAAGGCGGCGCCTGCCCCCTCCTCAAGGAGGGGGGGCGCGACGACGCGAAGCGTCTAGCCTGGGGGAGGTCGTAACCCATGGCCAACGCCGTCCGCATCAACCTGCTCCCGCACCGCGAGGAGAAGCGGCAGGCCCGCCAGCGTCAGTTCGTGTCGTTCGGCGTGCTGCTCGCGATCCTCGCGCTCGCGGTCGTCGGCCTCGTCCACATGATCTTCGCGGCGCGGATCGACGAGCAGCAGGGCCGCAACAAGCTGCTCAAGACCGAGATCGCGAAGCTCGACGACCAGATCAAGGAGATCGACAAGCTCCGCGACCAGATCCAGCAGGTGCTCGCCCGCAAGCAGGTGGTCGAGAACCTGCAGTCGAACCGCAGCGACGCCGTCCACCTGCTCGACCAGGTCGTGCGGCAGCTGCCCGACGGCATCTACCTGAAGTCGATCCGCCAGTCCGGCAACCGCGTGCAGATGGTCGGCTACGCGCAGTCCAACGCCCGCGTGTCGACGCTGATGCGCAACATCGAGGCTTCGCCCTGGGTCACCTCGCCGGAGCTGGTCGAGATCAAGCTCGTCCAGCTGCCCGGGGCGGCGCGGGGGGCCCCTGGCCAGCAGGTGAACGAGTTCACGCTGAACTTCCAGGTCAAGCGCGCCCAGCCGACGACCTCGGCGCCGGTCGCGGCCCCGGCGAAGCCCGCGGCGTCGAGCGCGGCACCGACGAAGGCCGCGGCGCCCGGAGGCCTCGCGTGAACTTCGACGACCTCCGCCGCCTGTCGCTGCGGGACGTCGGCAACTGGCCGGTCCTGCCGAAGGTGCTCGTCCTCGGCGCGGTGTTCGTGGCGATCCTCGCGGCCGGCGCGCTGCTCGACTGGAAGGACCAGTGGGATACGCTCGACCGCGCGCAGGCCGAGGAAGGCACGCTCCGCGAGCAGTACGCGCAGAAGAAGGCCAAGGCGATCAACTTCGACGCGTATCGCGCGCAGCTCTCCGAGGTCGAGCAGTCGTTCGGCGCGCTGGTCAAGCAGCTGCCGAACCGCTCCGAGATCGACGCGCTCCTGACCGACATCAACCAGGCCGGCCTCGGCCGGGGGCTCGTGTTCGAGCTGTTCAAGCCCGCGGCGCAGGAGAAGATGGCCGACTTCTACGCCGAGCTGCCGATCGCGATCCGCATCACCGGCAACTACCACGACATGGGCGCGTTCGCGAGCGACGTCGCGCAGCTCCCGCGCATCGTGACGCTGAACGACGTGTCGATCGCCAACGACAAGGGCACGCTCCGCATGGAGGCGGTGGCCAAGACGTTCCGCTACCTCGACGACGAGGAGATCCAGCGGCAGCGCATCCTCGCGAAGCAGGCGAAGGACAAGGCGAGGAAGAAATGACCCGCCCGATCCTCGCCGCCGTGCTCGCCCTCGCCGCGGCCGGCCTCGCCGGCTGCGGGGGCGAGAGCTACCAGGACCTTCGCGACTGGATGAACGAGCAGGGCAAGGGCGCGCAGGGCAAGCTCGAGCCGCTGCCGCAGATCAAGCCCTACGAGCCGTTCGCCTACAACGCGTTCGACCTGCCCGACCCGTTCAAGCCGCGCAAGATCGAGCCCGCGAAGGGGAACAGCAAGCTGGCGCCCGACCTCGCGCGCCGCCGCGAGCCGCTCGAGAGCTATCCGCTCGAATCGCTGTCGATGGTCGGCACGCTCGCGAAAGAGAAGACCATGTACGCGCTCGTGCGCACGCCGGACAAGGACATCTACCAGGTCCGCGCCGGCAACTTCATGGGGCAGAACTTCGGCGTCGTCACCGGGATCTCCGACACCGAGATCAAGCTCAAGGAACTCGTGCAGGACAGCGCGGGCGACTGGACCGAGCGGTCGTCGGCGCTCCAGCTCCAGCAGCCCGACGCGCGGGCACAGGGGGGAAAGCGATGAGCGCAACATTCGCCACACGGGCCCGGGGCGCCGCGGCGGCCGTCCGCAGCGTCGCGGTCGCGCTCGCCGCGACCGGCGCACTCGCCATCGCGCCGGCGGCGTGGTCGCAGGGCAACAGCCTCGACCAGATCTCGGTGTCCAAGGGCAGCTCCGGCCGGACCATCGTCCGGTTCCAGCTCAAGAACCCGCCCGTGAACCCGCCGGCCGGCTTCGCGATCGCGAGCCCGCCGCGCATCGCGCTCGACTTCCTCGACACCGCCAACGGCACCGGCGCGACGCAGAAGCAGGTCGACGACGCGTCGCTCCGCAGCATGAACGTGATCCAGGCGGGCAACCGCACGCGCGTCGTGTTCAACCTGAACCGCCCGCAGACCTACGAGACGAACGTCGAGGGCAACGCGGTCCTGGTGACGCTGATCGACCAGAGCGAGAAGCTCGACGCTTCCGCGCAGGAGGTCCAGCGCTTCGCGGAGTCCCGGCCCGGCGACGTCCAGCACACGCTTCGCGACGTCGACTTCCGGCGCGGCCGCAACGGCGAGGGCCGCATCGTCGTCGACCTGTCCGACGCGTCCACCGGCATCGACATCCGGCAGCAGGGCCGCCAGCTCATCGTCGACTTCCTGAAGACCTCGGTGCCGCGCAACCTCGAGCGCAGGCTCGACGTCGCGGACTTCGCGACGCCGGTCGTCTCGGTCGAGACCTTCACGCAGGGACCGAACGCGCGGATGGTGATCGAGCCCAAGGGGCTGTGGGAGCACTCGGCCTACCAGACCGACAACCGGTTCATCGTCGAGATCAAGCCGATCCAGGAGGACCCGAACCGGCTGACGCAGGGGACGCGCGGCGGCTACAAGGGCGAGAAGGTCTCGTTCAACTTCCAGAGCATCGACGTCCGCTCGGTGCTGCAGGTGATCGCCGACTTCACCGGGCTCAACATCATCACGAGCGACACGGTGCAGGGCTCGCTGACGCTGCGCCTGAAGGACATCCCCTGGGACCAGGCGCTCGACATCATCCTGCAGACGAAGGGCCTCGACATGCGCAAGAACGGCAATGTCGTGCTCATCGCGCCGCGCGAGGAGCTCGCGCTCAAGGAGAAGCAGCAGTTCGAGTCGCAGGCGCAGATCGGCGACCTCGAGCCGATGCAGGTCGAGTCGTTCCAGCTGAACTACATGAAGGCGACGGACTTCGCGAACATGCTGTCGACGAACCGCCAGCAGCAGTACGGGCTCGGCGCCGGGCAGACGGCCACGACGGGCGGGCAGGGCTCGATCCTGTCGCGCCGCGGCGTCGCGTTCGTCGACCCGCGGTCGAACGTGCTGTTCGTGCAGGACATCCCGTCGCGGCTCGAGGAAGTCCGCAAGATCATCCGGCAGCTGGACGTCGCGGTGAAGCAGGTGCTGATCGAGGCGCGCATCGTCATCGCGAGCGACAAGTTCAGCCGCCAGCTCGGCGTGCGGTTCGGCCAGCAGACCGGCTTCACGTTCAACCGCGGACGCTACTCGGTCGGCTCGACCGGGTCGCTCAACACGCAGCCGGTGGTGCGCACCGAGGGCGACCGCATCGTCCGGGACACGCGCACGCCGACGCCGTTCGAGATCGCGTCGCCGACGGTCGCGCCGTTCGGGTATCCGGGCTACTCCGATCCGCAGGCGCTCAACATCAACCTGCCGGTGCTGAACGCGGCGGGCCAGCTCGCGATGACGCTGATCAACCTCGGCAGCGGCAACCTCATCAACCTCGAGCTCTCCGCGCTCGAGGCGGAGAACCGCGGCAAGGTCGTGTCGAGCCCGCGCGTGATCACCGCCGACAACCAGAAGGCGCGGATCGAGCAGGGCACCGAGATCCCGTACGTGACGCCGGGCTCGGCGAACAACCCCGCCACGGTCCAGTTCAAGAAGGCGGTGCTGCTGCTCGACGTCACGCCGCAGATCACGCCGGACAACCGCATCATCATGACCGTCGAGGTTCGCAAGGACTCGATCGGCCAGTTCGTGCAGCTGGGCGGCGGCTTCCAGGTCCCGTCGATCGACACGAAGAACGTCATCACGCAGATCGCCGTCAACAACGGCGACACCGCGGTGATCGGCGGAATCTACGAGGAGACGATCCGCAACGACGTCGACAAGGTGCCCTACCTCGGCGACATCCCGCTGTTCGGCTACCTGTTCAAGCAGACCGGGCGCTCGAGCGAGAAGACCGAGCTCCTGATCTTCCTCACGCCGCGCATCGTCAAGGAGACGGTGAACGCGGTGAAGTAGCTCCGGCGGGAAGCCTGCGTCGCGCGAGGGCCGCCGGGAGGCGGCCCTCGGCGTTTCCGCCCGACCCCGAGCCGAAGGCGTAGCAAGTAGGTAGTAGGTAGTAGATGGTAGGTAGTGGGTGGTGGTTGGCCGCTGCGCCGTCGGACATCACGTCGACACCTGTTTCCGGGATCTGCGAACGGCCCGCCACTAGCTGCGGCGCCGACCTAGGGATGTCGATCCGCCCGCCATCCTCTGCCGCCAAGCACTACCTACCACCTACTACCTACTTGCTACGCCTTCGGCGGCAGGCTGCGCCTTCGGCTCGAGCGCTCCCGCTAGAATGCGCCCATGCACCTCCATCGCGGCAACCTCTACCTCGTCGGCCTGATGGGCGCGGGCAAGACGACGCTCGGGCGCCAGCTCGCGCGGCGCCTGGCCAAGCGCTTCGTCGACGCCGACCACGAGCTCGAGGAGCGCCTCGGCGTCACGATCCCGACGATCTTCGAGATCGAAGGCGAGGCCTCGTTCCGCGATCGCGAGGAGGCGCTGATCGCCGACCTCGTGGGCCTCGAGAACATCGTGCTCGGCACCGGCGGCGGCGCGGTGCTGCGCGAGGCGACACGCCGGCGCCTCAAGGAAGGCGGCACCGTCGTCTACCTGCACAGCGATCCTGCGACGCTCTACGAGCGCGTTCGCCACAGCCGCCACCGGCCGATGCTGAAGGCCGCCGATCCCGCGGCGAGGATCGCCGAGCTCTACGCGCAGCGCGACCACCTGTACCGGTCGATCGCCGACCACGTGGTGACGTCGGATCGCGACGAGGTGATGCGCTTCGCTCGCGGATTCGAGCCACCCGCCCGCCGGGCCGCCGAGGACGCGCGGTGAGGGAGCTCCGGGTCGCGCTTGGCGAGCGCGCCTATCCGATCCGCATCGGCCGCGGCGCGCTCGCCGGCGTGGGCGAGCTCGTGGCGGCGATCGCCTCGCGCGCCGTGGTCGTCACCAACGCGACGGTCGCCGCGCATCACCTGGCGGCGCTCCGCGCGAGCCTCGAGCGCGCGGGCGTCGCGTCGGACGTCGTGCTCGTCCCCGACGGCGAGGCGCACAAGAGCTGGGACACGCTGCACGACGTGCTGACGCGGCTGCTCGAGCTCCGGGTCGACCGGTCGACGCCGATCGTCGCGCTCGGCGGCGGCGTCGTCGGCGACCTCGCCGGCTTCGCGGCCGCGATCTACCAGCGCGGCGTCCCCTGCGTGCAGGTGCCCACGACGCTGCTCGCGCAGGTGGATTCGTCGGTCGGCGGGAAGACGGCGGTCAACCATCGCCTCGGCAAGAACATGATCGGCGCGTTCCACCAGCCGTCGGCCGTCGCCATCGACACCGCCTGCCTCGCGACGCTTCCGCCGCGCGAGCTCGCCGCGGGACTGGCGGAGGTCGTCAAGTACGGCGCGATCCGCGACGACGCCTTCTTCGCGTGGCTCGAGCGGAGCATGCCCGCGCTCGTCGCGCGCGACGACGAGGCGCTCGCGCACGCGATCCACGAGAGCTGCCGGATCAAGGCGGAGATCGTCGCGGCCGACGAGCGCGAGACCGGCGAGCGCGCGCTCCTGAACTTCGGCCACACGTTCGGCCACGCGATCGAGACCGCGACCGGCTACGGCACGTGGCTGCACGGCGAGGCGGTCGGGACCGGCATGGTGCTCGCCTCCCGCCTCTCGGAGCGCGCCTGCGGCCTCGCATCCGCGGAGCGCGAGCGCGTGCACGCGCTCGTCGCGGCCGCCGGCCTGCCGACGGTCCCGCCGAAGCTCGCGCTCGACCGCTGGCTCGACCTCATGGGCCGCGACAAGAAGGTCCAGCGCGGCCGGATGCGGTTCGTGCTCCTCGAGCGGCTGGGTCGCGCGGTGGTCCGCGCGGACGTCGCCGAGGACGACCTCGCGGCCGTCCTCGCGTAGCCGACCCCGGAAACGGCGACGGCGACCCTCGCGGGTCGCCGTCGGTGTGGCCCGACCCGTCGGATCAGCCGATCAGCTGCAGGAGATCGACGCCGTCTTCGTCTGCTGCTGTGCGCCGAAGCCGGAGTCGAGGACGATGACCGTCGTCACGCCGCTGCCGGTCGCGAGGCCGCTGATCGCGACGCTTCCGCCCGACGTGGTGACGACCGGCGGCGTCACGACCGCGCCTCCCGGCGAGACGCTTACGTTGAAGGGCGCGGTGCCGCCGGTGATGACCAGGTTGAACGTCTTCCCGGCGCACGCGCTGCTCGTCGTCGACGTCGGCGTCACGACGAGCGTCGCCGGCGTGGGCGTGGGCGGCGTCGGCCGGTTCTGCGAGCCCGGCGTGTTGTTGAGCGTCGCCGTCGTCGTCTTGCCTGCGGCGTCGACGATCGCGAACGTCAGCGGGTTGACGCAGGTGCCGTTGGTGGCCGCTCGGAAGAACCCGCCGCTCGCGCCGACGACCGTCGGCACGATCAGCACCGCGGTCGGGAACGACGCGGTGACCGTGTAGGGCGGCGTGCCGCCGAAGATGTAGTAGTCGATCAGGAACCCGGTCGAGCACGAGTCGTTGTACTGGGTCGTGATCGTCGCGGTGTCCGGGATGACCGCGAGCGTGTTCGAGCCGGTGCTGCGCTCGACGATGAAGTTGGCGATCAGCGCCTGGCCGGTGGTCACGTCGGTCGCGCGGATCTGCGCGGCCTGCGTCGGCGCGTTGGCGGACGTCTGGATCTGGACGGCGGCCGTGCCGGTGCTGTCGGTGACGACCGTCAGCGTCGGGGAGAGCGGCGTCCCGGGGTTGCTGGTCAATATCGCGAACGGGCCGTAGACCGCGTCGAAGCGGATCTGGCGGCCGGGCAGCGGTGCGCCGCCGACGCCGGAGGCGACCGCGACGACCGTCGCCGTGTCGCCGTCGCAGACGTTCTGGCCGCCGCAGTTCGCGTTCGACGGCGTCACCACCAGGTTGTTCTGGAACAGCGGCGCGTAACGGACGATCACGTTGGCGATGACCGTCTGGCCCGACTGGTCGGCGACCGTGATCGCGACCGGCACGTCGTTGCCGAGCGCGACCGGGTTGGCGACCAGGACGAGCGTGTCGCCCGAGACGTTGAACGGCACCGTGAGGATCGCGGAATTGTTCGAGATCGCCGTGTACGGTGCGACCCCGCCGACGATCTGGATCGTCGCGGGCACGCCGGAGTAGGCGACGACCGCCCCCGCCGGCAGCGTCTGCAGCGTCGGGATGGGCGTGGGGGTCGTCGGCGTGTTCGGGTTGTTGATGCTGCCGCTGCCGCCTCCGCAGGCGGTCAGCGCGAGGGTGCCGGCCAGGGCGAGCAGGGCGGCGACCGGGCGGATCCATCCGGTCAGGCGGGCTTGGGGCATGGCGGTCTTCCTGATGATGTTGTCCTGAGGCCGGGGCCGAAGGCTCGGGTGCTCGCCGGGCAATTTGAACGCTGCAACAACGAGATAGCCCAAACTGTTCAGATTAGAGCCTAAGTAGCGGGTCCGTGCAAGGCTTTCGGGCGGCCGCGCGGCGCCGCCCGGCGGGCGATGTTGCAGGCGCGCCGTCGGCGGGGCGGGCGCCTTTTCTTGTCGCATCGCAGCAACGCGAGTAGCATTTCAAGGTTTCGCCGCGCTTTCAGACGAGCAAGGTTTGCGCCTGCGCCCGTCCGGCGAAGCGGCCCGGCGGCCGGCGGCGCGAGCCCGCGGCCGGCCGGCGGACGACGCGGGGCATCGCACGGGGACGCCGACGGTGGACGAGGGATCCGGTCACGAGCATTCGGGAGCGCGCGGCGCCTGGCCGCCGGCCGCGCAGGGCCTCTACGACCCCGCGCACGAGCACGACGCGTGCGGGCTGGGGTTCATCGCGCACATCAAGGGGCGCAAGAGCCACGCGATCATCGCGCAGGGCCTGAAGATCCTCGAGAACCTCTCGCATCGCGGCGCGACCGGCGCCGATCCGCTGCAGGGCGACGGCGCGGGCATCCTGATCCAGCTCCCCGACACGTTCCTTCGCCGCGCCTGCGGCAAGCTCGGCATCACGCTCCCCGCGGTCGGCCACTACGGCGTCGGCATGGTGTTCCTGCCGCAGGAGCCGGCCTCGCGCGTGGCCTGCGAGCAGGAGATCGAGCGCGCGATCGCCGCCGAGGGGCAGGTGCTGCTCGGCTGGCGCGACGTGCCCACGAACAACGAGGGCCTGTCCGAGCGCACGAAGGAGGTCGAGCCGGTCATCCGCCAGGTGTTCGTCGGGCGCGGCTCGCGCGACATGGACGCCGACGCGCTCGAGCGCAAGCTCTACGTGATCCGCAAGCGCGCCGGGCACGCGATCCAGGCGCTGCGCCTCAGGCACGGCAAGGAGTTCTACGTCCCGTCGTTCTCGACGCGCACGCTCGTCTACAAGGGGATGCTCCTCGCGCACCAGGTCGGCAGCTTCTACCTCGACCTCGCCGACGAGACGATGGTCTCGGCGCTCGCGATGGTGCACCAGCGATTCTCGACCAACACGTTCCCGACCTGGGACCTCGCGCACCCGTTCCGCTTCGTCTGCCACAACGGCGAGATCAACACGCTGCGCGGCAACTTCAACTGGGTGCGCGCCCGCGAAGGCGCGATCGCCTCGAAGGTGCTGGGCGACGACCTGCCCAAGCTCTTCCCGCTCATCTACGAGGGCCAGTCCGACTCGGCCTCGTTCGACAACGCGCTCGAGCTGCTCGTGATGGGCGGCTACCCGGTCGCGCACGCGATGATGATGATGATTCCCGAGGCGTGGGCCGGGAATCCGCTGATGGACGAGGACCGCCGCGCGTTCTACGAGTACCACGCGGCGCTGATGGAGCCCTGGGACGGGCCCGCCGCGATGGCGTTCACGAACGGGCGCCAGATCGGCGCGACGCTCGACCGCAACGGGCTTCGGCCCGCGCGCTTCGTGGTCACCGACGACGACTACGTCGTGATGGCCTCGGAGGTCGGCGTGCTCGACATCCCCGAGAAGAAGATCGTCAAGAAGTGGCGGCTGCAGCCGGGCAAGATGCTGCTGGTCGACCTCGACAAGGGGCGCATCGTCGACGACGAGGAGCTCAAGCGCTCGCTCGCGACGGCGAAGCCCTACCGCGAGTGGATCGACCGCTGCCGGCTCTCGCTCGAGTCGATGCCCGAGCCCGCGCCGGCGACCGAGTCGGAGGTGCCGCTGCTCGACCGCCAGCAGGCGTTCGGCTGGACGCTCGAGGACGTCAAGGTGATCCTCGCGCCGATGGCGCAGGGCGGCGAGGAGGCGATCGGCTCGATGGGCAACGACGCCGCGCTGCCGGTGCTCTCCGACCGGCCGAAGGTCTTCACCCAGTACTTCAAGCAGCTGTTCGCGCAGGTCACGAACCCGCCGATCGACCCGATCCGCGAGGAGCTGGTGATGAGCCTCGTCTCGTTCGTGGGACCGAGGCCGAACCTGCTCGCGGTCGACTACGAGCCCGGCGTCACCGAGCCGCCGATGCGGCTCGAGGTGCAGCAGCCGATCCTCACCGCCGAGAACATGGAGAAGCTGCGGCACATCGAGCTCTTCTCGGGCGGCGCGTTCCACTCCGAGGAGCTCGACATCACCTACCCGGCCGCGTGGGGCGCGAACGGCATGGAGGCCGCGCTCGCGAGCCTCGCCGCGCACGCCGTCGACGCGATCGGGCAGGGGCGCAACATCCTGATCCTGTCCGACCGCCTGGTCGGGCCGGACCGCCTGCCGATCCCCGCGCTGCTCGCGACCGCCGCGGTGCACGAGCACCTGGTGAAGATGGGCCTGCGCACGTCGGCGGGGCTGGTCGTCGAGACCGGGTCGGCGCGCGAGGTGCACCACTTCGCGCTGCTCGCGGGGTACGGCGCCGAGGCGATCCACCCGTTCCTCGCGCTCGAGACGCTCGCGGCAGAGGGCGACGCGGTCGGCGAGCCCGACGGCAAGGCGGCGCAGAAGAAGTTCGTCAAGGCGATCTGCAAGGGGCTCACGAAGGTGATGTCCAAGATGGGCATCTCGACCTACCAGAGCTACTGCGGCGCGCAGATCTTCGAGGCGGTGGGGCTGCGCCGCGAGTTCGTCGACAAGTACTTCACCGGCACCGCGAGCAACGTCGAGGGCATCGGGCTCTTCGAGGTCGCCGAGGAGGCCGCGCGGCTGCACTCGCTCGCGTTCGGCGACGACCCGCTGCTGGCCGACGGCCTCGACGCCGGCGGCGAGTACCAGTACCGCGTGCGCGGCGAGGAGCACATGTGGACGCCGGACTCGATCGCGAAGCTGCAGCACGCGGCGCGTTCCGGCAGCTTCGCGACGTACAAGGAGTACGCGACGCTCATCAACGACCAGACCCGCAAGCTCAAGACGCTGCGCGGGCTGTTCGAGCTCAAGCACGGCGTGCGCCCGCCGGTGCCGATCGACGAGGTCGAGCCGGCGAAGGACATCGTGCGCCGGTTCGCGACCGGCGCGATGAGCCTGGGGTCGATCTCGACCGAGGCGCACACGACGCTCGCGGTCGCGATGAACCGCATCGGCGGCAAGTCGAACACCGGCGAGGGCGGCGAGGACGCGATGCGCTACCGCGCCGAGCTCCGCGCGGGCCGCAGCGTCGTCGAGGACGGCGACACGGTCGGCAAGGTGATCGGCCGCGACCGGATCGAGCGCGACATCGCGCTGAAGGCCGGCGACAGCCTGCGCTCGAAGATCAAGCAGGTCGCGTCCGGGCGCTTCGGCGTGACCGCCGAGTACCTGTCGTCCGCCGACCAGATCCAGATCAAGATGGCGCAGGGCGCGAAGCCCGGCGAGGGCGGGCAGCTTCCCGGCCACAAGGTGTCCGAGTACATCGCGATGCTGCGCTACTCGGTGCCCGGCGTCGGGCTGATCTCGCCGCCGCCGCACCACGACATCTACTCGATCGAGGACCTGGCGCAGCTGATCCACGACCTCAAGAACGCCAACCCGCGCGCCTCGATCTCGGTGAAGCTCGTCTCGGAGATCGGCGTGGGCACGGTGGCGGCGGGTGTCGCCAAGGCCAAGTCCGACCACGTGACGATCGCCGGCCACGACGGCGGCACCGGCGCGTCGCCGGTGTCGTCGATCAAGCACGCGGGCACGCCGTGGGAGCTGGGCCTGGCCGAGACGCAGCAGACGCTCGTGCTGAACCGGCTGCGCGGGCGCATCGTCGTGCAGGTCGACGGCCAGATGAAGACGGGGCGCGACGTCGTGATCGGCGCGCTGCTCGGCGCCGACGAGTTCGGCTTCGCGACCGCGCCGCTCGTGGCGACCGGCTGCATCATGATGCGCAAGTGCCACCTCAACACCTGCCCGGTGGGCGTGGCGACGCAGGACCCGGTGCTGCGCCGCAGGTTCGCCGGCCAGCCCGAGCACGTCGTCAACTACTTCTTCTTCGTCGCGGAGGAAGTGCGCGAGCTGATGGCGCAGCTCGGCTTCCGGCGGTTCGACGAGATGATCGGGCGCAGCGACCTGATCGACATGCGGAAGGGCGTCGAGCACTGGAAGGCGAAGGGGCTCGACTTCGCGCGCGTGCTCCACCAGCCCTCGATGCCGGCTTCGGTCGCGCGCCACCATTGCGAGGCGCAGGACCACGGCCTCGCGCGCGCACTCGACCACCAGCTGATCGAAGGCGCGAAGCCGGCGCTCGACAAGCGGCAGCCGGTGCGGCTCGCGCACCGGATCCGCAACGCGCACCGCTCGGTCGGCGCGATGCTGTCGGGCGAGGTCGCTCGCCGCTACGGCCACGAAGGGCTGCCCGCGGACACGATCCACGTCGCGTTCGAGGGCATCGCCGGACAGAGCTTCGGCGCGTTCCTCGCGCACGGCGTCGCGTTCGAGCTGAAGGGCGCGACCAACGACTACGTCGGCAAGGGGCTCTCGGGCGGGCGCATCGTCGTCTACCCCGATCCCGCCTGCCCGGCGAAGCCCGAGGAGAACATCGTCGTCGGCAACACCGTGATGTACGGCGCGATCGAGGGCGAGGCGTACTACCGCGGCGTCGCGGGCGAGCGGTTCTGCGTGCGCAACTCGGGCGCGTCCGCGGTGGTCGAGGGAACCGGCGACCACGGATGCGAATACATGACGGGCGGCACCGTCGCGGTGCTCGGCCGCACCGGCCGGAACTTCGCGGCCGGCATGAGCGGCGGCGTCGCCTACGTCTACGACCCCGACGGCACGTTCAAGGATCGCTGCAACCTGTCGATGGTCGCGCTCGAGCGCGTGCTGCCGGAGGCCGAGCAGGCGCGCGAGGAGCGCGAGCTCGCGCAGGCCGGCAAGGCGATCGCGCGCCACGCGGGACGCGCCGACGAGGCGATCCTGCGCGAGCTCTGCGAGAAGCACCTGCGCTTCACCGGCTCGACCGTCGCGCTCGCGATGCTCGACGACTGGGAGGCCGCTCGCGGCCGCTTCGTCAAGGTGCTCCCGAACGAGTACCGGCGCGCGCTGACCGAGATGGCCGCGAAGTCGGCCGCGAAGCCGGCGGCGAAGGAGCGCGCGGCCGCGTAAGTTGATCCCCCCGAAGCGTCGGTCGCGCGTGGGCGCCATCGACGCCTCCCCCGGGGGGCGGGGCCGCGCCCTCGGGGCGGCCCTTCGGGCGCGGCAAAGCTCGCACGGGCGCACGCCGGCGACGTTTCGACGCGAGTGCTGGCGTGCGTGGCATGGCTTCGGCAGATCGAACTGTGAGTGGACCATGGGCAAGGTGACGGGATTCCTGGAGCTCGACCGCATCGCCGAAGTGGCGGAGCCGGCGCGCGAGCGCGTGCGCCACTACCGCGAGTTCGTGCTTGCGCTCGACGACGACGCGGCCTCGAAGCAGGGCGCGCGCTGCATGGACTGCGGCATCCCGTTCTGCCAGTCGGGGTGCCCGGTCAACAACATCATCCCGGACTGGAACGACCTCGTGTACCGGCGCTCGTGGAAAGCGGCGCTCGAGACGCTCCACTCGACCAACAACTTCCCGGAGTTCACCGGCCGCGTGTGCCCCGCGCCTTGCGAGGCTGCGTGCACGCTCAACATCAACGCCGACCCGGTCGGCATCAAGTCGATCGAGCACTTCATCATCGACAAGGGCTGGGAGGAAGGCTGGGTCAAGCCGCGGCCGCCCGAGCGGAGGACCGGCCGCCGCGTCGCCGTCGTCGGCTCCGGCCCCGCGGGGCTCGCCTGCGCGCAGCAGCTCGCGCGCGCGGGCCACGACGTCGTCGTCTTCGAGAAGAGCGACCGTATCGGCGGCCTGCTCCGCTACGGCATCCCGGACTTCAAGATGGAGAAGGCCGCGATCGACCGCCGGATGGCGCAGATGTCGGCGGAGGGCGTGGCGTTCCGGCCCGGCGTCGAGATCGGGCGCGACGCGGACCCGCGCGCGCTCGTCGAGGAGTTCGACGCGGTGGTGCTCGCGGGAGGCGCCGAGAAGCCGCGCGACCTGCCGGTGCCCGGGCGCGAGCTCGCGGGCGTGCACTACGCGATGGAGTTCCTGCCGCAGCAGAACAAGGTCGTCGCGGGCGACCGCGTCGCGAACCAGATCCTCGCGACCGGCAAGCACGTCGTCGTGATCGGCGGCGGCGACACCGGCTCGGACTGCGTCGGCACGTCGAACCGCCAGGGCGCGGCGTCGGTCACGCAGTTCGAGCTCCTCCCGCAGCCGCCGGAAGCCGAGAACAAGCCGCTGGTGTGGCCGTACTGGCCGGTGAAGCTGCGCACCTCGTCGTCGCACGAGGAAGGCTGCAAGCGCGACTGGTCGGTCGCCACCAAGCGATTCGAGGGCCGCGACGGGCGCGTGCACAAGCTCGTCGGCGCGCGCCTCGAGTGGTCGCGCGGCGCGGACGGCCAGATGAAGATGGTCGAGGTGCCCGACAGCGAGTTCGAGCTCAAGGCCGACCTCGTGCTGCTCGCGATGGGCTTCACCGGGCCCGGCTCCGCGGCGATGCTCGAGCGCTTCGGCGTCGCGCGCGACGCGAGGACGAACGTCGCCGCGAGCACCGACGACTACCGCACGAGCGTCGACAAGGTGTTCGCCGCCGGCGACATGCGCCGCGGACAGTCGCTCGTCGTCTGGGCGATCCGCGAGGGCCGCCAGTGCGCGCGCGCGGTCGACGAGTTCCTGATGGGCGGCAGCGCGCTGCCTCGCTGACGAGAAGCGGAGATAGGCGGGAGGGGACAGGACCCGGCGTCGCCGCGAGGCGGGCGCCCGCCTTCGACGCAGCGACCCTCCCTTTTCCCCGGCTCCGATCGACGCCTTGCCTCCCCAGAACGATTCCTTCCTGCGCGCGCTGCGCCGCGAGCCCGTGCCGCGCACGCCGGTGTGGCTGATGCGGCAGGCGGGGCGCTACCTGCCCGAGTACAACGCGACGCGCGCGCGCGCCGGGAGCTTCCTCGCGCTCGCGCAGTCGCCCGACCTCGCGACCGAGGTGACGCTGCAGCCGCTCGCGCGCTTCCCGCTCGACGCGGCGATCCTGTTCTCCGACATCCTCACCGTGCCCGACGCGATGGGGCTCGGCCTCTCGTTCGCCGAGGGCGAGGGGCCGCGATTCGCGCGCACGGTGCGCGACGACGCGGCGGCGTCCGCGCTCACGGTGCCCGACATGGCGAAGCTGCGCTACGTGTTCGACGCGGTCGCGTCGATCAAGCGCGCGCTCGCGGGGCGCGTGCCGCTGATCGGCTTCGCGGGCAGCCCGTTCACGCTCGCGTGCTACATGATCGAGGGCGGCGGCAGCGACGACTTCGCGACGGTGCGCCGGATGGCGGCGGCGCGCCCGGACCTCCTCGCCCGCATCATCGACGTGAACGCTCAAGCGGTCGCCGCCTACCTCCGCGAGCAGGCGGCGGCGGGCGCGGATGCGCTGATGATCTTCGACACCTGGGGCGGCCTGCTGACGACGTCGGCGTTCGAGCGATTCTCGCTCGCGTCGATGCGCCGCGTGGTCGAGTCACTCCGGCGGGAACCCGTCGCGCGCGGCGTTCCGACGATCGTCTTCACGAAGGGCGGCGGCGCCTGGCTCGAGCGGCTCGCGGCGATCGGCGCCGATGCGGTCGGCCTGGACTGGACCGCGGACCTCGCGAAGGCGCGCTCGCTCGTCGGGGACCGGGTCGCGCTGCAGGGCAACCTCGATCCGCTCGTCCTCACGACGGACCCGGACACCGTCGCGCGCGAGGCGGCCGCGGTCGTCGAGGCTGCGGGACCCGCGCCCGGGCACGTCTTCAACCTCGGCCACGGCATCGTGCCGTCGACGCCGCCCGAGCACGTGGCGGCCCTCGTCGAGACGGTCCATCGCGTCTCCGCGCGGCGCGGCTGACGATCCCGGCTCGCGAGTTGGCGAGCGCGGGGCTTGACAAGGGCCGATTTCAAGTGTCCGGCGCGCACTTATGCACATGACACGCTTCTGGCTGGCCTTTCGGCGAGCCCCCCGGAGGCTCCCGGGCATGCGAGCGATAATGCATTGATGCGCAACGAGAAAAACGAGGCCTCTCGCGGGGCTTGCCCGGAGGCTCGTGTGGGCGCTCGCTCGCGCATGACGCGGCGCGGCTGCTTGTGCACACAGTTATCCACATCTGGTGGGGACAATTTCGCGAGTTCCGACAAATGAAGGACTTGCCGCATTCTGTTGCGCCCGGTCATGAGGATTTCGAACACTACAAACCCGGCTAGCGGCGGCCCGGAGGCGCGGCGATGACGATCGCGCGCGTCGCGGTGCCCGCGGCGACGGGGCTCGCGTTCGACTACTGGGCGCCCGACGGCATCGGCGTGGCGCGCGGATCGCTCGTGCGCGTGAAGCTCGCGCGCCGGCGTTGCGTCGGCGTCGTCGTCGGCGTGCAGGCGACCTCGGGCATCGAGCGCGAGCGCGTGCAGCCGATCGACGACGTCGTGCCGCTGCCTCCGCTGCCCGAGGACGTGGTCGCGCTCGCCGAGTTCGTCGCGTCGTACTACCGCGAGCCGCTCGGGCTCGCGCTCGCACTGGCGGTGCCGCCGGTGCGAAAGGGGGCGCGGCGCGCGCGCGCTCCGTCCGCGCTCGTGCTGACGCGCGCGGGACGGGACGCGCTCGCTTCGCGCGCCGCGCGAGCGCCGGCGGCGGCGGCGTTGCTCGCGCGCCTCGAAGCCTCGCCGTCGGGGCTCGACCGGGACGCGCTCGCCGCGCTGGGCGACGCCGACCGGCGCAGGCTCGCCGCCTGGCGCCGCGACGGCTGGGTCGAGGAGCCGGCGCCCGCCCCGGCCGGGAACGCCGTCGCGCTGAACGACGACCAGCGTGCCGCGCTCGACGCGATCGAAGCCACGGCCGGCCGCTTCGCGGTGACGGTGCTCGACGGCGTGACCGGCAGCGGCAAGACCGACGTGTGCGCGGCCGCCGCGGCGCGCGCGATCGCGCGCGGAGGCCAGGTGCTCCTGCTCGTGCCCGAGATCAACCTGACCCCGCAGCTGACCGCGCGCTTCGCCGCGTCGCTGCCGGGCACGCGAGTCGCGACGCTGCACAGCGGCCTCGCGGACGGCGAGCGGCTCGACCACTGGAAGGCCGCGGCGTCGGGCGAGGCGGCCCTCGTCGTGGGCACGCGGCTCGCCGTCTTCGCGCCGCTGCCGCGCCTCGCGCTGGTGATCGTCGACGAGGAGCACGACGCGTCGTACAAGCAGCAGGACGGCGTGCGCTACCACGCGCGCGATGCGGCGATCGTGCGGGCGAGGTCCCGGTCCGCGCCGATCGTGCTCGCCAGCGCGACGCCGTCGCTCGAGACGCTGCTGCACGCGCAGACCGGCCGCTACGCGCGCGTCGTGCTTCCGCACCGCGCCGACCCGCGCGCGCGTCCGCCGACGCTGCGCTTCGTGCCGCCCGACGATCCGGCGGCGCGCGAGGGCCTCTCGGGGCCGCTCGCCGCGGCGATCGGCGAGCGCCTCGCGCGGCGAGCAGTCGCTCGTGTTCGTCAACCGCAGAGGCTTCGCGCCCTCGCTCAAGTGCACCGCCTGCGCGTGGGAGTCGGGGTGCCCGCGCTGCAGCGCGCGGCTCGTCGTGCACCGGCAGCCGGCGCGCCTGCGCTGCCACCACTGCGGCCACGCGGAAGCGGTCCCGCGCGCCTGCCCGTCCTGCGGCAACGTCGACCTCGCGCCGCGCGCGGCCTCGGCACGCAGCGGCTCGAGGCGGCGCTCGTCGCCGCGTTCCCGTCGGCGCGCGTCGCGCGCGTCGACCGCGACACGACGCGCGCGCGCGGCATATTCGGCCCGTGCGCGAAGCGCGTCGGCAGCGACGCAGTCGACGTGCTCGTCGGCACGCAGATGCTCGCGAAGGGGCACGACTTCCCGCGCCTGACGCTCGTCGGCGTCGTCGGCGCCGACAACGCGCTCTACAGCGCGGACTTCCGCGCCACCGAGCGGCTCGCGGCGCTCCTGTTCCAGGTCGCCGGCCGGGCGGGCCGCGCGGCGCGGCCCGGCGAGGTGATCGTCCAGACGGCGTTCGCGGCGCATCCGGTCTACCGCGCGCTCGCGTCGCAGGACTACGGTGCCTTCGCGCGCGAGCTCCTGGACGAGCGGCGCGCGGCCGGGCTCCCGCCGCACGCGCACCTGGTGCTGCTCGGCGCCGAGGCGCCCTCGCGCGCGGACGTCGACGCCTTCCTCGCGGAGGCGGCACGCGACGCGAACGCCGCCCGGGACCGGACCGGCGCCGGGGTCGAGGTGCACGCGCCGGTCCCTTCGCTGCTCGCGCGGCGCGCCGGCTTCGAGCGCGGGCAGCTCGTCGCGCAGTCGGCCCGCCGCGCGGAGCTCTCGCGCTTCCTCGACGCGTGGCTGCCGGCGCTCGAGGCGCGTCCCGGGCGCCGCGTGCGCTGGGGCCTCGACGTCGATCCGGTGACGCTGTGACGCCCGCCCGCGCCGGCCAGAGCGCGCGGCGCCGCCGGGGCGGCGCGAGGCACGCGCCTTCGGGGCGCGCGATGCCGCGCCCGCCGGGCCGTCCCGGGGGCGCGCGCGGGCCTCACGATAGAATGTCGCGCTCCCGCGACCGTCCCCGATTCCCGTGACCGACCCGAAACACGACCTCGAGCGCCTGCTGACCGGTCACGCGCGCGCCGTGATGCCGGCCGTGCCCGACGTCGAGGTGAAGCTCGAGCGCCCGCGC
The DNA here is from genome assembly GCA_044226265.1 of Casimicrobiaceae bacterium. Lineage (GTDB taxonomy): Bacteria > Pseudomonadota > Gammaproteobacteria > Burkholderiales > Casimicrobiaceae > VBCG01. The sequence goes on along the minus strand of JBGAHH010000010.1, from coordinate 31,988 downwards.
GAGGCGGCGCACGGCGACTACGCCACCAACGTCGCGCTCGCCGGCGCGAAGGCGCAGAAGCGCCCGCCGAGGGAGCTCGCGCAGGCGTTCGTCGCGGGCGCGAAGGCCGATCCCGCCGTCGGCGCGATCGTCGAGTCGATCGAGATCGCCGGTCCCGGATTCGTCAACCTGCGACTGAAGCCGGCTGCGCGGCAGTCGGTCGTCTCCCGGGTGCTGCGTGAGCGCGGCGCCTTCGGGCACACGCGCGACCGCGCGGGCGAGCGCATCATGGTCGAGTTCGTTTCGGCGAATCCCACCGGGCCGCTGCACGTCGGCCACGGCCGGCAGGCCGCGCTCGGCGACGCGATCGCGTCGCTGCTCGAGAGCCAGGGCGCGAGCGTGACGCGCGAGTTCTACTACAACGACGCCGGCCAGCAGATCGAGAACCTCGCCGTCTCGGTGCGAGCGCGCGCGAAGGAGCTGCTGGGCGAGTCGGCCGCGTTCCCGGAGGACGGCTACCGCGGCGAGTACATCCGCGAGCTCGCGCAGCGCTACCTGGACGAGGTCGGGCACGACCTCTCCGACATCGAGTCGATCCGGCGCTTCGCGGTCGCGGAGCTGCGCAAGGAGCAGGACCGCGACCTCCAGGCGTTCGGCGTGAAGTTCGACAACTACTACCTCGAGAGCTCGCTCTACACGGACGGCCGCGTCGACGCGACGGTCGCGCGGCTGAAGGGATCGGGGCGCACCTACGAGCACGAGGGCGCGCTGTGGCTGCGCACGACCGACTTCGGCGACGACAAGGACCGCGTGATGCGGAAGTCGGACGGCGGCTACACCTATTTCGTGCCGGACGTCGCCTACCACGTGACCAAGTGGGAGCGCGGGTTCTCGCGCGTGATCAACGTGCAGGGCTCGGACCACCACAGCACGGTGACGCGCGTGCGCGCGGGCCTGCAGGCGCTCGGCGCGGGCATCCCGGCCGGCTATCCCGACTACGTGCTGCACAAGATGGTGACGGTGATGCGCGGCGGCGAGGAGGTGAAGATCTCCAAGCGCGCCGGCAGCTACGTGACGCTGCGCGACCTGATCGACGAGGTGGGGCGCGACGCCGTCCGCTACTTCCTCGTCGCGCGCAAGGCCGACAGCGAGTTCACGTTCGACATCGACCTCGCGCGCTCGCAGTCGGAGGAGAACCCGGTCTACTACGTGCAGTACGCGCACGCCCGGGTCGCGTCGGTGCTGCGCCAGGCGGGCGTCGCGCGCGGCGCCGCGCCGGCGCGCTACGCCGGCGTCGACCTCTCGCCACTCGACGGCGCGCACGAGCGCGCGCTGCTCAACCGACTCGCCGACTATCCCGCCGAGCTCGCGGAGGCCGCGCGCGAGTTCGCGCCGCACCAGCTGGCCGCGTACCTGAAGGACCTCGCGGGCGACTTCCACGGCTGGTACAACGCCGAGCGCTTCCTGGTCGACGACGCGAAGGTGCGCGATGCGCGCCTCGCGCTCGTCGTGGCGACCGGCGAGGTGCTCCGCAACGGGCTCGCGGTGCTGGGCATCGGCGCCCCCGACGAGATGTGACGGACGCGACCATGGCGAAGCGGAAGACCGGCAAGACGAACGCGGCGCGGCCGCGCGCCCCCGCCCCGAGGCGCGGCGGCGCCGGCGGCACGCTCCTCGGCATCTTCATCGGCCTCGCGCTCGGGCTCGCGCTCGCCGCGGGCATCGCGTGGACGCTGATGGGCGGGCGCGCGAGCCCGCCGTCGAAGGCGCCGGACGCGCCGGCCGCCTCGCGCGACGCCAAGGGGGCGAAGGCGGGCGCGCCCGACAAGGATCGCTTCGATTTCTACAAGATCCTGCCCGGCGGCGAGGAGCCGAAGCTCAACGCGTCGAAGACCCCGGACCGGCCGGTCGCGCCGCCCGCGAAGTCCGCCGAGCCCGGGAAGGCCCCCGACCGGCCGGCCGACAAGGTCGCCTCCGCGGAACCTTCGGCCGCGAAAGCCGCCAAACCGGGCGACCGCCTCTGGCTGCAGGCGGGATCGTTCGCGCAGGAGGCCGAGGCCGAGAACCTGAAGGCGCGCCTGGCGCTCGCCGGATGGGAGGCGCAGGTGCAGCCGGGGACGCTCCAGGACAAGACGGTCCGTTACCGCGTGCGCCTGGGGCCCTACGACAACCCGGACGAGCTCGCCCGCGTCAAGGCCGAGCTCGCGCGACGCGGCTTCGACGTCGCGGTGATCCGGAATTGACGCGCGCGGCGGCGGCGACGCCCGCCCGCACCACGACAGAGGAAGGAACCATGACCGCCGTGCTCCCGTTCCCCGGCCTACGCGCCGCCGCCCGCCTCGCGATCGCGTTCGCGGCCGCCTTCGCGTTCGCCGGACAGGCCTCCGCCCAGGCGACCGAGGGCAAGGAGTTCGTGCGGCTCAAGGTCTCGCATCCGGTCGAGACCGGCAAGAAGATCGAGGTGATCGAGTTCTTCTCGTACGGCTGCCCGCACTGCGCGGACCTCGAGCCGCACCTGCAGGCGTGGCTGAAGAAGCTGCCGCCCGACGTGCAGCTCCGCCGCGTGCCGGTGACCTTCTTCCAGCCCTGGGAGAACCTCGCGAAGGTCTACTACACGCTCGAGGCGATGGGCGAGGACGTGAAGCTCACGCCTGACGTCTTCCTCGCGATCCACGGCCCCTCGCGCACGAACCTCGCGCAGGAGGACAAGTTCTACGAGTGGGCCGCGTCCAAGGGCCTCGATCGCAAGAAGGTCGAGGACACCTACAAGTCCTTCGGCATCGCGGGGAAGATCGGCCGCGCGAAGCAGCTCGCGCAGGCCTACAACATCCAGTCGGTGCCGACGATCATCGTCGACGGCAAGTTCCAGCTCACCTCCGGCACCGCGGGCGGTCACCCGAACGTGCCGGCGACGATCGACGCGGCGATCGCGGTGGCGCGGGCCGAACGTCCGAAGTCTTAGCGCCAAGCGCGTGCAACGGACCGTCGCGAAGCGACGGCCGCTGACGCGCTCGGTCGGGCACGCTCCCGCGGTGTCGCAGGCATCGTCGCTTCGGGTCTTCCTCACCGGCGCCTCATCGGGGCTCGGGGAGGCGCTCGCGGGGCACTACGCGTCGAAGGGCGCGACGCTCGGGCTGGTCGCGCGCCGCGCCGACGAGCTCGCGCGCGTGAAGGCGGCTCTCGCGTCCGCGGCCGTCGAGACCTACGCGGCGGACGTGCGAGACGCCGAGGCGATGATCGCCGCGGGCCGCGACTTCGTCGGGAAGCACGGCGTCCCCGACGTGGTGATCGCCAACGCGGGCGTCTCGCGCGGCACGATGGTCGAGCACGCCGAGGACCTCGCCGCGTTCCGCGCGGTGATGGACACCAACGTCGCGGGCCTCTTCAACACGTTCCACCCGTTCGTCGCGCCGATGCGCGCGGCGGGGCGCGGAACGCTCGCCGGCGTCGCGAGCATCGCGGGCTTCCGCGGGCTGCCGGGGTCCGCGGCCTACTCCGCGTCGAAGGCCGCGGCGATCAAGGTGCTCGAAGCGCTCCGCGTCGAGCTCGCGCCCGCCGGCATCGCGGTCGTCACGATCTGCCCCGGCTACGTCGCGACGCCGATGACGGCGCGCAATCCGTACCGGATGCCGTTCCTGATGGATCCGGACCGCGCGGCGGCGTCGATCGCGCGCGCGATCGCGCGGGGCAAGCGCTTCCACGTGCTGCCCTGGCCGATGGCGGTCGTGGGCCGCGTGCTCGCGGCGCTGCCCCGTCCGATCTACGACCGCGCGTTCGCGAAGGCGCCGCGCAAGCCGCGGCAGCCTTGAGCGCCGACGGGCCGCCGCCGCGCCCGCCGGGCCGTCCCAAGGGCGCGGCAGGTAAGGGCTCCGGCGCTCGCCCCCTCCTCGAGGAGGGGGGGCACGACGCCGCCTCAGCGGCTAGCCTGGGGGAGGATCCCAACAGCCGCACGGACTGGGCCGGGACGACGCACGCGGCCGCCGGGGCCTCGCCGCGCATCGCGTGCCTCGTGCCGAGCCTCACCGAGCTCCTGTTCGCGCTGGGACTGGGCGAGCGCGTGGTCGCGCGCACCGGCTTCTGCGTGCATCCGCGCGACGCCGTGCGTCGCGTGCCGAAGGTCGGCGGCACGAAGGACGTCGACCTCGACGCGCTCGCCGCGGCGCGGCCCACGCACCTCGTCGTCAACGTCGACGAGAACCGCCGCGAGGTCGTCGACGCCGCGCGCGCGTTCGTGCCGCACGTCATCGTCACGCACCCGCTCGTCCCGGAGGACAACCGGCGGCTCTATGCGCTCTTCGGCGCGATCTTCGGCGTCGAGGCCGCGGCGCGCTCGCTCTCGGCCCGGTTCGACGAGGCGCTCGCGGCGCTGGATCGCGCGATCGCGCCGCTGCCGCGCGAGCGCGTGCTCTACCTCGTGTGGCGCGATCCGTGGATGACGGTCGCACGCGACACCTACGTCTCGGCGACGCTCGCGCGCGCGGGCCTCGACACGCTGCCCGAGCGCGCCGCGGCCCGCTATCCCGCGCTGGACGACGCCGATCCCGCGTGGCGCGAGGCGAACCGCATCCTGCTGTCGACCGAGCCCTACGCGTTCCGCGAGCGCGACCGCGGCGCGCTCGCGAAGGCGACGGGCCGGCGCGTCGACCTCGTCGACGGCGAATGGACGTCGTGGTACGGCGCGCGCGCGATCGAGGGCCTCGCCGCGCTCGCGCGGTTCCGCGCAGCCTGAAGCGACGAAGGCCGCCCGCGGGCGGCCCTCGTCGCGGGGCGCGGGACCGTTACTCGATCGGGATGCGAACGCCCAGCGTGATCGCCCAGTAGTTGCCGTCGCTCTTGCTGGCGGTCCCGCTGCCGGTGAGGTACACGGTGCCCTTCGCGAAGTCGGTGCTCGCGCCGAGGTTGAACAGCCAGTAGTTGTCGTCGGGCTGGTAGGCGCCGACCGAGTAGGTGCCGCCCAGCACGACCGGCGTCGCCTGGATCGAGCGCGCGTCGGCCTTCGAGTCGTACTCCCAGGTGACGCGGCCGAACGGGCGGATCGCGCCGACGTTGCCGGAGAGCTGCCAGCCGAGCGAGGACTGCAGCGACTCGCGCTCCTGCTGGCCGTACGAGAGCGCGGTCGAGTCGCTGCCCTGCTCGGAGAACTGCCGGACGATCGCGCGCTGGTAGGTGAGCCGCGCGTACGGGCCGTGCACGATGCCGCTCGGCGCGCCGAACCACCAGCCGCCGACGAGGCTGCCGAAGTAGTGGTAGCCGTTGGTCGAGCCGGTCTCGGTGCGCGTGCCGGTGCCGAGCTCGATGTCGCGGTGGATGTCCGTGTAGTCGAGGTCGCCCGCGCCGAGCCGCAGGCCGAGGTACCACGGGCCCTCGCCGTAGCCTGCGTAGAACGTCCCCGTGGCTTCCTTGAGCTTGTAGCCGCCGCCGCCGAAGTCGCCCTTGTTCTCGGTGTAGCCGAACGCGCCGCCGACGAGCAGGCGCGGGTTCAGCATCATGTCGCTGCCGACCGACACCGTCGTCACGTCGGCGTCGCCGGAGATGAACGACCCCTTGAGGTCCGGGTTCGCGTAGTCGATCGCGACCCAGGGCTGGAAGCGCGCCGAGGTCGGCTTCGCGTTGAGCGACGACTGCATCCGGCCGTCGAGCGTGCGGAAGTTGGCGGCCTCGACCGCGAGCGGCGCCTCGCCGAGCGTCGCCATCTTCTGCGGACCCTCGATCATGCTCGCGACGAGCTGCGCGACGAGCTTCATGCCGGCGGTCGTCGGGTGGTTGCCGTCGGCGAACAGGTAGGTGTTCGGCGCGTCCGGCGAAACGAGCGTGTCCGGCGTGCAGAAGAGCGCGTAGACGCGGCCGCCGAAATCGTTCGTGCAGGCGCGGGAGGTGACGTTCGTGAAGCCGTAGCGCGTCGGATCCGCGATCACCTCGTTCAAGAGGCCGAAGATGTTCACGCGGATGACGTTGCCGCCGATCTGGTTGAGCCCGGCCTGGATCGTGCTGTTGTAGAGGCCGACGACCTGCGAGACCGCGGCGCCCTGGCCCGATTCGATCCCGTCGGGCGTCTTGCCCGCGTCGGGCAGGTTGAACACCAGGATGTTGTTCGCGCCCGCGGCCTGCAGCTGCGCGACGCCGCCGACCAGCTGCTGCGCGGCGAGCGCCATGTTCGCCTGCAGCTGCGCCTGCGTGATCGCCCCGGCCTGCAGGAGCGCGAGCTGCGTGAACAGGTCGTTGCCGCCCGCCCACACCGAATAGAGCGCGCCGGGATCGGCCGGGCCGTGCGACAGGAACTGCGAGATCTGCGTGAGCACCGGCGTCGCGTTCGCCGTGAGCGGGAAATTCGGCGGCACGCCCGGCTGCTGCGACACGCGGGCACCGCCTTCGGCGTAGTCGTTGCCGCCCTGGTTCGCCGGCGTCGACGTCATGCCGTAGCGCTGCGCGAGCACCTGCGTCCACATCGGGCCGGGGTTCGTGGTGTAGAGGCCGGTGCCGGGCGGCAGCGCGGGCTTGAACGAGCCGGCGTCGGACAGGCTGTCGCCGAACACCCAGAAGTTCGAGAATTGGGCGGAGGCGGCGCTCGCGGCGAGCGAGCATGCGACGGCAACGGCAGCGGCGACGCGCGTCGCGCGGAAAGGACGCATGGGCGGCTCCTCGGCGGGATAGGAGGGAAGGGCTCGCCGGCGAGTCTAAATCATTGCGGGATGTAACGTGCGCGAACGAAGGCTGACGACGGGAGTCAACCTTCGCGGGCGGGGGGACGTTGGAACCCGCGAGGAGGCAGAGCATGGTTCGGATCGTCATGACGCTGTTGCGCCGCACCAACCGCCGAGGCATCGTGCGCGCGGCCGCGGGCGCGGTCGCGCTCGTCGCGCTCATCGCGGGCACGCCGCCCGCGCTGGCGCAGGACGACCTGCCCACGCGCGTCGGCCGCCTGGCCGACCTCGGCGGCGACGTCTTCCACGCGCCCGAGGACCGCCCGTCGGACTGGACGACGATCGGGCAGAACTACCCGATCACGTCGGGCGACAACCTGTGGGTCGCGGCGGGCGGGCGCGCGGAGATCGACGTCGGCGCGGGACAGGTCCGCCTCGGGCCCGAGACCAACCTGCACGTCGCGCGTCTCGACGATCGCGTCGTCGCGCTGTTCCTCGCGCAGGGAAGCCTGTCGCTGCGGCTGCGCGTGCTCGATGCGGGCGAGGTCGCCCGCCTCGACACGCCGAATACGCAGGTCGTCGTGACGCGCCCGGGCCTCTACCGCGTCGAGGTGTCGTCCGACCGCAACCGGACTGTGCTCGTCGTGCGCGAGGGCGAGGCGACGCTGCCGACCTCCGCGGGCATGCAGCAGGTGCTGCCCGGCCAGACGGCCGTGGTCGAGGGGCTCGACGCGACGGGCGCCCAAGTGCAGAACGGCGTCGCGACCGACGGATTCGACGCGTGGGTGGCCGAGCGCGAACGGCGCTACGAAGGCAACCGCTCGACGCCCTACGTGTCGCGCCAGATGATCGGCTCCGCGGACCTCGCCGACTACGGCGAATGGCAGGTCGACGCAACCTACGGCGCCGTCTGGTACCCGACGCTCGTCGACGCCGGCTGGGCGCCCTATCGCACCGGCAGCTGGACCTGGGTGTCGCCGTGGGGGTGGACCTGGGTCGACGCGGCGCCCTGGGGCTACGCGCCGTTCCACTACGGCCGCTGGGTCGTCGTCGGCGGGCGCTGGGGCTGGTGCCCGGGCAGCTACATCGCGCGCCCGTTCTGGGCGCCGGCGATGGTGGGCTGGGTGGGCGGTCCCGGCTGGGGCCTGTCGGTGACGCTCGGAACGCCGGTGTTCGGCTGGGTGCCGCTCGCGTGGGGCGAGCCGTTCCGTCCCTGGTGGAACCAGTGCTCGTCGCGCTGCTGGAACGGCTACAACCGGCCGTACGCCGCGCGCGTCGACGACACGGTGCGCCGCGCGCCGCCGGCCACCTACGTGAACGCGACGCGGCCCGGCGGCGTCACCGCCGTGCGCGGCGCGACCTTCGCGGGCGAGCGCATCGGCTCGCGCAACCTGGTGGCCGTCACGCCGCAGCAGGTCGCGAGCTCGCCGACGCTCGCCTACGCGCCGCCGATCGAGCGTCCCGCACCCGGGCGGCCAGCGGTGAAGCCGCGCGTCTCGGACGCGCCTCCGGCCGCGTCGACCTATTACGCGCGCCCCGCCTCGCCGCCCGGTCCGACGCGCAACGCGGGCGAGCGCGCGGTCTCGCCTGCGCCCGGTGCGCGCAACGCCTCGCCGGCGTATCCGGTCGCGCCGCCGTCCTCGTACGCGGCGCCGTCGACCAAGCCGGCGCCGTCGACGTACACGGCGCCGGTGCAGCGCGAAACGCTGCAGACGTATCCCGCGCCGTCGCGCGCCGCGTCGCCGGCGACGACGACGCCTGCGGCCGTGCCGCCCCCGGTTCGCTATGCCGCTCCGCCGGCGCCGACGGCGTCGCCGCAGGCGCCCGGCTACGCGCCGCCCCAGGCGCGCCAGATCACACCGCCGTCGACTTCACACACGCCGCCGCTCCGGGTCGCGCCGCAGCCGCAGCCGGCGTTCGTGCCCCAGGCCGCGCCGCAGGCGGTCGCACCTCGTGCGGTGCCCGTCGCGCCGGTGCCCCAGGCATCGCCGCAGCCGGCTACCGCGCCGCAGCCCGCGCGCGGCCACGAGGCGTCGAGGAGCGGCGGCGAGCGGGGCGGCGACGCGAATGCCGGCCAGCACGGCGGCAACGCGATCGAGAAGCCGGGCGGGCCGCCGCGCTAGGCAGGCGTCCTCCGGCTCGCGGATACGGGAAGCGTCGGGCGGGGCGCCGGGGAGGCGCGCGCCGAAACGAAAACGCCGGGCGGGCCCGGCGTCGTCGGCTCGAGAAGGTCGCCAGCTCGCTAGTTCGCGAGCAGCGCCATCCGGCGGCCACCGTCGAGGAGCTTCACGCGCTCGCCTTCGTTCGCGGGAGGCCGCTGGCTGTAGGTGAGGTTGCGGACGGTGCCGTTGTCCATCTTCACGGTCACCGCCCAGTAGGACTTCTTGTTGCGGTTCTTCTCGATCTCGTTGCCGGCATAGGCGCCCGCGCCGGCACCGAGGATCGTCGCGGCGGTGTTGCCGCGCCCGCTGCCGAACTGGTGGCCGACCACGCCGCCGACCACGCCGCCGGCGACCATGCCCACGCCGCTCGACTGGCCCTTCTCCTCGACGTAGCGCATCGAGGTGACGACGCCGCAGTCGGCGCACGTCGCCGCGGAGGCGGCGAGCGGGGCGCCCGAGGCGAGCGCGAGGAGGAAGGCGAGCGCGGCGGCGCGGCGGATCGTCATGGGGCTCTTTCCGGGTCGGAGCGAAGGGTGGCGGGAATCTACCAAGTCCGCCGCGGGCGCGGCAATCACTTCCCGTCGGCGCGGATGCGGACGTAGCTGCCCGGCGCGTCGCCGAGCGATTTCAGCTTGCCCTTGCCGGGGATGCGCGGAGGAACCTCGCGGCCGGTTCGCGTCGCGATCCACGCCTGCCAGTCGGTCCACCACGATCCCTCGTGCTGCTTCGCGCCGTCGAACCACGCGTCGGCCGTCGCCGGCAGGTCGTCGTTCGTCCAGTAGCCGTACTTGCCCGCGGCGGGGGGATTGATCATGCCGGCGATGTGGCCGGAGCCGGAGAGCACGAAGCGCGACGGGCCGCCGAGGATCGAGGTGCCCGCGTAGGTGGTCTTCCACGGCGCGATGTGGTCCTCGATCGCCGAGACGAAATAGGTCGGGACCTTCGACTTCGAGAGGTCGATCGGCACGCCGTCGAGCGTGACGCCGCCAGGCTCGCGCAGCGCGTTGCGCATGTACATGTTGCGCAGGTAGAAGCTGTGCATCTTCGCGGGCATGCGCGTCGCGTCGCAGTTCCAGTGCAGGAGGTCGAACGGGAACGGGTCGCGGCCCATCAGGTAGTTGTTGATGACGAACGACCAGATGAGGTCGTTGGCGCGCAGCATGTTGAAGGTGTTCGCCATCTCGGCGCCCTCGAGGTAGCCGCGCTCGCGCATCTTCCGCTCGAGCGAGGCCACCTGCTCCTCGTCGATGAACACCTCGAGCTCGCCCGCGTGCGTGAAGTCGACGAGCGAGGTCATGAACGTCGCGCTCGCGACCCGCTTGTCCTTCTTCGCGGCCAGGTAGCCGAGCGTCGCGGCGAGCAGGGTGCCTCCGAGGCAGTAGCCGATCGCGTTGACGTCCTTCGCGCCGGTCGCCTTCTCGACCGCGCCGATCGCGGCGAGCGTGCCTTCGGTCAGGTAGTCCTCGAAGTCCTTGCCCGCGAGCTTCGCATCGGGGTTCACCCACGAGATCACGAACGTCGTGTGCCCCTGCGCGACCGCCCAGCGCAGGAACGAGTTCTTCTCGCGCAGGTCGAGGATGTAGTACTTGTTGATCCACGGCGGGATCACGAGCAGCGGGCGCTCGTGCACCTTCTTCGTCGACGGCTCGAACTGGATCAGCTCGATCAGCGCGTTGCGGAACACGACCTTGCCCGGCGTCGTCGCGATGTTGACGCCGAGCTCGAAGGCCTTCGCGTCGGTCATCGAGATGCGGAGCCGCCCGTTGCCGCGCTCGATGTCGTCGAGCAGGTTGTTGAGGCCCTTCACGAGGTTCTGGCCGCCGGTCGCGACGGTCTCCTGGAACACCTCGGGGTTCGTGATCGCGAAGTTCGACGGCGCGAGCGCGTCGATGTACTGGCGCGTGAAGAAGTCGACCTTCTTCTTCGTCTGCTCGGGCAGCCCCTCGACGCTCGCGACGTTCTCGTGGAGCCAGCGCGCGGCGATCAGGTAGCTCTGCTTGACGTAGTCGAACAGCACGTGGTCCTGCCAGCCCTCGTGGCGGAAGCGCTTGTCGCCCTTCGAGGGCTCGACGACCGGCGCCGCCGGCGCGCCCCAGGCGCGGAGGATCGAGGTCTGCCACAGCGCCGCGTACTGCTGCCAGAGCGCGATCTGCGACTCGGCGATCCGCTGCGGGTTCGCGAGCATCGCCGCGGCGAGCTCCATGAACGCCTTCCCGAGCCCGAGCTCGTCGGCGAACGGGTTCGCGCCGCGCTCGGCCTGCCGCTTCGCGAAGTCCCCGAGGAGCTTCGCGCTCTTCTCGGCGGCGGACGCCATCGATTCGGCGAGCGCGACCGGGTCGAAGGGCGGGCGCGCCTCGGCGGCGGGGGCACGGGCGGGAGCGGGGGCGGGAGGAGTCGACATGGCGCGGGTCCGGTGGGGCGTCGTGGGGTCAGGCCGAGAAGCGTATCGCACCGCCGTCGCCGACGACGCGCGACGCGCGCTTCGCGTGCCACAGGTGGTTGAGGTGCGCGATCGCCTCGCCGGTCGCGAAGAAGCGCTGCTGCAGGTCGAGCGGCCGGCGGAACAGCACCGGCACGACCTCCGCGGCGGACACCGGCCGGCCCGCCGTGGCGAGCGCCTCCTCGAGCTCCGCGAGTCGCGCGTCGTGGTGCGCGCGAAGCTCGGCGACTCGCGCGGCGATGCCGCGGAACGGCAGGCCGTGCGAGGGCAGCACGAGCGTGTCGGCCGGCAGGCGCTCGAACGCGGCGATCGAGGCGAGGAACCGGCCGAGCGGGTCGCCGTCGGGATCCGCCGGCCACACGCTCACGTTGGTCGAGATGCGCGGCAGCAGCATGTCGCCGGAGATCAGCACGCCGACCTCCGGCGCATGCAGCGCGGCGTGCTCGGGCGAGTGGCCGTAGCCGGGGATGACCGTCCAGTCGCGCCCGCCGAAGCGCACGCGGTCGCCGGCGAACAGCCGCTCGACGTGCGCGGGCGCACGCGGCACGCCTCGCGCGTAGGCGTTGCCGCGGGCCGCGAGCGCGTCGACGTGCTCGCGATCGAGGCCGTGCGCGCGGAACAGCGCGCAGGTGTCGGCCGTCGCGTGCGAGGCGCGCCCGTCGAGCACCGCGTGGGCGGTCAGGAACTCGGCCATCGTCATCCGCACCGGCGCGCCGAAGCGCTCCGCGAGCCATGCCGCGTTGCCGAGGTGGTCCGGGTGGTAGTGCGTCGCGACGACGCGCTCGATCGGCGCGCCTCGCAGCGTCGACGCGAAGTGCGCCTCCCACAGGGTGCGCGTCGTGTCGTTGCCGTAGCCCGCGTCGATCGCGGTCCAGCGTCCGTCGGGCGCGCGCGCGAGCCACAGGTTGATGTGGTCGAGCGCGAACGGCAGCGGCATCCGGATCCACGCGAGGCCGGGCGCGACCTCGACCGACGCGCCGGCGGCGGGCGGCGCGTCGAACGGGATCTGGAGCAGGCTCGGGGCGGGGGCGTTCACGGGGCCGGGCGGGTTGACGGGCACGTCAACCCGGTATGGTATCGTGGCCCGCGTCCCCCGAACCGAGCCGCCGGCGCCTCCCGTGCCCGAAGGGGCCGCCCCGGGGGCGCGGGTCCCCTCGGAGGGAGGCGACCGGAGGTCGCCTCGGGGGGATCACGCCCCGCCGCGCCCGAAGGGCCGCCCCGAGGGCGCGGGCCCCCTCGGGGGGAGGCGACCGGAGGTCGCTTCGGGGGGACCCCATATCTCGTGCCGCCGATGACCGCCCCCCGGAAGCTCCCGCCCGCCGCCGCGCCGCGCGAGGCGACCTACACGATCTCGCAGCTCGCCGGCGAATTCGCGCTGACGACCCGGGCGATCCGGTTCTACGAGGACGAGGGGCTGCTCGCGCCGAGGCGCGTCGTCAGGCCCGCGTCTACGGCGAGCGCGAGCGCACGCGGATCAAGCTGATCCTGCGGGGGAAGCGGCTCGGCCTCTCGCTCAACGAGATCCGCGAGATCCTCGACCTGCACGACGCGCGCGAAGGCGACCGCCGCCAGCTCCTGCGCTTCTTCGAGGCGCTCGAGCACCGCCGCTCGCAGCTCGAGGTGCAGCGCGCCGACATCGACGCGCTGCTCGTCGAGATCGCCTCGATCGAGCGCGACTGCCGGCGGCGCCTGCGCGAGGCCGGCGCCGCGGAACGCCGGGCCGCCCCGGCCGCCCGGACGGCGGCGGGGCGCGACGCGGACGGGACCGGCCGGCAGGGTTGACGTTAACGTAAACGTCATCCAGAATCGATGGCTGCCCGATCCGCCGCGGCGTCGCCCGCCGCCCCGACCCGTCCCCGACCGATGGCGCACGAAGGCTTCGAGTTCGGCACGCCCGACGCCGCCGCCCGCGTGCGCGCGAGCTTCGCGCGCCAGGGCGCGATGGCGACGATCGGCGCCTCGCTCGACGCGGTCGATCCCGGCTACTGCGCGATCTCGATCGTGCCGCACGCGGGCGTCTCGCAGCAGCACGGCTACGTGCACGCCGGCATCGTCTCGGCGATCGTCGACAGCGCGGGCGGCTACGCCGGGTTCTCGCTGTTCCCGGCGAACGCGTCGGTGCTGACGGTCGAGTTCAAGGTCAACCTGCTCGCGCCGGCCGAGGGCGACCGGATCGTCGCCGAGGGCTTCGTCGTCAAGCCGGGGCGCACGCTGTGCGTCACGCGCGGCGAGGTGCACGCCGAGCGCGGCGGTCGCCGCAAGCTCGTCGCGCTGATGCAGCAGACGCTGATGGTGATGCACGGCAGGGACGACGGCGAGCACCGGCCGCCGGCGGCACGGCGCTCGCCCAGGGAGGACGCATGAGCCACGACGCGCCGGGGGGATCATGATCCCCTCGATCGACTTCCACCAGGGCGAGACCGTCGACATGCTGCGCGAGACGGTGCGCCAGTTCGCCGCCGACGAGATCGCGCCGCGCGCCGCCGCCATCGACCGCGACAACCAGTTCCCGCACGACCTGTGGCGCAAGATGGGCGACCTCGGGCTCCTCGGGATCACCGTCGAGGAAGCGTACGGCGGCACGGCGATCGGCTACCTCGCGCACGTCGTCGCGATGGAGGAGATCTCGCGCGCGTCGGCGTCGGTCGGGCTCTCGTACGGCGCGCACTCGAACCTGTGCGTCAACCAGATCCGCCGCAACGGCAACGAGGCGCAGAAGCGGAAGTACCTGCCGAAGCTCGTGTCCGGCGAGCACGTGGGCGCGCTCGCGATGAGCGAGCCGGGCTCGGGCTCGGACGTCGTTTCGATGCGCACGCGGGCGACGCGGCGCGACGGGCACTGGGTGCTGAACGGCAGCAAGATGTGGATCACGAACGGCCCGGACGCGGACACGCTCGTCGTCTACGCGAAGTCCGATCCCGAGGCCGGCGCGCGCGGCATCACGGCGTTCGTCGTCGAGAAGGGCATGAAGGGATTCTCGACCGCGCAGAAGCTCGACAAGCTCGGCATGCGCGGCAGCAACACCTGCGAGCTCGTGTTCCGCGACTGCGAAGTCCCCGACGCGAACGTGCTGGGCCAGGAGGGCCGGGGCGTCAACATCCTGATGAGCGGGCTCGACTACGAGCGCGCGGTGCTCGCCGGCGGGCCCCTCGGGATCATGCAGGCGTGCATGGACGTGGTCGTCCCGTACGTGCACGAGCGGCAGCAGTTCGGCCAGCCGATCGGCGAGTTCCAGCTCATGCAGGGCAAGCTCGCCGACATGTACACGACGATGCAGGCCTCGCGCGCGTACGTCTACGCGGTCGCTTCGGCGCTCGACCGGGGGCACGGCGGGACGCAGGCGCGCAAGGACGCGGCCGGCGCGATCCTGTACGCCGCGGAGAAGGCGACGTGGATGGCGGGCGAGGCGATCCAGTGCCTCGGCGGCAACGGCTACATCAACGAGTACCCGACCGGCCGGCTGTGGCGCGACGCGAAGCTCTACGAGATCGGCGCCGGGACGAGCGAGATCCGGCGGATGCTGATCGGCCGCGAACTCTTCAACGAGACCAAATAGGGGCGCTCGGATGAACAACAGGCAATCGATGCGAAGCGGCTGCGCTTCGTCGGTTGTCTCGCGCCATCCGGCCCCGAACGACAAGGTGATGAACCATGTTGAGTGATCCTATTGTCATCGTCGGAACGGCGCGCACGCCGATGGGCGGCTTCCAGGGCGACTTCGCGTCGCTGGCGGCGAGCGACCTGGGCGCGGTCGCGATCAAGTCGGCGGTCGAGCGCGCCGGCTTGGCGCCGGGCGACGTCGGCAAGGTGATCATGGGCTGCGTGCTGCCGGCCGGGCAGGGGCAGGCGCCGGGGCGCCAGGCGGCATTGAAGGCCGGGTTGCCGCAGTCGGTGCCCTGCACGACGGTGAACAAGATGTGCGGCTCCGCGATGGAGGCGGCGATTCTCGCGCACGACATGCTGGCGGCGGGCTCGCACGACGTGATCGTCGCCGGGGGCATGGAGTCGATGAGCAACGCGCCGTACCTGCTGCCGAAGGCGCGCGCCGGCTACCGGATGGGCCACCAGCAGGTGATGGACCACATGTTCCTGGACGGCCTCGAGGACGCCTACGACAAGGGCCGCCTGATGGGGACCTTCGCCGAGGACTGCGCGTCGAAGTACGCGTTCACGCGCGAGGCCCAGGACGCGTTCGCGATGGCGTCGCTCTCGCGGGCGCTCGCCGCGAACGTCGACGGGACCTTCGCGTGGGAGATCGCGCCGGTGACGGTGCAGGGCCGCAAGGGCGAGGCGAGGATCGACAAGGACGAGCAGCCCGCGAAGGCGTCGCCCGACAAGATCCCGACGCTCCGGCCCGCGTTCCGCAAGGACGGCACGGTGACCGCCGCGAACTCGAGCTCGATCTCCGACGGCGCGGCGGCGCTCGTGCTGATGCGGCGCTCGACGGCCGAAGCGCGCGGGTTGAAGCCGCTCGCGGTGATCGTCGCGCACGCGGTCCATGCGCAGGCGCCCGGCGAGTTCACGACGGCGCCGGTCGGCGCGATCGCGAAGGTCCACGCGAAGGCCGGCTGGACGTCGAAGGACGTGGACCTCTACGAGGTGAACGAGGCGTTCGCGGTGGTCACGATGGCGGCGATGAAGGAGCACGGCATCCCGCACGAGCGGATGAACGTGCACGGCGGCGCCTGCGCGCTCGGGCACCCGATCGGCGCGTCCGGCGCGCGGATCGTGGTGACGCTGCTGGGCGCGCTGCGCAAGCACGGCAAGCGGCGCGGCGTCGCGGCGCTGTGCATCGGCGGCGGCGAGGCGACCGCGATGGCGATCGAGCTCGCGTGACCGCGTTCCCGGCCGGCTCCCGTTGCGATACGGCGGCGGGGAGAGGGGCGGGAGAGAGGGAGGCAACCGATGATCGCGCTCGACACCTGGATGCTCTTCGTCGCGGCCTGCGTCGCGCTCGCGGTCACGCCCGGCCCGAACCTCGTCTATCTCGTCGCGCGGACCGTCGCGCAGGGTCGCCGCGCGGGCTTCGTGTCGCTGGCCGGGACGACGACCGGCTTCCTCGCGCACGTGCTCGCCGCCGCGTTCGGCCTGTCGGCGCTGCTCGCCGCGGTGCCCTACGCCTACGACGCGGTCCGCTACGCGGGGGCCGCCTACCTCGCGTGGCTCGCCTCCCCATGGACGACGTGGCGCGACGCGAAGCCGCTGCCGCAGGGCGTCGCGACGCCGCCGGCGCCGGCGGGCGCGCTCTACCGGGCGGGGCTCGCCACGAGCCTGCTCAACCCGAAGGTCGCGCTGTTCCAGCTCGCGCTCTTCCCGCAGTTCGTCGACCCGTCGCGGGGGAGCGTGCTCGCGCAGTCGCTCGTGCTCGGCGCGACGCAGCTCGTCATCGTGGCGGGCTCCGACGGCCTGTGCGTGCTCGCCGCGGCGCAGCTGAAGCGCGCGTTCTCCGGCGCGACGCGGTGGGCGGCCTGGTCGAAGCGGCTGCTCGCCGGAGTGTTCGGCGCGCTCGCGGTGCGGCTGCTGATCGAATCGCGCCGATGAGCGAGCGCGATCCCGCGCGCGTGTACGCGAAGCTGGTCGCGGTCGCCGCGATCTGGGGCGGCACGTTCATCGCGGCGCGCGTGGTCGCGACCGAGATGGACGCGCGTCCGCGGCGGCGTTGTGGCGCTACGTCGTCGCGAGCGTCGTGCTCGTCGCGTTCTCGTTCGCCTACGAGCGCGGACTGCCGAGGCTGGACGCCCGGCAATGGCTCGCCGTGGCGCTGCTCGGCGCGACCGGCGTGACGCTCTACAACCTGTTCTTCATGGCGGGCCTCGAGAAGATCCCGGCCTCGCGCGGCTCGCTGATCGTCGCGCTCAACCCGGCGGTGACGCTGCTCGCGGGCGCGCTGTTCCTCGGCGAGCCGCTGACGCGGTCGCGCGTGCTCGGGCTCGCCGTCGCGCTGGTCGGCGTCGTGCTCGTGCTCGGCCACGGCAATCCGCTCGACCTGTTCCGCGGCCACGTCGGGCGGGGCGAGGCGGAGATCTTCGGCGCCGTCGTGTCCTGGGCCGCCTACACGCTGATCGGCAAGCGCGTGCTGTCGAACCTGTCGCCGCTCGCCGCGACCACGTACGCGGCGCTGATCGGCACGGCGATGCTCGCCGTCGCCACCGCGGCCACCGGCGGCTTCGCGTGGCCGCCGCCGACCTGGCAGGCCTGGGTCGCGTTCGGCTTCCTCGGCGCGTTCGGCACGGCGGTCGCGTTCGTCTGGTTCTACGACGGCGTGCGGGCGCTCGGGCCCGCGCGCACGGCGGTGTTCATCAACCTCGTGCCGGTGTTCGCGATCGCGCTCGGCGCCACGCTGCTCGGCGAGGCCGTCGACGCCTCGATGATCGTCGGCGGCCTGATCGTGGTCGCGGGCGTGTGGCTGCTCAACCGGCCGATCGCGCCGGCGCGCGTGGCCGTGCCCGCGGCGGCATGACGCGATGATCCTCGGCGACGACCACCGGATGGTGCGCGACACGATGCGCGCGTTCGCGCAGGAGCGGCTCGCGCCGAACGCGGCTCGCTGGGATCGCGAGCACCATTTCCCGCGCGAGGAGCTCGCCGCGCTGGGCGGGCTCGGCGCGATGGGCGTCGTCGTGCCGGACGCCTTCGGCGGCGCGGGGCTCGACTATCTCTCGCTCGCGTTGACGCTCGAGGAGATCGCGGCCGGCGACGGCGCCACGAGCACGATCGTGAGCGTGCAGAACTCGGTCGTCTGCGGCCCGATCCACGCGTTCGGGACCGACGCGCAGCGCGAGCGCTTCCTCGCGCCGCTCGCGCGCGGCGAGAAGCTCGGCTGCTTCTGCCTCACCGAGCCGCAGGTCGGCTCCGACGCCGGCGCGATCGCGACGCGCGCGGAGCGGCGCGGCGACCACTACGTGCTGAACGGCGTCAAGCAGTTCATCACGACCGGCGCGAACGCCGACGTCGCGGTCGTCTTCGCGGTGACCGACCGCGCCGCCGGCAAGAAAGGCATCTCGGCGTTCGTCGTCGAGACCTCGACGCCGGGCTACCGCGTCGCCCGCGTCGAGGAGAAGCTCGGCCAGCGCGCGTCCGACACCGCGCAGATCGCCTTCGAGGACTGCCGCGTCCCGGCGGCGAACCGGCTGGGCGACGAGGGTCAGGGGTACCGCATCGCGCTCGCGAACCTCGAGGCCGGCCGCATCGGCATCGCGTCGCAGGCGGTCGGGATGGCGCGCGCGGCGTTCGAGGCCGCGCTCGCGTACGCGCGCGCGCGCGTCGCGTTCGGCAAGCCCATCGCCGAGCACCAGGCGGTCAACTTCCGGCTGGCGGACATGGCCGTCGAGATCGAGGCGGCGCGCCAGCTCGTCTGGCACGCGGCCTCGCTGCGCGACGCGGGCGAGCCCTGCCTCAAGGAGGCGTCCATGGCGAAGCTCTACGCGACCGAGATGGCCGAGCGCGTGTGCTCCGCCGCGATCCAGGTGCACGGCGGCTACGGCTACGTCAACGACTTCCCGGTCGAGCGCATCTACCGCGACGTGCGCGTCTGCCAGATCTACGAAGGCACGAGCGACATCCAGCGCCTGGTGATCGGGCGGTCCCTGATCGCTTGAGGGAGGGAGCATGGCGGCCCCCATTGAGTTCTGGTTCGACTTCAGCTCCCCCTACGGGTACCTCGCGTCGCATCGCATCGAGGCGCTGGCGAAGCGTCATGGGCGCGACGTGGACTGGCGCCCGATGCTGCTCGGCGCCGCGTTCAAGGTGGCCGGCACCGCGCCGCTCACCGAGGTGCCGCTGAAGGGCGACTACTCGCGCCGCGACTTCGCGCGGAGCGCGCGCTTCCACGGCATCGCGGACTTCCGGATGCCCTCGCGCTTCCCGATCCCGACGCAGGCGGCCGCGCGCATCGTGCTGTGGGCGAAAGCGCGCGATCCGGCCGCCGCGGGGCGCGTGGCGAAGGCGCTCTACCGCGCGTACTGGGTCGAGGACCGCGACATCTCGAATCCCGACGTCGCGGCCGCCGCCGCGGCGGAAGCCGGCGTCGATGCCGCGGCCGCGCGCGCGGTCGTCGACGACCCGGCGTGGAAGGACGCGCTCCGGCGCGAGGTCGACACGGGAATCGGCAAGGGCGTTTTCGGCTCGCCGTTCGTGATCGTCGACGGCGAGTCTTTCTGGGGCCTCGACCGCTTCGACCAGCTCGACTGGTTCCTGTCGACGGCCGCGGCGCCGTCGGGCCGCGTTCGCGCGGTGTCGCACGTGCGCCTCATCGTCGACCTGCCGAAGGCGATCGCGTTCTGGCGCGACGTGCTCGACGCGAAGCCGGTCGCCGACGTCCCTGGCGTCTACGCGGAATGGGACACGCCGGGCGCGCGGCTCGCGCTGGTGGGCGAAGCGACGATGGGCGCGGTCGTCGGGCGGTCGGCGCCCCGCGCCGGGGACGCGGTGGTCGTGTGCCTGCAGGTCGACGACGTCGACGCGGCGGCGAAGCGGCTGAAGGCCGGCGGCCACGCGCTGGCGCGCGAGCCGCACGACCAGCCGGCGTGGCTGCAGCGCGTCGCGCACCTGCACGATCCGGCCGGCAACCTCGTCGAGCTCTGGACGCGCCTGCCCGCGCCGCCGCGCGCCTGACCGCATGGCCGAGTACACGCTCCACTGCTTCGCGCAGTCCGGCAACGCGTACAAGCCGGCGCTGATGCTCGAGCTCGCCGGCGCCGACTGGACGCCGCGCTTCGTCGACTACTTCGGCGGCGAGACGAAGTCGCCGGCGTACCGCGCGATCAACGTGATGGGCGAGGTGCCGGTGCTCGAGCACCGCGGCGGGCGGCTCGCGCAGTCGGGCGTGATCCTCGACTACCTCGCCACGACGCTCGGGCGCTACGGCCCCTCGAGCGACGACGAGCGTCGCGAGATCCTGCGCTGGCTCCTGTGGGACAACCACAAGCTCACGAGCTACACCGCGACCTACCGCTTCATGCGCGCGCTGGCGAAGGATCCGAACCCGGCGCGATGGAGGAGTTCGGCCGGCGCGCGCGGGCCGCGTGGGACGTGCTGGAGGCGCACCTCGCCGGCCGCCGCTACGTCGCCGCGGACCGGCTGACGATCGCCGACCTGTCGATCTGCGGCTACCTGTTCTTCGACGACGAGATCGGGGTAGACTGGGCCGCGTACCCGGCGATCGAGGCGTGGCTCGCGCGGCTGAAGGCGGAGCCGCGCTGGAAGCACCCCTACGCGCTGATGCCGGGGCATCCGCGCCCGACCGCGTAACGCGAGAATCCCGCGCCATGCCCGTCATCGAGAGCCGGCTCGATCCCCGCGACGCGACGTTCGCGCGCAACCGCGAGGCGATGGCGGCGCTCGTGGCCGACCTCCGCGCCACCGTCGCGACGATCGAGCAGGGCGGCGGCGAGGCGGCGAGCGCGAAGCACGTCGCTCGCGGCAAGCTCCTGCCGCGCGACCGGATCCGCGCGCTGGTCGATCCCGGCAGCCCGTTCCTCGAGCTCTCGCAGCTCGCGGCCCTCGGCATGTACGACGACACGATCGCCGCCGCCGGCATCATCACCGGCGTGGGCCGGGTGTCCGGCCGCGAGTGCGTGATCGTCTGCAACGACGCGACGGTCAAGGGCGGCACCTACTTCCCGATGACGGTGAAGAAGCACGTGCGCGCGCAGGAGATCGCGCGCGAAAACCGGTTGCCTTGCATCTACCTCGTCGACTCGGGCGGCGCGAACCTGCCCAACCACACCGAGGTGTTCCCGGACCGCGACCACTTCGGGCGCATCTTCTACAACCAGGCGACGATGTCGGCCGAGGGGATCCCGCAGATCGCCGCGGTGCTCGGCTCGTGCACGGCCGGCGGCGCCTACGTGCCGGCGATGGCCGACGAGTCGATCATCGTGCGCGAGCAGGGCACGATCTTCCTGGGCGGCCCGCCGCTCGTGAAGGCGGCGACCGGCGAGATCGTGAGCGCCGAGGAGCTGGGCGGCGCCGACGTCCACACGCGGGTGTCGGGCGTCGCCGACCACTACGCGCTGAACGACCGCCACGCGCTCGCGATCGTCCGCTCGATCGTCGAGCGGCTCGGGAAGCCGTGCCGCGCGGCGGTCGAGACGCGCGAGCCGCGCGAGCCGCTCTACCCGGCCGACGAGCTCTACGGCGTGATCAACGCGGACATCCGCAAGCCCTACGACGCGCGCGAGGTGATCGCGCGCCTCGTCGACGGCAGCGAGCTCGACGAGTTCAAGGCGCGCTACGGCACGACGCTCGTCACCGGCTTCGCGCACCTGTGGGGCTACCCGGTCGGGATCGTCGCGAACAACGGGGTGCTCTACGGCGAGTCGGCGCAGAAGGGCGCGCACTTCGTCGAGCTGTGCTGCCAGCGCGGCATCCCGCTCGTGTTCCTGCAGAACATCACCGGCTTCATGGTCGGGAAGAAGTACGAGGCCGGCGGCATCGCGAAGGACGGCGCGAAGCTCGTCACCGCGGTGTCCTGCGCGCAGGTGCCCAAGCTCACGGTGATCATCGGCGGCAGCTACGGCGCCGGCAACTACGGCATGTGCGGGCGCGCGTTCGCGCCGCGCTTCCTCTGGATGTGGCCGAACGCGCGCATCTCGGTGATGGGCGGCGAGCAGGCCGCGACCGTGCTCGCCACGATCCGCCGCGACGCGATCGAGGCGCGCGGCGGCTCCTGGGGCGTCGACGAGGAGGAGGCGTTCAAGGCGCCGATCCGCGCGCAGTACGACCGCGAGGGACACCCGTACTACGCGAGCGCGCGGCTGTGGGACGACGGCGTCGTGGACCCGGCCGACACGCGGCGCGTCCTCGCGCTCGCGATCTCGGCGACGCTCAACCGGCCGATCGCGCCCACGCGCTTCGGCGTCTTCAGGATGTAGGCACGCATGGCGACGAAGTCACCGAAGGCGAAGGGAGCCGCGAAGGCGGCGTGGACGGCGCTCGAGATCGTGCACCGCGACGGCATCGAGATGGTCGGGCTCGCGCGGCCGAAGGTGCACAACGCGTTCGACGAGACGCTGATCGCGGAGCTCACCGCGGCGTTCCGCGCGGCGGGCGCGAATCCGGCGGTGCGCGTCGTCCTGCTGCACTCGTCGGGGCCGAGCTTCTGCGCCGGCGCCGACCTCGAGTGGATGAAGCGGATGTCGGGCTACGGGCGCGCCGAGAACCTGGCCGACGCGAACGCGCTCGCCGGGATGCTCTCGACGATCGCGACCTGCCCGAAGCCGACGGTGGCCTGCGTGCAGGGCGCCGCGTTCGGCGGCGGCGTCGGGCTGATCGCGTGCTGCGACATCGCGATCGGGTCGAGCGACGCCGTGTTCGCGCTGTCGGAGTCGAAGCTCGGGCTGATCCCGTCGACGATCGGCCCCTACGTCGTCGCGGCGATCGGCGCCCGGTACGCGCAGCGCTACTTCATCACCGGCGAGCGCTTCGAGGCGGCCGAGGCCTACCGGATCGGGCTCCTGCACGACATCGCGCCGCCCGGCGAGCTCGACCAGCGCGTGAACGAGCTGCTCGGCGCGCTGCTGCTCGCTGGCCCCGAGGCGCAGCGCGAAGCGAAGCTCCTGATCCGCGCGATCGCGAACCGGCCGATCGACGCGCCGCTGATCGCCGACACGGCGGAGCGCATCGCGCGCGTGCGCGCGTCCGACGAGGCGCGCGAGGGCATCGCGGCGTTCCTCGGCAAGCGATCGCCGGCCTGGGTGCCGCGCGGGCTCCGCGCGACGTCGAAGGGCGGCCGCTGACGGCCTCGGCATGGGCGCGTCCGACGCCTTCGACCCCTGGCAGCTGGTCGCGCTGGCCGCGACGCTCGGCTGGGCGTCCGGGATCCGCCTCTACGCGGTGCTGTTCATCGTGGGCGGCCTGGGCTACCTCGGCTGGGCGCCGCTCCCCGGCGGGCTCGCCGTGCTCTCGCACCCCTACGTGCTCGCGGCGTCGGGCTTCATGTTCGCGGTCGAGTTCTTCGCCGACAAGATCCCCGGCGTCGACACGGTGTGGGACGCCGTGCAGACGTTCGTTCGCATCCCGGCCGGCGCCGCGCTCGCCGCGAGCGTGTTCGGCGACAGCTCGGCCGCCGCCGCGTTCGCCGCGGCGATCCTCGGCGGCACGCTCGCCGCAGGCAGCCACCTGACGAAGGCCGGCAGCCGGATCGCGATCAACGCGTCGCCCGAGCCGTTCTCGAACTGGGCCGCGTCGTTCGGCGAGGACCTCGCGGTCGGCACGGTGCTTTGGCTCGCGTGGGCGCACCCGCTCGCCGCGCTTGCCGTCGTCGCGCTCTCGGTGCTCCTGATGATCTGGCTGATCCCGAAGCTCCTGCGGCTGGTCGGCCGCCTCTTCGACCGCCTCGCCGGGCTTTCCGGGATGCGCCGCGACCGGAGCCCGACGTGAGCGCCCGCGCGCTGCTCTGGCCGATGGTGGCGATGGCCGCGCTCACCTTCGTCGTCGCCGTCGTGATGTACCGGCGGCGCATCGCGGAGATCCGCGCGAAGCGCATCCGCCCGCAGTCGCTCGCGTCGGCCGTCGCGATGGCCACCGAGCTCGAGGACACGGCGGCGGCCGACAACTTCCGCAACCTGTTCGAGGCGCCGGTGCTGTTCTACGCGGCGTCGCTCCTCGCTTATGCGATCGGCGCGTCGAGCCCCGCGCTCGTCGCGCTGCTGTGGGCCTACGTCGCGCTGCGGGTCGTGCACAGCGTGATCCACTGCACGAGCAATCGCGTGATCCGCCGCTTCCAGGCGTTCGCCGCGAGCCTCGCCGTGCTGCTCGCGATCTGGGTCGTCGTCGCCTGGCACCTCGCGACCGGGGCGGCGGCCTGACATGTTCACGAAGATCCTGATCGCGAACCGCGGCGAGATCGCGTGCCGCGTCGCGCGCACCGCGCGGCGGCTCGGCATCCGCACCGTCGCGGTCTACTCGGACGCCGACGCGAGCGCCGCGCACGTCGCCGCGTGCGACGAGGCGTACCGGCTCGGGCCGCCGCCGCCCCGCGAGAGCTACCTCGACGGCCGGCACATCCTGGAGATCGCGAAGGCCTGCGGCGCGCAGGCGGTCCATCCGGGCTACGGCTTCCTCTCGGAGAACGAGGCGTTCGCGAAAGCCTGCGCTGACGCCGGCGTCGTGTTCATCGGTCCGCCGCCCGCCGCGATCGCCGCGATGGGATCGAAGTCGGCCGCCAAGGCGATCATGGGCGCGGCGGGCGTGCCGCTCGTCCCCGGCTACCACGGCGACGACCAGGACCCTGCGCTGCTCGCGAAGGAGGCCGCGCGCATCGGCTTCCCGGTGCTCATCAAGGCGACCGCGGGCGGCGGCGGCAAGGGCATGAAGATCGTGCGCGCGCCGGAGGAGTTCGCCGGCGCGCTCGCGTCCGCCCGGCGCGAGGCGCTCGCCGGCTTCGGGGACGACCGCGTGCTGGTCGAGCGGTACCTCACCTCGCCGCGCCACATCGAGATCCAGGTGTTCGGCGACATGCACGGCCACGTCGTGTCGCTGTTCGAGCGCGACTGTTCGGTGCAGCGCCGGCACCAGAAAGTGCTCGAGGAAGCGCCCGCGCCCGGGATGACGCCCGAGCGGAGGCGCGCGATGGGCGAGGCCGCCGTCGCCGCGGCGAAGGCGATCGGCTACGTCGGGGCCGGCACCGTCGAGTTCATCGCCGAGCAGGACGGCCGGTTCTACTTCATGGAGATGAACACGCGGCTCCAGGTCGAGCACCCGGTGACCGAGATGATCACCGGGCTCGACCTCGTCGAGTGGCAGCTCCGCGTCGCGTCGGGCGAGCACCTGCCGCTCGCGCAGGACCGCCTGGCGATCCACGGGCACGCGATCGAGGCGCGCCTCTACGCCGAGGATCCCGACCGCGGCTTCCTGCCGTCGATCGGCCAGATCGCGCACTGGCGCATGCCCGAGCCGTCCGCGCGCGTGCGGATCGACACCGGGTTCTCGGCCGGCGACGAGGTGTCGCCGTACTACGACCCGATGCTGGCGAAGCTCGTCGTCTGGGCCGAGGACCGCGGGCGCGCATGCGCGGCGATGCTCGCGGCGCTGGCGGACTGCGAGGTCGCGGGCGTGTCGACGAACATCGCGTTCCTCGAGCGCGTCGTCGCGCACGAGGCGTTCGCGACCGGGCGCCTCGACACGGGCCTGATCGAGAAGCACCACGCTGCGCTCTTCCCGACCGCCGGCCGCACGCCCGAGCTGGCGCTCGTCGCCGCCGCGGTCGACGAGCTCGCGCGGGCGTCCGACGCCGCGGCGGGACGCGCCGATCCCGCCGATCCGCACTCGCCCTGGCGCGAGACCGACGCCTGGTGGCCGAACAGCGCGACGCACGCCGTCGTGGTCGAGTTCCAGGACGGCGACGCGCGCGCGACGGTCCGGCTGTCCGGGCGGCTGCCGTCGGTCGGCGTCGAGATCGACGGCAGGCGATCCGCCGTGCGCGCGATCCGGCGCGGCGACCGCTGGACGCTCGACACCGGCGAGGCGCGCGTCGACGCGAGCGTGGTGCGCATCGGCGAGGACCGGCTGGTGTTCGCGCGCGGGCTTCGCCGCCGCCTCCGCTACGTCGACCCGCTCGCGCACGCCGGCGAGGAGGAGCCGCACGCCGGCCACCTGACGGCGCCGATGTCCGGGACGATCGTCGCGGTGCCGATCGGCGTCGGCGACCGCGTCGAGCGCGGCGCGACGCTCGTCGTGCTGGAGGCGATGAAGATGGAGCACTCGATCGTCGCGCCGGCCGCGGGCATCGTCGCCGCGATCCACTACCGCGTGGGCGACCGCGTGCCCGAGGGCGCGGACCTGGTGGACCTCGAGGACCCGCCCGCGACGTGAACGTCGTCGTCGCCGTCGCCGAGCGCGCCGAACGGTGGCACCGCGCGTTCGCCGCGCGGCTCCCGGACGCCGCGATCCACGTGTGGCCGGGAGAGGTGCCGGCCGACGTCGATTACGCGCTCGTCTGGAAGCCCGATCCCGACCTGTTCCGGCGCGTTCGCGTTCGCCGCGCGATCTTCAACCTCGGCGCCGGCGTCGATTCGCTGCTCGCGGTGCCTACGCTCCCGCCGGCCGTCCCGATCGTGCGACTCGAGGACGCGGGCATGGCCGAGCAGATGGCCGAGTACGCGGCGCTGGCGGTGCTGCGCGCGTACCGGGACGCTGCCCACTACGAGCGCGCGCAGCGCGAGGGCCGATGGGCGCCGCTCGAGCGTCGAGACAAGGCGTCGTTCGGCGTCGGCGTCCTCGGCGCGGGCGTGCTCGCGCAGGCCGTCCTCGAGGCGCTCGCGCCCTACCGCTTCCCGCTCGCCACCTGGAGCCGGACGCCGCACGACCGGCCGGGCGTCGCGTCGTTCGCCGGGAGCGGCTCGCTCCGCGCGTTCCTCGCGCGCTCGCGGGTCGTCGTCGCACTGCTGCCGTCCACGCGCGAGACGCGGGGCCTGCTCGGCGCCGCGGCGTTCGAGGCGATGCCCGCCGGCGCGCACCTCGTGAATCTGGGGCGGGGCGACCTGGTCGTCGACGCCGACCTCGTCGCCGCGCTCGACCGCGGGCATCTCGGCCACGCGACGCTGGACGTTTTCCGCGAGGAGCCGCTCTCGCCGGGCCATCCGTTCTGGCATCATCCGGGAATCACGATCACGCCGCACGTGTCGGCGGTCACGCGCGTCGCCGACTCCGTCGCGCAGGTCGCCGCCAAGCTCGAGGCGCTCGAGCGCGGCGCGACGGTGAGCGGCGTCGTCGACCGCGCGAAAGGCTACTGACCGCCATGGCCTCCCCGAAGCTTCCCGCCCGCGTCCGCATCGTCGACGTCGGCCCGCGCGACGGCCTGCAGAACGAGAAGGGCGTCGTGCCCACCGACGTCAAGGTGGCGCTGATCGAGGCGCTGTCGGACGCGGGCGTGTCCGAGATCGAGGCGACCTCGTTCGTGTCGCCGAAGTGGGTGCCGCAGATGGCCGACGCGGCGGACGTGATGCGTCGCGTCCGACGCAAGCCCGGCGTGCGCTACTCGGTCCTCGTGCCGAACATGAAGGGCTTCGAGGGCGCGCTGCAGGCGAGGGCCGACGAGGTCGTCGTGTTCGGCGCCGCGAGCGAGGCGTTCTCGCAGAAGAACATCAATTGCTCGATCGCCGAGTCGATCGAGCGCT
The DNA here is from genome assembly GCA_044226265.1 of Casimicrobiaceae bacterium. Lineage (GTDB taxonomy): Bacteria > Pseudomonadota > Gammaproteobacteria > Burkholderiales > Casimicrobiaceae > VBCG01. Next base: position 4,648 of record JBGAHH010000010.1, on the reverse strand, counting down.
TCGCGCCGGTCGCGCGCGCGGCGCGCGATGCGGGCATGAAGGTCCGCGGCGCGATCTCGTGCTGCCTCGGCTGCCCGTACCAGGGCGAGGTCAAGCCCGAGGCCGTCGGCTACGTCGCGCGCCTGATGCACGGCATCGGCGTGCAGCACGTCGGCGTGGCGGACACGATCGGCGTCGGGACGCCGGGCGCGACGCAGCGCGCGATGGAAGCTGCCCTCGCGGTCTATCCGATCGAGGAGGTGAGCGGCCATTTCCACGACACCTACGGGATGGCGCTCGCCAACGTCTACGCGAGCCTCGAGATGGGGATCGCGACCTTCGACGCCTCCGTCGCCGGCCTGGGCGGCTGCCCGTACGCGAAGGGCGCGACCGGCAACGTCGCGACCGAGGACGTCGTCTGGCTGATGCGCGGCCTCGGCATCGAGACGGGCATCGACCTCGCGAAACTGCGCGGCGCCGGGCGCACGATCTCGACGTTCCTCGGGCGCGCCACCTCGTCGCGCGTCGCGAAGGCGCTCGACGCGAAGGCTGCGGCATGAGCCGCCCGGACACTGGACCGGCGCCGGTCGCGTCTCCCTGCACGTCCGTGTGCACGCTGGACGCGGCGCGCAAGCGCTGCGTCGGCTGCCTGCGCACGATCGACGAGATCGCCGCGTGGAGCACGCTAGGCGAGGACGCGAGGCGCGCGATCGTCGCGTCGCTCCCGTCGCGGCGCGCCGCGCTCGCGGGCCCTCGCGGCGCCGGCGGCCGATGATCGTCGACTGGTACTTCGACTTCGTCTCGCCGTTCGCCTACCTGCAGAGCGAGCGGCTGTCGACGCTCCCCGCCCGCATGCAGGTGCGCTACCGGCCGGTGCTGTTCGCGGGGCTCCTGAACGCGCACGGCCAGAAGGGGCCGGCCGAGATCCCGCGCAAGCGCGCGTTCACCTACCGCTTCGTCGTCTGGCAGGCGCGCCGGCTCGGGATCCCGATCAAGTTCCCGCACGAGCACCCGTTCAACCCGCTCGCGCTGCTCCGCCTCGCGATCGCCTGCGACTGCGCGCCCGACGCCGTGCACAGGATCTTCCGTTTCGTGTGGCGCGACGGCCGCCTGCCCGACCTGCCGATCGAGTGGGCGGAGCTCGCGAACGACCTCGGCATGCCCGACGCCGAGGCGCGCATCGCGTCGCCCGAAGTCAAGGAAGCGCTCCGCCGCAACACCGACGAGGCGATCGCGCGCGGCGTGTTCGGCGTGCCGACGATCGCGGTCGGCGACGAGCTCTTCTGGGGCGTCGACGCGACCGCGATGGCGGTCGACTACGCGATGGCCGGGTGCCGCTACGACGACCCGGAGTCGGAGCGCGTTGCCACGCTCCCGGTCGGCGTGTCGCGCGACGCGCGGCCGCCGAAGGGCGACGCCGGCAAGCGGCGCACGAAGATCGTCGGCACCGCCAGTTGACGACCTCCCCCAGGCCAGGCCGCCCTTCGGCCGTCGCGGACCGCCTCCGCGCGGCGGAGGGGGCAGGCGGCAAAGCCTGGGGTGGCCCGGCGCTCGCCGCCACGGCGACGGATCAGCGGCCGGAGGGCCGATCCGGGGCCAGCGCAGTGCCCTGGCTGACGAGTCCGTCGATGGCCGCGTCGTCGTAGCCCGCCTCGCGCAGCACCTCGCGCGTGTGCTCGCCCTGCGCGGGCGCCTCGCGCGCGATGCGGAAACGGTGGCCGGACATCGCCCACGGCGGCGCGTACGACCGCGCGCCGTCCGGGCCGCTCGCCACCATGCCCCGCGCGGCGAACTGCACATCGTCGAGCGCCTCGCCGAGCGTGAGGACCGGCGTCACGCACGCGTCGACGCCGTCGAACGCCGACGTCCACGCCGCGAGCGTGCGCTCGCCGAACGCCGCCTCGAGCTCGCGCCTCACGCGCGCGCCCGCCTCGCCGGTCGCGAACTGCCCGGCGACGAGGTCGTCGCGTCCGATCGTCGCGCACAGCGAGCGCCAGAACTTCGCCTCGAGCGCGCCGACGGCGAGCCAGCGCCCGTCCTTCGTCGGGTAGACGCCGTAGCAGGGGACGCCGCCGGTGAGCAGGTCCTCGCCGCGCGGGCGTGTCGCGCCTTCCTGCTCGAGCGCGTGCAGCGCGAAGACGTTGTGCGCGAGCGCGCCGTCGGCCATCGCGACGTCGACGTAGCGCCCGCGCCCGGTCCGCATGGCGCCGACGACCGCGGCGAGGATCGCCGTCGCGCCGGCGAGCGCGCCGCCGAGGAGGTCGGCGACCTGCAGGTTCGACAGCGCGGGCGGCCCGCCGCGCGCGCCGGTCTGGTCGAGCACGCCCGCGTAGCCCAGGTAGTTGATGTCGTGCCCCGCGAGCTTCGCGCGCGGGCCCGACTGCCCGTAGCCGCTGATCGACGCGTAGACGATCGACGGTCGCAGCGCGCTCACCGCGCCGTAGCCGATCCCCAGCGCGGCGACGACGCCCGGACGGAAGCTCTCGACGACCACGTCCGCGCCGCGAGCGAGCGCGAAAAAAGCTGCGCGGCCGTCGTCGCGCTTCAGGTCGAGCGCGATCGAGCGCTTGTTGCGGTTGACCATGCGAAAGAACGCGCTCGTGGCGCCGGACTTCGCGCCGAGCGATCGCGCGTAGTCGCCGGCGCCGGTGTCCTCGACCTTGATCACGTCCGCGCCGAGGTCGGCGAGGTGCATCGTGCCGACCGGGCCGGGCAACAGGCGCGTCAGGTCGAGGACGCGCACCCCCGACAGCGGGGGTTGATCCCCCCCGAGCGCGCGTTGCGCGCCTCCCCCCGAGGGGGCCGACGACCTCGGGGCGGTCGTTCGGTCGCCGTCGCCGGATGCGTTCGAGCGGGTCACGCGAGCTCGTCTGCGCCCGGGATGCCGAGGTCGCGCTTGACCGCGCGGGCGGTCGCGAGCGCCTCGCCGGGCGTGGCGCCGAGGCAGGTGACGTGGCCCATCTTGCGGCCGCGCCGCGCCTCGTGCTTGCCGTAGAGGTGCAGCTTCGCGCGCGGATGCGCGAGGACCCGCTCCCAGGCGGGCTCGCGCCGGGCTGTCGCGCGCGCGTCCTCGTACCAGGCGTCGCCCAGCAGGTTGACCATGACCGCCGGCGTGTGCTGCGCCGTGTCGCCGAGCGGCAGTCCCGCGAGCACGCGCGCCTGCTGCTCGAACTGCGACGTCGCGCAGGCGTCGATCGTGTAGTGGCCGCTGTTGTGCGGCCGCGGCGCGATCTCGTTGACGAGCAGGTGCCCGCCGCGCTCGACGAACATCTCGACGCACAGCACGCCGCGATAGTCGAGCGCCTCGGCGAGGCGCAGCGCGATGGCGCGCGCCTCCGCGGCCAGCGCGTCGTCGATGCGCGCCGGCACCATGGAGACGTCGAGGATGCCGTCGCGATGCCGGTTCTCCGCGACGGGCCACGTGATCGCATGGCCGTCGTCGTTGCGCGCGACGATCACCGACACTTCGAGCGCGAGGTCGACGAGCCGCTCCAGCACGGCCGGCACGCGACCGAGCGCGGTCCACGCCGCCTCGACGCCCGCCGCCTGCTGCACGCGCACCTGGCCCTTGCCGTCGTAGCCCATCCGCGCGCTCTTGACGATGCCGGGCACGAGGGCCGCGTTGCGCGCGGCCGCGGCGACGCTCGCGGCGTCGTCCAGCACGGCGAAATCCGTCGTCGCAAAGCCGTGTTCCGCGAGGAAGGTCTTTTCGCGCACGCGGTCCTGCGCGATGGCCACGCTCGCGGCCTGCGGCGTCACGCGGCCGTGCGCGCCAAGCGCCTCCAGCGCCGCGGCGGGCACGTTCTCGAACTCGGTGGTGACCGCGGACGCGAGCGCCGCCAGGCGCGCGAGGCCCGTCGCGTCGAGGTAGTCGGCGTGGATGTGGCGATCGGCCACCGCGGCGGCCGGCCCGTCGGCACCGGGATCCAGCACGGCGACGCGATAGCCCAGGCTCTGCGCCGCGCCCGCGAACATGCGGCCGAGCTGGCCGCCTCCGAGCAGGCCCAGCCACTCGCCGGGCGGCAGCGCAGCCATCGCGCGCGGTCCCGTCAGGGTTTGGGCACCGGCGGCACGCGCATCGCGCGCGCGGCGGCGGTCTGGCGTGCGCGGAAGGCCGCGAGCTTGCGCGCGAGCGCCGTGTCGTCGGCGGCCAGCATCGCCACGGCGAACAGTGCGGCGTTGGCGGCGCCGGCCTCCCCGATCGCGAACGTGGCCACCGGGATTCCCTTGGGCATCTGCACGATCGACAGCAGCGAATCCTCGCCCCGCAGGTACTTGGACGCGACCGGAACGCCGAGTACCGGGACCGTCGTCTTGGCCGCGAGCATCCCGGGTAGGTGGGCGGCGCCGCCGGCGCCGGCGATGATGGCGCGCAGGCCGCGCGTCTGCGCGTCCTCCGCGTATTCGAACAGGTCGTCGGGCATCCGGTGCGCGGACACGACGCGCGCCTCGTAGGCCACGCCGAACGCGTCCAGCTGGGCCGTGGCGGCCTTCAGCGTGTCCCAGTCGCTTTCGCTGCCCATGACCACGCCGACCACGGGTGCCGCTGCCTTGCGCTGAGCCACGAGCCCCTTTCGACGGGGCGCCGTTCATCCGGCGCCGAAGGCCGCGATTCTAGCTTGGGTTGTCGGCGCTGTCCCGGTCGCCGACAATAGCGGCATGCCGTTGC
>JBGAHH010000131.1:0-7271 GCA_044226265.1 Casimicrobiaceae bacterium | reverse complement strand
CGACGCTGTAGGCGAGGTAGGTCGTGGGGCCCGCGACGATGCCGCCGCCACCCGCCGCGGTCGACGCCATGATGTACTTGTCGGAACCGTAGTTCGCGACGTCGACGGTTTCGCCCAGCACCGTGTTGCCGGTGACGAGCGTCTGGCGCATGTCGAGGAACCCGGCCGCGATACCGCCGCCCGCCGTCTGCGCGGTGTTGCCGCTGATCGTCGAGTGAGCGACCAACAGCGCGTAGGCGAAGACGCCGCCGCCGATTCCGTTGAAAGGCGACGTCATGGACGTGGGATCGTCGGTCGCCTTGCAACCGGTGACCACGGCATTCGTTAGGAACACCTCCGTGGCCAAGGCGTAGATGCAGCCCCCCCGTCCCTGCGACGTCCCGTTCGCGAATGTGACCCCGTCCAGGGCGACCTGGGGCACGACGCTCGACACCTGGAACACGCGATCCGCGCCGGCGCCCGAGATCGTGAGCTGCGCGGGGCCGGGGCCCTTCACCAACATCGGCACGCCAGCCCCCAGGCTCCCGCCGGTCAAGGTGATCGTCCCGGTCTGGAGCGTGAGGTCGACGGTGTTGTTCGTTCCGAATGGGTCGCCGCTGTTGACGCAGGCGCCGATCGTGAAGCCGACGCTGATCGAGTCGATGGCCTGCCTCACCGTGCAGGTCGATCCGGTCCCGGCGTCGCCGCCGTCCGTGACGACGATCGTCGCGCCTTGCGCCGGCGCCACGATGCCCGACGCGACGAGCGCGGCGAACAGCGGGCGGACGAGGAAGCGCGCGCGCGAGCGCTGCGCGGACTTGCGGGATGTTGCCGCCATCGGGCCCCCCCTGGAGACGCCGCCCTGCGTCGCACCGGCCGACCGCGATCGCGGGCGCCGGCCCCCGCGACACCTGGCCGAATGACGCGATTGTAGGCATCGCCGCGCGCGCGACTCAAGGTCGCCCGCCGTGTTGCTGCGCCAGCCGTCGCGCGATCGCAACAGCCGGGACGGCGAGCAAGGGTCAGCCCGGGTCGCTCAGCCCCGGCGGGCGTTCCGGCATCGCGCCGTCGAAACGCAGGCACCATACGTCGCGCCCCGAGGCGTCGAGCCCGACGCGATGGAGGCCCGCGCGCGCGATTTCCTCGCGGGCGCCCGGGCGCGCGAGCTCCGGGTTCTCGATCACCGCGGCGATGCCGACGGGCGATTCGCCGTGCGGATGCGCGCGCAGCGCCGGCACCGCGCGCTCGAACAGCGCCGGCACGAGCGCCCACGCGGTCCGGTGCGCCGGCCGCACGAACGTCCGGTAGAACCAGTAGCGCGTCGACGAGTCGCCGAGCGGCGCGACGTACGCGGTGTTGACGGCGGCGATCTCGCCGTCGGCTGCACGCGCGATCGCGACGAGCTCGCCCGCGCGCCTTCGCGCCTCGGCGGCGGGAAGCGCGTTCTCGGACACCCACATGCCGACGACCTCGTCGCGCAACGACGGCCCGACGTTGCCCAGCACGACCTCGATCGTGTAGCCGCCGGGCAGCCGGTCGCGGGATTCGGTCGCGCTCATGGGTTCGTGCTCCTCGCGCTGCCCGCGGGCCGGTCGAGCTCGACCTCGGGCAGCAGCGCATCGGGTATCGCCCAGCTCGAGTCGAGGAGCGCGTCGTGCTCCTCGAGGATCGTCGGCGAAAGCGCGCCGGGCAGCGCCTGCACGGCGAAGATCTCCTCGACGGAGGCCGAGAAGCGCAGGAACGCGATCGTCGCGCCGGTCTCGACGTTGACCGCCCAGACGCCGCTCGCGCGGTCCGGATTCTGGTCGGTCAGCGGGATGTCGGTGAACGGGTTCGACTTGCGCAGCTGCGAGAGCCCGACGAAAGCGACCGGCCCCAGGAAATCGAGCCCGCGCGTGAAGCCCGGCAGCTGGACGAAGGTCTCGACGCGGCCGGAGTTCGGATCGACGGTCGACAGCGCGCCCTTGCCCGACTCGAGCACCCACAGCCGGCCGCGGTAGAGGCGCGGCGAATGCGGCATCGACAGGCCGCGCGCGACGATCTCGCCCGACTCGACGTCGATCACGACGCCGCCGTCGCGCTTGCGCTCGCGCCAGCCCTCGCGCGTGTTGGTCGTCCCGAGCGCGGTGACGAAGCGCGGCTTGCCGTCGCCCATCGCGAGGCCGTTCAGGTGGCAGCGGTCCTCGGGCGCGTAGCCCGAGACGAACCGCGGCCGCCAGCGCGGCACGAAGCTGTGCTCGTTGTCGAGCGTGCACAGGCACGAGAACAGCGTGTTCACGTACCAGCACTCGGTCGCGGAGAACGCCATCTCGTGGATGTCGACGTGGCCGGTTACGTGGATGTTGCGGACCAGGTAGACCGCGTCGTTCGCGTTCGGCGGGTCGAGCCGCGGCGCGACCGCCGGCACGTTGCGGTACTCGTGCACGCTGCGGTGCGCGCCGACGAAGATTCGATTGAGATCCGCCGCCAACCCCATCGGCCTCGGCATCGCGTAGAAGTGCGTGTTGATGCCGGCCTTCGTCGGCCGCATCAGGATCAGGCGGCTGGCCTGGAACGTCGTGACGAGCAGCGACGCGCGCAGCTCCGTGAGGAGCGGCACGAAGCTCGGCGTGTGGACGCTCGAGAAGGCCTCGGGGGACGGCGACGTCGCGTCGTTCATGTCGGGCGCAGGGTCACGTTCCGGCAGCGCATCGCCCCAGTGCCAGGACCAGGACCGCGAGCAGCGCCAGCGCGATCGAGTATAGGTCGCGCCCCACGGGTCCGCGTCATCCCCGCGCCGCGAATGCCGCCACCTCGGCGCGCGTCGGGCAGCCGGATCGCCCGCCCTCGCGCGTGCACTTGATCGCGGCGGCGACGGTCGCGAAGCGCGCGGCGGCCTCCACACCGCGGCCTTCGGCGAGCGCCAGCGCGTAGGCGCCGTGGAACACGTCGCCCGCGCCGAGCGTGTCGACCGCGTCGACTTCCGGCGCCGCGACGTGCAGCGGGCCCTGCGCGGTGAGCCACCACGAGCCCGCCTCGCCGCAGGTCACCGCGCAGGCGTGCGCCTCGCCGCGCGTGCGCATCGCGTGCCAGGCACGGTCGAGCGCCGCGCGGCGCTCCGCCTCGCCCGCCTTCGCCGGCAGCGACGCCCAGCGCGCGAGCCCGTGCTCGGAGAACACGACGTGGTCGGCGAGGCGCAGGAGCTCGTCGATGACGGCGCCGTCGGCGACGTCCGCGTCGAGCACGCGCGGAACGCCCGCCTCGCGCGCCGCGCCGAACATCGCTCGCGCGCCTGCGGGCCAGCGCACGTCGGCGAGCACCGCGCGCGTCTCGCGCAGCGTCGCGAGCGGCAGCCACGACGCGTCGTCGGGCACGTCGCCGTGGTGCGAGACGATCAGGCGCTCGCCGCGAGCGTCGACGACGATCGCCGACTGCGACGAGCGGCAGCCGGGCAGCCGCCGGAACGCGGTCGCGTCGACGCCGTAGGTCGCGAACTCCTGCGCCATCGCGGCGCCCGCGGCGTCGTCGCCCGCGCGCCCCCAGAACGCGACTCGACCGCCCAGCCGCGCGATCGCGCAGGCGGCGTTGGCCGCCATCCCGCCGCCGACCTCGCGGTACGAGGACGCGCGGAGCTTGGTCGGCGTCGACGGGATCGCGTCGACCGTGTAGACGCGGTCGAGCGCGGCGTGCCCGAGGCAGACGACATCCATGGCGTCGACGTAGAATCGCGGAAAGCCGCGAGTTTACGGCGCCGGGCGCGCCCCGCGCCCGCGATCCCGCCGGAAATTCTCGCGCGGCGACTCGATGCCATGACCACGACCCCTCCGATCGACGTCGTCCACAACGCCGCCGCCCACCGTTTCGAGGCCGTCATCGACGGCGCGCTCGCGCGCTGCGATTACCGCCGCGTCGGCAACGTGCTGCAGGTCCACCACACCGAGGTGCCCGTCGCGCTCGAAGGCCGGGGCATCGCGGGCAAGCTCGTCGCCGCGACGCTCGCGTACGCGAAGGCCGAAGGGCTCGCCGTCGCGCCGTACTGCTCGTACGTGCGCGCGTACATGCGCCGCCATCCCGAGACGCTCCCGCTCCTCGCGCCGGGGCAGCAAATCTGATTCGGGTTGCAGTCGCGCGCCGCTCCAGTGGAGCGGCCCGCGGCTGCAACCTCATTTCCGGGGTCGGGTTCGCCCCCGGACCGGCAGGGTCCGCGGGCGTACCTGACCCCTGAACGCATCCGGCGACGCGCTCACGCCCGGACCCGCAGGGTCCGCGGGCGTACCTGACCCCTGGGGTTCGCGACCTGGCCCTCAGGCCGCCGCGCCAGGCGCCGCTCCCAGCCGATCGACGAGGAAGTCGACGAACGCGCGCACCTTCGCGGACAGGTGGCGCCGCGACGGGTACGCGGCGTGGATCGGGATCGTGGCGATCGACCAGTCCGCGAGGATCGGCACGAGCGCGCCCCGGTCGACGTCGGGCCCGAGGATGAAGTCGGGCTCGCAGACGATGCCGGCGCCCTCGACGGCGAGCGCCGCGAGCATGCGGCCGTTGTTCGCGTGCAGCGGGCCTCCGATCCGGACGACCTCCTCGCGGCCGTCGGCGCCGACGAAGCGCCACTGGTGGCGCGCCGCCGCGTATTCGTAGGTGAGGCAAAGGTGGCGCGCGAGCTCGTCCGGCGTGCGCGGCGTGCCGTGGCGCTTCAGGTAGTCCGGCGACGCGCAGCACAGGAGCGCCGTCGCGCCGATGCGCCGCGCGACGAGGAACTGGCTGCGGATCTCGCCGATGCGCACCGCGAGGTCGAAGCCCTCGTCGACCAGGTCGACGATGCGGTCGGAGAGGTCGACGTCGACGCGCACCTGGTCGTGCTTCGCGGCGAACGCGGCGATGAGCGGCGCGAGCACGCGCGTCCCGTAGGTGATCGGCGCGGTGAGCTTGAGCGTCCCCCGCGGCGTGATGCCGCCCGCGCTCGCGCCCTGCTCGGCCTCCTCGAGGTCCGCGAGGAGCTGCACCGCGCGCTCGTGGAACGCGCGGCCCGCCTCGGTCAGCGACAGCCGCCGCGTCGTGCGGTTGAGGAGGCGCGCGTCGAGATGCTGCTCGAGGTCCGCGACGTGCCGCGACACCGCGGACACCGACTGGTCGAGCTTCTCGGCCGCCTTCGCGAAGCTGCCGGCCTCGACCACCGCCACGAACGCGTGGATCGCCTGGAAACGGTCCATCGAATTATTATTGCATATTTCGCAATAATCTATCAATTCAAAGACCGTTTATCTCTCTCATGGCAAGGCTCACCATTCGATCACCGCGGCACCCCCGCCGCCTACCCCCGACCCAGGAGACCGTCATGAACGACCGCAGGATCGACCTCGCCGCGCTGGTGCTGCGGCTCACGCTCGGCACCGTCCTCGTCGCGCACGGGCTGTTGAAGCTCGTCGTGTTCACGCCCGCCGGCACCGCCGCCTTCTTCGAGAAGATCGGCCTGCCCGGCCCGCTCGCCTACGTCGTGATCGCCGCCGAGCTCGTCGGCGGCATCGCGGTCATCGTCGGCTGGCGCACCCGCCTGTTCGCCGCGGCGGTCGTCCCGATCCTGTTCGGCTCGGCGCTCCCGCACATCCCGAACGGCTGGCTGTTCAGCTCGGCCGGCGGCGGCTGGGAATACTCGGCGTTCCTGGGCTTCGTCGCGATCGCCGTGGCGCTCCTGGGCGAAGGCCGGTACGCGATCGGCTCCGCCAGCCCGGCGCCCCGCGTCGCGACCGCCTGACCCCGACGTCCGCGATCGGCGCCGTCCGGCAGCATCGCGCCGGACGGCGCGCGACCCTTACCGATTCCCCCACGCACGAAATCCGAGGAGGATGACAGCATGAAGCTCTACTACTCGCCCGGCGCCTGCTCGCTCGCGCCCCACATCGCGATCCAGGAGAACGGCGTCGCCGCCGAGCTCGTCCGCGTCGACCTCAAGACGCACAAGCTCGCCGACGGCAGCGACTACCACCGGATCAACCCGAAGGGCTACGTGCCCGCCATCGAGCTCGACGACGGCACGAAGCTCACCGAGGTCGCGACGCTGCTGCAGTACATCGCCGACCGCAAGCCCGGATCGCTCGCGCCGGTGTTCGGCACGCTCGAGCGCTACAAGCTGATGGAGTGGCTCAACTACGTCGCCACCGAGATCCACAAGGGCTACGGCCCGCTGTGGCACCACCCGGCCGACGACGTGCGCGCGTCGATCGTCGACAGGCTGCACAAGCGCTACGCGATCGTCGAGGCGCAGCTCGCGAAGACGCCTTTCCTCAACGGCAACGCGTTCACCGTCGCCGATGCGTACCTGTACGCGGTCACGCGCTGGGCGCCGATGCTGAAGGTCGACCTGTCCGCGTTCCCGCACGTCGCCGCGTGGATGAAGCGCGTCGACGAGCGTCCGGCCGTGAAGGCCGCCATCGCCGCCGAGCGCGGCGTCAAGCAACCCGCGTGAGCCCGCCGGGCCGGCGCCCCCGATTGAACGTCGGGGGCCCGGCCCGCTCTCCCGATCGATCCAGACCATGACCGCCGCCACCCTTCCGACGCTTCCGACGCTGTTCCTTTCGCACGGCTCGCCGATGCGCGCCGTCGATCCGGGGAGCCCGGGCGCCGCGTGGCGCGCCATCGCCGACGCGCTGCCGCGTCCGCGCGCGGTGCTGATGGTGTCGGCGCACTGGGAAACCGGGATGCCGATGGTCACCGCGAACGCGAAGCCGGAGACGATCCACGACTTCGGCGGCTTCCCCGACGCGCTCTACCGTCTGCGCTATCCCGCGCCGGGCGCGCCCGCGCTCGCGTCGCGCGTCGTCGAGCTGCTGAAGGCCGCGGGCATCACGGCGGGCCAGGACGGCTGCCGCGGCCTCGACCACGGCGCGTGGGTCCCGATGATGCACATGTATCCGGCGCACGACCTGCCGGTCGCGCAGCTCGCGGTGCAGACCGGCCGCGACACCGCGCACCACCTCGCCGTCGGCCGCGCGCTCGCGCCGCTGACGCGCGAAGGCGTGCTCGTGATCGGCTCGGGCCACGTCACGCACAACCTGCGCGACTGGATCGGCAACCGCGGCGCGAGCGCGCCGCTGCCGTACGCCGCGTCGTTCGCGAGCTGGCTGCACGACACGCTCGCGAAGCGCGACGACGACGCGCTGCTCGCCTACCGCGAGCGCGGCCCCGGCGGCGCGCGCGCGCATCCGTCGGAGGAGCACTTCCTGCCGATCTACGTCGCCTGGGGCGCCGCGGGACGCGACGCGACGGCCGAGCGCGTGTACGAGGGCTTCGACGGCCCGGCGCTCTCGATGGACGCC
>JBGAHH010000130.1:0-7292 GCA_044226265.1 Casimicrobiaceae bacterium | reverse complement strand
GCTTGCGGCGGACATTCGAGGCCTTCTGGCCTTACTTCTTCTTGCCGGCCTTCCTCTTCGCCTTGCGCTTGGTGGCCTTCTTGGCCTTGCGCTTGGTGGCCTTCTTCTTCGTGGCCTTCTTGGCCTTGCGCTTGGTGGCCTTGCGCTTGGTGGCCTTCTTGGCCTTGCGCTTGGTGGCCTTCTTCTTCGTGGCCTTCTTCGCCTTGCGCTTCGGGGCCGCCTTCGCCTTCTTGGCCGTCTTGCGCTTCGCCGCCTTGCGTTTCTTCGGCGCGGGCGACGCAGCCGCCGGCGCCATCATCGACATCATGTCTGCCAACATCGTTTTCTCCTGTCTGAGTTGCTGGATGTTATGTGCTGCTTCTCGGCAGGTGTCGTCCGGTTGACGGACCTCTTGACAAAACCCATGGCACCTGCTGCCTGCATTCTAGCCAAGTTTCAACGATTTGCAAGAAACCCGCGGCTCTGGTAACGCGTCGGCGCGCCGCTGTTGCGTCCGCGCACACCCGTCTTGCGCGCCTTTCAGCGCGGAATCGTCGACTCCGCGGCGAAGAGTTCGGCGACGGATTCGCGCCGCCGCACGAGATGCGCGCGGTCGCCGTCGACCATCACTTCGGCCGCCCGGGGGCGGGCGTTGTAGTTCGAGCTCATCGCCATCGCGTACGCACCGGCGGACCGGATCGCGAGGAGATCGCCGGGCGCGAGCGCGAGATCGCGATCGAGCGCGAGGAAATCCGCGCTCTCGCACACCGGCCCGACGACGTCCCAGCGCTCCGCGGGCGTCGGGCGCGGGCGCACCGGCTCGACCGCGTGCCAGGCCTCGTAGAGCGCCGGACGGATCAGGTCGTTCATCGCCGCGTCGACGATCGCGAACCGCTTCGCGGGACCGCGCTTCAGGTACTCGACGCGCGTCAGCAGCACGCCGGCGTTCGCGACGAGCCAGCGCCCCGGCTCGAGCACCAGCGTCTCCCGCCGACCCGCGAACAGCCCGCGCAGGAGGGACGCGTACTCGGCGACGGGCACCGGCGTCTCGTCGCGGTAGCGCACGCCGAGCCCGCCGCCGACGTCGACGTGCTCGAGACGGAGGCCGTCGGCCGCCAGGCGGTCGACCAGCGCGATGAGCTTCGACGCGGCGTCGCGGTAGGGGCCGAGCTCGGTCACCTGCGAACCGATGTGCATGTCGATGCCGCGGATCGCGATGCCGTCCATCGCCGCCGCCCGCCGGTAGAGCCGCGGCGCGTCCTCGTACGGAATGCCGAACTTGCTCTCCTTGAGGCCGGTCGAGATGTACGGATGCGTCCGGGGGTCGACGTCCGGGTTCACCCGGAAGCTGACCGGCGCGCGGGCGCCGCGCTCGCGCGCGACGGCGTCGAGGCGCTCGAGCTCCGCTTCCGATTCGACGTTGAAGCAGAGGATCCCGGCGTCGAGCGCCGCCCGCATCTCGGCGGCGGATTTTCCGACGCCCGAGAACACCGTCCGCCCGGGATCGCCGCCCGCCGCGATCACGCGCGCGAGCTCGCCGCCCGACACGATGTCGAAGCCGCCGCCGAGCCGCGCGAACAGGTCGAGGACCGCGAGGCTCGGGTTCGCCTTCACCGCGTAGCAGACGAGGCGCGGCAGCCCGTCGAGGGCGCCGTCGAGCGCGCGGAACGCGCCTTCCAGCGCTGCGCGAGAGTAGACGTAGCAGGGCGTGCCGAACCGCTCGGCGATCGACGCCAGCCGGACGCGCTCGGCGTGGAGCTCGCCGTCGCGCAGCTCGAACGGGGTCATGGGAGCCGCGGCTTCGCGGGATCCGCGGGCGCGGCCGGCGTCGCGGGAGCGGGCGCCGCCTGCGCGGGCGTCGCGTCGACGCGCTTGAGCGGGCCCTTGATGCCGCACCCGGCGGCCGTCGCGAGCGCGAGCGCGGCGACGGCCAGCGCCGCCTGGCGGCGCACGATGCGCGGAGCGCGGCGGCGTTCGCGTAACATCGCGTTCGATGGTAGCACGCACCCTCCCGGCCGGTTTCGCCCCGTGAGCGCGGACGGCGACTTCCTCGCCGCGGCCGACGCGACGCTCGCCGCGATCGGCGCGGCGCTCGACCGCGCGCTCGACGCGTCCGACGCCGACGTCGACTGGAGCCTGGTCGACGGCATCCTCGAGATCGCCTGCGAGGACGGCGGCAAGGTCATCGTGAACCGGCACGCGCCGAACCGCGAGATCTGGGTCGCTGCGCGGCGCGGCGGCTTCCACTTCCGCGCCGACGGCGGCCGCTGGCGCGACACCCGCGGCGGCCGGGAGCTCGGCGAGGCGCTCGCCGAGATCCTGAAGGAGCAGGCGGGGGTGGACGTTTCGCTCGAGCTTCGAGCGGAGGGGGAGCCGAGCCGAAAGGCGTAGATATGGTGTCGTAGATAGGGTTTGGCCGCCGGTTCTGCGGGACGGCGAGGCAACCCGGCGTTGCGCAATCCGACTCGACGAACCGGGAGCGCGAGTCCTTCGACGCATCGGTGTCGCCACCTAGCGCGTCGGCGAAGCGCCAATGCCTATCTACGACACCCTATCTACGCCTTTCGGCTTGGCGGGCCCTCGCGCTTCGCGCGTGAGCTCACGCGGCCAGCAGCGCCGTCCAGTCCTCGAGCTCCTTGCGGTGCGCGTCGTGGCCGGGCAGGAGCGCCTCGACGAGCGCCCAGAACTTCCGCGAGTGGTTGAGCTCCACCAGGTGCGCGACCTCGTGCGCGACGACGTAGTCGGCGAGCGCGGGCGGCAGCTGGATCAGGCGCCAGTTGAGCCGGATCTCGCCCTTGTGGTTGCAGCTCCCCCACTCGCTGCGCGCGTTCGACAGGCGCACCGGCGGCGGCGTCGCGGCGACGTGCTTCGCGTAGTGGGCCGCGCGCGGAAGCACGCGCTTGGCCGCCTCGTCGCGCAGCCAGCGCGAGACGGTGTCGGCGACGGCGCGCTCGTCGTGCGCGTCCGGATGCAGCACGGTCAGGTCGAACATGTCGGGACGGACCAGCGTCGTGCGCGACGGGAACACCGCGAGCCGGAGCTCGGCGCCGAGGTAGAGGATCGGGGCGCCGGTGCGCCATTCGCGCGGCAGCACGTCGCGCTGGCGGGAGCGCCACTCGGCGAGCGTGCGGACGATCCAGAGCGCCCGCTCGGTCAGCGCCTCCTCGATCTCGCGCAGCGTCACCCAGCGCGGCGCGCGGACGGTGAGCCCGTCCAGGTCCACCGCCATGCCGATCGTCCGGCGGCGGGCGCGGAAGAGCCTGTAGTCGACGGACTGGCCGGCGAGCGCGATGCGGCGCGCGGACGACGCGCCCTCGCCCTTGCCCGACGGGCGCCCGGTCAGGCCGGAGCGCCCAGTCTTGCGACCTCGCCCTCGATCCACTCCTCGACCTCCGCGGTGAGCGCGGCCGGGTCACGGCCGCGCGGCGCGATCGGCGCGCCGAACACCATCGTGATCTCGCCGGGGTGCTTGCCCAGCGCGCCCTTCGGCCACAGCCAGCCCGCATTGTGCGCGACCGGCAGGATCGGCACGTCGAGCGCGGCGGCGAGTCGCGCGCCGCCGGTCTTGTACTTGGCGCGCGTGCCCGCGCGGATGCGCGTGCCTTCCGGGTAGACGACGATCCAGAACCCCTGCGCGAAGCGCTCGCGCCCCTGCGCCGCGATCTGCTCCATCGCGTCGGTGCCCTTGCTCCGGTCGATCGTGATCGGCGAGGCGAGCGCGAAGCCCCAGCCGAAGAACGGGATCTTCAGGAGCTCCTTCTTCGCGACGAAGGCGAGCGGCGGGAGGTAGAGATTGAGCGCGAGCGTCTCCCAGGTCGAGCTGTGCTTCGACATCACGACGTGCGGCGTCGACGGCAGGTGCTCGGCGCCGACGACGCGCCAGCGCACGCCGCAGAACGTCCGCGCGCCCCAGAGCACGACGCGGCACCAGCTCGCGGCGATCCGGTAGCGGGGGACCGGCGGCAGCCAGAACGTCGCGAGCATCGCCGCGGCGTAGAGCGGCGTGATCACCGCCTGGAACGCGAGCAGGACGGCGCCGCGAAGGGTCTCGATGGCGCTCATCCGTCGCCGGCGAGGAGCGCCGAGGCCGCGAACGCGAGGTCCGGGAAGATCATCGTCGACTTCGGGAAGCCTCCGTCGCGCAGCGTCTTCTCGCCCTTGCCGGTCAGCACGAGGATCGGCTGCGCGCCGGCCGCCTGCGCGGCATCGAGGTCGCGCAGGCTGTCGCCGACGCAGGGCACCGTGGCGAGGTCGACGCCGAAGCGGCGCCCGGCTTCCACGAGCATCGCGGGCTGCGGCTTGCGGCACTCGCAGCGCGCGTCCGCGGTGTGCGGGCAGAAGAACACCGCGTCGACGCGTCCGCCGATCTGCGAGAGCGCGCGGTGCATCCGGTTGTGGATCGCGTTCAGCGTCGCCATGTCGAACAGCCCGCGGCCGATGCCCGACTGGTTCGTGCACACCGCGACGCGGACGCCGGCGTGGGTCAGCCGCGCGATCGCCTCGAGGCTGCCGGGGATCGGCCGCCACTCGTCGGGCGTCTTGATGAACTGGTCGCTGTCGTGGTTGACGACGCCGTCGCGGTCGAGGATGACGAGCCGCGCGGTGCGCGTCGGGGCGACGGTCTCGTTGGCGAACTGGACCACGGGCGTAACTCTAGCGAGAAACCGGCGGCGAAGGCGAGCGCCCGGGGGCCGGACGGGCCTTGCGGCGGCCCGGCGGCGCGGCCGGCGCAACAAAACGGCGGGCGCGACGGGGCAACTAGAGTTTGGAGAGGTCGGCGACCCGGTTCATCGTGCCGGCGACGCCGGACAGGAGCGCGAGCCGGTTCGCGCGCACCGCCGGGTCGTCGGCCATCACCATGACCTCGTCGAAGTAGCGGTCGACGACCGGCTTCGCGGAGGCGAGCGACTTGAGCGCCGTCGCGTAGTCGCCGGCGTCGCAGCTCGCCGCGACCGCCGGCTCGAGCTTCTGGAACGCCAGGTACAGGTCGTGCTCGGCACCGTCGGCGAGGCGCGCGCGATCGACCGCGGCGGCGGCCTCGGCGCCGGACTTGCGCAGGATGTTCACGATGCGCTTGTTCGCGGCCGCGAGCGCGGCCGCCTCGGGCAGCGCCTCGAACGCCTGCACCGCGGCGAGCCGCTCGGGCAGCGACGCGAGCGTCTCCGGGCGCTGCGCGATCAGCGCCTCGACCTGGTTCGCGGTGCCGCCGAGCTCGCGCAGGTAGCCGCGCAGCCGGTCGAGCACGAACGCCTCGAGCTCGGCGACCGAGGGCTTGACGCCGGGCACCGCGCCGAAAGCGTCGAAGGCGCGCGCGATCGCCTCCGAAAGCGGAAGCGCGAGCTTCTTCTCGACGAGGATGCGGACGACGCCCAGCGCCGCGCGCCGGAGCCCGAACGGATCCTTGTCGCCGGTCGGCGTCTGGCCCACGCCGAACAGCCCGGCGAGCGCCTCGAGCTTGTCGGCGAGCGCCACGGCCTGCGCGACCGGGCCCTCGGGCAGCGCGTCGCCGGCGAACCGCGGCCAGTAGTGCTGCGCGATCGCGTCGGCCACGGCGGGCGCCTCGCCGTCGTGCGTCGCGTAGTAGCGTCCCATCGTGCCCTGCAGCTCCGGGAACTCGCCGACCATGTCGGTGACGAGGTCCGCCTTCGCGAGCTCGGCGGCGCGGTCGGCGAGCGAGGGGTCGGCGCCGACGCGGGGCGCGAACGCGCGCGCGAGGAAGCGCAGCCGCTCGACGCGGGCCGCCTGCGTCCCGAGCTTCTGGTGGTAGACGACCGACGCGAGCTTCGGCAGCCGTGCGTCGAGCCGCTGCCTGCGGTCCTGGTCGAAGAAGAACTTCGCGTCGGCGAGCCGCGCGCGCAGCACGCGCTCGTTGCCGGCGACGATCGCGGAGGGGTCGCGCGTCTCGAGGTTCGAGACGACGAGGAACCGCGCGCGCATCTTCCCGTGCGCGTCGGTCAGCGCGAAGTACTTCTGGTTCTGCTGCATCGTCAGGATCAGGCACTCCTGCGGCACCGCGAGGAACGCCGGATCGAACGTGCCCGCGTAGACCACCGGCCACTCGACGAGCGACGTCACCTCGTCGAGCAGCGCCTCGGGCGCGACCGGGCGGTCGCCCTGCGCGGCGTGCTCGATCCCCCGCGCGATCGCGGCGCGGCGCGCGGCGAACGACGGGATCACCTTGCCCTCGGCCTCGAGCGCCGGCGCGTAGGCGTCCGCGGTGGCGAGCTCGACCGGCTTGTGCGACAGGAACCGGTGGCCGCGGGTCGCGCGGCCGGCGTCGAGCCCCAGCGCCCGCACCGGGACGACGTCCGCGCCGTGCAGCGCGACCAGCCCGTGCGCCGGGCGCACGAACTTCTCGTCGTTCCAGTAGCCGCCCGCCGCATAGCCCATCACCTTCGGGATCGGCAGCTTCGCGATCGCGTCGTCCAGCGCCTCCTGGAGCCCGCGCGAGAGCAGCTGCCCCTTCACGAGGCTGCGCAGGTAGACGTAGTCCGCCTTGCCGTCCGACGCGGTATAGCGATGGTCCGGCCCGTCGCGCGCCTCCGCGCCGGCGGTCGCGAGGTGGCCGCGCCCCAGCGCCGAGAGCTTCTTCCGCAGCGCCTCGGTCGGCGATCCGTCCGCGGCGAAGGCGACCTTCGCCGGCATCAGCTTCTGGACGACTTCGCTGTCGGGCGCCTCGGCGAGCACGCGGGGGATCGACACCGCCAGGCGCCTGGGCGTGGCGAACGACTCGTAGTGGATCCCCTCGTGGACGAACCCGCGCCGGACCAGCTCGCCCACGAGGTCGTGCGCGAACGCCTTGCCGAGCGTCGCGAGCGCCTTCGGCGGCAGCTCCTCGGTGAACAGCTCGACGAGCAGCGCTCGCCCGGCGCTCATGCTTCGGCCGCCTTCAGGTAGCGCTCGGGCATCGCCGCGCGCGCGCGCTCCGGCACCATCGGGAAGTCGAGCTTCCGGCGCGATTCGACGTATGCGGTCGCGACGAGGCGCGACAGCGCGCGGATGCGGCCGATGTAGCCGGCGCGCTCGGTCACCGAGATCGCGCCGCGCGCGTCGAGCAGGTTGAACGTGTGCGCGGCCTTGAGGATCATCTCGTAGCCGGGCAGCGGCAGCGCGGCGGCGAGCAGGCGCTTCGCCTCGCCCTCGAACAGCGCGAACTGGCCGAACAGCTTCTCCGCGTCGGAGGCGTCGAGCGCGTAGGTCGTCTGCTCGACCTCGTTCTGCAGGAACACGTCGCCGTACTTCATCGTGTCGGTGTACGCGAGGTCGTACACCGACTCGACGTCCTGCAGGTACATGCTCATCCGCTCGAGGCC
>JBGAHH010000129.1:0-7306 GCA_044226265.1 Casimicrobiaceae bacterium | reverse complement strand
CCCGGCCCTCGCCTTGCGACAGCGGGGAGAGGGTCGGGGTGAGGGGCGGCCCGGTGGAGCGCCGCCTCGCGGCCTCCTTGGATCGTCCGCGCGAAGTGCAGCGCCTGCGTGTCGGCCGCTGCGGGGATCGCTCCCGCGCGCGCGCCGATCCCCATGCTTCGCATGGGGCCCCTCGTCGCGCGCAGCGACCCCGCTACTCCCGATTGAGCTTGTCGACCTGCTTGATGTAGTTCGTCATCGCGTCGTCCTTGCTCATGCCCTTGAGCTTGGACCACGCGTCGTGCTTCGCGCCGCCGACGAAGTCGAAGCCGCCGGGGCGATCGCCCTTGACGTCGCCCTCGGTCGCCTGCTTGTAGTACGAGTAGAGCTTGAGCAGCGTGGCGTTGTCGGGCTTCTTCTTCGTCTGCTTCGCGGCGGCGGCCGCGGCCTCGAACTTGCCCTTCAGGTCGTCCTTCTTCGCGGCGGCCATCGACGGGTCTCCTCCGGATCGCGCCCCTCGGAATCGCGGGGTTTCGTGCTACTTTAGCGCGAACGCGAAAGCGCCCGCAACGAACAGGCGCCCGCGCCCGATCCGCTCCCACGCCCCTCCGGTCCCCACGCCCGATGGCCGCGACGTCCCGGCGCGAGAAGGTCTCCGCGGTCGACACCGCCTGGCTGCGGATGGACCGGCCGCACAACCTGATGATGATCACGGGCGTGCTGCTGTTCCGCGAGCGCCTGTCGATCGATCGGCTGAAGGCGCTGGTCGAGCAGCGCTTCCTCGTGTTCCGCCGGTTCCGCCAGCGGCCGGTCGAGGCCGCGGGGATGGCGTTCTGGGAGACCGCGCGCGACTTCGACCTCGACCGGCACGTCGTGCACACGGCGCTGCCGGCGCCCGCAGGCCGCCGCGAGCTTCAGGCGCTCGTCTCGCGCCTCGCGACGAACGCGCTCGATCCCGCGCATCCGCGCTGGCAGTTCCAGCTCGTGGACAACCTCGACGGCGGAAGCGCGGTGATCATGCGCATCCACCACTGCTACGCGGACGGCATCGCGCTCGTGCGCGTGATGCTGTCGATGACCGACGCGTCGGCGCACGGGCCGCCGGCGATGCCGTTCGAGCCGCCCGCGCGGCGCCGCGCGCCGGCGGACGACGATCCGGTCGCGCAGCTGATGCAGCCGTTCGCCGGCGTGCTCGACGCCGCGCGCAAGATCGGCGGCACGCTGGTCGAGAAGGGCGTCGAGCTGTGGACCGATCCGTCGAAGGCGATCGAGCTCGCGAACCAGGGGAGCGCGATCACCGCCGAGATCGCGAAGCTCACGCTGATGGAGCAGGATTCGCCGACGCGGTTCAAGGGCAAGCCGGGCGCGGCGAAGCGCGTCGCGTGGGCCGACCCGATCCCGCTCGACGAGGTCAAGACGATCGGCCGCGCGCTCGGCGCCTCGGTGAACGACGTGCTTCTCTCCAGCGTCGCCGGCGCGCTCGGTCACTACCTGCGCGACAAGGGCGACGCCACCGACGGCGTCGTGATGCGAGCGCTCGTGCCGGTGAACCTGCGCCCGATCGAGAAGGCCTACAAGCTCGGCAACCAGTTCGGGCTCGTCTTCCTCGACCTGCCGATCGGCATCCGCAATCCGGTCGAGCGCCTCTACGCGGTGCGCGACAACATGGTCGCGCTGAAGGGGAGCTACCAGCCGGTGCTCGCGCTCGGCATCCTCGCGGCGATGGGCGCGGGCCCGCGGATGCTGCAGGAGACGCTGCTGTCGATCCTCGCGCGCAACGCGACGGCCGTGATGACCAACGTGCCGGGGCCGCAGCAGCCGCTTTGGTTCGGCGGCGCGCGCATCGACAGCCTGATGTTCTGGGTGCCGCAGTCGGGCGACATCGGCATGGGCGTGTCGGTCCTCTCGTACGACGGCAAGGTGCAGTTCGGGCTCATCGCCGACAAGGGCCTGTGCCCGGACCCGGGCCGCGTCATCGAACGCTTCGGGCGCGAGTTCGAGTCGCTCGTGCTCACCGCCCTCATGTGCCCATGGGGCTTCGAGGGCGACCTCGACCCGGGGCAGGTCGAGCGCGCGCTCGGCTTAGGGCACTAGAACCGCGATTGGCCGCCGACCGCAAGACGCTGCTGTTCTGCACGTCGTACTGCAAGGACGAGGTCGTCTGGCGCGCGCGGCCGCGCCGATGGCTCGACCACCACCTGCCGCTCCCGATCCGGCGCGAGGCGGTGTTCGTGATCGACGACGCCTCGCCGTACGTGCCCGACGATCCCGACGTCCGGGTGATCGGCGACTTGCCGCCGGCGCTGCCCGCGGGACCGGCGGCGTTCCTGTTCCGGTTCGCGACGCACGAGGGCCGCGTCGGCCTGCGAGGCCATCGCGGCTGGTGGCGCAGCTTCCTCCGCTCGCTCGCGATCGCGCGCGCGTACGACTGCACGAAGATCGTGCACGTCGAGTCCGACGCGTTCCTGCTCTCGCGCAAGATCGTCGACCGCATCAACGGTATCGACGCGGGATGGACCGCGTTCTGGTGCCCGCACTACAACGTGCCCGAGCCGGGGCTGCAGGTGATCGTCGACGACCAGTTCGGCGCGATGGACGAGGTCGCCTCGCGCGGCCTCGACACGCTGACGCGGGCGCTCGCCGAGGTGACGCTGCCGTTCACGCACGTCGAGCGCGGCTTCGCCGGGAACCGGTACGGCGAGCGCGGCGGCCGCATCCCCGGCTACGCGGACTACGCGTGCCAGGTCAATGACTCGACGATGGCGACGCGCTACCGCGGGTGACCGGTGCGGCTCACTCGAGCTCGGCCTTCGCGTGCTCGACGTCGAGGCGTTCCATCGCGTCGGCGGGCGGGATCTTCGCCGCCGCCTGGTAGAGCTTCTCGGCCTCGGCGATCTTGCCCTTCCCGTAGAGCAGCAGCAGCCCGTTCGCGTACTCGATGCGCGCGATCGCGGAGTCGGGGTTGAGCTTGATCGCCTTCTCGAAGTGCTCGACGGCCGAGTCCTTCTTCGCGCCGTAGGTGACGCCCGCGACGATGCCGCCGACCTTGTCGATCACCTCGGCCTGGTAGGCGCCGTACGCGATGTGCGCGTCGGCGTGCTTCGGCTCGAGCTTGATCGCGGTCGTCAGCGCTTCCTTGATCTTGCCGCCGAAGCCCTGCGCGAGCGCCTTCGCGACCGAGATGCCCTGGCCGTAGCGGCCGAGCGCGTACGCGTAGAGGTAGTGCGCGTTGGCGTCCTTCGGCGCCTTCGCGCGGCGCTCCTCGGCCCAGCCCGCCGCCTCCTCGTAGAGCGCGACCTTCGCCTTCTCGCTCTTCTCGAGGTAGGTGGCGTACACGACCTGCGCCTTCACGGCGGCATTGACGCCCGCGCCTCCGGCGGCGAGGCCAGCCTCGACCGCGTCGGCGAAGCGCCCGGCGTGGAACGCCGTCCACGCCGCGAGCACGGCGGCGTCCTTGGGCGGGGCTTCCGCGTCGCCGCGGTGCAATCGCGCCCAGGCCTTCCTGACGCCGGCGTCGTCCCGGTCGATCGCCTTGTCCGGGTACGGAAACTTCGCCCACTTCCTCGCCATGACGATTCCCCCGTTACGGTCCGTCAGAGATACTGGTCGCCGAGCCGCTCGATCAGCGCGCGCGCGTCGCCGGACATGAAGGGCGCGACGAGCGCGAGTACGTGGTAGGCGGCGTGGTCGAGTCGGGGCGCGTCGATCGCGGGCGCCTCGATGCGCTGGAACGAGAGCGAGTACGTCGCGACGACGGCGACGTTGCGCGCGAGCGCCGCGATCTCGCGCTCGCTCGCGTGCATCGCGCCGGCCGCGACCATGCCGCGACACAACTCTATCACGGTGGTTTCGCCCCGGCGGACCAGCTCGGCGAAGCGCGACGCGAGCCGCCGGCTGCGCGACGCGAGCTCGTCGAGGTCGCGGAACAGGAACCGGTATGCCCACATCCGCTCGAACAGCAGGTGGAGCATGAGCCACAGGTCCTCGACGTCCGGCGCGCGGTCGGGCGGCGACGCGAACAGCGGCAGGACGTCGCGCTCGTAGGCGGCGTACAGCTCGCCGATGATCTCGTCCTTGTTGCCGAAGTGGTAGTAGAGGTTGCCCGGGCTGATGTTCATCTCGTCGGCGATGTGCGCCGTCGTGACCGACGGCTCGCCGTCGCGGTTGAACAGCGCGAGCGCGGTCTCGAGGATGCGCTCGCGCGTGCGGCGCGGCCGTTTCTTCTCGGCCATGTCGGGGTCCCGGGGAGAGGCGCAGTGTAGCGCCGGCGTGGCCGGCGCGAAACCCGCAGGTCGGCCTTCGGGCCGACCCGCAGGCCTAGGCGCGCTGCGCCGCGCGGGCGCGCATCCAGCGCTCGAGCTGGTCGAGCGTGTGCGCGAGCTCGCGCGCGGTCGTCTTCACCGACCGCCTCGCGCCCGGGTCGGCGCGTATCGGCCTCGGGTCGACGAGCGCGGCGCGGACGTCGCGCGTCGAGTCCGCGAGGCGGTCCTCGCGGATCGCGATGCCGTGGCGCGCGAGCGTGGCCTTCAGCATCGGCGCGCGGACGCGCAGGTTGTAGCGCGTCGTCGCGAACGCGGTCGAGCAGAGGCGCTTGCGCTGCGAATAGCTGAAGATGTTCGCGAAGAACATGTCGGCGTCCTCGCGGTCCGGCTCGAAGAGCACGACGTCGGCGTGCGGGTACTGGCGCCGGTACTTCTCCATGCCGACCTTCATGCGCGAGTGGATCACCGCGCGGAAAGTCTGCGAGAGCACGAGCGGCAGGCCGCCGTGGTTGAGCTTCTCGACGGTGAGCCGGCCGCGGCGCGAGGCGCCCGACGCATCGAAGGGCACGAGCGGGTTCACGCAGAGCAAGAGGCCGATGCCCTCGTCGAGCGCGACCGACGCGTGCAGCGTCTTGTTGAGCGCGCCGTCGACGTAGTGCTCGCGGTCGATCTCGACCGGCGGGAACAGGCCGGGCAGCGCGCTCGACGCCTCGATCGCGCGCGAGATCGGCACGTGGTCGTGGCCGGGCTTGCCGAAGGTCACCGAGAGCCCGGTGTCGAGGTTGGTCGCGACCAGGAACAGCTTGTGCTCGAGCTCGCGGAAGTCGTTGGTGCGGCCCTTCGCCGAGAATACGCGCGAGAGGAAGGCGTCGATCGCGCCGTTGTCGAACATCCCGGTCGGCACCGCGCGCGACAGCGTCGAGAAGCTGCGCATCACGCCGCGGCGGAACGGGTCGCGCAGGTACTCGCTGGTCGCCCGCCACGCGAGGCCCGGGAACACGGCGGCGCGCCGGCGGAACTCGCCGAACGCGGGCTTCAGGAAGATCTCGGGCTTGAGCGCGGCCTCGGCGCCGTCGTCGATGAACAGCCGGTACATCTGCGCCGGCGAGATGCCGTTCGCCAGCGCGGCGGCGACGAAGCCGCCCGACGACACGCCGACGTAGACCTCGAGCTCGTTGAGGTCGAGGCCCTCGAGCGAGTCGGCGAGCGCGAGCAGCGCGCCGATCTCGTAGATGCCGCCGAGCGGGCCGCCGCCCGCGAGCGCGAGCCCGATGCGGGATCGCGCGCGTGCGCGGCGCGTTCGCGCCGCAGCCTCTCGTGGCATGGTCCTCCCGGCAGCGATCTTTTTCGAAGGCGGCCGGCGGGAAGCTCCCGCCGGCCGCGGTCGCCCGGAGTGTAGCGGGTTACGCGCGCTTCGTCGCGCGCTTCGCGGTCCGCTTCACGCGCTTGACGGCGCGCTTCGCGCGCGTGCGCGCCGGCTTCGCCGCCTTCGCGCGGAACGCGACGGGCAGCTCGACCTTCGGCAGGCGCTTCGGCAGCTTCTCGCGCACGAGCGTCGTCGCGGTGTCCGCCGCCTGCTTCACGGTCTGCGTCACGCCGCTGCGCGTCTGCCGCCACAGGTCGTTGGCCATCGAGATCGACGACTCGACGCGCTCGCCGACGAGGCGGAACGTGCGCGATTCGATCGCGGTGCCTTCCTTGACCAGCGTGCGGAACAGCGCGCCGGCTTCGTTCTGCGCCCAGTCGCGCGTGACGACCGCGGCGCCGAGGCTGGCGAGCCAGACCTGGCGCGAGGCGGCGATGAGCGCTTCGCCGGCCGGAACGGCGCGGGAGGAGTTCGGGTGTGCCATGGGATTCTCCGGAGGTGAGGGAAACGTCCCGGCGCCTGCCGGGCCACGATCCACTCTAGCCCGCGCGCCCTAGAGTAAACATCCTAGAGTCGCGCGCCGGCGCGATCACGCCGCGGGCGGCTTGCGCCCGAGCGACGCCGCGAGGGCGTCGGACAGCTTCGCCGCGAGCGCGTAGATCGAGAGCTGCGGGTTCGCGCCGATCGAGGTCGGGAACAGCGAGCCGTCCATCACGTAGAGGTTCGCGAGCGCGTGGTGGCGCCCGGTCATGTCGACGACCGACCGGGCGGGGTCCGGCCCGAGCGGGCATCCGCCCATCACGTGCGCGGAGACGACCGGCGTCGCGAGCGGGGCGAGCGCGAAGCCGTCGATCGCCGCGCGCGCGGCCTCGGCGGTCGAGTACGACGCGCCGGCCCCGTGCACCGGCATCACGGCGCGCGCGCCGGCGGCGAACTGGATCTCGGCCATCGTGCGGAACGCGCGGCGCATCGCGTCGAACAGGTAGCCGTTCAGCGGGTAGTCGAGCACCGGCGTGCCGTCGTCGCGCAGCGCGACCGTGCCCCCCGGGCTCTCCGCGTGGAAGCCGTCGCGCACGAGCGCGATCAGCACTTGCATGTTGGGCAGCGAGCGCATCCAGCCTGCGTGCGCGTCGCCATGGCCGGTCAGCGTGATCGCCGCGAGCACCGGGTGGACCGGCGGCGCCTCGAGCTTGAAGCCGGCCGGACCGCCGGGCGGGAGCGTGTCGAGGTAGTGGTCCGAGTAGATCGTCTGCGGCGCGCCGGCGAAGCCGTCGACGCGCTCGGGCATCAGCGCGGCGGACACGACGGTCGGGTGCAGGAACGTGCGCCGCCCGACGAGGCCGTTCGGGTCCGGCGCCGCGCTGCGCAGGAGGAGCGCCGGCGTGCCGATCGCGCCGGCGGCGGACACGAAGGTCCGCGCGCGCACGGTCACCCGGCGCGACGTCGGAACGATGCCGCGCTCGTCCAGCGCGCGCGCCTCGAGCGCCGTCACGCGGTCGCCCTCGATCACGAGGCGCTCGGCGCGCACGCGCGTCACGAGCTTCGCGCCGCGGTCGAGCGCCGCGGGCAGCGTCGTGACGAGCATCGACTGCTTGGCGATGGTCGGGCAGCCCATGCCGCAGTAGCCCAGGTTCCAGCACGCGCGCACGTTGCGGCGGATCCCGGCGCTCGCGATGCCGAGCTTCGCCGCGCCGCGCGC
>JBGAHH010000128.1:0-8201 GCA_044226265.1 Casimicrobiaceae bacterium | reverse complement strand
GGTGGCATGGCGCGCCGCGGCGATCGCATCGCGCGCCGGCGCGAGGCTGGGCACGCCGTCGGACGCGACGATCCTCGGATACGCCGCCGGACGATCGGGCGCCGGACGCCGTGCGGGCACGGGCTCGCGGACTGCGACGGCGACGGGCGCGCTCGCCGGCGCCGTCGAGAGGTCGTCCAGTCGATGGGCGACGAAGACTGCCGCGACCACGAGCACACCGAGCGCGCTCCACGCGACCAGGCGCTCGCCGCGCGTGGCCGCGGGCGCCGTCGCGTAGGACGGCTCCGGACGTGCGGCGCCCGACGGCGCGCTCGCGATCGGCGATGGCGAGACGCGGGGGCCGGTGGTCGCCGGCGTCGCCTTCGGATGGGGCGGCGGCGAAAGCGGCTCGACGACGCTCGCGCGCGGCGCGATCGCCACGCCGCCGGGACGCTGGATCGCTCCGCAGTTCGGGCAGAACGTCGTGCCGGGGGCGCAGGCGATGCCGCACAGGCGGCAGGCGGCGAACGACGCGTACGCGCCCCCCGCCCCGACTTCCGTCAGGGATGGACGCCCCGCGTCACTCCCGAACCCTTCCTCCCGCATGCCCGCCCTCGAGGCACGACAGGAAGCAACTTCTGCACCCCTCGAGGCGCGGGACGACGGACGGCGGACGCGAGGCGCGCGCGTCCCGGGCAGCCGGGAACGCGCGTCGCGGCGTCGGGCCGCGCGAGGCCGATCAGCCCGCCGCGGCCGTCGCGGCGGCGACCGCCTTCGCCGGGTTGACGAGCGCGCGCCTGCCGTCGGCAGTCTTGTCGGCGGTGTCGCGGATGATCGCGATGACCTGCGGCGGCGTGAGCTTCGGATTCACCGCGAGCATCTTCGCGGCCAGGTTCGTGACCTGGGGCGCCGCCATCGACGTGCCCGATTCCGGCAGCCGCTCGCCGCCGGGGATCACGCTCTCGACCAGGTAGCCGTTGGCGTGCACGACGACGGTCTTGCCGTAGCTCGTGAACGGCGCCTCGTCGCCGGCCTTGTCGACGGCGCCGACGGTGATGAGGTTGGGCGCGACGATGTCGGCGGGCACGGCCTCGGCGAACGTGGAATCCGCGTTCTCGTTGCCCGCCGCGGCCACGAACAGGATGTCCGGCGCCGAGGCGAACGCCTTCACCATCGCATCCTTGCCGATGTCGAACCACTCGCGCGCGATCTTCCGGCGCTCGTCGGGGGTCGCCCCGATGCCGCACTGCTCGAGCTGCGCCTCGACGTCGCCGACGCTGCCGCCGAAGCTCATGTTGACGACGCGCGCGCCGCTGCGCTTGAAGAAGTCCACGTAGGCCTGCTGGTTGCGCGCGTCCTTCTGCGTGAGCGCGAGGCTCGGGCAGGGATCGGGCTGCAGCGTGTGGCCGAACTCGATGCGCGCGGTCGCGATCCGCGCGTACGGATTGCCCGCGACGGAGATCCCGGCGACGTGCGTGCCGTGGATGTAATTGCCGGCGGCGCCGAGCTCCTCGACCGCCGCCTTGTACTGGTCGGGCCTGAGGTTCGACAGGTACTGCTTGACCTCGGAGGCCTCGGGGCTGTCGATGTTGGCCTGCAGGTCGGAGAAGCCCTTGAGCCGCGCCTTCATCCGCGGCAGCTTGTCCCTGAGCTCGGCCGGGATCGGGTAGAGCGCGAGCGTCGAGGGATCCGAGTACTTGTCGAACGCGATCAGCGCCGGGGCGCCGGAGGCGTCGCGCAGCACGCGGTCGCCGAACAGCGGGGCGTCGACGCCGCTGTCCCAGATTGCGACCACCACCGGCGCGTAGCCGCGGCCCGCCGGCAGCGCCACGTCGCGCGCCGCCCAGATGTCCGGCTTCTCGACGCGGTTCGCGGCGAGGTAGGCGCCGTAGGTGTCGATCAGCGTCGCCTTGAGCGGAACCTGGACCGCGAGCCGGTACTTCGCCGACACGATCGCCGGCGCGAAATCGGACGACAGCGTGCCGGTCTTGTCGACGATCGGCTGGATCACCTCGCGGATGCGGCCGAGCACGAGCGCCTCGCTCACGATCTCGGCGGAGGTCCTCGCGCCCTTCACGTTGTTCTCGACGACCGCGTAGGGCATCGCGTCGAGCTCGGCGCGAAGCCGCCTGGCCACGTCGGCCCGGTACGCGTCCGACGCCGTGCCGCCGGTCGCGCGGCGCGCGCCGTCGACGGCGCGCAGCAGCATGCCGGAGGTGAGCTTGTCGGCCGGCTTCTCCTCGAGCGCGCGGATGCGCGCGGCCTTGGCCATCGCATCGTCGTAGCGGCCCTCGAGCCAGTCGATCTGCATCAGCGTGGCGACGAGGTCGCGCTCGGCGGCCTTGTCGGCGATCTCGTAGCGGTCGAGCACCGACTGGGTGTCGCGGCGGACGGCGGCCGCGAACGGCGCGAACTTCGCGGGATCGGCGATCAGCGACTCGGCCTTGCCGTCGATCCGGTACTCGAAGCGCGGCAGGTCGGCCGCCTTCTCGATGCGCGGCTTCGGTGCCTGGGCGGACGCGGGCGGCGCGGCGACGAGCGACGACGCCAGCAGGGCGAGGAAAAGGCGTGGTGAGGCCATGGAACGGGCTCCGTGGAGGGGAGGGGCCTCGCGCCGACGCGAGGCCGCCGATCGGGGGGCGGAGTCTACCGGACCGTCGCGCGGCCGCGCTCGCGCGCGACAGGACGCTGCCGGAATCGACGAAGCGCCGGCGGTTGCGACGATTCCTGGACGCCGAGAGGCGTCAGTTGCCGTGGTCGGTGCGGCCGGTCGGACAGGCGGGCACCGAGCCCCAGTAGCCGTCGCAGTAGCGGGTGCGGATCCGCTGCTCGCACTGGATGCGAGGGATCAGGCTTCCGTTCGAGCACTGGCCCATCTCGGCCCTCATCTGGTCCCAGCGATCGGGCGCAGCGGGCTCGGGCGCGGCGACCGCCGCCGGAGCCGCCGCCACCCTGGCCGGCTCCGGCGCCGCGGGCGCGGCCTTCGCCGGCGCCGCCGTGCGCTGGGGCGTCTTCGGCGCCTCGCTCTTCGCGACCGGGCGCGACTTGTCGGCGGGCGGCGGCGCTGCCGGTTCGGCCTTCGGCGCCTCGGCGGCCTGCGCGGGCGGCGAGGCGGGCGGCGCCTCGACCTTCACCGGCTCCGCGGGCGCCGTCGGCGTCGCGGCCGGCGATTCGACGGCCGGCGCGGTGCCCGAAGACGGCTGCAGCACGCTCTTCGAGGCCTCGTCGAGCGCCGCCTTGGCCGCCGCCATCGCCTGCTGCGCCTCGTCGCCGGAGCGCTTCGTCGCGGCGGTCATCGGCGGAGCGGTCGCGCCGAACAGGAAGACCGCGAGCGCCGCCGCCGCGGCCAGCGCGACGATGCCGGCGAGCGCGATCAGCAGGCCGCTTCGCCGCGGCGCATTCGCGTAGGCCGGGACGGACGACGGCGGGCCGCCGGATCGCGGGCTTGCGGGAGGCGCTGACGGGGACGGCACGGCCACGGGCTCCTTTCGGGCTGCGGGCGCGCCGGTCGCCACGCTCGCGCCACAGGCGAGCATCATACGTCGGACGCGCGGCCCGCCCGCTCGCGCGGGCTGCCCGCCCGTCCGGCGAGGCGCCGCCCGGGCGGACGGCAGGCACTAGAATAGCGCGCACCCCGCGCGGGAACGTCCTTGCGAGCTCGCGCCCCCCGATGAGCGCCGCGCCCCCCTCTCCGCCCAGTTCCGTTCGTGAGTCGCGCGCGCGCGCGGCCCCCGAATCGCTCGGACTCCTTCGCCAGGCGCAGGCGATGTACGCGGCGGACTTCGCGGCGCTCGCGCGCACGTCGATCGAGACGACGAACGACCTGTTCGAGCTCTCCGACTACGTGTCCCGCGCGGAAGCCCAGGAATTCCAGGACCGCCGGGGCGAGTGGATCGCGAAATTCGACGACGTGCTCGCCGACCTGTTCGAGCGACGCGTCGCCGGCACGCACCGCAAGGGCCGCCGACCCGATTTCGACGCCTCGCTCGCGTCGCTTCGCGTCCTCACCGCGTTCGACCACGACAAGCAGGCGGCGCTGACCGCCGCGACCGGGTTCCTGATGCGCTTCACGAAGCGCGAGCTCGAGGCGCTCGACCTCAGGGTGGCCGAGCTCCTGGGCGAGCGCGCGGGGCGCGACCTCGACAATCCGTTCTCGCCCACCTACCTGCTCGACGCGCTCGGCGTCACCTCGCGCGCCGTCTATCCGGTCGCGAAGATCTGGCGGCCGCTGATGGAGCGGCTCGTCGCCGACATCACGCCGTCGGCGAACAAGGTGTACATCCGCCTCAACCGGTTCCTCGCCGATCGCGACGTGCTGCCCGACATCAAGGCGGCGCTCCGCGCGAAGAGCGACCTGTGGCCCGAGGACGACAAGGACCTCCTGCCCGCGTTCAGCCGGCTGATGAGCGAAGCGGGCCCGATGCCGACCGACATCGTCATCCCGCCGTCGTTCTCCGACCCGAAGTCGCCGCTAGCGCTCAAGTTCGCGGACAAGCTGCCGTCGCAGCGGGTGCCCGCCGCGGCCGCCGAGGCGCCGTCGCCCGAAGGCGGGGTCGCGATCCCGGCGGAGGCGGCCGCGGGCATCGCCGCCGCACCGCAGGTGATCGCCGGGCTCGCCGCGCTGTCGAAGATCGCCGCGCAGGCGCCCGGTGCGGCGTCCGACTCGGCGGGCGCCGTGCCGGGCGAGATGCCGAGCATCGACCCGCTGATGGCGCTAGGCGCGAACTCGCCGCTGTTCAAGCTGCTCGCCCAGTGGCAGCGCCTCGACCTGCCGTCGGCGATCGCGCAGTCGGCGCCGAAGTCGCCCGACGGCGGCGCCGTCGACGTGCCGCGCAATCTCGTGCCCTACATCCGGCTCGCGATCGCCGACCAGCTCGAGCACGACACCGACCGCATCACGATGGACGTGATCGCGCTCCTGTTCGACTACGTGTTCCGCGACCCGTCGATCCCGGAGTCGCTGCGCGAGCTCTTCGGCCGGCTTCAGGTGCCGGTCGTCAAGGTCGGGCTGCTCGACCGCACGTTCTTCTCGGACCGCAGCCACCCGGCGCGGCAGTTCCTCGATCACCTCGCGGCGGCCGCGATCGGCGCGAACGGCGACGCACGCTACTTCGAGGCGTTCCGCCGCGTCGCGACGTCGGTCATCGACGACGTCTGCTACAGCTTCGAGATCGACGTGGCGGCGTTCGCGCAGGCCGACCGCAAGCTCCTCGCGTTCATCGAGACCGAGCGGCGCAGCACCGAGACCGCCGCCCAGCCCGACGTCGCGACCGCGCTCGCGAGCGAGGAGAAGGAAGGGGACCGCTCCGCGGTGCGCGCGCAGGTTCGCGACAAGCTCGCCGGCATCGAGGTTCCGTTCGAGGTGCGGTCGTTCGCCGAGACGGTCTGGGCCGACTACCTCGCGACGCTCCGCGCGCGCGAAGGCCCGGACGGCGCCGGCGTCGCGAACGGGCTCAAGACCGTCGACGACCTCCTGTGGAGCATCACCGCGAAGGAGCGGACCGGCCAGAAGGCGCGCCTCACGAAGATGGTGCCCGGGCTGGTCGTGAGCCTGCGCAACGGCTGCAAGGCGCTCGGCCTCGCGCCCGAGCGCGCGAAGCCGTTCTTCGACGAGCTCTACCGGCTGCACATCGAGGCGATCAAGCCGGTCGCCGCGAAGCCCGCAGCTGACGCCGCGGAGGCGCCGCCCCCCGCGGAGCGCGCCGAGAACGGACTCCCGGCGAACGTCAACCTGCACGACTTCGTGAACGACATGGTGCTCGGCACTTGGCTCGCGTTCGACACGCCGGAGGGCCGCGTCAACGCGCGGCTGCACTGGATCAGCCCGATGCGCACCCGCTACGTGTTCACGAGCCGGCTGCGGTCGCGCGCGTTCGTGCACTCGCCCGAGGAGCTCGCCTGGGAGCTTTCGAACGGCCGGGCCGCGCTCGTCATGGAGCCGGTGCCGCTCGTCGACCGCGCGGTGTCCGCCGCGCTCGACCGCATCGGCGCGCAGCGACCCGAGAAGGCGGCCTGAACGGCCGGCGGCGCGCTACGCCGCCGTCGCGACGCGGTTGCGCCCGTCGGCCTTGGCGCGGTAGAAGCCGCGGCGTCCGCGCGCGAGCAGCGAGGCCACGCCGTCGCCCTGGCGCGGCCTCGGCGAGCCCGATGCTCACCGTGACCGACGGCGCGCCGTCGTCGGCGTGGCGCTCGATCGCGCGCCGGATGCGCTCGCAGATCGCCGACGCATGCTCGAGGCCGGCGTCGGCGAACACGATCGCGAACTCGTCGCCGCCGAAGCGCGCGGCGAGGTCGGTGCGCCGCGACGCCTGCGTGAGCACCTGCGCGATCCGCTGCAGGACCCGGTCGCCCGCGAGGTGCGACGCGCGGTCGTTCACCTCCTTGAAGCGGTCGCAGTCGATGAGGGCGAGCGCGCAGCGCGAACCGCCCCGCGCCAGCATCGCGCCGAGCGCGCGGTCGAACGCCCGGCGATTGCCGATGCCGGTCAGCGAATCGCGCTCGGCGGCGTCCGACCACGCCTGCGACTCGGCCCGGGCGCGCTCGACCTCGCGGCGGGCGCGCTGGTGTCCACCCGCAGCGTCGACATCCGGCGCGCGCTGCTCGCCGATGTCCGCGGCGATCTCGCGCCTCGGCGCGTGGTGCCGCTTGTAGTGGGCGAGCGCCTCGGCGTGGCGCCCCGCGCGCTCGAAGGTCTGCGAGATCTGCAGGTGGACGCGCCCGAGCAGCGGCTTGGCCTCCTGCGCGGCCGCGATCGCGTAGGCCTGCTCGAGCGACGACAGCGCCTGCTCGATCGCGCCGAGCTCGCGGTCGCACTCGGCGAGCAGCAGGAGCGCGTAGCCCTCGGAAAGGAGGTCGCCCGACGAGCGCGTCTTGTCGAGCGCGCGCGCCGCCCAGAGCCGGCCCTCGACCCAGTCGCCGCGCTCGATGATGACGGCGCCGAGGCTCGCCTCCGCGGCGGCGATCGCCGGCAGGTCGCCTTCCTCGGACGCGACGTCGAGCGCGCTGCGGATCATCGCCTCGGCGTTGGCGAGCGCGTCCGCCTTCGCCTCCGGCTCCGCGCGCCGCGACGAAGCGAAGATCGCGTTCCCGAGCGAGTTCGCGCACTCGCAGATAGCGCGCGCGACGCCGCTCTCGAGCGCGAATCCGAACGCGCGCTCGAGCGTCGAGACGCCCGCGACGTGGCCGCCGATCTCGGAGAGCGCGACGCCCAGCGCCCGGTGGACGGCGGCGAGGAGCTCGCGATCGCCCAGCCTGAACGCGCGGTCCACCTCGCTCTCGATCACCGAGATCGCGGTCTCGGTGTCGCCGATGCGCCAGAAGCCCGACGACAGCACGAGCGCGGCCTCGATGCCCAGCCGGGTGTCGTCGAGCGCGTCGGCCCGCGCCTGCACGTCGAGCGCGCGGCGGATCGACGAAGCGAACTGCGCGTCCTGGTGGTCGGCCTGCGCGAGCGCCAGCGCCGCCCAGGCCGCGACCGACGCGTCGTCGCAGGCGAGCGCGAGGTCGTGCGCGGTGAGCGCGGTCTCGCGCGCTTCGGCGACGCGCCGGCCGGCCAGGCGGTCGAACGCGTTGCCGAGCGGCGTGCCGGCGAATTCCGGGGGCGTGCGGGCCATCCCGGGACCTACGCAATCGCCGTGCCCGCGGCGTCGCGCCTCATCGCGGAGCCGGTGCGCCCGCCGCCGCGCGCGCAAGCGCGAGCAGGCGCGCCCGGGCGGCCTCGACCTCCGCGGGCAGCCGGCGGTCCTCCGCTTCCGGCGGCGGCAGCGTCCACGCGTCCTCGGCGAGCCCCAGTGCTTCCGCGATCGCGCGCAGCGCCGCGCCCTGCCGTCCCACGTAGTCCTCGTACCGGAGCGCGAGCACCGGGCGACCGGCCGCGTCGAGGAGCTTCCGCCACTCCCGGTTCTGCAGCCCGAGCTCGCCGACGAGCTCGAGCGCGCGGCGCTCCGATTCGAGCGTGACGCCTTCCGCGCGCGGCCCGCGCGTCGCGTCGAACGACCAGTAGCCGGTGGCGAGCGACACCTGCCACGACACCGCCTGCGCGACGAGGTCGTCGCGAAAGAGGAACACGTTCAGGTCGGCGCGCTCGACCCAGCGCTCGCGCGCGATCGGGTGCATCAGGAGCTGCACCCACTGCACCTTCGCCGCGAACACGCCGTTAGCGGCGGTCCGGTGCGCCTCGAGCGCATCGACGTACGCCGGCTCGTCGGCGGCGCCGAAGCGCG
>JBGAHH010000009.1:0-67456 GCA_044226265.1 Casimicrobiaceae bacterium | reverse complement strand
GTGTCGCCGATGTACATGCCCGGCCGCTTGCGCACGGCGTCGAGGCCCTTCAGGACCTTGATGCTCGACGAATCGTAGTCGGCGGGGACGGGTTGCGGCTTGGGCATCGCAGGGGTCATGCGCGGGGGAACCTTTGCTCGAAGCGGAAGCGGCCGCTCCGCCGACACGTCTCCCGTCGGGGGAGACGCGCGGCCGGGCGGCGGGGGATCACGTGTCGGAAGTCCTAGATGCGCATCGGCATCACGACGTACTTGTAGTCGTCGCGGCCGGGCATCGTGACGAGCGCGCTCGAGTTCGCGTCGCCGAACGCGAAGGCGACCTCGGGGCAGTCCAGGTTCTGCAGCACGCCGAGCAGGTAGGTGATGTTGAAGCCGATGTCGAGGGACTCGCCCTTGTAGCCGACCTCGAGCTCCTCCTCGGCTTCCTCCTGCTCGCTGTTGCTGCAGATGATGCGCAGCGTGTCGGCGCCGAGGACGAGGCGCACGCCGCGGAACTTCTCGTTGCTGAGGATCGCGGCGCGCTGCAGCGCGGCGAGCAGCACGTTGCGGTCGAGCGTCACCGACTTCGTGTGGCCGACCGGGATCACGCGGTTGTAGTCGGGGAACTTGCCGTCGACGACCTTGCTCACGAGCTCGACCGCGCCGAAGCGGAAGCGCACCTGGTTCGCGAGCACGTCGATCGCGACCGGCTCGTCGCTCTCCTCGAGGAGCTTGCCGAGCTCGAGCACGGTCTTGCGCGGCAGGATCACCTCCTGGCGCGCGAAATCGCCGGGCACCGCGAGGCTCGCCCAGGAGAGCCGGTGACCGTCGGTGGCGACCGCCTGCAGCGAGCCGCGGTCGATGACGAGCAGCATGCCGTTCAGGTAGTAGCGGATGTCCTGCTGCGCCATCGCGAACTCGACCAGCCGGAACAGCGCGCGGAGGTCCTTCTGCGCCAGCGACAGCGACTGCAGCTTCTCGGTCCCGAGGCTGATGCGCGGGTAGTCGCCGGCGGCCAGCGTCTGCAGGTTGAACCGCGAGCGGCCGGCGCGCACCGTCATCCGGCTGCCGGTCACGTCGACGTTGAGGGACGCATCGTCGGGCAGCGCGCGCAGCAGGTCGTGGAGCTTGCGCGCCGACACCGTCGTCGCCGGGCCCGCCTTCGCCGCGCACTCCGCCTGCGCGGAGATCTGCATCTCGAGATCGGTCGCCGTCAGCTCGAGCGAGCCGTCCTTCGGCTCGATCAGCACGTTCGCGAGGATCGGCAGCGTGTGGCGGCGCTCGACGATCCCCGAGACCGCCTGCAGCGGCTTCAGCAACGCGTCCCGCGCGATCTGTTTGAGTTGCATTGGTGAAGAGTAGGAATCGTTAATAGGAGGAGCCGCGCGAGGCGGACAACGGACGATTTCCCCGGTGGCTCAAGGCTTTGGCGGCGGTATCCCGGGCCGGATAACGGCGGGGTCGCCTGTGGATGTTTTGGGGACTGTCCTGCGAACCGGCGTTTCGGCCGATTAATCCACAAATTATAGGCCAGAAACCCACCCTTTTCCAGCGCTGGAGACCGGGGAAAACGGCCCGCGGCGCCGCCTCAGCTCCGCAGGACCTGGAGCAGGAAATTGACGTCGTGGTTGAGGTCGGGAAGCGACTCGCGCAGCTTCGCGATCTGGCGGCAGGCGTGCAGCACGGTCGTGTGGTCGCGGCCGCCGAAGTTGCTGCCGATCTCCGGCAGCGAGAGCTGCGTCAGCTCCTTCGCGAGCGCCATCGCGACCTGGCGCGGCCGCGCGATGGCCCGCGAGCGCTTCTTGCTGTGCATCTCGGCCGGCCGGATCTTGTAGTAGTCGGCGACCGTCTTCTGGATGTTCTCGATCGAGATCTGGCGGTTCTGCACCGCTAGGACGTCGCGCAGCGCCTCCTTGGCGAGCGCGATCGTGATGTCCTGCCGGTGGAAGCCCGCATAGGCGACGATCCGCTTGAGCGCGCCCTCGAGCTCGCGCACGTTGCTGCGGATGTGCTTGGCGACGAAGAACGCGACCTGCTCGTCCAGGTGCACGCGTTCCTGCTGCGCCTTGGCGAGCAGGATCGCCACCCG
The DNA here is from genome assembly GCA_044226265.1 of Casimicrobiaceae bacterium. Classification (GTDB taxonomy): domain Bacteria; phylum Pseudomonadota; class Gammaproteobacteria; order Burkholderiales; family Casimicrobiaceae; genus VBCG01. The sequence continues at coordinate 65,389 of JBGAHH010000009.1, read as the reverse complement.
CATCTCGAGCTCGGGCGGCTCGAGCGCGACCGTGAGCCCCCAGCCGAAGCGCGAGATCAGCCGCTCCTCGATGCCGGCGATCTCCTTCGGGTAGGTGTCGCAGGTGATGACGACCTGCTTGTGCCCCTCGATCAGCGTGTTGAACAGGTAGAAGAACTCCTCCTGCGTCCGGCTCTTGCCCCCGAAGAACTGGATGTCGTCGATCAGCAGGAGGTCGAGCGAGCGGTAGTAGCGCTTGAATTCGTCGAACGCCTTGTGCTGGTAGGCGCGGACGACGTCGGAGACGTAGGTCTCGGCGTGGATGTAGCGGATGCGCGCCGAGGGGTCGCGCTTCAGGATGCCGTGGCCGATCGCCTGGATCAGATGCGTCTTGCCCAGACCCACGCCTCCGTAGACGAACAGCGGGTTGTACGAGGTCGGGTGCTCGGCGACCTGCAGGCCCGCGGCGCGGGCGAGCTGGTTCGCCTTGCCGGTGACGAACGAGTCGAACGTGAACGTCCCGTTGAGGCTCGTCGCCTCGATGCGCCTCGGAACGACCGGGGTCGCGCGCGGGGGCTCCGCCGGAGCGGCGGGCAAGGGCGCCGGGTCCGGGCGCGCAACCTCGTCCGCGGGCGGCGCCGACGCGATCTCGGGCGACGTCTCGGGCCCCGCTCCGGCACCCGGGGCCTGGGCGTCGGCGATCGAATACTCGATGGCGACCGGCTCGCCTGCGGCCTCCCGCGCGAGCGCGGCGATCCGGCTGCCGAACCGGTCCTTGACCCACTGGAGGACGAACCGGTTGGGCGCCCGGAGCTTGAGGCTTCCCTGGCCAGGCTCCGCCGCGAGCGGGCGGATCCAGGTGGCGAACTGCTGGGGCGTGAGCTCGCGCTCGAACGCGGAGAGGCAGGCCGTCCAGGCGGCCGGCGTCGGAGTGGATGCGGACATCGGGATGATCTGCGTGTCGCCGGCCGTTCTTGTGCCTGGGATTCCCTGGGCGGCCTTGCGTGAAAAACGGACGGGCGCCCCGCCGGAAGCTTCGACCTCGGGCGGGGCGCCCGCGGTTATGCACATTCTAGCGGCGGGCCGGCCAGTTATCCACAGCACGTCCGGGACCGGCTGCGGTCGAAGGAACACTTCCCGCCGCCGCACGAGCGCGGCGATAGTGATCGCTCGCGTCGCCGGCACCCGCGCCGCCGTGCCCGGGGCTTCCTTGACAGCGACAGCATCAACGCGTTCTAATACAAGGCTTTTTTCCCACCCGTTTTCGGACTCGCCATGAAGCGCACGTTCCAACCCTCGAAGATCCGTCGCGCACGGACGCACGGCTTTCGCGCCCGCATGAAGACCGTCGGCGGCCGCAAGGTGCTCTCGGCGCGTCGCGCCAAGGGCCGCGTGCGGCTGTCGTCCGTCTGACCCCCCGTTCGCCGAAGAGCCCGCGCCTCCACCGCGGCGAGCGGCGCCATCGCCTGACGGGCGTCGGGGCGTTCGACGCGCTGTTCGAGCGCGGCCGCCGCACCCAAGGCCGATGGATCGAGATCGTCGCCGCTCCCGCCGCGGAGCCGCCGGGTCGCGCGGGGCTCGTCGTCGGGCGCAAGGCGCTGCGACGTGCCGTCGACCGCAACCGGATCAAGCGCTGCGTGCGCGAGGCGCTGCGCGCTGCGCGGCCCGCGATCGGCGCCTACGACCTCATCGTGCGATTGAAGCGTCCGGCACCCGGACCCGAGCTCGCGGCCGCGGCCGACGAGGCGAGGCGGCTGATCGCCGCGCTGGCTGCGCAGGCATGACATGGTGAAGCAAGCGCTCACCGGCGCCATCCGGGGCTACCAGCTCCTGCTGCGGCCGATGCTGGGCCCGCATTGCCGGTTCTACCCGAGCTGCTCCGACTACGCGCGCGAGGCGATCGAGCGCCATGGCGCGGCGCGCGGAAGCTGGCTCGCGGCGAAGCGCGTGTGCCGCTGCCATCCCTACCATCCGGGCGGCTACGACCCGGTTCCCGATTGACGCCGAAGGCGCTGCCCCGCGACCCCCGATGATGGACACGCAACGCCTGATCCTGCTCGCGATCTTCAGCTTCTCGCTCGTCATGCTGTGGGAGGCGTGGAATCGCGAGATGCACCCGGCCGCCCCGGCGCCCGTCCGCACGGCGGGCGCGCCCGAGAGGCCCGCCGACGTGCCGACGCCGGCCGCGGTTCCGGCGGCCCCCGGCGCGGTCCCGGCGACGGCCGCGGCCGTGCCCGTCGCCCCCGCGGGCCCGGTCGCGGCCGCGGCGCCGCCGGTCGCGATCACGACCGACCTCTTCACCGCGAAGATCGACCCCGTCGGCGGCGTCATCACCGAGGTCGCGCTGTCGCAGCACCGCGACGCGTTCGACAAGTCGAAGCCCTACCTCGCGCTCCAGCGCAACGCCGAGCGGACGTTCGTCGCGCAGGCGGGCCTCTTGGGCGAGGGCATGCCCAACCATCGGACCGTGTGGGAGGTGCTGCCCGGCCCGCGCGAGCTCGCGGCGGGGCAGGACCGGCTCGACCTCAAGCTGCAGGCGACCGCCGCGTCGGGCGACAAGGTCGTGCAGACGCTCACGTTCCACCGCGGCAGCTACCTGATCGACGCGACCTTCGAGGTGACGAACGCCACCGGCGCGGCCGAGACGCCGTTCGCGTACTTCCAGCTCACGCGCGACACCAAGCACGCGGTGCCGCAGAACTCGATGGCGCCGTCGTCGTACGTGGGGCCGGTCATCTACAACTCGGCCGACCACTTCAAGAAGGTCGATCCCGCCGAGATCGACAAGCTCGCCGCCGACCCGACGCGCAAGTCGCCGTTCACCAAGAACGCGACCGACGGCTGGGCGGGGATGCTCGAGCACTACTTCGTCGCCGCCTGGCTCCCGTCCGACGAGAAGAAGGTCCCGCGGGAGTTCTACGCGCGAAAGCTCGACGGCGGCCTCTACGCGTCGGGCGTCATCGTGCCGATGCCCGCGATCGCGCCGGGCGCGAGCGGCGCGCTCACGGTGCCGCTGTACGTGGGCCCGCAGGACCAGGACCAGCTGAAGAAGGTCGCCGCGGGGCTGGACCTCTCGGTCGACTACGGCATCTTCACCGTGATCGCCGCGCCGCTCTTCTGGCTGCTCAAGTGGCTGCACGGCCTCATCGGCAACTGGGGCTGGTCGATCGTCGTGATGACGATCATGATCAAGGGCGCGTTCTTCCCGCTCAACGCCGCGGCGGCGCGCTCGATGGGCAAGATGAAGCTCGTCGCGCCGAAGATGAAGGCGCTGCAGGAGCAGTACGCGAACGACAAGCAGCAGCTCCAGATCAAGATGATGGAGCTCTACAAGCAGGAGAAGATCAACCCGCTGGGCGGCTGCCTGCCGATCGTCGTGCAGATCCCGGTGTTCATCGCGCTCTACTGGGTGCTGCTGTCCGCGGTCGAGCTGCGCCACGCGCCGTGGATCGGCTGGATCCAGGACCTGTCGGCGCCGGATCCGTACTTCATCCTGCCGGTCGTCTACGCGATCACGGCCTGGCTGCAGGTGAAGCTCTCGCCGACGCCGATCTCCGACCCGGTCCAGGCGAAGGTCTTCCAGATCATGCCGATCGCGTTCTCGGTGCTGTTCGTCTTCTTCCCGTCGGGCCTCGTGCTCTACTGGCTCGTCAACAACATCCTGCAGATCGGCCAGCAGTGGCAGGTCAACCGGATGCTCGAGAAGGAGCAGGCCGCCGCCGCCGCGAAGCGGCGGTAGCGGATAGCTCCCGATCGGGAGGCGCTGTGGGTCGGGCTTCAGCCCGACGCCCGCTTCCGATGCCCCTGACCTTGTCGGCCCGAAGGCCGACCCGCAAGCGTGCGTCAGGGCTCGGTCCGCCCCGGCGGGGTCACGCGGCGCGAGGATCGTTGACCGCCGCGCGCGACACCGCGCCGGCGGAAGCGTCGCCGACCGGCGGCGGGCCGTAGAGCACGCGCAGCTCCGCGCGGCCGCTCTTCCACGCGTGCTCGAGGTCGCGCTCGGTGGCCGCGAGCGTCTCGGGGTCCGCGTCGGCGAGGCGCTGGATGCCGTAGGCGCGGTTGCGCCCGTTCATCTTCGCGAGGTAGAGCGCCATGTCGACGAGCCCGATGGCGCGATCCCAGGACAGCGGCGCCGCGGACGGCGGCAGCGGCAGCGGCACGTAGCCGATCGACACCGACGTGCGGACCGCGCGGTCGCCGACGACGATCGGCTCCGCGGCCACGGCGCGCAGGATGCGCGTGGCGATGTCGTCGAGGCGGTCGGGCGTCGCGCGCGCGACGACGAGGAACTCCTCGCCGCCCCAGCGGACGATCGTGTCGGTCTCGCGCAGCGATTCGCGCAGGCGGCCGGCGACCGCGACCAGCACCGCGTCGCCCAGCGCGTGGCCGTAGCGGTCGTTGGTCTCCTTGAAATGGTCGAGGTCGATCAGGAGCAGCGCGCGCGCGCCCCCGTCCTCCTCGCGGCGGCCGCCCTCGGGCGCCTCGGCCTCCGCGGCGATCAGGTTCTGGAAGTGACGGCGGTTGTACAGCCCGGTCAGCGGGTCGCGGCTGCTCTGGAACGAGAGCTCGGCGTTCTTGCGCGCGAGCATCTGGCTCGATACGCGAAGCTTCCGGTAGAGCGCGGTCACGACGAAGAACGACAGCGCGAGGAGCCCGGCGAGCAGCCACCAGACGCGCTGGCGCAGCGTCTGGTTCGCGATCTCCGCCGTCTGCAGCGCGTTCTCGCGCGCGAGCAGGTCGATCTCGCGACGGCGCTTCTCGGACTCGTACTTCTCCTGCATCTCGAGCAGGATGCGCTGGCGCGCCTCGAACGCGATCTCGCCGGCGAGCTTGCGCTCGCGGTGGTAGAGCGAGAGCGCGCCCTTGTAGTCGCCGACCTGCTCGAGGCTGCGGCCGTACTCGCCGGCGAGCTCGGCGATCTCGGCGGTCTGCCCGGTGCGCTCGTACTCGTCGAGCGCCTCGTCGGCGTAGCGCTTGCCCTCGGCGACGCGACCCGCGCCGAGCAGCGCGAAGCCGAGGTTCGCCTTGCTCGTGGCCGCGAGGTAGTCGTTGCCGGTGGCCTCCGCGAGGCGCAGGGCGGCGCGCGAGAGCTGCATCGCCTCGGCGTACTGCTTGCGCCGCAGGCGGATGTCCGCGAGGTTGACGAGCGCGCGGCTCTCCGCGGTGCGCGAGCGGATGTCGCGCGCGATCGCGAGGGCCTCCTGCATCGCGGCGAGCTCGCGCGACGGGCGGTCGAGCAGCTCCATCGCCGCGGACTCCGCCATGCGCGCGTTCGCCATCGCGTAGCCGTTCTTCGCCTGCTCGCCGGCGCGGTAGGCCGCGAGGCTCGCGTCGAGCGCCTCCTGCGCGTTCCTGAGGCCGCGCTGCAGCACCGAGATCTGGTAGAGCGCCATCGAGCGGCGGAACGGGTCGTGGGCCGCCTCGGCGAGCGAGAGCGCCTCCTGGAGGCTCGCGAGCGCGTCGTCGGACTGCCCGCGCGTGCGCGCGGCGGTGCCGTAGGCGAGCGCGGAGGCATAGCGGAGGTCCGGATCGCCGGAGCGCGCGGCCTGGGCGCGCGCGGCCTGCGCGAGCGCGGACGATTTCGACGCCTCGCCGGTCGACGACTCGACCGCGCTGCGGATCAGCGCGGCGGCGGCGCGCGAAGCCGGGTCCTGCGGCGCCGCCGCCTCGATGCGGTCGGCCAGCGCGTTCGCCTCGGGGATCTTCCGCGCGAGGACCCGCGCCTGGCCCGCGAGCGCATACACCACCGCGCGCTCGGCGACCGGCGCCGCGTCGGCTTCGGGCAGGAGGGCCGAGAGCGCGGCCTGGGCCCGCTCCGGGAAGCCGGGCATCTCGGGCTCGATCGCCCGCGCCCGTTCGACCAGCGGCGACGCGGCCGCGGCGAGCGACGCGACGAAGGCGACGGCGAGCGTCACGCCTAGTCGCAGGGCGGCAGCCAGGCCGGCCGGCCGGCTCGGGGTTCGGGTGGCGAAAGTCACGGGCGCACTCGGGCATCGGCCCCACCGCCTGTGGAGGCGGGCCGGGGCCCGGGGAGTCCTGCAAGGGCCGTGCCGCGGTAGCCCGGCCGCGCTCGGGTAGAGTCGGGCGCATGCGGGACGTCCGGTCCGACACGATCGCCGCGATCGCCACGCCTCCCGGGCGCGGCGGCATCGGCGTCGTCCGCGTCTCGGGCCCCGGGGCGCCCGCGGTGCTCGAGGGCATCGTCGGGCGCGCGCTCGCGCCGCGCGTCGCCACGGTCGCGAGGTTCCGCGACGCGCGGGGCGCGCCGATCGACCAGGGGCTCGCGATCCTGTTCCCGGGGCCGGGCTCCTACACCGGCGAGACCGTGCTCGAGCTCCACGGCCACGGCAGCCCGGCGGCGACGCGACTCGTCCTCGCGCGCTGCGTCGAGCTGGGCGCACGGCTCGCCGAGCCCGGCGAGTTCACGAAGCGCGCGTTCCTGAACGGCAAGCTCGACCTCGCGCAGGCGGAGAGCGTCGCGGACCTGATCGACGCCGCGAGCGCCGCCGCGGCGCGCGCCGCCGCGAGGAGCCTCGCCGGCGAGTTCTCGCGCGAGGTCCGCGCGCTCGTCGACGCGGTGACCGAGCTGCGCGCGTTCACCGAAGCGACGCTCGACTTCCCCGACGAGGACATCGAGTTCCTGCGGGCCTCGGACGCGGCGCGCAAGCTCGAGCGCCTCCGCGCGGACCTCGATGCGCTCGTGGCGCGCGCGGCGACCGGCGCGCGGCTCGCCGCGGGACTGGTCGTCGTGCTCGTGGGCCGGCCCAACGTCGGCAAGTCGAGCCTCATGAACCGGCTCGCGCGCGACGACGTCGCGATCGTCGCGGCGATCCCCGGCACCACGCGCGACACGGTCGAGCGCGCGATCGAGATCGGCGGCATCCCGCTCACCGTGATCGACACCGCGGGCTTGCGCGAGACCGGCGACGCCGTCGAGCTCCTCGGCATCGAGCGGACCTGGGCCGCCATCGAGCGGGCCGATCTCGCGCTCGTGCTGGTCGACGCTCGGGAGAGCGGCGACGCGCTGCACGCGGAGGATCGGGCGATCCTCGCGCGGCTGCCGGCCGCGCTGCCCCGCATCGTCGTGCACAACAAGGCCGACCTGTCGGGGCACCCGGCGGGCTCGGCGCCGGGCGGGCCCGGCGGGCCGCGCGCGCACGTCTGGCTGTCGGCGTTGTCAGGAAGCGGGATCGACGCGCTCGAGCGCGAGGTGCTCGCGATCGCCGGCGTCGCGGGCGCAGGCGAGGACGCGTTCATCGCGCGCGAGCGCCATCTCGCGGCGTTGCGCGAGGCGGCCGAGCGCCTCGCGGCGGCGGCGGAGCACCTTCGCGCGATGCGGCCGCCGCTCGAGCTCTACGCGGAGGAGCTGCGCGAGGCGCAGCGCGCGCTCGCGTCGATCACCGGCGAATTCACCGCCGACGACCTGCTCGGCGCGATCTTCGGGCGCTTCTGCATCGGGAAGTGATCGGCGCCGCCGCGCTTCCGCGCCCCCCGCATCGCGGCTAGAATGGCCCGAGCCCCGGCGCCCTCGGGCGCCGCGCGTCCCGAACATCCCCAGGAGGAACGATGAACCATCCGATCCGGCTCGCGCTCGGCGGCTTCGCGCTGGCGGCGGCGACCGCGCTCGCGCAGGTGCCCGCCGGCTATCCGGCCGACTACGCGCAGACGATCGCCGCGGCGAAGAAGGAAGGCAAGGTCACGATCTACAGCGCGCTCGACACCAAGGCCGCGCAGCCGCTGATCAAGGACTTCCAGGCGCTCTACCCGGACATCAAGGTCGAGTACAACGACATGAACTCGACCGAGATGTACAACCGCTTCATCGCGGAGTCGGCGTCGGGGCAGGGCTCGGCCGACGTCATGTGGAGCTCGGCGATGGACCTGCAGCTCAAGCTGGTCGACGAGGGCAAGGCGCTCGCCTACGCGTCGCCCGAGGCGTCGAAGCTGCCGGCGTGGGCGTCCTACAAGAACGAGGCCTACGGCACGACCTACGAGCCGGCCGTGTTCATCTACAACAAGCGCCTGGTCGCCGCCGACGAAGTGCCGCAGGACCACGCGGCGTTCGCGAAGCTGATCGCCGCGAAGGCCGACAAGTTCAAGGGCAAGGTCACCACCTACGACATCGAGAAGAGCGGCGTCGGCTTCATGTTCGTCGTGCAGGACGCCAAGTACTTCCCGGGCATGGCCGACCTCGAGAAGGGCTTCGGCGCGACCGGCTACCGCGTCTACTCGTCGACCGGCAACATGCTCGAGAAGGTGTCGTCGGGCGAGCACCTGCTGGGCTACAACGTGCTGGGCTCCTACGCGCTCGTTCGGGCGAAGAAGGACCCGTCGCTCGGCGTCGTGCTGCCGAAGGACTACACGCTCGTGCTCTCGCGCGTGATCTTCATCGGCAAGCAGGCGAAGAACCCGAACGCCGCGAAGCTGTGGGTCGACTACGTGCTCTCGCCGCGCGGGCAGAAGCTGATCGGCGGCGACGTCGAGCTCTTCGCGATCCGCAGCGACGTCGACGCCGAGTTCACCGCGGCGACGCTCAACAAGCAGCTGGGCTCCAACGTGAAGCCGATCCCGCTCTCCTCCGAGATCGTCACCTACCTCGATCCGAAGAAGCGGCTCGACTTCCTGAGCGCCTGGAAGGCGACGCTGGCCTCGGGCGCGGGCAAGTAGTCGACGGCGAGCGGCCGGGCGACGCGCCCGGCCGCGGACGCGACGCGTGGCGACCGTCCTCGACGCTCCGGCGCCCGCCGGCCTGCCGCCGGCGCGCGGCGGCCTCCTCTCGGCCTCGCCGCGCTTCCTCACGATCCTGGTGACCGCGGCGGCGGTGCTCTCGCCGCTGTCGCTGATCCTCTACCAGAGCTTCCTGTCGGCGCCGTTCTTCGACGCGCAGAAGACGGCGAGCCTCGACGCTTACCGCTTCGTCCTCGCCGACGGCGACTTCTGGACGGCGCTCCGCAACTCGCTCCTGATCGCGGCCGGCATGACGCTGATCGCCGTGCCGCTCGGCGGGATGCTCGCGTTCCTGATGGAGCGCACCGACCTCAAGGGGAAGCGCTACATCGAGCCGCTGATCCTGGTGCCCTCGTTCGTCTCGCCGATGGTGCTCTCGTTCGGCTACGTCGTGGCCGCCGGGCCGGTCGGCTTCTTCACCGTCTGGGCGCAGGAGACGATCGGGGCGGCGCCCTGGGGCATCTACTCGCTCACCGCGATGGCGGTGATCGCGGGCCTGACGCACGTGCCCAACGTCTACGTCTACGCGTCGTCGGCGCTGAAGAGCCTGGGCTCGGACGTCGAGGAGGCCGCGCGCGTCGCGGGCGCCTCGCCGTTCCGCGTCGCGCTGACGGTGAGCCTGCCGCTGATCGGCCCGGCGCTGCTCTTCGCGTCGGTGCTCGTGTTCTTCCTCGGCATCGAGCTCTTCGGCCTGCCGCTGGTGCTGGGCGACCCCGAGGGCCACCTCGTGCTGTCGACCTACCTCTACAAGCTCACGAACAAGCTCGGCGTGCCGTCCTACCACCTGATGGCGGCGGTCGCGATCTTCATCGTGATGCTCACGTTCCCGCTCGTGCTGCTGCAGCGGCGGCTGCTGCAGGGCGCGCGCAAGTACGCGACGATCAAGGGCAAGGCCGGCCGGATGCGCGAGCTGCCGCTCGGCCGCTGGACGCCGGTCGCCGCGGCGCTCGTCGGAGCGTGGCTCTTCGTCGCCGTCGTCGTCCCGCTCGCCGGCATCGCGCTCCGCGCGTTCGTCACGAACTGGGGGTTCGGCGTGAAGCTCGCCGAGGCGTTCACGCTCGACAACTTCCACTCGGTGTTCGAGGAGCCCACGCACGTGCGGGCGATCTGGAACACGATCCTGATCGGCACCGTCGGCGGCGCGCTGACGGTCGCCTGCTACACGGCGATCGGCTTCGCCACGCACCGGCGGTACGACGGCTGGTCGCGCCTCGTCGACTACCTCGTGCTCGTGCCGCGCGCCGTGCCGGGCCTCCTGATCGGCCTCGCGTTCCTGTGGGTGTTCCTGTTCTTCCCGCCGCTGACGCCGCTGCGCACGACGATCTTCAGCATGTGGCTCGCCTACTCGGTCGTCTGGCTCGCCTACGGGATGCGGCTCATCAGCTCGTCGCTCTTGCAGGTCAGCACCGAGCTCGAGGAAGCCGCCCGCACCGTGGGCGCGACGCGCGGGACGATCTCGCGCGAGATCACGCTGCCGCTGATCCGCAACGGGCTCGTCGGCTCGTGGCTGCTCGTCTTCATGATCTTCGAGCGCGAGTACTCGACCGGCGTCTACCTGCTCGCGCCGGGCACCGAGGTGATCGGCGCCTCGCTCGTGTCGCTTTGGCAGGGCGGCGCGATCGACGTCGTCGCGGCGCTGTCGCTCATCAACATCCTGCTGGTGGGAATCGGGCTCGCGATCGCGCTCCGGATGGGCGTGCGGCTGCGCGACTGACCCGACGAGGAACCTCCATGCCCGAGCTCGCCGTCGACGACCTGCACCTCACCTACGGGACGAACCCGATCCTGAAGGGCGTGACGATGCGCCTCGAGCGCGGCGAGGTGGTCTCGCTCCTCGGGCCCTCCGGCAGCGGCAAGACCACGCTGCTCCGCGCGGTCGCGGGCCTCGAGGTGCCGCACCGGGGCACGATCCGGGTCGGCGAGACCGTCGTGTTCGACGGCGCGGCGGGGCTCGACGTGCCGGCCGAACGGCGCAACCTGGGCCTCGTGTTCCAGTCCTACGCGCTGTGGCCGCACAAGACGGTGTTCGACAACGTCGCGTACGGCCTGAAGCTCCGGCGCGTCGCGGCCTCCGAGGTCGGCGAGCGCGTGAAGCAGGCGCTCGCGCAGCTCTCGCTCGGCCACCTCGCCGAGCGCTTCCCCCACCAGCTCTCGGGGGGCCAGCAGCAGCGCGTGGCGCTCGCCCGCGCGCTCGTCTACAACCCGCCGGTGATCCTGCTCGACGAGCCGCTGTCGAACCTCGACGCGAAGCTGCGCGAGGAGGCGCGCGCCTGGCTGCGCGAGCTGATCGTCCGGATGCAGCTCTCGGCACTGTGCGTGACGCACGACCAGGCCGAGGCGCTCGCGATGTCGGACCGCATCCTGCTCCTGAACGAGGGCCGCATCGAGCAGCAGGGCACGCCGCAGCAGATGTACGGCGCGCCGGCGAGCCTGTTCACCGCCGACTTCATGGGCAGCAACAACCGGCTCGCCGGCAAGCTCGCGGAGGTGCGCGACGGCGCCGCGCTCGTCGTCGGCGACGGGTTCACGCTGTGGGGCGCGTCGCGCACGACCGCCGCCGCGGGCGCCGAGGTGACCGCGATGATCCGGCTCGAGCGCGTCCGGGTCGTCGACGGGCCGGGCGACAACCACGTCGCGACCGAGCTCGCGACGTCGATGTACCTCGGCGACAAGTGGGAGCACCTGTTCCGGCTGGGCGAGGTCCGGTTGCGCGCCTACGGCGAGCGCCCGCTCGCGCCGGGCCGCCACTGGGTGGCGCTGCCCCGCGACGCGCTGTGGGTGTTCTGACGCGGCGCGCCGCCGCCGCGGGGCTCGCCCGCCCGTGATCGCGAAGGCCTTCCCCGAAGGGCGCTGGGCGCGCGTCGGCGCGACGCTCGCCATCGGCGCGGCCGCCGGCGCGCTGTGCGTGGCGCTGCGCACGCCGATCCCGTGGATGCTCGGGCCGCTGTTCTCGATCGCGATCCTGCGGATCGCCGGCGCGCCGCTCGGCACGCCGGTCGAGATGCGCTACGCGGGGCAGTGGATCATCGGCACCTCGCTCGGGCTGTACTTCACGCCGCACGTCGTCCACGAGGTCGTCGGGATCTGGTGGATGCTCGTGCTGGGCGCGCTGTTCGCGATCGTGCTGGGCTACGTGTCGGGCGTCGCGCTCGCGCGCATGGCGGGGCTCGACCGCACGACCGGCATCTTCGCGAGCGTGCCGGGCGGCGCGGCCGAGATGTCGATCCTGGGCGAGCGCTTCGGCGGGCGGATCGACCGGATCGCCGCGGCGCAGAGCCTGCGCATCCTGATCGTCGTCGCGATCGTGCCCGGCGCGATCACCGCGCTCGGCGCGCACGGCGACGACGTCTACGTGCCCGGCGCGACGACCTTCGCGCCGGCGGGCTTCGCGGTGCTGATGGCCGCCACCCTCGCCGGCGGGTTCGCGTTCCAGAGGCTCAGGCTCCCCAACGCGTTCGTGCTGGGCTCGCTCGCGGTGGCGATCCCGCTGACCGCGCTGACGATCGACCTCTCGTCGCTGCCGCAGCCGGTGTCGAGCTTCGGCCAGCTGTTGCTCGGCTGCGCGCTGGGCTCGCGCTTCGAGCCCGACTTCGCGCGCGGCGCGCACCGGTTCGTGACGGCCGTCGCGCTGACGGTGCTGCTGTCGATCGCACTGGCCGCGGCGTTCGGCGCCGGGCTCGCGTGGGTGTCGGGGCTCCATCCCGCCACGCTCGTGCTCGGCAACGCGCCCGGCGGCATCGCCGAGATGTGCATCACCGCGAAGGTGCTGCAGCTCGGCGTGCCGATCGTCACCGCGTTCCACGTGACGAGGCTCGTCGTGCTGCTGCTCACCACGCCGCTCGTGTTCCCGCGCGTGCGCGGCTGGTACCGATCGTCCCGATCGTCCCGATCCTCGCGCGCGGGGCAAGGACCGACCCGATGAGCTGGAACCCGCAGCAGTACCTCGCCTACGAGGACCAGCGGTTGCGCCCGGCGCTCGACCTGCTCGCGCGCATTCCGCTCGCGTCGCCGCGCACCGTCGTCGACCTGGGCTGCGGCGCGGGCAACGTCACGCGCATGCTCGCGGCGCGATGGCCCGACGCGGCGATCCTGGGCGTCGACAACTCGGAGGCGATGCTCGCGAAGGCGCGCGCCGCGTCGGGCGACCTTGGGCACGTGGCCTTCGAAGCCGCCGACATCGGGACCTGGTCGCCCGCCGCGCCGGTCGACGTCCTCTACAGCAACGCGGCGCTGCACTGGCTGCCCGATCACGCGACGCTCCTTCCCCGCCTCGCGCAGGCCGTCGGGCCGGGCGGCGTGCTCGCCGTGCAGATGCCGCGCAACTTCGAGGCGCCGTCGCACGCGCCCTTGGCGATGATCGCGCGGAGCGCGCGCTGGCGCGACCGGCTCGCGCCGCTCGTGCGCGAGACGCCGGTCGCCGCGGCCGAGCAGTACCTGCGCTGGCTCGACCCGCTGTGCTCCGCGATCGACGTGTGGGAGACGATCTACCTGCAGCGGCTGCCGGCGCGCGAGGACGGCGAGCATCCGGTCGTCGCGTTCGTCTCGGGGACCTGGCTCAATCCGTTCCTCGAGCGCCTGTCGGACGACCCGCCGGCGCGCGCGGCGTTCCTCGCCGACTACCGCGAGCGCATCGAGCGCTCGTACCCGCGCGAGAGCGGGGGCGCGGTGCTCTTCCCGTTCCGGCGGTTGTTCATCGTCGCGACGCGGCGCTGACGGCCGCACGGGGCGGCCCGGCGGGAACGCGGGCGCGCGCCGCGCGTCCAACGTTCATCGCGTCGCGCGCGCGATTGGTCAGGCCACTTGTCCGCCGCCGGGGCGGGGTCCGCCGAAGCGCGCGCGCGTGCTAGATTCGTCGGATTCCGCTGCGCGGCCACGCATCGCGGCAGCGGAGCTTCGGAGGATGCAAGCACGATGAATCGCATGGAAACGATCCCGGCGCTCGCCGCGTCCGTGTCCGCGCCGGACTGGGTCCGGCACCCCCGGCTGATGGGCTGGGTGCGCGAGGTCGCCGCGCTCACGCGTCCCGACCGCATCGTCTGGTGCGACGGCGGCCGCGACGAGTACGACGCGCTCTGCAATGCGATGGTGGACGCCGGCACGCTCGTGCGGCTCGACGCGGCGAAGCGTCCCGGCAGCTTCCTCGCGCGCTCGGATCCCTCGGACGTCGCGCGCGTCGAGGACCGCACGTTCATCTGCAGCGAGCGCGAGGACGACGCGGGGCCGACGAACAACTGGCGCGCGCCCGCCGAGATGCGCGCCACGCTCGACGGCCTGTTCGCGGGGTCGATGCGCGGCCGGACGATGTACGTCGTGCCGTTCTCGATGGGCCCGATCGGCAGCCCGATCTCGCAGGTGGGCGTCGAGATCACCGACAGCCCGTACGTCGTCGTGAGCATGCGCATCATGACGCGCATGGGTCGCGCGGTGGTCGAGCACCTCGGCGCGGACGGCGCGTTCGTGCCCTGCGTGCACTCGGTCGGCGCGCCGCTCAAGCCCGGTCAGCGCGACGTCGCGTGGCCCTGCAACAACGAGCACAAGTACATCGTCCACTATCCCGAGACGCGCGAGATCTGGAGCTACGGCTCGGGCTACGGCGGCAACGCGCTGCTCGGCAAGAAGTGCCTCGCGCTGCGCATCGCGTCGGTGATGGGGCGCGACGAGGGCTGGCTCGCCGAGCACATGCTGATCCTCGGCGTGACCTCGCCGGAAGGCGAGAAGCGCTACGTCGCGGCGGCGTTCCCGAGCGCGTGCGGCAAGACCAATTTCGCGATGATGATCCCGCCGCCGGGCTTCGACGGCTGGCAGGTGACGACGGTCGGCGACGACATCGCGTGGATCAAGCCGGGGCCGGACGGCCGCTTCCGCGCGATCAACCCGGAGGCCGGCTACTTCGGCGTCGCGCCCGGCACGTCCTGGGAGTCGAACCCGAACGCGATGGAGACGCTGAAGGCGAACGCGATCTTCACGAACGTCGCGCTCACCGACGACGGCGACGTCTGGTGGGAAGGCATGACCAAGGCGCCGCCGGCGCACCTCGTCGACTGGCAGGGCAACGACTGGACGCCGGCGAGCGGGCGCAAGGCCGCGCATCCGAACGCGCGCTTCACCGCCGCGGCGACGCAGTGCCCGTCGATCGATCCGGCGTGGGACGACCCGGCCGGTGTGCCGATCTCGGCGTTCGTCTTCGGCGGGCGCCGCTCGGACACGATGCCGCTCGTCGTCGAGGCGCCGAGCTGGGAGGCGGGCGTCTACCTCGCCGCGACGATGGGCTCAGAGACGACGGCGGCGATGGCCGGCGCGACCGGCGAGGTGCGCCGCGACCCGTTCGCGATGCTCCCGTTCTGCGGCTACCACGTCGGCGACTATTTCCGGCACTGGCTCGCGATGGGCCGCGCCGTCGCGCATCCGCCGCGCATCTTCGGCGTGAATTGGTTCCGCAAGGACGCCGACGGCAAGTTCGTCTGGCCGGGCTTCGGCCAGAACATGCGCGTGCTCAAGTGGATCGTCGAGCGTTGCGCCGGCAGCGCGAAGGGCCGCTCGACGCCACTCGGCGTGATGCCCGACTTCGGCGACCTCGACTGGTCGGGGACCGCGTTCCCGCAGGAGCGCTACGCGCAGGCGATCGCGATCGACCGGGAGGCGTGGATCCGCGAGCTCGGCGCGCACGACGAGCTGTTCGCGAAGGTCGGCCCGAAGCAGCCGCCGGCGCTCGCGAGCGAAAGGTCGAGGCTGGGGGGCCGCCTGTCGGGATAGTCGACGATAGCGAGCACTCACACTCAGACGGCGCCTCCGGGCGCCGTCGCCGTTTCGGCCGATCGGGCCGCTGGGCGCGCTCGGAACGCGCGTCGAATCCCGCCAGGGTCCGCGAGCCGATGCGGACCCGAACCCGGGGAGCTTACCTGGCGGCCGCCCGCTGGCTGAAATAGGCCGGCTTGGGCGCGACCGACGCGGCGATCGCCGTGTCCTTCTTCGGCTTCGCGGCGACCGTCGTCTTCTTCGCGGGCGTGGCGGCGCCGGTGGCGACCGTCGCGGCGTCCTTCTTCGCGGCGATCGACGGGTCGGGCGCGGCTTGCGCCGAGTCGTCCATCTCGCAGGCGAGGGCACCGGTGGACAGGAGGATCGTGGCGGCGACGGCGACGAGCGTGCGCATGGAAAACCTCCGTTCGAAGGACCCGTCCACGCTACGCTTTCGCGCGCCCCTGTCAAGGCAGGGTCGGCCGGACGCGGTTCCACGTGAAACGTCCGCGCGACCCCGCACGGGTCTCGCCCCGGCGCGTACCATCGGCGGAGGCTCCTTCGCCCACCGCCCGTGAACCGCCTCGGCATCCTCTCCGCGATCGGGTCGGCCGTCCTGTTCGGCGCGAGCGTCCCCGCGGCCAAAGCGCTGCTGGGGACGGTCGACCCCTGGGTCCTGGCCGGTCTCCTGTACCTGGGCTCGGGTGCCGGGCTGGCCGCGATCCTCGGACTGCGGCGCGTCCTCGGGGCGACCGGGGACGAGGCGCCGATCCGGATCGCCGACCTGCCGCGGCTGGCGCTGGCGATCGCTTTCGGCGGCGTGGCGGGTCCGGCGTTGCTGATGGCCGGGCTCGCGCGGGCCGATGCGGGGACGGCGTCGCTCCTCCTGAACCTCGAAGGCCTGGCGACGATGGCGATCGCCTGGCTCGTCGCGCGCGAGGCGACCGACCGCCGGATCGTGGCGGGCGCGATCGCGATCCTGGCCGGCGGGATCGTGCTGGCGTTTCCCGGTCGGCTCGAGCTCGAGCCGGGCGCCTGGCTCGTCGCCGCCGCCTGCGTCTGCTGGGGGATCGACAACAACCTGACGCGGGGCCTCGCGCTGGCCGACCCGGTGCGGCTCGCCGCGATCAAGGGGGCCGTGGCCGGGTCGGTCAACCTGGCGCTGGGCCTCGCCGCGGGAGGCGCGCTGCCGGCCGGCGCCTCGCTGCCGCTGGCGGCGGCCGTCGGGTTCGCCGGCTACGGGGTGAGCCTCGCGCTGTTCGTCGTGGGGCTTCGGCACCTGGGCAGTGCCCGGACCTCGGCGTACTTCTCGACCGCGCCGTTCGTCGGCGCCGCGTTGGCCGTGGCGTGGCTGGGCGAGCCCCCGACCGCGGCGCTCGGGATCGCCGCGCTCCTGATGGGGGCAGGCGTCTGGCTGCACCTGACCGAGCGCCACGACCACGTCCATGAGCACGAGCCGCTCGAGCACGAGCACGCGCACCGGCACGACGAGCATCACCGGCACGAGCACGCGTCCGGCGACCCGCCCGGCGAGCCGCACGTCCACCTCCACCGGCACGTTCGCCTCCTTCACCGGCACCCGCATTTCCCGGACGCCCACCATCGCCACGGCCATTCCTCATGAGGGCCGCCGGGGTTTCACGTGAAACCTCGGCCGCCCGGACGATGGCGAAGGCGGCAGGATTGCGATAGAATGATCATTACGGCGCCACCGGGGGTGTGCGCCGTTTTTCCTTTGCAATCATGGACTTCTCGCAACGTTTCGCGGTGATCGTCGTCGGGGGCGGCCATGCCGGCACCGAGGCGGCGCTCGCCTCGGCGCGGACCGGCGCGGCGACGCTGCTGCTCACGCACAGCATCGAGACGCTGGGCCAGATGTCCTGCAACCCGTCGATCGGCGGGATCGGCAAGGGCCACCTCGTGCGCGAGGTGGACGCCCTCGGCGGCGCGATGGCGATCGCCACCGACGAGGCGGGCATCCAGTTCCGCACGCTCAACGCGAGCAAGGGGCCCGCGGTGCGCGCGACGCGCGCGCAGGCGGACCGGCTGCTCTACAAGGCCGCGATCCGGCGCCGACTCGAGAACCAGCCGAACCTCACGCTGTTCCAGGGCGGCGTCGACGACCTGATCGTCGAGGGCGATCGCGTCGCCGGCGTCGTGACGCAGATCGGATTGCGCTTCTTCGCCGACGCCGTGGTGCTCACGACGGGCACGTTCCTGTCCGGCCTCATCCACGTCGGCCTGAAGAACTACGAAGCGGGACGCGCGGGCGATCCGCCGGCGAAGCGCCTCGGCGCCGCGCTGCGCGAGCGCGCGTTGCCGGCCGGGCGGCTCAAGACCGGCACGCCGCCGCGCCTCGACGGGCGCACGATCGACTTCTCGGCGCTCGAGGTGCAGCCGGGCGACGAGCCGCAGCCGGTCTTCTCGTTCATGGGCACGCGCGCGATGCATCCGGCGCAGCTTCCGTGCTGGATCACGCACACGAGCGCGGCGACGCACGACATCATCCGCGGGGCGCTCGACCGCTCGCCGCTCTACGCGGGCGTGATCCAGGGGGTGGGCCCGCGCTACTGCCCGTCGATCGAGGACAAGGTCGTGCGCTTCGCGTCGCGCGAATCGCACCAGGTGTTCCTCGAGCCCGAAGGCCTCACGACGCACGAGATCTACCCGAACGGCGTGTCGACGTCGCTGCCGTTCGACGTGCAGCTCGCGCTCGTGCGCACGCTGCCGGGCTGCGAGAACGCACACATCCTGCGGCCCGGCTACGCGATCGAGTACGACTACTTCGATCCGCGCGCGCTCGACGCGACGCTCGAGACGAAGGCGATCCGCGGGCTCTACTTCGCCGGGCAGATCAACGGCACGACCGGCTACGAGGAGGCGGCGGCGCAGGGGCTGCTCGCGGGCGTGAACGCCGCGCGGCACGCGCGCGGCGAGCCGGGCTGGTTCCCGCGGCGCGACGAGGCCTACCTCGGCGTGCTCGTCGACGACCTCGTCACGCGCGGCGTGTCGGAGCCCTACCGGATGTTCACGTCGCGCGCCGAGTACCGGCTGCAGCTGCGCGAGGACAACGCCGACCTGCGGCTGACCGAGCACGGCCGCCGGCTCGGCCTCGTCGACGACGCGCGCTGGGACGCCTACGCGCGGAAGCGCGACGCGATTCACGCGGAGATCGAGCGCCTCAAGTCGACGCAGGTGAATCCGAACGTCGTCGCGCGGCACGAGATCGAGCGCGCGATCGGCGCGCCGCTCGAGCAGGCGCAGACGCTCGACGCGCTGCTGCGCCGTCCCGGCGTCGACTACGCGACGCTGATGACGCTGCCCGGCGCGGGCGAGGGCGTCGACGACCCGGCGGTCGGCGAGCAGGTCGAGGTGTCGATCAAGTACGCGGGCTACATCGAGCGGCAGAAGGACGAGATCGCTCGCACGCTCGCACAGGAGGAGACGCCGCTGCCCGCCGACCTCGACTACCGGACGGTGCGCGGGCTGTCGACCGAGGTGCAGCAGCGCCTGAACCATCAGCGGCCCGGGACCGTCGGCCAGGCGTCGCGCATGCAGGGCATCACGCCCGCGGCGATCTCGCTCCTGCTCGTGCATCTCAAGCGCGGCCTCGGCCGCGAGGACGCGGCGTGAGATGACATCCCCCCGAAGCAACCTTCGGTTGCCTCCCCCCGGGGGGGCCCGCGCGCTTGGGGCGGCCCGGCGCGCGCGGAGCCCATGGTCGCGGCGGTGATCGAATCGGTGTCGCTCGCGGACGGCGTCGCGCGGCTTGGCGTCCCCCTGCCCGCGGGTGGCCTCGCGAGGCTCGAGTCGTACCTCGCGCTGCTCGCGAAGTGGAACCGCACCTACAACCTGACCGCGATCCGCGACCCGGAGCGCATGGTCACGCACCACGCGCTCGACTCGCTCGCCGTCGTGCCGCACTTGCCGCCGCGCTCGGGGATCCGCGTGCTCGACATCGGCAGCGGCGGCGGGCTGCCCGGCATCCCGATCGCGATCGCGCGGCCCGACGCGCAGGTCGCGATGGTCGACGCGAGCGCGAAGAAGGCGGCGTTCCTCGCGCAGGCGGCGATCGAGTTGCCGCTCCGGAACGTCGAGGCCATCGGGGCGCGCATCGAGGACTACGCGCCCGCGGCGCCGTTCGACGTGGCGGTCTCGCGCGCATTCTCCGATCTCGCGACCTTCGCGCGCGCCGCGCTTCCGCACCTCGCGCGCGACGGCGTGCTTCTCGCGATGAAGGGCGCGCTGCCGCGCGACGAGATCGCGGCGCTGCCCGCCGGCGTCGAGGTCGTGGCGACGCCGCGGCTCGAGGTTCCGGGACTCGATGCGGAGCGGCACCTGGTCGTCATGCGCGCGCGAGGCGAGGCATGAGCGGCCAGCCGCGCATCATCGCGATCGCGAACCAGAAGGGCGGCGTCGGCAAGACGACGACCGCGGTCAACCTCGCCGCGAGCCTCGTCGCGATGAACCGGCGCGTGCTGCTGGTCGACCTCGACCCGCAGGGCAACGCGACGACCGGCGCGGGCATCGACAAGCGGCCGCTTCCGGCGACCGTCTACCAGGTGCTGCTGGGCGAGCGGAAGATCGCCGACGTGCGCGTCGTCTCGCCGACCGGCGGCTTCGACCTCGTGCCGGCGAACCGCGAGCTCGCGGGCGCCGAGGTCGAGCTGGTCGACCTGCCCGAGCGCGAGACGCGGCTCAAGGACGCGCTCGCGGAGGCGCTGTCGCAGATGAGGAACGCGATCGGCGAGGTGGCGGCCGACTACGACTTCATCCTGCTCGACTGCCCACCGTCGCTGTCGCTCCTGACGCTGAACGGGCTGTGCGCCGCCGACAGCGTGCTGATCCCGATGCAGTGCGAGTACTACGCGCTCGAGGGGCTCTCGGACCTCGTGCAGACGGTGAAGAAGGTGCGCGCGCACCTCAATCCCTCGCTCGAGATCGAGGGGCTCTTGCGCACGATGTACGACCCGCGCAACACGCTCGCGCAGAACGTCGCGGCCGAGCTCGAGAAGCACTTCGGCGACAAGGTCTACCGCACCGTCGTGCCGCGCAACATCCGGCTCGCGGAAGCGCCCTCGCACGGGATCCCCGCGCTCAAGCTCGAATTGCAGTCGAAGGGCGCGCAGGCCTACCTCGCGCTCGCCGGCGAGATCCTCCGAAGGATGGAATCGAAGCAGGAGAAAGTCGCGTGATCCGACCGAAGGGACTGGGCCGCGGGCTCGACGCGCTGCTCGCCGGCACCGACGACGCCGCGCCGTCGAAGGACGCGCTGCAGACGCTCGCGATCGACCGGCTGAAGCCCGGGCGCTACCAGCCGCGCACGCGGATGGACGAGGCCTCGCTCGCCGAGCTCGCCGACTCGATCCGCGAGCAGGGCGTGATGCAGCCGATCCTCGTGCGGCCGGTCGACGGCGGGCGCTTCGAGATCATCGCGGGCGAGCGTCGCTGGCGCGCCGCGCAGAAGGCGGGGCTCACCGAGGTCCCCGCGCTCGTGAAGGCGGTCCCGGACCAGTCGGCGCTGGCGCTCGCCCTGATCGAGAACATCCAGCGCGAGGACCTGAACCCGATCGAGGAGGCGCACGGGCTGAAGCGCCTCTGCGACGAGTTCGGCATCACGCACGACGCGGCGGCGAAGGCGGTCGGCCGCTCGCGCAGCGCGGTCACCAACCTGCTGCGGCTCACGCAGCTCCCGAAGCCGGTGCAGGATTACCTGCAGGACGGCGCGCTCGACATGGGCCACGCGCGGGCGCTCCTCGCGCTGCCCGCGGCGCAGCAGACCGCGACCGCGGTGCGCGTGGTGAACGGCGGGCTGTCGGTGCGCGAGACCGAGCGGCTCGTGCACGGGCTCCTGAATCCGGCCAAGCGCGCGGCGCGTCTCAAGCGCCACGCGCGCGACGCCGACACGATCCGCCTCGAGAACGAGCTCGCCGACGCGCTCGGCGCGAAGGTGACGATCGAGGCGAAGCCCGGCGGCAAGGGCCGAATCGTGATCGGCTATGCGTCGCTCGAGGAGCTCGACGGGATCGTCGCGAAGCTCCGCCGGTAGGCCCGGGCGCGGTGGCGCCGACCGCGCGGTGAGCGGCGCCATCGGGCGTCCGCTCGACCGCGCCACACGCAGCTCAGAGCTGCTTGAGCATCGTCTCCGCGTCGGAGACCTCGTACTTGCCCGGCGCCTCTACGTTGAGGGTCTTCACGACGCCGTCGTCGACGAGCATCGAGAAGCGCTGGCAGCGCGTGCCCATGCCGCGCGCGTTGAGGTCGAGCTCGAGGCCGAGCGCCTTGGTGTAGGCCGCGCTGCCGTCGCCCAGCATCCGGATCTTGTCGCCGGTGTGCTGGTCGCGCGCCCACGCGCCCATCACGAACGCGTCGTTGACCGACACGCAGGCGATCGCGGAGACGCCCTTCGCCTTGAGCTTGTCGAACGCGTGCAGGTACGAGGGCACGTGCTTCGCCGAGCAGGTCGGCGTGAACGCGCCGGGCAGGCCGAAGATCACGACCTTGCGGCCCTTCACGAAGTCCTCGACCTTCACCGGGTTGGGGCCGATCGAGCAGCCGTCCTTCTCGACCTCGAAGTACTCCATCAGCGTTCCGGCGGGCAGCCTGTCGCCGACCTTGATCGTCATGGCGCGTTCTCCGTGCGGTTGGGGGAGCGGCGGCGGTGCGCGCTCCAGGATCGCCGAGCATCGCAGCGACCGGCGGGAAGATCAACCCCGCGCCTTGCGGGGGAACCGGGCTTTGGCGTAGCGTGCCGCCTCCGGCCCCGCCCGCCGCGGGGCCGCGCCGCTCCCCGCCCACCGTTGCCGCCGGAGGCCCGCCATGCCCGCCACGACTCGCCGCGCGAAACCCGCCGTGCGACGCACCACGATCCTCGTCGCGACGCGCAAGGGCCTCTGGACGCTGTCGAGCGACGCGTCGCGCCAGCGCTGGACGATCGGGGGACCGCGCTTCCTCGGCCACAACCTGCACCACGCGATGATCGACCCGCGCGACCCGAAGCACTGGCTCGTGGCCGCGCGCACCGGGCACCTCGGGCCGACGGTGTTCCGCTCCGCCGACCGCGGCCGGACGTGGACCGAGGCCTCGAAGCCGCCCGCGTTCAAGGCCGGCGGCGGGCGCACCGTCGACCACACGTTCTGGCTCACGCCGGGCCACGCGAGCGAGCCCGGCGCCTGGTACGCGGGCACCTCGCCGCAGGGGCTGTTCCGCTCGACCGACCACGGCGCGACCTGGGCCGGCGTGGCGGGCTTCAACGAGCACCCGCAGCGGAAGGCCTGGTGCGGCGGCGACCAGGACGGCACGCCCGACGGCCCGAAGATGCACTCGGTCCTCGTCGACCCGCGCGACCCGAAGCACCTGTACATCGCGATGTCGTCGGGCGGCGTGTTCGAGTCGACCGACGCGGGCGCCGACTGGAAGCCGCTGAACCGCGGCGTGAAGGCGGACTTCCTGCCGCAGCCGACGCCCGAGTTCGGCCACGACCCGCACTGCGTGCGCTTCGCCGGCGGCAACCCGGACCGGCTCTGGCAGCAGAACCACTGCGGGCTCTACCGGCTCGACCGGCCCTCGACCGAGTGGACCGACATCGGCGGCGGGATGCCCAAGGCGGTGGGACCGATCGGCCTGCCGATGGTCGCGCACCCGCGCGACCCGGACACCGCGTGGATCTTCCCGATGGACAGCTCCGACGTGTGGCCGCGCGTGTCGCCCGGCGGGCGGCCCGCGTGCTTCCGCACGACCGACGGCGGCCGGACCTGGAAGCGGCAGGACCAGGGGATGCCGCGCGGCCAGGCGTGGTGGACGGTCAAGCGCCAGGCGATGACGCAGGACGCGCGCGACCCGGTCGGCGTCTATTTCGGCACGACGTCGGGCGAGGTCTGGGGGAGCCGGGACGAGGGCCGCACCTGGAAGCTCCTGATGCGCAACCTGCCGCAGATCCACGCGATCGAGGCGTTCGCGCACTGAGGGACCCCGTGATCGCCCGCTACCGCGTGAAGATCCCCTCGCCGCTGCGGAGCTACACGCTCGGCCACGACGAGGTCGTCGTCACGCTGCCCGAGCTCTCGCCGACCGAAGCGCCGCCGCTTCGCGCGATCGTCGCGGCGCTGGACTCGTCGTTCCCGGGCCTGCGGTTCCGGATGGTCGACGAGCAGGGGAAGATCCGGCCGCACATCGCCGTGTTCGTCGGCCCGAAGGCCGTGCGCGACCTCGGGACGCCGGTGCCGCCCGGGACCGACGTCATGATCGTCGCGGCGCTTTCGGGCGGCTAGCCGGGCCGATCGCCGCCGCGCGGTCCGGCGAGGGTGCGAGGACGCCGCGCCGTCGACCGCTTGCCGCGCAGCAGCATCGAACGGGCGTTCTGTCGGCGCAGCCGCTCGCGGATCGGGGTCCACGGCGCTTCGCTGCGGCGCAGCAAAACCTTGCCGGCACGACGGTGAAACCAGTACAATCGACAGGTTTGCTCGGTTCGCCGGCGGCGTTCCCGCAGTCGAGGGCGCCGGCGTGACACCCCCGCTCAAGTCGAAGCCGATCCGCACCGTCCTCGCCTGGCAGGCGATCGCCACCGTCGCGATCGCGGCCGTCGCGGGGCTGTGGGCCGGCTTCCACGCAGCGCTGTCGGCTGCGCTGGGCGGGCTGGTCACGCTGTCCTCGACCGTCGTGTACGCGTTCGTGCTGGGGATCGGGCCGACGGCCTCCGCCGGCGCCTCGGTCGTGACGATGCTGCGCGCGGAGGGGGCGAAGATCCTCGTGATCATCCTCCAGCTCTGGCTGGTGCTGGCGACGTACAAGGACGTCGTGCTGGCGGCGCTGTTCGCCGCCTTCGCGGTGACCGTGTTGCTGTTCTCGACGGCGCTCCTGGCGCGCGAGTAGAACGACGGAAGAACGACCGATGGCGGCCGAGTCCACCCTCTCCCCCACTTCCTACATCCAGCACCACCTGACCTTCCTCACGCGTCCGGTGAAGGGCGACGGCGGGTTCTGGGCGGTCAACGTCGACACGCTCGTGACGACGCTGATCCTCGGCGTGCTGTGCTTCGGGTTCATGTGGTGGATCACGCGCAAGGCGAGCTCGGGCGTCCCGTCGAAGACGCAGGCGTTCGTCGAGCTCGCGATCGAGTTCGTCGACGACCAGGTGCGCAGCGTCTACCAGGGCACGAGCCGGCTGGTCGCGCCGCTGGCGCTCACGACGTTCGTGCTCGTGCTGTTCATGAACGCGATGGACTTCCTGCCCGTCGACATCATGTCGTGGGTCTACGAGCACGTGTTCCACCAGCACAACTGGCGCGGCGTCCCGACCGCCGACGTGAACACGACGTTCGCGCTCGCGCTCTCGGTGTTCGGCCTGATGATCTACTACAGCATCAAGGTCAAGGGCTTCGGCGGCTGGATCCACGAGCTGTTCTGCGCGCCGTTCGGGTCGAACCCGCTGCTGTGGCCCGCCAACCTGCTGTTCAACGCCGTCGAGTACATCAGCAAGCCGCTGTCGCACAGCCTGCGGTTGTACGGGAACATGTACGCGGGCGAGATCATCTTCCTGCTGCTCGGCATGTGGGCCGCGACCGGCCTCGTCGGCCTGGGCGTCGGGGCCGTGCTGCACCTCGGCTGGTCGATCTTCCACATCCTGATCGTCGTGCTGCAGGCCTACATCTTCATGATGCTGACCATCGTGTACATCTCGATGGCGCACGAGCACCACTGACAGTCGTCACCTTCCGCCAGAACGAAAGGAAACAAGCGATGGACCCGAAACTGCAACTGCTTGCCATGATCCAGGCCTACACCGGCGTCGGCATCGGCCTCATCATCGGCCTGGGCGCGCTCGGCGCGTGCGTCGGCGTGGGCATCATGTGCTCGCGCTTCCTCGAGGGCGCGGCCCGCCAGCCGGAGCTCATGCCCCAGCTGCAGACGAAGGTGTTCCTGCTGCTCGGCCTGATCGACGCGTCGTTCATCATCGGCGTCGGCCTCGCGATGCTGTTCGCGTTCGGCAACCCGCTGCTCGCCGTCATCCCGCGATAACGAGCACGCGGGCGAGACCCGACGCACCGGAAGGAAGCCGTCATGGACATCAACCTGACGCTGATCATGCAGGCGGTGGCGTTCGCCGCGTTCATCTGGTTCACGGCGAAGTTCGTCTGGCCGCCGCTGATGAACGCGATCGAGGCGCGCCGCAAGACGATCGCCGACGGGCTCGCCGCCGGCGAGCAGGGCCGCCAGAACCTCGCGACGAGCGAGAAGCGCGTGGCCGACATGCTGGGCGAGGCGAAGGTGAAGGCCTCCGAGATCGTCGCGCAGGGCGAGAAGTTCAAGTCCGAGACGATGGAGCGCGCGAAGACCGAGGCCAAGGCCGAGGCCGACCGCATCGTCGCCGCCGCGAAGGCCGAGATCCAGCAGGAGGTCGCGCGCGCCAAGGAATCGCTGCGCAAGTCGGTGGCCGATCTCGCGGTCGCCGGCGCGTCGAAGATCCTGAAGCGCGAGGTCGACGCGAAGGCGCACGCCGACCTCCTGGCCGAGATCCAGAAGCAGCTCTAGCCCCGACATGGCCGAACTCTCCACGATCGCGCGACCCTACGCCGAGGCGGCGTTCGAGATCGCGTCCTCGACGAACGCGCTGCCGGTGTGGTCGCGGATGCTCGCCCTCGTCGAGTCGGTGGCCGGGGACCCGCGCATGCGCACCGCGCTGGCCAGCCCGAAGCTCGGCGACGCGGAGAAGGAGTCGCTGTTCCTGTCGATCTGCGGCGACGGGCTCGACGCGGACGCGAAGAGCTTCGTGCGCGTGCTGATCGAGTCGGACCGGATCGGCCTCGCCCGCGAGATCCGCGAGGTCTACGAGAAGCGGCGCAACGACGCCGAGGGCGTCGCGCGCGCGACGATCGAGAGCGCGATGCCGGTCGCGGACGCCGACCTCGCCGCGCTGAAGTCGGCGCTCGAGCGGCGGTTCGGGCGCAAGGTCGAGGCGACGGTGACGGTGAACCCGGCGCTGATCGGCGGCGCGCGCATCACGGTGGGCGACACGGTGATCGACGACTCGGTCGCGGGCAAGCTCGCCGCGATGCAGAGCGCCCTGGCGGAATGACCACGAATCGAGCGTGAAGCGGGCGCGGCGCGCCCCCCACACGACGCGAGGAAACCATGCAGTTGAACCCTTCTGAAATCAGCGAACTGATCAAGGCGAAG
Organism: Casimicrobiaceae bacterium; assembly: GCA_044226265.1. Taxonomy (GTDB): domain Bacteria; phylum Pseudomonadota; class Gammaproteobacteria; order Burkholderiales; family Casimicrobiaceae; genus VBCG01. The sequence continues at coordinate 38,773 of JBGAHH010000009.1, read as the reverse complement.
ATCCAGAACCTGGACACGGGCGCGCAGACGCGCACGCAGGGGACGGTCGTCTCGGTCACCGACGGCATCTGCCGCATCCACGGGCTGGCCGACGCGATGCAGGGCGAGATGCTCGAGTTCCCGGGCAACACGTTCGGCCTCGCGTTGAACCTCGAGCGCGACTCCGTCGGCTCGGTGGTGCTGGGCGAGTACGAGCACATCACCGAGGGCGCGACGGTCAAGTGCACCGGCCGCATCCTCGCGGTGCCGGTCGGGCCCGAGCTCATCGGCCGGGTCGTCAACTCGCTGGGCGATCCGATCGACGGCAAGGGCCCGGTGAACGCGAAGATGACCGACGTGATCGAGAAGGTCGCGCCCGGCGTCATCGACCGCCAGTCGGTGAACCAGCCGGTGCAGACCGGCCTCAAGTCGATCGACGCGATGGTGCCGATCGGCCGCGGCCAGCGCGAGCTCATCATCGGCGACCGCCAGACCGGCAAGACGGCGGTGGCGGTCGACACGATCATCAACCAGAAGGGCAAGGACCTCATCTGCATCTACGTCGCGATCGGCCAGAAGGCCTCGACGATCGCGAACGTCGTGCGGAAGCTCGAGGAGAACGGCGCGATGGCCTACACGATCATCGTGGCGGCGAGCGCGTCGGAGTCGGCGGCGATGCAGTACATCGCGCCGTACTCGGGCTGCACGATGGGCGAGTACTTCCGCGACCGGGGCCAGGACGCGCTGATCATCTACGACGACCTGACCAAGCAGGCGTGGGCCTACCGCCAGGTGTCGCTGCTGCTGCGCCGCCCGCCGGGCCGCGAAGCCTACCCGGGCGACGTGTTCTACCTGCACTCGCGGCTGCTCGAGCGCGCCGCGCGCGTCAACGCGACCTACGTCGAGCAGTTCACCAAGGGCGCGGTCAAGGGCAAGACCGGCTCGCTCACCGCGCTGCCGATCATCGAGACGCAGGCGGGCGACGTGACCGCGTTCGTGCCGACGAACGTGATCTCGATCACCGACGGCCAGATCTTCCTCGAGACCGACCTCTTCAACGCCGGCATCCGTCCCGCGATCAACGCGGGCATCTCGGTGTCGCGCGTGGGCGGCAACGCGCAGACGAAGGTCATCAAGAAGCTGGGCGGCGGCGTCCGCCTCGCGCTCGCGCAGTACCGCGAGCTCGCGGCGTTCGCGCAGTTCGCCTCGGACCTCGACGAGGCGACGCGCAAGCAGCTCGACCGGGGCCGCATGGTCACCGAGCTCATGAAGCAGCCGCAGTACTCGCCGCTGTCGGTCGCCGACCAGGCGCTGACGCTGTTCGCGGTGAACCGCGGCTACTACGACGACGTGCCGGTCGAGAAGGCGCTCGCGTTCGAGTCGGCGCTGCGCGCTTTCGTCGGCAGCAAGTACGCGGCGCTGCACGGCAAGATCGCGAAGAACATGGACCTCACCGCGGACGACGAGAAGGAGCTCGCCGCGGCGATCGAGGACTTCAAGAAGACCGGAACCTACTAGTCGACGGACGAAGGTGAAACCCTTCTTTCGTCCGGTGAAGGCTTCCCGGAAATCGCCGGCGAAGCCGGTCGAATTCCGGCGGTAAGGGCCCAGGAAAGAGCGCGATGGCGGGATCGAAGGAAATCCGCAACAAGATCAAGAGCGTGCAGAGCACGCGCAAGATCACGAAGGCGATGGAGATGGTCGCGGCCTCGAAGATGAAGAAGGCCCAGGACCGCATGCGCGCCTCGCGGCCCTACCTCCAGCGCACGCTCGACATCGCGATCCACATCGCGCAGGCGAACGCCGAGTACAAGCACCCGTTCCTGCACAAGCGCGAGCCGGTGAAGCGCGTCGGCGCGATCGTCGTCACGACCGACAAGGGCCTGTGCGGCGGCCTCAACACGAACGTGCTGCGCCTCGCGAACCAGAAGCACAAGGAGTGGCAGGCCGCCGGCCTCGCCGCGGACTACGTCGCGATCGGCAGCAAGGGGCTCGCGTTCCTGACGCGGACCGGCTGCAACGTGATCGGAAGCGTCGTGCAGATCGGCGACCGGCCGCATCTCGACCGCCTCGTCGGGCCGGTGAAGGCGCTGCTCGACAAGTACGTCGAGGGCGGGATTGACGAGGTGTGGCTGTTCTACACCGCGTTCATCAACACGATGAAGCAGGAGGCGCGCGCCGGCCGGGTCATCCCGGTGCCGATGCAGTACCGCGCGCCCTCCGGCGAGGTCCACAAGCCCGAGGCGGCGCACGGCGCCTGGGACTACATCTACGAGCCGGACGCGCGCACGCTGCTCGACGGCATGATGCGCCGTTACATCGAGGCGATCGTGTACCAGGCGGTCGCCGAGAACATGGGCTCCGAGCAGTCGGCGCGGATGGTCGCGATGAAGGCGGCGACCGACAACGCCGGCAAGATCATCAACGAGCTGCAGCTCATCTACAACAAGACGCGCCAGGCCGGGATCACGAAGGAGCTCTCGGAGATCGTCGGCGGCGCGGCCGCGGTGTGACAAATTCGGTAGGTAGTAGATGGAAATGCGAGTGTTTGACGTCCAGGTGAATTGACCCTACCGACACCGGCAGCGCTAAACACCATCTACTCTCTACGCATTACCGATTCTCGCCTTTAGGACAAATCATGAGCCAAGGAACCATCGTCCAGTGCATCGGCGCGGTCGTCGACGTGCAATTCCCGCGCGACGCGATGCCGAAGGTCTACGACGCGCTCGTCCTCGAGCAGGACGCGTCGAACAAGCTCGTCGAGCAGGGGCTGACCTTCGAGGTCGAGCAGCAGCTGGGCGACGGCATCGTGCGCACGATCGCGATGGGCAGCTCCGACGGGCTCAAGCGCGGCATGAAGGTGCGCGCCACCGGCGAGAACATCAAGGTGCCGGTCGGCCCCGGCGTGCTCGGCCGCGTGATGGACGTGCTCGGCCGCCCGATCGACCAGCGCGGCCCGGTGAAGGCCGACGAGCGCCGGCCGATCCACGCGCCCGCGCCGAAGTTCGACGAGCTCTCGCCGTCGACCGAGCTCCTCGAGACCGGCATCAAGGTCATCGACCTGATCTGCCCGTTCGCGAAGGGCGGCAAGATCGGGCTGTTCGGCGGCGCCGGCGTCGGCAAGACCGTCAACATGCTCGAGCTCATCAACAACATCGCGAAGGAGCACTCGGGCCTGTCGGTGTTCGCCGGCGTCGGCGAGCGCACGCGCGAAGGCAACGACTTCTACCACGAGATGAGCGACGCGAAGGTCATCCGGCAGGACGACCTCTCGCAGTCGAAGGTCGCGATGGTGTTCGGCCAGATGAACGAGCCGCCGGGCAACCGGCTGCGCGTCGCGCTGACCGGCCTCACGATGGCCGAGCGCTTCCGCGACGAGGGCCGCGACATCCTGTTCTTCGTCGACAACATCTACCGTTATACGCTCGCGGGGACGGAAGTCTCCGCGCTGCTCGGCCGGATGCCCTCCGCGGTGGGCTACCAGCCGACGCTGGCCGAGGAGATGGGCCGTCTGCAGGAGCGCATCACGTCGACGAAGGTCGGCTCGATCACGTCGATCCAGGCGGTGTACGTGCCCGCGGACGACCTGACCGACCCGTCGCCCGCGACGACGTTCGGCCACCTCGACGCGACGCTCGTGCTGTCGCGCGACATCGCCGCGCTGGGCATCTACCCCGCGGTGGACCCGCTCGACTCGACGTCGCGCCAGGTCGACCCGAACGTCATCGGCGCCGAGCACTACACGATCACGCGCCGCGTGCAGGCGACGCTGCAGCGCTACAAGGAGCTGCGCGACATCATCGCGATCCTGGGCATGGACGAGCTCTCGCCCGAGGACAAGCTCGCGGTGGCGCGCGCGCGCAAGATCCAGCGCTTCCTGTCGCAGCCGTTCCACGTCGCCGAGGTGTTCACCGGCTCGCCGGGCAAGTACGTGCCGCTCAAGGAGACGATCCGCGGCTTCCGGATGATCGTCGACGGCGAGTGCGACGCGCTCCCCGAGCAGGCGTTCTACATGGTCGGGGGCATCGACGAGGTGTTCGAAAAGGCCAAGAAGATGCAGTAGGAAAGGCGGGCCGACGCGCAGCCCGGTTCGAGCGTCGGCGGACGGCGGCGTCGCGATCGGCGTGCGTCGGCGCGCCGACGATCAACCGGGCCACGCGTCGGCGAGTGGCTTCACGATGGGCGGGAAGCGGGGTAAGCGATGGCAAGCACGATGAAGGTCGACATCGTCAGCGCGGAAGAGCAGATCTTCTCGGGCGACGCGGAGTTCGTCGTGCTGCCGGGCGTCGAGGGCGAGCTCGGCATCTACCCGCGCCACACGCCGCTGTTCACGCAGATCAAGCCGGGCGCGGTGCGCATGAAGGTGCCGAACCAGGAGCGCGAGGAGCTCGTCTTCGTCCAGGGCGGCTACCTCGAGGTGCAGCCTCACGCGGTGACCGTGCTGGCCGACACCGCGATCCGGGCGAAGGACCTCGACGAGGCCGCGGCGCTCGAGGCGAAGAAGGCCGCCGAGGAAGCGATGGCGCGCAAGACCACAAAGGAAGAGATCGCCGCCGCCGAGGCGTCGCTCGCCACCGCGATGGCGCAGCTCGAGGCGATCCGCAAGCTCCGCCACCGAAGCTGACCTTCGCTGCGGCGCGATCGCGCCGCGGCCGCGTCACGGGCGGAGTTGCGCCGCCGCGCCCGCCACGAGCTCGACCAGCTTCGCCGCCGGCGCGTAGCGCTCGAGCGAGCGATGCATCACGACGCCCGCCACCCCGCGCAGGAACCGCCGCCGGTAGGGCACGAGCGTGAGCCCGAGGTCCGGCATCGCCGCGATCGGCTCCGCGAAGCACGACAGGTAGACGCCCGAGCGCAGCACGCGCACGAGCGCCGAGAGTGACGACACCTCGGCGTTGATGCGCGGCGCCGGCGCGCCCTCGGTCGCGAGCGTCGTCAGGATGTTGGCGACCATCTCGCGGTCGTGCTCGATCACCACCCACGGGTACTCGGCGAGCTCCGCCGCGTCCACGCGCGGGCGCCGCGCGAGCGGATGGCCGGTGCCGGCGACCACGCGCGAGTCGAGCTCGACGATCGCGCGGTGCACGAGGAAATCGGGGATCGTCGCGGCCGGCGGCAGCAGGCCGAAGAACATGTCGAGCTCGCCGGCGCGCAGGCGCGGGAACGTCGTCTCGGTCACGCCGGAGACGAGCTTCAGCGCGACGCCCGGGTAGTGGGCGTGCAGGTCGGACATCGCGGTCGGCACCAGCGTCGCGCCGAGCATGAGCCCCGCGCCGATCGTGAGCATCCCGCGGTGGCCCTCGCCGAACGACTGCAGCTCGAGGTCGGCGAGCCGGCATTCGGCGACGATGCGCTGCGCGTGCGGCAGCAGGTTGCGACCGTAGACGGTCAGCGCGACGCCGCGCGGCAGCCGCTCGAGCAGCGGCACGCCGAGCTCGCCCTCGAGCTTGTGCAGGCTCTTGGTGAGCGCCGGCTGCGTCATGCCGAGCTTCTGCGCCGCCGCCGTGATGCTTCCCTCGGCGACGACCGCGAGGAAGGCGCGGAACAGGTGGGCATGGCGCAGCGTTGCCATTCCAAGTGATTATGGCATAAGCCCCAAAATTCATTTCCCTTCATGCCGCCGCCGGTTCAGGCTAGCCGTCGGATTCCGGAGGGAAGGCGATGGCGCGGCCGAACGTGGTGCTCGTCCTGGTGGACGACATGGGGTTCTCGGACATCGGCTGCTACGGCGGCGAAATCGACACGCCGAACATCGACCGCCTCGCGCGCCAGGGCGTGCGCTTCTCGCAGTTCTACAACACCGCGCGCTGCAGCCCGTCGCGCGCGTCGCTCCTGACCGGCCTGCATCCGCACCAGACGGGCATCGGCATCCTCACCAACGACGACCGGCCGCGCGGCTACCCGGGGACGATCAACGACCGCTGCGTCACGATCGCCGAGGTGCTGAAGGCCGCGGGCTACGCGACCTGCCTCGCGGGCAAGTGGCACCTCGCTTCCGAGATGAAGAAGCCCAACGACGCGTGGCCGACGCGGCGCGGCTTCGACCGCTTCTTCGGAACGCTGACCGGCTGCGGCTCGTTCTTCCAGCCGGGCACGCTCACGCGCGGCGAGGCCAACGTCGAGGACGAGGCGCTCGCGCCGGGCTTCTACTACACCGACGCGATCACCGACGAGGCGGTCGCGTTCATCCGCGATTGCCGCTCGGGCGCGACCAAGCCGCCGTTCTTCCTCTACGTTGCTTACACGGCGCCGCACTGGCCGCTGCACGCGCGCGACGAGGACCTCGCGAAGTACCGCGGCCGGTTCGACGCCGGCTGGGACGCGCTGCGCGAGCGTCGCCTCGAGAGGCTGCGCGAGGAAGGCGTGCTCGACGACGGCGTCGCGCTGTCGGAGCGCGACCCGACGCAGCCGGCGTGGCGCGACGCCGATCACAAGGCGTGGCAGGCGAAGCGGATGGAAGCCTACGCCGCGCAGATCGATCGCATGGACCAAGGCGTCGGCCGCATCGTCGCCGCGCTCGGGATGCATGGCGCGCTCGACGACACGATCGTGATCTTCCTGTCCGACAACGGCGCGTCCGACGAGGGATTGCCGCTGGTCGAGCTCGAGCGCTTCAAGCAGCGCACCGACATCCTGCGCCTCAAGACCCGCGACGGCCGCGAGGTGCAGATCGGCAACGAGCCCGCGATCGAGCCCGGCGGCGAGGCGAGCTACGCGAGCTACGGCCGCGCGTGGGCGAACCTCTCGAACACGCCGTTCCGCTACTACAAGCGCTGGGTGCACGAGGGCGGGATCGCGACGCCGCTGATCGTGCACTGGCCCGCGGGTGGGCTCGCCGCGGGCACGGTGCTGCGCCGCGCCGCGCAGCTCGTCGACGTGATGCCGACGATCCTCGAGGCGACCGGGGCCGCGTACCCGGCACGCCATCGCGGGCACGAGATCCTGCCGGCCGAGGGACGGAGCCTGCTGCCCGCGCTGCGCGGCAAGGCGTCGCCCGACGGCGCGCTCTACTGGGAGCACACCGGCAACGCGGCGATCCGCAAGGGCAGGTGGAAGCTCGTGCGCGACTTCCCGAAGCCCTGGGAGCTCTACGACCTGTCGGTCGACCGCACCGAGCTCGACGACCTCGCCGCGAGCCATCCGGCGATCGTCGGGGAGCTCGAGCGCGAGTGGAGCGCGTGGGCGAAGCGCGTCGGCGTGATCCCGTTCGAGGAGACGATCCGCCTCTACGCCGACCTCGGCCGCCCGCCGCGCGAGGCGATGGGGTGAGCGCGTGAGCGGCGCCTGCTGCGGTCCGTCGGTCGCACGCGCGGTCGCGCACGCGCCTTCGCGCGCGTTCGAGGCGGCGCGCGACGGCCGGGCGACGCGCGAGGGCATGGTGCTGGTCCCCGCCGGGACGTTCTCGATGGGCGGCGACGACGCCGACGCGTTCCTCGACGACGGCGAAGGCCCGGTGCGCGACGTCGAGCTCTCCGCGTTCCTGATCGACGCGACCGCGGTGCGGAACCGCGACTACGCTGCGTTCGTCGACGCGACCGGTCACGTCGGCGACGCGGAGCGCGACGGCGCGTCATTCGTGTTCGGCGCCTTCGTCGCGCGCGGCGCGCGCGTGCGCGACGACGTCGCGCCCGACGCGCCGTGGTGGCGCCTGGTCGAGGGCGCGAGCTGGCGCGCGCCCGAGGGGCCGGGCTCGACGCTCGACGGGCGCGAGGATCACCCGGTCGTCCATGTATCGTGGAACGACGCGCGCGCGTACGCCGCGTGGGCGGGGAAGCGCCTGCCCACCGAGGCCGAGTGGGAGAAGGCCGCGCGCGGCAGGCTCGCCCGGGCGCGCTATCCCTGGGGCGACGAGCTCCGGCCAGGCGGGCGCCACCGCTGCAACATCTGGCAGGGCCGCTTCCCGACGATCGACACCGGCGAGGACGGCCACGTCGGCACCGCGCCGGTCGACGCGTACGAGCCCAACGGCTACGGCCTCTACAACGCGTCCGGCAACGTCTGGGAGTGGTGCGCGGACGCGTGGAGCGCGACCTGGCACGCGGACGCCTCGCCGTTCACGCGCGTCGATCCGAAGGGGCCCGACGCGGGACCCGGCCGGGTGATGCGCGGCGGCTCCTACCTGTGCCACGCTTCGTATTGCAACCGGTACCGGGTCGCGGCCCGGACCTACAACCGCGCCGACGCGAGCGCCGGGCACACGGGATTCCGGTGCGCGGCCGACGCGCCTGCGCATTCCGCGCGCTCCTGAGGAGGAGGTCACCATGCATCACGCGTTGCGAATCGCCGCGGCCGTCGTCGCGGCCGCCCTGGCCGCGCCGTTCGCAGGCGCCGCGCCCTTCGTCGACGTCGGCAAGCAGGAGCCGATCACGATCCTGACGCCGTCGACGCCCTGGCTGCCGGCGTGGACGAGCGTCGTGACGCTCTACGAGGAGCAGACCGGCAACAAGGTGAAGCTCGACGTCAACCCGTTCGGCGGCGTGCTCGACAAGGCGCGCAACGATCTTCGCGCGGGCAGCGGAAGCTACGACGCGGTGCTGCTCGACACGCAGTGGACGATCGAGATGTACGAGGGCGGATTCCTCACGCCGTTCGCCGACATCGTGCCGGGCTACGCGACGCCGAAGGAGGTGCTCGCCTACGACGACTCCGGCTACTGGAACGAGCAGAAGCGCTGGCGCACGTCGAACGGCGGCAAGCTGATGGCGTTCACGGTGCTCGGCAACGTGCCGATGTGGTACTACCGCACCGACGTGCTGAAGGACGCCGGCCTCGCGCCGCCGACGACCGTGCCCGAGATCCTCGCGTCCTGCGCGAAGCTGTCGAAGCCGCCGGCGACCTACGGCGCGGTGCTGCGCGGCGAGCGCGGCAACCCGATCCGCTACGAGTGGCAGCAGTGGATGCTGTCGCGCGGCGGGTCGGTGGTGCGCGACCCGGAGAACGGCGACTACACGGTGACGTTGAACAGTCCGCAGAACAAGGCGGCGCTCGACGATTTCATCGACGTGGCGAGGAAGTGCGGGCCGCCGAACCCCGGCGCGATCGGGCAGGGCGACGTGATCCAGCTCATCGCGACCGGCAAGGCGGTGCAGGGGCAGCTCGTGCTCGCGGCCTGGGCCAACTTCCAGGACCCGAAGAAGTCGGCCGTCGTCGGCAAGATCGCGGTCGTGCCGATCCCGCGCGCGCCCGGCGGCAAGGTCGGCGCGGTGATCGGCAACTGGAACTACGCGATCCCCAAGGCGATCTCGCCGGCGCGCAAGCAGGCCGCGCTCGCGTTCGCGACCTGGTTCATGAGCCGCGACGCGCAGACGGCGTACGCGAAGGCGGGCGGCATCCCGAACCGCAGCGACGTGCTCGCCTCCGATCTCGGGAAGCAGCCCGAGTTCGTCTGGATGCCCGCCTACCTCGAGACGCTCAAGACGGCGAAGCAAGAGCTGGGCTACCTCGAGGGCCCGCAGGTCGAGCAGATCATGGGCCTGCGCCTGAACCAGGCGCTGATCGGCGAGCTCTCGACCGGAAAGGCGCTCAACCTGGCGGCGCAGGAGATCAAGGACGTCTTCGAGAAGAACAAGCGGCGCACCGGCCTGATCGCGCCGCTGCCCGAGTGACCGCGTAGGACGCGGGGCCCGGCCTCGCGCCGGGCCCGCGCCCGCTCCCCCCTCCGCGCGAGGCCGCGATGGCATCGGTCAGCGTCCGCAACGTCGAGAAGCGCTACGGCGACGTCGTCGTCCTGCGCGGCATCGACCTCGACATCGCGGACGGCGAGTTCGTCGTCCTCGTCGGCGCGTCGGGCTGCGGCAAGTCGACGCTGCTGCGCATGATCGCCGGGCTCGAGTCGATCTCCGCGGGCGAGATCGCGATCGGCGGCGAGCGCGTCAACGAGCTCGAGCCGCGCGAGCGCGACGTCGCGATGGTGTTCCAGAGCTACGCGCTCTACCCGCACCTCGACGTGCGCGGCAACCTCGCGTTCAGCCTGAAGCTCAGGCGCGCGCCGCCCGGCGACATCCGCGCGCAGGTCGACCGGGCCTCGGCGACGCTGGAGCTCGGCCACCTGCTCGACCGCTACCCGCGCCAGCTCTCGGGCGGCCAGCGCCAGCGCGTCGCGATGGGACGCGCGATCGTGCGCCATCCGCGCGTGTTCCTGTTCGACGAGCCGCTGTCGAACCTCGACGCGCAGCTGCGCATCGCGATGCGCACCGAGATCCGCGCGCTGCACCAGCGGCTCGGCGCGACGTCGATCTACGTGACGCACGACCAGGTCGAGGCGATGACGATGGCCGACCGGATGGTCGTGATGAACGCGGGGCGCGTCGAGCAGGTCGGCGCGCCGCTCGACGTGTACGACCGGCCGCGGACGCTCTACGTCGCGCGCTTCATCGGCGCGCCGTCGATCAACGTCGTCGACGGGGCGGTGCGGGACGGCGAGCTGACCACGGGGAGCGGCGCGCGCCTCGCGCTGCCCGCGGGGAGCACCGCGAGCGGCGCGGTCCATGCGGCGTTCCGCCCCGAGCATCTCGCGCCCGACGACCGGGGCGCGCTCGCCGGCCGCGTCAACGTGGTCGAGAACCTCGGCCACCAGGCCTACGTCTTCGTCGAGACGGCCGACGGGCGGCTGTGCATGCTCGTCGACCGCTCGCACCGGCCGCGGCCGGGCGACGCGATCCGCTGCGGCGTGCGCCCGGAGCGCGTGCAGCTGTTCGACGCCGCGAGCGGGCTCCGCGCCGCCTGACGGGCGAAGGACCGACGTGACCCCGCTCCCCCGGCGCCCCCGCGGCGCGGTCGGCTGGCTCAACGCGACGTTCCGCCACTGGAGCCTCGCGCCGGCCGTGCTGCTGCTCGTGCTGCTCACCGTGTTCCCGGCGCTGAACCTGCTCCGGATGAGCGTGTCGACGATCGAGTTCAAGGGAGGCACCGACGTCTGGACGTTCGCGCCGCGCCACAACCTCGACGCGATGCTCGCCGATCCCTCGCTCGGCGCGGCGATCGTCAACACCGCGATCTTCGTCGTCGTCGCCGTCGCGGTCGAGATGGTCCTCGGCCTCGCGCTCGCGCTCCTGGTCGGCGGCATGGCGCGGGGCAAGGGGCTGATGCGCACGATCATGATCGTGCCGATCCTCGTGCCGCCGGTCGCGATCGGGAGCATGTTCAAGCTCATGTACAACGCGGACTTCGGCCTGTTCAACCAGATGCTGGGCGCTGCGGGCCTCGGGCCGGTGAGCTGGCTCGGCTCGACGAAGCTCGCGCTGTGGTCGGTGATCCTCGTCGACGTCTGGCACTGGGTGCCGTTCGTGTTCCTGATCCTGTTCGCCGCGGTCGAGGGGCTGCCGCGCGACGTGCTCGAGGCCGGGCGCGTCGACGGCGCGACGCGCTGGCAGCTCCTGACGCGAGTGACGCTGCCGCTGCTGATGCCGGCGATCACCGTGGCGCTCCTGTTCCGCTCGATCCTCGCGTTCAAGGCGTTCGACGAGGTGTTCCTGCTGACCGGCGGAGGCCCGGGCACGTCGAGCGAGCTCCTGAGCCTGCACCTCTACCGGGTGTTCTTCGAGCAGAACCAGCTGGGCTACGGCGCGATGCTGTCGGTGCTGACGATCGTCGCGGTGCTCTCGCTGCTCGCCGCCGGTCGCGGCGCGGCGGGACGGGGCCGGGCGCGATGAGCGACCCGATCGCCGCGGGAGCGCGCGTGCGCGCGGCGGGCTACGCGATGATCGCGCTCGCCGTCGTCGTCGTGGTCGGGCCGTTCCTCTGGATCCTGATGAACTCGTTCAAGACGCAGATCGCGATCCTGACCGGGGCCTGGAGCTTCGCGCCGACGCTCGACAACTACGCGGACGTGCTCCTGTCGAAGCGCTCGGACTTCGTGCACGCGCTGTCGACGAGCCTCGCCGTCGCGGCCGCGAGCACGGCGGTCGTCCTCGTCGTCGGGACGCTCGCCGCGTACTCGCTCCACCGATTCCGCTGGGCGAAGGCGGTCTCGGCGGCGTTCCTCGGCTGGACGCTCGCGTTCCACGTGATCCCGGTGATCACGCTCGTCGGCCCGTGGTACCTCATCTTCAGGGAGCTCGGGCTCTACGACACGAAGCTCGCGCTCGTCCTCACGCACGTCACGATCAACCTTCCGATGGCCGTGTGGCTGATGCTCTCGTTCTTCCGCGCGCTGCCGCCCGAGATCGAGGAGGCGGCGCTCGTCGACGGCTGCCACCCGCTGTCGGCGTTCTGGCGCGTCACGCTCCCGCTCGTCGTCCCGGGCCTCGTCGCGACCGCGGTGCTGTCGTTCATCTTCAGCTGGAACGAGTTCACGATCGCGCTCAACCTGACGTCGCAGGCGAACGCGACGGTGCCGGTCTTCGTCGCCAAGTTCGCCAACGACTACGAGGTGCTGCACGGGCAGATGGCGGCCGCGTCGATGCTCGCGACGATCCCGGCGCTCCTGCTAATGGCGGCCGGTCAGCGCTTCGTCGTGCAGGGACTGACGCTCGGGTCGGTCAAGTAGCTGCCGGGGCGCGGCCCGGGCGAGGCTCCGCGGGCGCTCCTGTAGCGGACAGCGACGCGCTGCCGTATCCTCGCACCGCGGCGCCGCTCCGTGAGCGGCATGTTCCTTGCATCAGCCCTGTTCATTACAGCCTGCCCCAACCCGGCCTCTCGCCATGATCCGTCGCCTCGCCGCCGCGCTCGTTCTGGGCGCCCTCGCCGCCGGCTCCCAAGCCCAGCAGCCCGAGCTCGTGTTCGCGGTGACCGAAGGCGTCACCTACCAGGCGACGCCCAAGGAGATCCGCGACAAGTTCGCGCCGATCGCGCAGATCATCGCGACGGCGACCGGGCGGCGCGTGCGGACCGTGCTCGTGCCCGCCTACGACGACGCGCGCGCGGGACTCAAGGCGCAGGAGTTCGACGTGGCGTTCCTGCATCCCGCGCACATCCCGATGGCGGAGATCAAGGCCGGCCGCTACAGGGCGATCGCGTGGACGCAGGGCTACACCGAGTACACCGCGTCGATGCTGATGAACGGGGACCAGGCGCTCAAGTCGATCGACGACCTCAGGGGCCGCACCGTCGTCACGCCCGACCCCGACTCGATCACCGCGTGGATGGTCCGCGCGATGTTCCGCGCCGAGAAGCTGCAGACGACCGACGCGCGCGAGCCGACGCCGACGACGGTGCGCGTGATCACCACGCGCTACCAGGACGCGGTGCCGTTCTACCTCGAGAACAACTTCGCGCAGGTCGGCGTGACCGCCGCGAACGCCGTCGTCAAGGCGTGGACCGACAAGGGCGGCAAGGTGCTCGTGAAGTCCCGCCCGGTCCCGATCAAGCAGTTCATCGTGTCGACGCGGATGCCGCCGGCCGAGCAGCAGAAGATCCGCGACGCGCTCCTCGGGCTCAAGGACGCGAAGGGCGGCCAGCAGGTGCTCGACACCGTCGGCTACAAAGGCTTCGTGCCCCCGAACCCCGAGGTTGAGGCGGCGGTCATCGCCTGGCTCGGGCTCTGACCGAGCGCGTCCCGACCACGAGGAGCGTCAGCGCGAGCAGCGCGAGCGCCGCATGGGCGAGCGCAGGCACCGGCGCGGCCCGGGCGTTGGCCAGCGCGCCGGTCGAGCAATTCCACGTGATGGTGCTGACGAAGGCCACGCCGCCGGTGAAGTTCGGCCCGTTGTACGTGGTCACCTGCAGCGTCAGCAACGTTTGCGGCGGGACCGTGTACCCGGCGCTGTAGACGAAGAAGCTGGTGAGGCCCACGCCGGTGTAGGAGTCGTCCTGGGTCGACCCGAGCGACGGGTTGCCCGGCGCCGAAAGCACGCCCTGCTCCGAGGCGGGTGCCGGGGCGTTGATGTACACGCCCGGCAGGTTGAAGCCCGACGGGCTGCTGCAGGTCCCCGAGGCGCCCTGCGTGAGGTTCCAGGAAGGTACCGGCCCGAGCTGCGCATGGGCGGGCGCGGCGAGCGCACACGCGATGGCGATCGTCGCGAGGACGGGCTTCATGGCGCTTCTTCCCCTCATCGGGCCGACGCGGCCCGTGGCGGACGATATCGCGACTCCGCGGGCTGTGGCATGATGTTGCATTGCAACATCCTGCCCGGGCGTTGCGCCCGCGCAACACCATGGCTGACCTCAACAAGTCGATCGACCGGTCGATCGCGATCTCGCGCAACGTCGCCGGCGTGCTGTCGCGGCGCGTCAAGGACGCCTACGCGACCTGGGGCGATCACGTCCGGCAGGCGCAGGCGGACTACGCCGCGGGCCTGGGCGCGCCGATGAATCCGCAGCAATGGTGGCGCGACTGGGCCACGTACTGGGTCGACGCGGGCCAGCGCACCGCGCTCTTCTGGGACACGATGCGCGAGCGCGGCAACCAGTGGATCGCGCACGAGGAGGCGGGCAAGCCGCCGCTCCTCCACTACCGCTTCGAGGTGATCGCCGACGCGCGCTCGTTCGAGCGCCCTTGCAACCACGCGCTCGTGCGCATCGTGCCGCCGCGCGGGACGCGGATCGACGAGACGAAGCGCCCGTTCATCGTCATCGATCCGCGCGCGGGCCACGGCCCGGGGATCGGCGGCTTCAAGGAGGACTCCGAGGTCGGCGTCGCGCTGGCCGCGGGCCACCCGGTCTACTTCGTCGTGTTCGCGCCGGAGCCGGTGCCGGGCCAGACGCTCGCCGACGTGACCGACGCGGAGGCCGAATTCGTGCGCATCGTCGCCGAGCGCCATCCCGACAGCCCCAAGCCCTCGCTCATCGGCAACTGCCAAGGCGGGTGGGCGGTGATGATGCTCGCGGCCGCGCGGCCCGACATGACCGGCCCGCTCGTGATCAACGGCGCGCCGATGTCGTACTGGGCCGGCAACGACGGCGAGAACCCGATGCGCTACTCGGGCGGGCTCCTGGGCGGCGCATGGGTGTCGCTCCTCGCGAGCGACCTGGGCGCCGGCAAGTTCGACGGCGCGCACCTCGTCGCGAACTTCGAGAACCTGAACCCCGCGAACACGTACTGGGAGAAGTACTACCACCTCTACGACGACGTCGACGACGAGGCCGCGCGCTTCCTCGAGTTCGAGCGCTGGTGGGGAGGCTTCTACCTGCTGAACGAGGAGGAGATCCGCTGGGTCGTCAACAACCTGTTCGTCGGCAACAAGCTCTCGGCCGGCGAGGCGCGGCTCGGCCCGGGCCGCTACTTCGACCTGAAGTCGATCAAGCAGCCGATCATCGTGTTCGCGTCGATGGGCGACAACATCACGCCGCCGCAGCAGGCATTCAACTGGATCGCCGACCTCTACTCGTCGACCGAGGAGATCAAGGCGAACGGCCAGACGATCGTCGGGCTCATCCACGAGGACATCGGGCACCTCGGCATCTTCGTCTCCGGCAAGGTCGCGAAGAAGGAGCACACGCAGATCTTCGAGGTGCTCAAGTACATCCAGGCGCTGCCGCCGGGCCTCTACGGGATGGAGATCCACGAGATCCAGCGCGCGAACGGCGAGGTCGCCTACGACGTGACGCTGCACGAGCGCTCGCTCGAGGACCTGAAGAAGCTGCAGAAGTACGACCGCGTCGACGAGAAGCCCTTCGAGGCGGTCGCGGCGCTCTCGGAGCTCACCGAGCGCGCCTACGAGCTCTTGGTGCGCCCGGCGATCCGCGATGCGGTGCCCGACTGGCTCGCGGGCCTGATGCGCGAATGGCATCCGCTGCGCGTGCAGCGCTGGGCGATCTCCGACCGCAATCCGCTCCTCGCGCCACTGCCCGCCGCGGCGGCGATGGCGCGCGCGTGGCGCCAGACGCGATCGGCTGACAACGCCGGCCGCCGCGCCGAGCGGCTCGGCTCCGCGTTCGTCACGGCGGGCCTCGACCTGTACCGCGACCTGCGCGACGCGATGAGCGAGGCCGCGTTCTTCCAGATCTACGGCAACATGATGTCGCTGCAGATGGCCGACCAGCGCGCGGCGATCCGGCGCCAGACGCGCTTCGACCCGCGCGCGCTGCCCGCGGTGCGCCAGGTGCTCGACGACCTCGACCGCGGCGGGCTGCCCGAGGCGATCGTGCGCGCGGGCCTGCTGGTCGCGAAGGCGGGCGGCGGCAAGCGCCGGCTCGCGCAGATGGAGAGCGTGCGCGCGCTGCTCGAGCCCACCGGCGCGCTCGAGGGGCTGACCGAGGACGACTTGAGGCGCGTGCTGCACGACGAGGCGATCGTCGTCGAGTTCGAGCCTGGCGCGGCGAAACGCACGCTGCCGAGGCTCGTCGGCTCCGCGGGCGACCGCCGCAAGCTGCAGGGGCTGCTCGACGCACTCGAGAGCGACCCGCATCTCAACGACCGCCAGCGCGAGCTGGTGGGCGAGCTCCGCGCGCTCGTGACCCCGGGACCGAACGGCGCGGTGCCGCGCGCCAAGGCGCCGTCCGCCCGTCGCCGCGCGCCGGGACGCCGGCCCGCCCGACGCCGGTGACCGGGCTCGCCGCGGCGGCTTGATCCGGCGCGGCGAAATCGGTCACCATGCGGCGCCCGCTCGCCCATGCCCAAGCCCAAGCCCCGACGGAAGACGCCGGCCCGGAAGGCCGCGCGCGGGCGCGCGCCGGCGGACGCGCCGGGCGCGGTGACCAACCGCACGTTCGGCGAGCTCGCGGTCGGCGACAGCGAGACGGTGCACCACACGATGACCTCGACCGAGATCGAGGGTCTCGCGCTCGTCGCGGGCGACCTCGATCCGTTCCACGTCGAGGGCGGACGCGCCGCGAGCGGGCCCGTCGCGCCCGGCGCCGCGGCGATCGCGCTCGTGTCGAACCTGCTCCTGCGTCGACTGCCGGGGCCGGGCGCGACGATCGCCGACACGTCGATGCACTACGGCGGCTCGATCGCCGTGGGCGACGTACTCACGGCGACGGTGACCGTTCGCGGCAAGTCCGCGAAGGACCGCCGCGTCGCGTTCGCGTGCCGTTGCGAGAACCAGCGCGGCGACACCCTCGTCGACGGCGTGGCGAACGTGATCGCGCCCGCGTCGCGCGTCGCCTACACGCCGATGGCGACGCCTTCGCTGATCCTTCGGCGCAACGACGGCTTCGCGAAGATCCTGCGCCGCTGCGCCGGCCTGCCGCCGGTGCGCTGCGCCGTCGTGCATCCCTGCGACCGCGACTCGCTCGCCGGTGCGCTCGAGGCGGCGAAGCGCAAGCTGATCGTGCCGGTGCTCGTCGGCCCCGCGAAGAAGATCCGCGCGGCGGCCGCCGACGCGAAGGCGTCGCTCGCCGGCGTCGAGATCGTCGACGTCGAGCACAGCCACGCGGCGGCCGAGCGCGCGGTCGAGCTCGCGCGCGAGGGCAAGGTCGACGCGCTGATGAAGGGGAGCCTCCACACCGACGAGCTGATGGCCGCGGTCGTCCCCTCGTCCACGGGGTTGCGCACCGCTCGGCGCGTGAGCCACGTGTTCGTGATGGACGTGCCGACCTATCCGCGGCTCCTGTTCGTGACCGACGCGGCCGTCAACATCTTTCCGACGCTCGACGACAAGGCCGACATCGCGCAGAACGCGATCGACCTCGCGCGCGTCCTCGGCATCGAGTCGCCGAAGGTCGCCGTGCTCTCGGCGGTCGAGACGGTGACACCCAAGATCGAGTCGACGCTGCACGCCGCGGCGCTGTGCAAGATGGCCGAGCGCGGCCAGATCACGGGCGGCGTCATCGACGGCCCGCTCGCGTTCGACAACGCGGTCTCCGAGCACGCGGCGCGCGCGAAGGGCATCGGCGGCCCGGTGGCCGGCCGTGCGGACATCCTGCTCGTGCCCGACCTCGAGGCCGGCAACATGGTCGCGAAGCAGCTGCAGTACCTCGCGGGCGCCGACGCGGCCGGCATCGTGCTGGGCACGCGCGTGCCGATCGTGCTCACCTCGCGCGCCGACAGCGTGCGCACCCGGCTCGCGTCGGCCGCCGTCATGGCGCTCGTCGCCCACGCGCGGCGCGCGGCGATCGTCCGATGAGCGAAGCGATCCTCGTCCTGAACGCGGGCTCATCGAGCCTGAAGTTCTCGCTGTTCGCCGACGGCGCCGCGCTCGAGCTCGCGCTGCGCGGCCAGGTCGAGGGCATCGGCACCGCGCCGCGCTTCGTCGCGAAGGACCGCGCCGGCGCGGTGGTCGACGAGAAGGCCTGGGACGGCGCGGCCGCGCTCGACCACGCGGGCGCGGTGGATCACCTGATGGCGTTCCTGGCGCGGCAGGTGTCGCGCGGCGCGCTGCGCGCGGTCGGCCACCGCGTCGTTCACGGCGGCACGCGCTACGCCGCGCCGGTGCGCGTCGACGCGGCGGTCGTCGACGCGCTCGCCGAGCTCGTGCCGCTCGCGCCGCTCCACCAGCCGCACAACCTGGCGCCGATCCGGGCGATCGCGAAGCGCATGCCGTCGCTGCCGCAGGTCGCGTGCTTCGACACCGCGTTCCACCGGAGCGCGCCGCCGGTCGCGCAGGCGTTCGCGCTGCCGCCGGAGATCACCGAGCGCGGCGTGCGGCGCTACGGGTTCCACGGGCTGTCCTACGAGTACGTGGCTTCCGCGATGCGCGCGGTGGACGCGAAGGCCGCCTCGGGGCGCATGGTCGTCGCGCACCTCGGCAACGGCGCGTCGATGTGCGCGATCGCCGGCGGGAAGAGCGTCGCGACGACGATGGGCTTCACCGCGCTCGACGGGCTCATGATGGGAACCCGGGCCGGCAACCTCGACCCCGGCGTGCTGGTCTGGCTGATCGACGAGATGAAGATGGGGCCGCGCGACCTCGAGCGCCTGCTCTACCACCGCTCGGGGCTCCTCGGCGTGTCGGGCGTCTCGTCCGACATGCGCACGCTGCTCGCGAGCGACGAGCCGCGCGCGGCGTTCGCGATCGAGCTGTTCTGCTACCGGATCGCCCGCGAGCTGGGCTCGCTCGCCGCGGCGCTGGGCGGGCTCGACGCGCTCGTCTTCACCGGCGGCATCGGCGAGCACGCCGCGCCGATCCGCGAGCGCGTCGTGCGCGCCGCGGGCTGGCTCGGGCTCGAGCTCGACGACGCCGCGAACCGCTCGCGCGCGTCCCGGATCACAGCGGCGCGCTCGCGCGTCCCGGCCTACGTCGTGCCGACCGACGAGGAGCTCATGATCGCCCGGCACGTGCACGCGCTCCTCGCCTGACGGCGATGCTGCTCTCGGAGGCCGCGAGGTCCGCGCGCGCGCCGATCCTCGCGGCGCTCGAGGACGTCGCGACGCGCGGTGGCGCGCTCGCGCTCTCCGACGCCGACCGCGCGGCGCTCGTCGCGTTCGATCGCTACGTGCTGCACCACGCCGACCCGGCGTCGCCTGGCGCGCCGGCGCGCGGCGATCCGCGGGCGCTCGCGCGAGCCGTCGCGGCGCCCGGGGATCGCGAGCACGTCGTGCAGTTCCTCGCGGTGATGGCGCTCGTCGACGGCGTGGTCGACGAGGGCCGGATCGCGCGCGCGCTCGTGTACGCGCAGGCGCTCGGCGCCGGGGCCGACGGCGTGCGCCAGCTGGCCGAGCTCGGCAAGGGGCACCTCGACTGGGTGCGCGCCGACGCGCAGCGGCGGAACCTCGAGAGCATCGCGGGACACGAGGTCGACGAGAGCATCGACGCGTGGATCCTGCCCTACCGCGCGAAGCCCGACCCCGCGCTCGCCGCGCGCTACGTCGCGCTGGGCGAGCTCCCGGCCGGGACGCTCGGCCGCGCCTTCTGCGACTTCTACCGCGCGCACGGCTTCGCGTTCCCCGGCGAGCGCGAGGGCGTCAACGAGCGCTTCGGCACGCCGCACGATTCGACGCACGTGCTGTCCGGCTACGACACGACGCCCGGCGGCGAGCTCCTGGTCTCCACGTTCACCGCGGGCATGCACCCGCGCGAGCCGATGTCGGGCCACATCCTGCCGGTGATCATGAGCTGGCACCTCGGCATCGAGCTCGTGAAGTTCGCGGGATCGACGACCGGGGTGCTCGACCCGGCCGCGTTCTGGCACGCGTGGGCGCGCGGCAGCGCGACGACGACCGATGCGTTCGCCGAGCGCTGGGACTTCTGGTCGGACGCGCGCCGGCCGCTCGACGAACTGCAAGCCGCCTACGCGATCCCGCCGCTCGACGCGGCGCTCGCGGGCACGACGAAGCCGCCCGAGGGCTACAAGCCCAGCGCCTGACCCCGGCGTATCATCGCCGGATGAGCGAGTTCCGCACCGAGAAGGACGCGCTGGGCGAGGTCCGCGTGCCCGCCGCGCACCTGTGGGGCGCGCAGACGCAGCGCTCGATCGACAACTTCCCGATCGGCGTGGGCCGCTTCCACTGGGGCCGGCCCGTCGTGCGGGCGTTCGGGCTCGTGAAGCTCGCCGCCGCCCGGGCGAACGCGAAGCTCGGCGTGCTGCCGCCCGAGAAGGCGGCACTGATCGAGCGCGCGGCGCGCGAGGTGATCGACGGGCGGCTCGACGGCGAGTTCCCGCTCGTCGTGTTCCAGACCGGCTCGGGCACGCAGTCGAACATGAACGCGAACGAGGTGATCGCGAACCGCGCGATCCAGCTCGCGGGCGGCAGGGTCGGATCGAAGTCGCCGGTCCATCCGAACGACGACGTGAATCGGAGCCAGTCGTCGAACGACGCGTTCCCGGCGGTGATGCACGTCGCGCTGGTCGAGACGATCGGCCATCGGCTGCTGCCGGCGGTCGACGGTCTGGTCGGAACGCTCGAATCCAAGTCGCGCGCTTTCGCCGACGTCGTGATGCTCGGGCGCACGCACCTGATGGACGCGACGCCCGTCACGCTCGGGCAGGTGATCGGCGGCTGGGCGGCGCAGCTCCGCGAGGCGCGGGGCTACGTCGCCGCGGCGCGCGACGCGCTCCTGCCGCTCGCGCTCGGCGGGACCGCGGTCGGCACCGGGCTGAACGCGCCGGAAGGCTTCGCGGAGGCCGTCGCGGCCGAGCTCGCGGCGCTCACCGGCCTGCCGTTCACGACGGCGCCCGACAAGTTCGCGGCGCTCTCGGCGCACGACGCGGTCGTCAACGCGAGCGCCTCGGTGCGCACGATGGCCGGCGCCGCGATGAAGATGGCGAACGACGTGCGCTTCCACGCGAGCGGGCCGCGCGCGGGCTTCGGCGAGATCACGATCCCCGACAACGAGCCGGGCTCGTCGATCATGCCCGGCAAGGTCAACCCGACGCAGTGCGAGGCGCTGACGATGGTCGCCACGCGCGTGTTCGGCAACGACGCGACGGTCGCCTTCGCCGGCACGCAGGGCAATTTCCAGCTCAACGTCTACAAGCCGGTGATGCTGCACGGTGCGCTCGAGTCGGTCGAGCTCCTGGCGGATGCGCTCGCGTCCTTCGACGCCCGTTGCGCGCGCGGCATCGAGCCGCACCGCGAGAACCTCCGCGCGAACGTCGAGAACTCGCTGATGCTGGTGACCGCGCTCAACCCGCACATCGGCTACGAGGGCGCCGCGAAGATCGCCCAGAAGGCGCACCGCGAAGGCTCGTCGCTGCGCGAGGCGGCGCTCGCGCTGGGGCTCGTCACGGCCGACGAGTTCGAGCGCTGGGTCGATCCCGCGGCGATGACGCGGCCGGATCCGCCGGCGGGCTAGCCCGCGGCGCTCCCCCGCGTGCGGAAGTGGCCGCGGCTGGCGTCGAGCGGAAGTCGCATTCCGCGCCACGCGCCGCGCAGGAACGCGCGCAGCCGGAGGAATCGCGGCGGCAGGTGATTGAGGTCGACGACCGGCCCGCGCGCGAGCCAGCGCCACGCGAGCGCCGCGAGCGGCCGTGCGGCGCGCGGGCCGGCGAGGCGCAGCATCTTCGCGTGGACGGCGCCCAGGCCGACCATGTAGCCGCGGATCGTCGCGGGCCCTTCCTCCCAGCGGCGGAAGCCCGAGTGCACGACGACGGCGGCCGGCGTCTCCTGCACGGCGATGCCGGCGATCAGCGCCCGGATCGCGAAGTCGTTGTCCTCGGCGGCGCACAGCGGCCCGCCGGACCCGAACATCTCGTCGAAACCGCCGAGGCGCTCCCAGGCCGAGCGACGGATCGCCATGCACGCGCCGATGCCCTCGACCCCGGCCTTGCCGGAGAGCGACCGCACGGTGTGCGACCGCTCGACGCGGTAGGCGGGCGTGAATCCCGCGCGGCGGTCGTAGGGCGCGGCCTCGACCGAGCCGAAGACGACCCCCACGCCCGGGTCGGCGCCGAAGGCCGCGACGAATGCCGCGAGCCATCCGGGCGCGGGCGCGCAGTCGTCGTCGGTGAACGCGACGATCGGCGCGCCGCTTCGCGCGACGCCCGCGTTGCGCGCGGCCGCGAGCCCCGGGTCGGCGATGCGACGACCGACACGCGAGGATCGCGCGCGACCTCGCTCAGCGCGTCGCGCGTGGCTTCGTCGCGGCTCTGGTCGACGACGACGAGCGCGAACGACGGATACGTGGACGCGAGGATCGCGTGCGCCGCGCGGGCCGCGGCGGCGGCGCGGTCGCGCGTCGAGAGCACGACGGTGACCGGGACGGCGGCCGGCTCAGCGGCCACGGGCGCGCCCGCGCCGCGCGAGGGCGGCGGCGAAGATGCGGTCGAGGAACGCCGCGATCGTCTCGTCCCGTGCGAACGCGGGCAGCTGGTTGCCGCGGTACCAGGGCGCGGCGAGCATCGCGAGGTAGCGCGCGCGGTCGGCCTCGATCTCGCGCACGAACTCGAGCATCTCGGTCAGCGACCCGAAGCGCGCGAGGTCGATGTAGCTGGCCGGATCGAAGGTCGCCGACGCCTGCGGGTCGCCGACGTAGATCGGGACGCTGTCCGCGTGCATCGGGTCGACGAGCTTCTCGGTCTGGTAGCCCGGCCAGATCGTGTTCTCGACGGCGAGCGTGAACTTGTAGCGCTTCAGGAACGCCGCCTTGCCGGCCATGCGATTCGGCTCGGACGGCACGCGCCATCCGCCCATCGTGTTCATCACGCTCCCCGCGCTGTCGACGCGCCCGACGCGCGCGAGCCTCTCGACGATGGCGTTCCGGAAGCTCACGCTCCACGACGACACGAACGCGCAGAAGCCCGACTTCGCGTCGGCGACGCGCTCCCAGTCGGTCCCTGGCGCCTTGACGAGCCGCTCGGGCCCGTAGCCGAAGGCGCGGTTCTCGACCACCCACAGCGGCAGCCGGAGGAAGTCGGGATGCTCGACCAGCGTCGAGTAGCCGATCGCGAACTCGCAGTCGTCCATCTCGGGCTCGACGTTCTCGCCGGTCAGGAACACGCGCACGTAGTCGCCCTTCGGGTAGCGCGCGAGCGACGCGGCGCGACGCGGATCGTAGCCGCGCCGGAACCGGAGCGAGAACACCGAGTAGAACACCACGTCGGGCTCGCTCGACACGACGAGGTCGTAGCGGTCGGCGAGGAACGGGAACCAGCGGCCGAAGTCGTCCGGGACGAATCCGGGCCAGAAGCGGGCGAAGGCGATTCGGATGCGCGGTCGCATGTCGGGGCCCGGAGAGCGGGCGGCACCGCGGTATCCTAGCCGCAACGGCGGGGCTGTCGGCGCCGGTGGCTCAGGCGTCTCGCTCGGCCTTGCGATCGGCGGGGGGCGGGGCCGCGCCGTGTCGAGCGGGCTTGAGCGCGAACCGCGGTTGGCGAACAATGACGGGCTCCGGATGAGCGACACGAATCCCTGGACCGCCTGGATCGGGCGCATCGAGCTCAGGACCGACCTCGTCACGGCGATGCCGCTGGCGGCGCTGTCGGCGACGCTCGACCGCGACGACGCGGAGCCGAAGCGCGGCTCCGAGGTGCCGCCGCTCTGGCACTGGATCTACTTCATGCCGATCGCGAAGGCGCGCGACATCGGGCCCGACGGGCACCCGAAGCGCGGCGGCTTCCTGCCGCCGGTGCCGCTGCCGCGGCGAATGTGGGCCGGCGGGCGTCTCGAGTTCCGGCACGCGCTCGAGGTCGGCGACGAGGTCAGGCGCACCTCGCGCATCGCCGACGTGACGGCGAAGGACGGGCGCAGCGGCAAGCTCGTGTTCGTCACCGTGCAGCACGAATACGCGGATCGCCGCGGCGTCGCGATCACCGAGGAGCACGACATCGTCTACCGCGACCTGCCGCCGCCCGGCGCGCCGTCGCCGGCGACGAAGCCTCAGCCCGCCCGTACCGACGAAGCGTACGCGCGCGAGATCGTCCCCGATCCCGTGCTGCTGTTCCGCTACTCCGCGCTCACGTTCAACGGCCACCGCATCCACTACGACCGCAGCTACGTGACCGGCGTCGAGGGCTACCCGGGCCTGATCGTGCACGGCCCGCTGATCGCGACGCTGCTGCTCGACAACCTGCGCCGCCACCATCCGGAAGCGCGGGTGCGGGCCTTCCGCTTTCGCGCGATGAGCCCGCTCTTCGACATCCATCGCTTCACCGTGTGCGGGCGCGAGGACGAGCCGCGCCGGCACGCGCTGTGGGCGCGCAACCACGAGGGGGCGCTGGCGATGGAGGCCACGGCCGACCTCGAATGAACGAACCCCGGGCACGACGACGATGATCAAGCACGCTTCCGACGAGCACCAGGACATCCGCGACGCGGTCCGGGCGCTGTGCGCCGAGTTTCCCGACGCCTACCACCGCGAGATCGACGAGAAGCGCGGCTATCCGGAAGCGTTCGTCGACGCGCTCACGAAGGCCGGGTGGCTCGCGGCGCTGATCCCGCAGGAGTACGGCGGCTCGGGGCTCGGGCTGACCGAGGCGTCGGTGATCATGGAGGAGATCAACCGCTCCGGCGGCAATTCGGGCGCGTGCCACGGCCAGATGTACAACATGGGCACGCTGCTGCGGCACGGCTCGGAGGCGCAGAAGCGCGCGTACCTGCCGAAGATCGCCACGGGCGAGCTGCGCCTGCAGTCGATGGGCGTGACCGAGCCCACGACCGGCACCGACACGACGAAGATCAAGACGACGGCGACGAAGAAGGGCGACCGCTACGTCGTCAACGGCCAGAAGGTCTGGATCTCGCGCGTGCAGCACTCGGACCTGATGATCCTGCTCGCGCGGACGACGCCGCTCGCCGAGGTCAAGAAGAAGTCCGAGGGCATGTCGATCTTCATCGTCGACCTGCACCGCGCGATCGGGCACGGGCTCACGGTGCGCCCGATCGCGAACATGGTGAACCACGAGACCAACGAGCTCTTCTTCGAGAACCTCGAGATTCCCGCCGAGAACCTGATCGGGCAGGAAGGGAAGGGCTTCAAGTACATCCTCGACGGGCTCAACGCCGAGCGCACGCTGATCGCCGCCGAGTGCATCGGCGACGGCTACTGGTTCATCGACCGCGTGTCGAAGTACGCGGGCGAGCGCGTCGTGTTCGGCCGGCCGATCGGCCAGAACCAGGGCGTGCAGTTCCCGATCGCCGAGGCCTACATCGAGGTCGAGGCGGCGAACCTGATGCGCTGGAAGGCGTGCGCGCTGTTCGACGCCCACCAGCCCTGCGGCGCCGAGGCGAACATGGCGAAGTACCTCGCGGCGAAGGCATCCTGGGAGGCGGCGAACGTCTGCCTGCAGTTCCACGGGGGCTTCGGCTTCGCTAACGAGTACGATGTCGAGCGGAAGTTCCGGGAGACGCGCCTCTACCAGGTCGCGCCGATCTCGACCAACCTGATCCTGTCGCACATCGCGGAACACACGCTGGGCCTGCCCAGGTCGTTCTGACGGAGGCGCGCGTTGCGACCCCTGGAAGGCATCACCGTCGTCACGCTGGAGCACGCGATCGCCGCGCCGTTCTGCACGCGGCAGCTCGCCGACCTCGGCGCGCGCGTGATCAAGGTCGAGCGACCGGGCGTGGGCGACTTCGCGCGCGCCTACGACGGCCGCGTGCGCGGCCTCGCGTCGCACTTCGTCTGGTCGAACCGCAGCAAGGAGAGCCTGTCGCTCGACGTCAAGCACCCGGAGGCCGCCGCGATCCTCGACAAGCTGATCGGGAAGGCCGACGTGCTCGTGCAGAACCTCGCGCCGGGCGCCGCCGCGCGCCTCGGGCTGTCGTACGAGGCGCTGCACGCGAAGCACCCGCGGCTGATCGTGTGCGACATCTCCGGCTACGGCGCCGACGGCCCGTACCGCGACAAGAAGGCCTACGACCTCCTGATCCAGAGCGAGTCGGGCTTCGTTTCGATCACCGGCACGCCCGACGAGCCGGCGAAGGCGGGCTGCTCGATCGCCGACATCGCGGCCGGCATGTACGCGTACACGAACATCCTCGCCGCGCTGATCGAGCGCGGGCGCACCGGCAGGGGCAAGGGCATCGACGTGTCGATGCTCGAGAGCATGGTCGAGTGGATGAGCTATCCGCTCTACTACGCGTTCGACGGCGCCGAGCCGCCGCCGCGCGCCGGCGCCGCGCACGCGACGATCTATCCCTACGGCCCGTTCCCGACCGGCGACGGCAAGATCGTGATGCTGGGGCTCCAGAACGAGCGCGAGTGGCAGGTGTTCTGCGCGAAGGTGCTGGGCAAGCCGGCGCTCGCCACCGACGCGCGCTTCGCGTCGAACGCCAAGCGCACCGCGGCGCGCGACGCGCTGCGCAAGCTGATCGTCGCCGAGTTCGCGGGCCTCACGGCCGAGCAGGTCGTCGCGCGCCTCGACGACGCGCAGATCGCGAATGCGCGCGTCAACGCGATGGCCGACGTGTGGGAGCACCCGCAGTTGAAGGCGCGGCACCGCTGGATGCAGGTCGAGACGCCGGCCGGCCCGATCCCGGCGCTGCTCCCGCCCGGCGTCCCCGACGCCGCGCACGCGCGCATGGACGCGGTGCCCGCGCTCGGCCAGCATACGAACGCGATCCTGGCGGAGCTGGGCTACGGCGAGGCCGCGATCGCGAAGCTCGCTGGCGAGAAGGCGATCTGAGAGGGACGGCGATGAACGCGAGGCTGCCGGTCGATTCGGGCGCGACGACGCGCGAGCAGGCGCTCGCGGCCTTCGCCGCCACGCTCGAGCTCGCGAACGTCCCGGCGCAAGTGGTGCGCCGCGCCGAGGAGCTGATGATCGACTGGCTCGGCTCGACGCTCGCGGGCAAGGGCGCGCGCCCGGTCGAGGCGATCGTGCGCTTCGCCGAGTCGATGGGGCCCGCCGAAGGCCCGTCGGAGATCCTGGTCCGCCGCCGCGGCTCGAGCCCGTTGCTGGCGGCGATGGCGAACGCCGCGTCGTCGCACTACGCCGAGCAGGACGACGTGCACAACGGGTCGGTGTTCCACCCGGCGACCGTCGTGTTCCCCCCGGCGCTCGCGGTCGCGCAAGCCCTGGGCGCGAGCGGCGCGGACTTCCTCGCGGCGTGCGTCGCCGGCTACGAGGTCGGCATCCGCGTCGGCGAGTTCCTCGGTCGCTCGCACTACAAGGTGTTCCACACGACCGGCACCGCGGGCACGCTGGCGGCCGCCGCGGCGGTCGGCCGTCTGCTTCGCCTCACGCCCGCGCAGATGCCGGACGCGTTCGGCTCCGCCGGCACGCAATCGGCCGGGCTGTGGGAATTCCTGCGCGACGGCGCCGACTCGAAGCAGCTGCACACGGCGCACGCGGCCGCGGCGGGATTGACGGCCGCGTACCTCGCGCGCGACGGCTTCACCGGCGCGAAGCGCATCCTCGAGGGCGCGCAAGGCCTCGCGGCCGGGACGTCGACCGACGCCGATCCCTCGCGCCTCGACGACCGCCTCGGCGTCCGCTGGGCGCTCGCCGAGACCTCGTTCAAGTACCACGCGGCGTGCCGCCACACGCATCCCGCCGCGGACGCGCTGCAGCAGGTGATGCGCGAGCACGGACTCGCCGCCGACGACGTGAAGCGCGTCGTCGCGCGCGTGCACCAGGGCGCGATCGACGTGCTCGGCCCGGTCGTCGATCCCGCGACCGTCCACCAGTCGAAGTTCTCGATGGGCACGGTGCTCGCCATGATCGCGGTCGAGGGGCGCGCGGGCCTCGGGGAGTTCGACGCGCGCTTCCGCGATCCGCGCGTCGTCGCGTTCCGCGATCGCGTCTTCATGACGCTCGACGACGAGGTCGACCGCGCCTATCCGTCGCGCTGGATCGGCAAGGTGACGGTCGAGACGATCGACGGCCGGCGCTTCGACGGCCGTGTCGACGAGCCGAAGGGCGACCCGGGCAACACGCTCACGCCCGCGGAGCTCGAGGACAAGGCGGTCCGGCTCGCGCGCTACCGCGAGGGCGCCACGGAAAACGAGATGCGTCGCGCGATCGCCGCGATCCGCGCGTTGCCCTCGGCGCCGCGCGTCGGCCGCCTGCTCGGGTGACGGGCCCGATGGCGCACCGTTCCTACCTGTTCGTTCCCGCGGATCGACCCGACCGCTACGCGAAGGCGCTGGCGGCGGGCGCCGGCGCGGTGATCGTCGACCTCGAGGACGCGGTCGCGCCCGACGCGAAGGTCGCGGCGCGCCACGCGCTCGCGAGCTGGCTCGCGCGCGCTTCCGCATCGGTGCTCGTGCGCGTGAACGCCGCCGACACCGACGGGTTCGCCGACGACCTCGCGCTGTGCGGCCATGCCGCGGTCGCCGGCGTCGTGCTGCCGAAGGCCGAGCGCCGCGCTGACCTCGCGCACGCGTCCGCGA
Organism: Casimicrobiaceae bacterium; assembly: GCA_044226265.1. Classification (GTDB taxonomy): domain Bacteria; phylum Pseudomonadota; class Gammaproteobacteria; order Burkholderiales; family Casimicrobiaceae; genus VBCG01. Next base: position 10,259 of record JBGAHH010000009.1, on the reverse strand, counting down.
TCGCCGCCGGCAAGCGCCTCTACCCGCTGATCGAGACCGCCGCCGGCTACGATGCCGTGCGCACGCTCGCCTCCGCGCCGGGCGTCGAGCGCCTCATCTTCGGCTCGATCGACTTCCAGGTCGACCTCGGCATCGACGGCGAGGGCGACGAGCTCCTGATGTTTCGCTCCGGCCTCGTGCTCGCCTCGCGCCTCGCGGGCCTGCGCGCGCCGGTGGACGGCGTGTCGACCGCGATCGACGACGCCGACGCGCTGCGCGCCGACGTGGCGCGCGCCCGGAAGCTCGGGTTCGGCGCGAAGCTCTGCATCCACCCGAAGCAGGTCGCGGTGGTCGATGCCGCGTTCGCGCCGAGCGACGCCGAGCGCGACTGGGCGAGGCGCGTTCTCGACGCCGCGGAACGTTCGGGCGGCGCCGCCGTGGCGGTCGACGGCAAGATGGTCGACAAGCCGGTGATCCTGCGCGCGAAGGCGATCCTCGACGACGGCGAGCCGCCCGCCGCGCGCTAGCGGGAGCCACGATGCAGTCGAAGCAGCACTGGGAGAGCGTCTACGCGACGAAGCCGACGGAAGGCGTGAGCTGGTACCAGCCGCACGCGGAGCGGTCGCTGCGCCTGATCCGGAACGCGCGCATTCCCCCGACGGCGGAGATCATCGACGTCGGCGGCGGCGCCTCCACGCTGGTCGACGATCTCCTGGCCGATGGCTATCGCGCGATCACCGTGCTCGACCTGTCCGGCCGCGCGCTCGACGCGGCGAAGGCGCGCCTCGGGGCGAAGGCCGGCGCCGTCCGCTGGATCGAAGGCGACGTCACGCAAGTCGAGCTGCCGGCGCGAACCTACGACGTCTGGCACGACCGCGCCGTCTTCCATTTCCTCACCGATCCGCAGGATCGGGAGGCGTACGTCGCGCAGGTGCTGCGGGCGGTCAAGCCCGGCGGGCACGTGATCGTCGCGACCTTCGCCGAGGACGGGCCGCTTCGATGCAGCGGGCTTCCGGTCGTGCGGTACCGCCCCGAGGCGCTGCACGCCGAGTTCGGCGCGGCGTTCGAGCTCGTCGAGCACGAGCGCGAGGACCACCTGACGCCTTCCGGCGCCCGGCAGTCGTTCGTCTATTGCTACTGCCGCCGGATGCCGTCGTGACCGCGACGGCGCCCTCGACCCGATGAGCGAGCCCGCGCGCCCCGACGCGCTCGCCCGGCTGAAGGCGTTCTGGAACTCGCGCTACGCGAAGGCGGGCGTCGAGTACGTCTACGGCACCGAGCCGAACGCGTTCCTCGTGCAGGCGCTGCCGGCGCTTCCGCGCGCGGGCGACGTGCTGTGCCTCGCCGACGGCGAAGGCCGCAACTCGGTGTGGCTCGCGCGGAAGGGCTTCCGCGTGAGCGCGATCGACGTCGCCGAGGAAGGCGTGGCGAAGGCGCTCGCGCTCGCGAAGCGCGAGGGCGTGTCGGTCGACGCCCGGGTCGCCGACGTCACGCGCCACGACTTCGGCGTCGGCCGCTACGACGCGATCGTGTCGATCTTCCTGCACCTGCCGGCGAAGGCGAGGCGCGCGATGCACCGGCGCGCGGTCGCGGCGCTCAGGCCCGGCGGCGTGTTCGTCTTCGAGGCCTACGGACCGAAGCAGCCCGGCTATCGCACCGGCGGCCCGCCGGAGCCGGAGCTGCTCCACCCGCTCGCGGACGTGCTCGCCGACTTCGAGGGTTGCGCGATCGAGCGGGCGTTCGAGGGCGTGCGCGACGTGCGCGAGGGCGCCGCGCACACCGGCGACGGCTACGTCGTGCAGGTGATCGCGCGGCGCCGGGGAAGCCCCGCGTGATTCTCGGATAGGCGACGCGGACCTGCGCAGGGATTCCCTAGGCGGCTGCGTCGTTCTCGTTGACCCAGGCCACGCCGAGCGTGTAGGTCACCGCGAGCACGACCGGCCCGACGAACAGCCCGACGAGCCCGAACGCGAGCAGGCCGCCGATCACGCCGAGCATGATCAGCAGGAGCGGCAGGTCGGCGCCGCGCTTGATCAGCACCGGGCGAAGGAAGTTGTCGAGCGACGCGACGAGGATCGACCAGACCCCGAGCACGATCGACCACGTGTGGTCGCCGGTGTGCCACAGCCAGAGGACGCCGCCGAGCAGCACGAGCCCCGGGCCGATCTGCGCGATGCAGCAGATCAGCATCAGCGCGGAGAGCAGCGCGACGTAGGGCACGCCGGCGACGAGGAAGCCGATCGCGCCCAGCAGCGTCTGCACGACGGCGGTCACGACGATGCCGAGCGCGACCGCGCGGATCGACGCGCCCGCGAGCACGACGATCGCGTCGCCGCGGTCGCCCTGCAGTCGACGGAAGAAGCGCCGCACGCCCATCGCGCCGGTCTCGCCGCTCGCGTAGAGCACGCCGCAGAACAGGAACGTGACGACGAGGTGCACGACCATGCCGCCCAGGCCGCCCAGCTGCGAGAGGAGCCACGATCCGATCTGCGCCATGTAGGGCGACAGGCGCGAGGCGAGCGACGCGGGCCCCGCTTCCGCGATCGCCTTCCACTCCTCGGACGCCTTGTGGCCGACGAGCGGAATGTCGTCGACCCAGTCCGGCGGCTGCGGGATCCTGAGGTCGATGTTCTTGAGCTCGGCGACCCGCTCGGCCTGCCCGGCGATCGTCGTCGCGAGCGACACGAGCGGGCCGATCACGATCAGGAGCAGCAGCGTCATCATCACGACGACCGCCAGCGTGCGGCTGCCGCCCAGCCGGCGCTGGACCTTCTTCAGCATCGGCCAGGTCGCGACGACGATCATCGTCGCCCAGATGAGCCCCGGCAGGAACGGCCTCAGGATGTAGAGGCTCGTGCCGGCGATGAGCAGGATGAACGCGACGCCGAGGACGACGCGCGTGATGTTGCCGTGCGTGGGGCGGGGCTGGTCCGACATGGCGCGCCTAGCGGCGGAGCGGGAGCTGCTGCTCGGCGAGCGTGACCCAGTAGCTCGTGCCGATCGCGGTCGCGCCGTCGTCGAAGTCGAAGCGCGGGTTGTGCAGGAGCGGCGTGTCGGGGCCGCGGCCCGTGCCGAGCCAGACGTAGCAGCCCGGCTTCGCCTGCAGCATGAACGCGAAGTCCTCGCTCGCCATGTTCGGCACCGGGTTCGTGTCGACGCGGTCGCGACCGACGACGGCGGCCGCCGCGGCGACCGCGTGCGCGGTCTCCGCCTCGGTGTTGACCGTCGCCGGGTAGCGCCGCTCGTAGCGCAGCGTCGCGGTCATCTCGAATGTCGCCGCGACGCCGTCGACGATGGTTTTCATGCGCCGCTCGATCGTGTCCTGCACGTCGCGCTCGAAGGTTCGCACGGTGCCGCGCAGCACGACCTGGTCGGGGATCACGTTCCAGGTGTCGCCCGCGTGCACCTGCGTGACGGTCACCACGCCGGCCGACAGCGGATGCAGGTTGCGCGAGACGATCGTCTGCAGTGCGGCGATCGCCTGCGACGCGAACAGCATCGGGTCCCGGCCGAGGTTTGGCATCGCCGCGTGCGCGCCCTTGCCGGTCGCGACGATCTCGAAAATGTCGAACGCGCCCATCTGCGGCCCGGCGCGCATCGAGAACGTCCCGAGCGGCGCGGAGGGCCAGTTGTGCATGCCGTAGACCGCGCGCACCGGGAAGCGGTCGAAAAGGCCCTGCTCGACCATCACGCGCCCGCCGCCCTCGTTCTCCTCGGCCGGCTGGAACACGAACACCACGGTGCCGTCGAAGCGGCGCCGCTGCGCGAGCGCCTTCGCGGCGCCGAGCAGCATCGTCGTGTGGCCGTCGTGGCCGCAGGCGTGCATCCGGCCCTCGTGCTTCGACGCGTGGGGAGCGCCCGTCTTCTCGTGGATGTGCAGCGCGTCCAGGTCGGCGCGCAGCGCGATCGACTCCCGGGAGCTCCCGTGGCGCAGCACGCCGACCACGCCGGTGCCGGCGAGCCCGGTGTGCACCTCGAGGCCCATCGCGCGGAGCTTGTCGGCCACGAACGCCGAGGTCGCTTTCTCCTCGAACGCGGTCTCGGGATGCGCGTGCAGGTGGCGCCGCCAGCCGCGCAGCTCGTCGTCCAGCGCGACGGCTTCGGGAACGAGGTTCATCGAGGGCGCCCCCGCGGGGGCCGGACCGGGAAACGGCCATCGTAGCGCATCCGGTAGAATCGCGCCGTGACCGCGAGCGAACCGACCTTCGACCTCGTCGTCGTCGGCGGCGGCATCAACGGCGCCGGCATCGCGCGCGACGCCGCGGGCCGGGGCCTCTCGGTCCTGCTGGTCGAGAAGGACGACCTCGCGAGCGCGACCTCGTCGTGGAGCACGAAGCTCATCCACGGCGGCCTGCGCTACCTCGAGCACTACGAGTTCCGGCTGGTGGGCGAGGCGCTCGCCGAGCGCGAGGTGATGCTGCGCATCGCGCCGCACCTGGTCGAGCCGCTCGCGTTCGTGCTGCCGCACGAGCCGCACCTGCGGCCGGCCTGGATGATCCGCGCCGGGCTCTTCCTGTACGACCGGCTGGGCGGCCGGATGTCGCTGCCGCGGTCGTCGTCGGTCTCGCTCGACGGCAGCCGCTGGGGCGCGGGCCTGCAGCCGCGCTTCCGCAAGGGATTCGTCTACGCGGACGCCCGCGTCGACGACGCCCGGCTCGTCGTCGCGAACGCGATGTCGGCGCGCGACCACGGCGCGACGATCCGCACGCGCACGCGGTTCGTCTCGGCGAGGCGCGACGCGGGCGCGTGGCGCGCGACGGTCGAAGGCGCGAGGGGCCGCGAGGAGGTGACGGCGCGCGCGATCGTCAACGCCGGCGGCCCGTGGGTCGCGGAGGTGCTGGGCGCGACCGACGCGCCGCCGTCCGGCGCGCGCGTGCGGCACGTCAAGGGCAGCCACATCGTCGTGCCGCGCGTGCACGAGGAGGAGCACGCGTACATCCTGCAGAACTCGGACAAGCGCATCGTCTTCGTGATCCCCTACCAGGAGCGCTACTCGCTGATCGGGACGACCGACGTCCCGGTCGACGCCTGGGAGGCTCCGCGCATCTCGGACGACGAGATCGACTACCTCGTCGCGCTCGCGAACGGCTACCTCGCGAAGCCGATCTCGCGCGCGGACATCGTCTGGACCTACAGCGGCGTGCGCCCGCTCTACGACGACGGCTCGTCGGATCCTTCGGCGGTGACGCGCGACTACGTGCTGAAGGTCGAGGCGACCGAAGGTCCGCCCGGCCCGGGCCGCGCGCCGGTGCTGTCGATCTACGGCGGCAAGATCACGACCTACCGCAAGCTCGCCGAAGCGGCGCTCGTTGAGCTCGCCCCGTACTTCCCCGGCATGAAGCCGGCGTGGACCGCGAACGGGGCGCTTCCCGGCGGCGACCTGCCGCGCGGCGACCGCGCGGCGCTGCTCGCGTCGCTGTGCGCGCGCTATCCGGCGCTGCCGGTGGAGATGCTGCGCGCGATCGCGCGCCGGCACGGCACGATGGCGACAAAAGTGCTGGGCGACGCGAAGGCGCCCGCCGATCTCGGCGAGTCGTTCGGCGCGACGCTGACCGCGCGCGAGGTCGACTACCTCGTCGCGGAGGAGTGGGCCCGCGAGCCCGACGACGTGCTGTGGCGCCGGACCAAGTGCGGCCTGCCGATGACGCCCGGGGAGCGCGAGCGCGCCTCGGCGTACGTCCGCGCCGCCCGCGCGCGGGCATGATCGCGGCCGCGCCGCGGCCGCTGCAGGAGATGCCGCGCGCGACGCGGGCGGCGATCCGCGGCGTGCTCACCGACATCGACGACACGCTCACGACGCACGGGCAGCTCACGCCGGCCGCGTACGCGGCGCTCGCGAGGCTCCGTGCCGCCGGGAAGCTCGTCGTGCCGATCACCGGCCGTCCCGCGGGGTGGTGCGACCACATCGCGCGGATGTGGCCGGTCGACGGCGTCGTCGGCGAGAACGGCGCGATGTGGATGCGCTACGACGCGAAGCGCGGGAAGCTCCTGCGCGCGTACGCGACGGGCGAGGCCGAGCGCCGCGCGAACCGCGAGCGGCTCGCCGCGGTCGCGGCGCGCGTCCTGCGCGAGGTGCCCGGCACGGCGCCTGCCTCCGACCAGCCGTACCGCGAGGCCGACATCGCGATCGATTTCCGCGAGGACGTGCCGCCGCTGCCGCGCGAGGCGGTCGACCGCATCGTCGCGATCATGGAGGGCGAGGGCCTCACGGCGAAGGTGTCGTCGATCCACGTGAACGGCTGGATCGGCCGGTACGACAAGCTCGGCATGACGCGCCGCTTCCTTGCCGACGCGCTCGGCGTCGACCTCGATCGAGAGCGCGAGCAGTTCGTGTTCGCGGGCGACTCGCCCAACGACGCGCCGATGTTCGCCTACTTCCCGAACGCGGTCGGCGTGGCGAACGTGCGCGCGTTCCTCGACCGCATCGCGACGCCGCCGGCGTGGATCACGCGCGGCGAGGCGGGGGAGGGGTTCGTCGAGCTCGTGGACTTCCTGTTGGGGTCAGAGACGAAACCCGGCACTTCAGGGTTTCGTCTCTGACCCCAGCAGGGCGCTCAGGGGTCAGGTACGAACCTGCGGCCCCTGGCCGCTCCGGTTCGAACCCGACCCCGGATCAGGGAAACGGGCGCTCGCGCCCGTTTCTAGTCTTTCAATACGATCCCCGACCGCTTGATGACGTCGCCCATGCGCTTGCGCTCGGCGGCCATGTAGGCGTCGAACGCGGCGGGCGTGTCCGCGGCGGGCACCGCGCCGGTCTTCAGCACCTTGTCGCGGAGCTCGGGGCTCGACGTGGCCTTGACGAATTCCGCGTTGAGGCGCGCGACGATCTCGGGGGGCGTGCCCGCAGGCGCGACGATGCCCCAGGTCTGCGTGATCTCGTAGCCGGGGAGCGTGTCGGCGACCGTCGGCAGCTCGGGCAGCGATGGATTGCGCTCGGTGCCGGTGGTGGCGATCGCGCGCACGCGGCCCGCGTTCATGTGCGCGCCCGCGGCGACCGGCGAGGTGATGATGTACTGGGCGTTGCCCGCGATGACGTCGAGCAGCGCCGGCGCCGCGCCCTTGTACGGGATGTGCGTCACCTGGATGCCCGCGAGCAGGTTCAGCATCTCGCCCGCGAGGTGCGCCGGCGTGCCGACGCCCGCCGACGCGTAGTTGAGCTTGCCGGGCTGCTTCTTCGCGTAGGCGACGAGCTCGGCGACGCTCTTCGCCGGCACGTCGTTGTTGATCACCAGCACGTTCGACGCGGTCGCGACGCGCGCGACCGGCACGAAGTCCTTCGTCACGTCGTAGGGCAGGTCGCTGCGCAGGTTAGGCAGGATCGCGTAGATCGCCGACGTCGTGAGCAGCAGCGTGTAGCCGTCCGGCGGGGATTTCGCGACGATGTCGGCGCCCAGCACGCCCGCGGCGCCCGCGCGGTTGTCGACGACCATCGGCTGGCCCAACGCGTCGCCGACCGCCTGCGCGACCATGCGCGCGAGCTGGTCGGGCGCGCCGCCCGGCGAATCGGCGACGACGAGCCGCACCGCGCGGTTCGGATAGGCCTGCGCGAACGCGGGGACGTGGACGGCGAGCGCCAGGAACGCCGGCGCGACGAGCAGGAAGCGGCGGAGCGCTTTCATGGGACCTCCTTCGTGGACTGCGTCTTGCGTCGTGGGGCGCGCCCGGCGGCGCGCGTCCGGCCGGCGAGCTCGCGGACGGCCTGCGCCACCGCCTGCACCGCCGCGCTCGTGCGTCGTCGCCCGCTGACGGCCAGGAAGAACGCCTGCCAGATCTCCGGCCGGACGATGCGCGCGCCCGCGAGCTCCTTCGCGGCGACCTCCGCCGCGATCGCGCCCGGCGAGGCGACCGAATACAGGCCGCCCCGGGCGACGAGCTTCTTCATCACGTGGATCGAGTTCACCTCGACGGCGACGTCGAGCTCGAGCCCGGCGCGCCTCGCCTCCTCCTCGACCAGCACGCGGCCGCCGTTGGGCATCGTCGCGATCGCGAGCGGCAGGCGGGCGAAGCGCGAGAACGGGATCGTCCCCGACCGGACCGCCGGGTCGCCCGCCTTTGCGACGAGCACGAGCGGCACCTCGAACAGCGCGTGGAACTCGCCGAGCTCGGGGGGCGGGGCGGTCGACACGACGCCGAGGTCGATGCGTCCGTCCGCGAGGCCCTCCTCGATCTGGCGCGTCGGGCCTTCGGCGAGCTGCAGGCGCACGCCGGGGTGACGCTCGCGGACGCGCGCGACCAGGTCGCCGCAAAGAGGCCAGCTCACCGACGGCTGGACGGCGACACGGACGACGCCGCGCAGCACCGGGGCGTCGTCCGCCACGAGCTCGGCCAGGCGGTCCACCTCGGCGGTAAGCGCCTCCGCGCGCGGCAGGAGCCTGCGGCCCGCCGGCGTCAGCCGGGCGCCCCGCCCGGTGCGATCGAACAGCCGCGCGTCGAGCTGCCGCTCCAGCGAGCCGATGCGCTTGCTCACCGCCGACTGCGTCGACGAGGCGAGCGCCGCCGCCCGCGAGAAGCTCCCGGTGGCGGCGACCTGCAGGAACAGCCTCAGGGGCTCGAGCTCCATCCCATGGTCCGCTGGGCATTCCATGGCAGAATAGCGCAAGCCGAGGCATGTTCCTAGAGGCATGCCCGCACCCGATCGCCGGAGCCCGGAACGCATGACGCCCACCCGCCTCGTCGTCCTCATGTCGGACGAGCACAACCCGAAGTTCCTCGGAGCCGCCGGCCACCCGTTCGTCGAGACGCCGAACCTCGACGCGCTCGCCGCGCGGGGCACCCGCTTCACGTCGGCCTACACGACCTGCCCGATCTGCGTGCCCGCCCGCGCGGCGTTCGCGGTCGGGCGCTACGTGCACGAGATCGGCTACTGGGACAACGCCGACGGCTACGACGGCGCGATCCCGAGCTGGCACCACCGGCTCCGCGCCGCCGGCCACCGCGTCGTTTCGATCGGCAAGCTGCACTTCCGCGGCCGGCCCGGCGACGACCACGGCTTCTCCGAGGAGATCGTGCCGATGCACATCGTCGAGGGCATCGGCGACGTGAAGGGCCTCGTGCGCGAGAACATCCCGAAGCGCAAGGGCGGCGACAAGATGGCGAAGCGCGCGGGACCGGGCGAGTCGACCTACACCGTGTACGACCGCGACATCGCCGCGCGCGCGCAGGTGTGGCTGCACGAGGAGGCGCCGAAATACGGCGACCGCCCGTGGGTGCTGTTCGTCTCGTTCGTGGCGCCGCATTTCCCGCTGACCGCGCCGCCGCGCTGGTACTACCGCTACCGGAAGCAGGACCTCCCGATGCCCAAGCTCTACGCCCAAGAGCTCCGGCCGGCGCATCCCTACCTGCAGGACTACGAGCACACGGTCGACTACGACGCGCATTTCCGCACCGAGGACGACGTGAAGCGCGCGATCGCCGGCTACGCGGGCCTCGTCTCCGCGATGGACGAGAACGTCGGCCTCGTGCTGGACGCGCTCGAATCGTCCGGCCTCGCGGCGAGCACGCGCGTGATCTACACGAGCGACCACGGCGACAACGTCGGCGCGCGGGGCCTGTGGGGCAAGTCGACGCTCTACGAGGAGTCAGCCGGCGTGCCGCTCCTGATGGCGGGCCCGGGCATCCCGGCCGGCCGCGTCGTCTCGACGCCGGTGTCGCACATCGACTGCGCGCCGACGATCCTCGAGGCGACCGGCGTGCCGCTGCCGCGGGGAAGCGACGCGCTGCCCGGCGCGTCGTTGTTCGAGGTCGCGAACGGCGCGAAGCCTTCGCGTCCGGTGATCTCCGAGTACCACGCGACCGCGTCGGTCGCCGGCGCGTTCATGCTGCGCTACGGCCGCTGGAAGTACTGCCACTACGTCGCGTACGCGCCGCAGCTCTTCGACCTCGAGGCCGATCCCGAGGAGACGAACGACCTCGCCGGCGATCCTCGCTTCCGCGCCGAGTTGGCCGAGGGCGAGCGGCGCCTGCGCGCGATCCTCGATCCGGAGGCGGTCGACGCGCGCGCGAAGCGGCGGCAGGCCGAGCTTCTCGCGAGCTACGGCGGGCGCGAGGCCGCGCTCGCGCGCGGCGACCTGCCGTTCTCGCCGGCGCCCGGGACGGCCGCCGAGATGAACTAGCGAACGGGCCGGCGGCCCGTTCGCCTGGCTTCGGGGTCGGGTTCGCGCCGCAGCGGGCGAAGCCCGCGGGCGCGTACCTGATCCCTGGGGTGTCGCCACCGCGGTGCACCCCGAGGGGTCTGGTACGAACCCGCGGCCCCTGGCTGTCGCGGTTCGCACCCGACCCCG
>JBGAHH010000127.1:0-7497 GCA_044226265.1 Casimicrobiaceae bacterium | reverse complement strand
CTCGTGGCTTGCGGCTTCGTCGTGCACCTCAACTACGAGAACCCGCACCTGTCGCCGTTCGACGAGCTGCAGCGGTTCAAGACCCATCCCGCGATCCGCGACACCTTCGCCGGCGGCAAGCGCCTCGCGTACGGCGCGCGCGCGATCAGCGAAGGCGGCCTGCAGTCGGTGCCGAAGCTCGCGTTCCCCGGCGGCGCGCTCGTCGGCGACGCGGCGGGCTTCCTCAACGTGCCGCGCATCAAGGGCACGCACAACGCGATGAAGTCCGGCATGCTCGCCGCGGAAGCCGCGTTCGAGGCGCTCGGCGCGGGCCGCGCGCACGACGAGCTCGCCGCGTACGACGCCGGCTGGCGCTCGTCGTGGATCCACGAGGACCTGTGGAAGGTCCGCAACGTGAAGCCGGGCCTCAGGTGGGGGATGTGGCTCGGCACGCTGCACGGCGGCTTCCAGATGTGGATGCACGAGCTCGGCCTCGGCAAGCTCGTGCCCTGGACGCTGCGCCACGGCAAGCCCGACCACGCATCGCTGAAGCCCGCGGCGGAGATGCCGCGCATCGCCTACCCGAAGCCGGACGGAACGCTCACGTTCGACAGGCTCTCGTCCGTGTTCCTGTCGAACACGAACCACGAGGAGAACCAGCCGTCGCACCTGCAACTGCGCGACGCGTCGATTCCGGTCGCCGTGAACCTCGCCGTCTACGACGGCCCCGAGCAGCGCTACTGCCCGGCGGGCGTCTACGAGTTCGTCGACGACTCGCCGCCGGCCGCCGACCCCGAAGCCACCCAGGTCCGCGGCCGCAGGCGCCTGCAGATCAACGCGCAGAACTGCGTCCACTGCAAGACCTGCGACATCAAGGACCCGCGGCAGAACATCCACTGGGTCGTGCCCGAGGGCGGCGGCGGGCCGAACTACCCGGGGATGTGAAGGGCGTCGGCCTCAAGGCCGACCCACCAACCCGTGCCCGTGGGCCGGGCTTCAGCCCGACCTGCTCCGCGATGGACGAGGCGTCGGGCTCAAGCCCGACCTGCCGCTACGCCGATTTCGCCTGCGTCGCCGCCTCGGGCGCCTGCTTGAGCACCGCCCTCGAGATCGCGCGCGCCCACTCGACGAGCGGGAGCGTGACGGCCTCGTGCATCGTGTTGCCGTCGGTCGCGTTCACGACGCCGGTGTTTTCGGGGAAGTGGCCGGGCGCGGGATGCTGGTAGGTGCCGAAGAGGCGATCCCAGAACGGGAAGAACGCCGCGAAGTTGACGTTGCCGTACTCGGGCGTGTGGTGGTAGCGGTGGAACTGCGGCCCGCTGATCCAGCGGCCGAGCGGGCCGAGCTCGACGCGCAGGTTCATGTGGATCCAGTAGCCCCAGAGCAGGAACGTCGTCCACAGCCACGCGACGGTCGGCGGCTTGAAGTCGAACAGCGCGGCCATCGGCGCGAAGATCACGAAGACGCGGAAGATCTCCTCCGTGAAGTGGTAGCGGTGGACGGTCGTCACGTTCACGAACCGGTCCTGATGGTGGAACTTGTGCTGCACCCACAGCCAGCCCCAGCGGTGCTGCGCGCGGTGCCACCAGTAGAAGAAGAAGTCGAACACGACGAAGAACGCGACCGACTGCGCCAGCGATCCCGCGATCCCGTCGGGGAAGCGGATCGGGATGCCGAGCGAGTGGCGCTTGACGAACGGGTCGACGACCGCGGAGATCTGCGGGACGATCAGGAGCGTCAGGTACAGGAACGTGATCGCCGCGACGACGTTGAAGCCGAGCGAGCGCCACGACTGGCGCGCCTGCGCCGGTCGCAGGCGCTCGAGCGCGAGCCCGGCCGCGATCGCGAGCGCCGCGAAGCGGAACTCGGAAAGCATCGCAGGGTTGACGAAGGTCTCGAGCGTCATCGGGGCGGTCGTTGACGGGCCGCGACGCCCATTTTACCGCGCCCCGGCCGGCGGCCACAGCCAGGCCGCGCCGCGCACGCCCGACGCGTCCCCGTGGCGATGGCGGACGAGCCTCGTGTCGACGCGGTCCGAGAACACCCACGGTCCCCACAGGCGCGGGACGCTCGCGTAGAGGCGGTCGACGTTCGAGAGCCCCCCGCCCAGCACGACCACGTCGGGATCGATGAGGTTGATCACGTGGGCGAGCGCGCGGGCGAGGCGCGCCTCGTAGCGGCCGAGCGTCGCCTCGCAGGCGGCGTCGCCGGCCGCGGCGCCGGCCAGGATCGCCTCGGGCGTGCCGACCGCGCCCGTGGCTTGCCGATGGTCGCGCGCGAGACCCGGCCCGGACAGGAAGGTCTCGATGCAGCCCGAGCGCCCGCAGAAGCACGGCGCCCCCGGCCGCTCGTCGTCGGCGGGCCACGGGAGCGGGTTGTGCCCCCATTCGCCCGCGATGCCGTTCGGGCCGTCGAGCACGCGTCCGCCGACGACCACGCCCGCGCCGACGCCGGTGCCGAGGATCACGCCGAACACGACCTCGGCGCCCTCGCCCGCGCCGTCGGTCGCCTCGGACAGCGCGAAGCAGTTCGCGTCGTTGGTGACGCGGACCTCGCGGCCGAGGCGCGCCGACAGGTCCTCGCGGATCGGCCGGCCGTTCAGGCACACCGAGTTCGCGCCGCGCAACAGGCCCGTGGCTCGGGAGATCGAGCCGGGCGTGCCCACGCCGACCGTCGCGCGCTCGCCGAGCGCGGCATCCGCTTCGGCGACCAGCGCGGCGATCGCGTCGAGCGTCGCGTCGTAGTCGCCCTGAGGGGTCGCGACGCGGCGGCGGAAACGCTCGCGGCCGTCGCGGTCGAGCGCGAGCGCCTCGATCTTGGTGCCGCCCAGGTCGACGCCGATGCGGGATCCGCCCGGCGTCGCCTTCGTCCGCGCCGCGTCCGCCATGCGCCGATCATAGCGCGCCGCTCCGGCTCGCCCGGTTGCGCCGCCCGGGACCATGCCCGAAGATGGCGGCCTCGCCACGACCGGATCCCCGCATGCGCACCCTCGCCCGCCTCGCCCGCGCCGCCGCGCTCGCCGCGCTATCCCTCGCCGCCGCGTCCGGCGCGCTCGCCCAGGGAAGCCTCAACCTCTACTGCAGCTCGCCCAACACCGCGTGGTGCCAGGGCATGGCGGTCGGCTTCGAGAAGGCCACGGGCACCAAGGTCGCCGTCATCCAGAAGGCGACCGGCGAGATGCTCGCGCAGATCAAGGCCGAGAAGGACAACCCGAAGGGCGACGTCTGGTGGGCGGGCCCCGGCGACAGCTACCTGCAGGCGGCCGAGGAAGGGCTGCTCGACGAGTACCGCTCGCCGAACGTCGCGCAGCTCTACCCGTGGGCACAGCGGATCACCGAGGTGTCGAAGGGCAAGGTCTCGGGCGTCTACGGCGGCATCATCGCGCTGGGCTACAACACCGAGATCGTCGCGAAGCGCAACCTGCCGGTGCCCGCCTGCTGGAAGGACCTGCTCGATCCGCGCCTCAAGGGCGAGATCATGCTGGGCAACCCGAACTCGTCGGGCACCGCGTACCTGATGCTCGCGACGCTCGTGCAGGTGATGGGCGAGGAGCCGGCGTTCGACTGGATGCGCAAGGTGCATCCGAACGTCAACCAATACGCGCGCTCGGGCATCGGCCCGATGACCGCCGTGACGCGCGGCGAGACCGCGATCGGCAGCACGGTGCTGCACGGCGTGATCAACGAGATCATGCGCGGCTTCCCGGTGAAGCCGGTGCTGCCCTGCGAGGGCGTCGGCTACGAGATCGGCTCGACCGCGATCATCAAGGGCACGCGCAATCCCGAGGCCGCGCGCAAGTTCGTCGACTTCGCGCTGTCGACCGCCGGCCAGCAGATCGGCCTCGACGTGAAGGAATTCGCGATCCCGACGAACCAGGGCGTCGCGCTGCCGCCGCAGGTGCCGAGGCTCACCGACATCAAGGTCATCGACTACGACTTCGCGAAGTACGGCTCCTCGGCCGAGCGCCGCCGCCTGCTCGAGCGCTGGGAGAAGGAGATCAACTCGCTGCCGAAGTAGGGCGCCCCCCGGTACCAGGTACGTAGCAGGTACCGGAGGCGACGCCCCGGGTCGAGGCGGACCTGACGACCCCCATGCGCGACCGTCCCCTGCACGCCTGGCTCGCCGCCGGCCTCGCGGGCTTCGCGCTCGCCCCCTGGTACGCGCTGCCCGACTCGATCCTGTCGGTCGGCTGGATCGCCCAGTGGCTCTCGAAGGACAACGCGCCCGCGTGGTGGCAGGCGGCGGCGTGGCAACGGCCGTGGCTGTGGCCGGTCGGCGTCCTGCTCGTCGCCTGCGCGGCTGCTGCGTACGCTTGGCGCGACAGGCGGCGGGCGCGGGCGAACGCGCTGGTCGCGCTCGGCGCCGCTGGGTTCGCCTGCACGCTGATCCAGGGTTTCGCGATCGGGGCGCGCGGATGGACGTGGGGCGCGCTCGCCGACGCGTTCGGTCCGCTCGCCGCCGGACAGCCCGGAATGGGCCTCGGCGCGGCGCTCGCGCTGGCCGCGTTCGCGATGCTCTTCGCGCTCGGGCTCGCCGGGCGCGGCGCGTTCCGAGGCGACGCGTTCGTCGCGACGAGCGTCGTCGCGGTGACGGCGCTCGTGGCGCTGTTCACGTTCTTCCCCGTCGTCAGGATCCTCGCCTCGGCGTTCGAGGACGCCGGCCGCGCGTTCTCGCCCGCCGCGTTCGCCGCGCGGCTCTTCACGCCCAAGGTCTGGGGACTGGGCTGCCTGGGCGGCGGCACCGGCTGCGGCGTCGCGTGGAACACGCTCTTCCTCGCGCTCTCGTCCGCGGTCGCCTGCACCGCGCTCGGCCTCGCGTTCGCGCTCGTCGCGACGCGCACCGCGTTCCCGCACAAGCGGCTCCTGCGCGTGCTCTCGGTGCTGCCGATCATCACGCCGCCGTTCGTGATCGGCCTCGGGCTGATCCTGCTCTTCGGGCGCTCGGGCCTCGTGAACCAGGCGCTCGAGGCGGCGTTCGGCGTGACGCCGACGCGCTGGATCTACGGCTACCCCGGCGTGCTGCTCGCGCAGGTGTTCGCGTTCACGCCGATCGCGTTCCTCGTGCTGATCGGCGTCGTCGAGGGAATCGCGCCGTCGATGGAGGAAGCCGCGCAGACGCTGCGCGCCGATCGCTGGACGACGTTCGCCACCGTCTCGCTGCCGCTGATGCGGCCCGGCCTCGCCAACGCGTTCCTGATCAGCTTCATCGAGTCGATCGCCGACTTCGGCAACCCGATCGTGCTCGGCGGCAACTTCGGCGTCCTGTCGACCGAGATCTTCTTCTCTGTCGTCGGCGCGCAGCTGGACCCGGGCCGCGCCGCGACGCTCGGCATCCTGCTGCTCGTCTTCGCGCTCGGCGCGTTCCTCGTCCAGCGCCGCGCGCTCGGGCGCCGCGGCTACACAGCGATGTCCGGCAAGGGCGACTCGGCGCTCGCCGCGCCGCTGCCGGACGGCGTGCGTCGCCTCTCGTACGGGGTCGTGCTGCCCTGGGCCGCGCTCACGCTCGTCATCTACGCGATGGCGCTCGCGGGCGGATTCGTCGAGAACTGGGGCCGCGACTACACGCCGACGCTGCGACACTACGTCAAGGCGTTCGGCATCGAATGGGGACCGTCGGGCCTGATCTGGGCCGGCGCCGCGTGGAGCTCGTTCTGGACGACGATCCGGCTCTCCGCGGTCGCCGCGCCGCTCACCGCCGCGCTCGGCATCCTCGCCGCGTGGCTCATCACGCGGCAGCGGTTCGCGGGACGCTCGGCGTTCGAGTTCGGCACGATGCTCTCGTTCGCGATCCCCGGCACGGTGATCGGCGTGTCGTACATCCTCGCGTTCAACGTGCCGCCGATCGAGATCACCGGCACCGCGCTCATCCTCGTCGCCTGCAACGTGTTCCGCAACATGCCGGTCGGCGTGCGCGCGGGCATGGCCTCGATGGCGCAGGTCGACGCGAGCCTCGACGAGGCGTCGACGACGCTGGGCGCCCGCGGGTTCACGACGCTGCGCACCGTGCTGCTGCCGCTGCTCAAGCCGGCCGTCGTCGCGGCGCTCGTCTACTCGTTCGTGCGCGCGGTGACGACGGTGTCCGCGGTGATCTTCCTCGTCTCTGCGCAGTACGAGTGGGCGACGACCTACATCATCAACCGCGTCGTGAACGGCGACTACGGCGTCGCGATCGCATACAGCTCGGTGCTGATCGTGCTGATGCTGGGCGCGATCGGGCTGATCGAGCGCGTCGTCGGCGAGCGCCGTCTCGGGCGCCGTGCCGCGGGCGCCGTGCGCGGCGGCGTGGCGCAGCTCGGGAGCGCGGCGTGATGAAGGCCGCGTCGATCGAGTTCCGGCACGTCGTCAAGCGCTACGGCGAGGTCGTCGCAGTTCGCGACGTCTCGTTCACCGTCGCGGCGGGGACGCTCGTGACGCTGCTCGGGCCGTCGGGCTGCGGCAAGACGACGATCCTGCGCCTCGTCGCCGGCCTCGAGCTCCCTAGCGAGGGCCGAGTGCTGATCGGCGGCGAGGACGTGACCGACGTCGGCGCCGCGGAGCGCGACGTCTCGATGGTGTTCCAGAGCTACGCGCTGTTCCCGCACATGAGCGTGATCGAGAACGTTCGCTACGGCCTCGTCGTCTCGGGCACGAAGACGCCCGATGCCGAGGCGCGCGCGCGCGAGGCGCTCGCGACCGTCGGCCTCACCGGCTACGACGACCGCCTGCCCTCGGAGCTCTCGGGCGGCCAGCAGCAGCGCGTGGCCGTCGCGCGGGCGCTGGTGCTCGAGCCCTCGGTGCTCCTGTTCGACGAGCCGCTGTCGAACCTCGACGCGCGGCTGCGCCGCCAGATGCGCGAGGAGATCCGCGATCTCCAGCGGCGCCTCGGGCTCACCGTCGTCTACGTGACGCACGACCAGGCCGAGGCGATGGCGGTTTCCGACCGCATCGTCGTGATGGACCGCGGCGGCATCGCGCAGGAAGGCGCCCCGCGCGAGCTCTACGAGCGGCCGTCGAATCCGTTCGTCGCGGGCTTCATGGGCGACGCGAATCGCGTCCGCGGCATCCTCGCGCGACGCGACGCGGAGCTCGCCGACCTGCGGCTCGGACCGGTCGCGCTGCGCGTGCCGCACCGGGGGCTGCCCGACGGCGAAGTCGACGTGGCGATCCGGCCCGAGGCGATCGCGCTGGTCGACTCGCCGGATGCGCCGCTCCGCGCGACGGTGAAGAAGGTCGCCTACCTCGGCGGGTCGATCGAGTACACGCTCGCGACCGGGCTGGGCGACCTCTTCGTCGTCTCGCTCTCGGTCGAGCGCCCGCGCGAGGTCGGTTCGGCGGTGGGCGTCGCGCTTGCAACGCACGGCGTCGTGGTGATTCCGCCGGAAGCGTCGGGCTGAGGGCCGGCAGCTCACCCCAGGTGTCAGATACCCGCGCGCCGCGCGGGCGGGAATCCGACCCCGAGTCAGCTCACCCCAGGGGTCAGGTACCCGCGCGCTGCGCGGGCGGGAATCCGACCCCGAGTCAGCGGATCGCCCCGGCGTCG
>JBGAHH010000126.1:0-7679 GCA_044226265.1 Casimicrobiaceae bacterium | reverse complement strand
CGCGCCGACGAACACGTTGTTGACGTCGAGCAGCAGCCGGCAGCCGGTGCGGCGCGCGAGCTCACGCAGGAACTCGGCCTCCGCCGTCTCGTGGCCGTCGAGCGCGAGGTAGTGCGACGGGTTCTCGATCGCGATCGGGCGCTTCAGCGCGTCCTGCACGATCGACACGTTCGAGGCGACGCGGTCGAGCGCCTCGCGCGTGCGCGGGAACGGCAACAGGTCGGGCAGGTACGCGCCGCGCCACGCCGACCACGCGAGGTGCTCGGACACGAGCGCGGGCTCGAAGCGCGCGACGAGCGCCGCGAGCCGCGCGAACTGCGCGCGGTCGGGCGGCGCGTCGGCCGCGAGCGACAGCGAGACGCCGTGAAACGAGAGCGGATGGCGCGAGCGGATCGCCTCGAGCCACGCGAGGCGCGGGCCGCCGTCGACGGCGTAGTTCTCCGGATGCACCTCGAACCACCGGCCGTCCGCCGGCGCGGCCAGCGCCTCGGCGTAGTGCGCGGGCTTGAGCGACAGCCCGGCGGACGGTGCGGCGATCATCGGCCGACCGGGGGACTCACGCCTTGGTCGGCGTGAGCGAGCCCATGCCCTTCGGCGTCTTGATCGTCGTGCAGCTGCCCTTGGGCACGTACTTCCACGAGTTGCCCTGGTAGTCGACCTTCGACGTGCCGGCGCAGGTCGTGCCCGGGCCGGCGGCGCAGTCGTTCTTGCCGGCCATCGAGACGCCGTAGCACTTCTCCATCTCCATCGCGGGCTTCATCGCGTCCTTCTTGTCGGCGGCCATGCCCTGCGCCAGCGCGGCGCCCGAGGCGAGGGCGGCGAGGGCGAGGACGAGGGCGGCGGGGGTGCGTTGCGGCATGATCGGCTCCTGGTGAGGTTTGGGGGTTGCGGCGGCAATCCGCCGTCCGACTGTTAGTTCGGCGCCGATCGGTCGACGGTTACAGCAGGATGCTTACACACCGGACCTCGGCGGCCAACTCGTGGCGGGCGGATGTAACCGCGCCGGCCCGTCGCGCGAATACCCGGGAGAGGGCGTTGAAAAGCCTCGAGGAGCGCCTGCGGCAGCCCTGGCTCGCGGCCCTGGCCGGCGACGAGCGGGCCTACGCGGATTGCCTGCGCGACCTCGCGGCGCTGCTGCGCGCCTTCTTCCGCAAGCGCCTCGCGTGGGCGCCCGACGAAACCGAGGACCTCGTCCAGGAAACGCTGATCGCCGTGCACAACCAGCGCCACACCTACGATCCGGGCCAACCGCTGACCGCGTGGGTGCACGCCATCGCCAAGTACAAGTATGTCGACCTGGTCCGCCGCCGCGCAGGGCGCGACGCGAAGCTCGAGCCGCTCGACGACGACGTCGAGGCGTTCGCCGCGTCCGACCACGATGCCGCGGACGCGAAGCGCGACCTCGCGAAGCTCCTCGCCACGCTGCCCGACCGCCACCGGCTGCCGATCGAGTGCGTGAAGATCGAGGGGCTGTCGGTCGCCGAGGCCGCGCGGCGCATCGGCATGTCGGAATCCGCCGTCAAGGTCGGCGTCCACCGCGGGCTGAAGGCGCTGGGCCAGCTGATCCGGAGGCAGCCATGAGGACCGACGAGCTGATCCGCGCGCTCGCCGCCGGCGCCGGGCCCGTCGAGGCCCGCGCGGCGACGCAGCGCTTCGTGCTCGCGATCGGCCTGGGGTCGGCGGGGGCGCTGGCGGTCGTCGTGGCGTGGCTCGGCCCGAACCCCGACCTCGCGACGATCGCGAGGCTCCCGATGTTCTGGGTGCGCGCGGTCTTCGCGGCGAGCGTCGCGGCGACGGCGTTCGTCGCGCTCGCGCGGCTTGCGCGTCCCGGCGTTCCGCTCGGCCGCGCGTCGTTCGCGATGGCGATGCCGGTGCTGGCGATGTGGCTGCTCGCGGCCGCCGTGCTGGCGGTCGCCGAGCCGATGATGCGCTCGGCGCTCGTGCTGGGCTCGACCTGGCAGATCTGCCCGCTCAACATCACGCTCGCGTCGATCCCCCCGCTGATCGCGCTCCTCTGGGCGATGCGGGGTTTCGCGCCGACGCGCCCGCTCCTGGCCGGCGCGACCGCGGGGCGGCTCGCCGGCGGCATCGGCGCGCTCGTCTACACGCTGCACTGCCCCGAGCTCGAGGCGCCGTTCCTCGGCGTCTGGTACGTGCTCGGGATGGCGATCCCGGCGGCGATCGGCGCGATGCTGGGCCCGCGGATCCTGAAGTGGTGACCCGCCGCGCGCCGCGGCGTTGCGCCGAGCTTCCCTAGCCGCCTTCCTCGCGCGGCGCCTGCCGCGAGCCCGGCGCGTGCCTGCGGAGCTTCACCGGGTTGCGCGCCTCGCGCCGCGCCCGCATCCGCAGGTTCAGCATCTCGACCCCGACCGAGAACGCCATCGCGAAGTAGATGTAGCCCTTCGGCACGTGCGTCTCGAAGCCCTCGGCGATCAGCGTGACGCCGACCAGCACGAGGAACGCGAGCGCGAGCATCTTGATCGTCGGGTGCGCCTCGACGAACTCGCCGATCGGGCGCGCGGCGAACATCATCACGCCGACCGACAGCACGATCGCGAGCACCATCACCGGGATCTGGTCGACCATGCCGACCGCGGTGATCACCGAGTCGAGCGAGAACACGATGTCGATGATCGCGATCTGCACGAGCACGCCCGCGAAGCTCGCGACGGCCGGCGCGCCCGCGTGCTCGTCGTCGACGCCCTCGAGCGAGTTGTGGATCTCGTGCACGCTCTTCCACAGCAGGAAGAGGCCGCCCGCGATCAGGATCATGTCGCGGCCCGAGAACGCCTGGTAGATCGTGAACAGCGGCTCGGTCAGCCGCATCATCCACGCGAGCGACAGCAGGAGCAGGATGCGTGTGCCCATCGCGAGACCGAGGCCCAGCCGCCGCGCGATCTCGCGCCGGCCGGCCGGCAGGCGTCCCACCAGGATCGAGATGAAGATGATGTTGTCGACGCCCAGCACGATCTCGAGCGCGGTCAGCGTCGCGAGCGCGATCCAGGCGTTGGGGTCGGCGATCCAGTCGAGCATCGGGCGGTCGGAGGCGGTCGGTCGGCAAAGGCGACTCTAGCAAATGCCCGGGTTTCCCCGGGGCGGCGGCGCCACGAGGCGCCTGTGGGTCGGGCTTCAGCCCGACGCCTTTCGGATGCGAGACCCGTCGGCCCGAAGGCCGACCCGCGACCACTGCTACTTCGCGCCCGCGCGCTCGAGGATCGCGACCATCTCGCGGTAGCCGCGCGAGCGCGCGAGGCCGAGCGGCGTCGTGCCGCTGCGATCGGTCAGGTTGACGTTCGCGCCCGCGTCGACGAGCGCCTTCAGCGTCGCGACGTGGCGCGGGCCGCCGTTGCCGAGCACGATCGATTCGATCAGCGCGGTCCAGTGCAGGTTGTTGACGTGGTCGAGCGGTGCGCCCGCGGCGATCAGCACGCGGACGACGCCGTCGTGGCCGAGGTGCGCCGCGGCGATGAGCGCGGTGCCGTCGTAGCGGCTCGTGACGTTCGTCGCGCGGTTGCCGAGCGCGAGCGCGACCTTCAGCGTCTCGACGTCGTCGGCGACCGCGGCGATCGTCACCGCGTCGTAGCGGTCGTCCTCGAGCGCGTTGGGGTCGGCGCCCGCCGCGACGAGCGCGCGCATCGCGTCGTGCCGGCGCTCGAACGCGGCCACGTGGAACGGCGTGCGGCCGTGACCGTCGCGTGCGTCGACCTTCGCGCCCGAGGCCGCTTGCGCGCGGATCGAGGCGGCGTCGTCGGACGCCGCGGCGGCGAAGAGACCGGTGTACGCGGCGCGCTCCGCGGCGGTGGGCGGGACCTGCGCCGAGGCGGCGAGCGAGGCGGCGGCGAAAAGGGCGAAGGCGAGCGTGCGCATGGGCGGCATTCTGGCACGCCCGATTGGCGCGCTCGTGGCTTTGCCGATAGACTCGCGCGCCATCCATGGACGAAAGCACCCCGCCGCCCGCCGAGCCGACCGACGCCAGGCGTCGCCGGAAGGGGCTGCACGTGCCGCTGTCCGCCGCGCTCGCCGGGCTCGGGCTCGTCAGCGGCTCCCAGGACGCGTCGGCGGCGATCGCGCGACCCGACTACGTGCCGGTGCCGATGAACACGATCGTGGCCGGCATCGACGTCCTCGCGAACGACACGTTCGCGAACGGGTACGCGACGATCACGTCGCTCGGCTCGACCGGGGGCGCCGGCACCTTCGTGATCCAGGGGTCCCCGCCCTCGCAGACGCTGTCGTTCAAGCCGTCGACCGGCTTCATGGGCGCGCGCCTGGTGCCCTACTGCATGGGCGACCTGTCGGGCCAGCCGAACGCCTGCTCGTTCATCTACCTGTCGGTCCAGAACCCGAACATCGCGAGCTACATCGTCGCGACCGACGACCACTACACGACGCTCGAGAACAAGCCGCTGCGCAAGCTGCAGGTGCTCGCGAACGACACGTTCGATCCGAACAGGCTGTCGGTGAACCGGCTCCTCGCCGAGCAGGCGATCGGCGGGACGCCCTCGGTGTCGCCCCACAGCCTCGGCAACTACGGCATCTCGCCGCTGGCGATCCCGCCCACGCCGCCCGTGAACGCGCTGTCGTACATGCTCGACTACGTCCCGAGCCCGGGATTCACCGGCGTCGACCATTTCCAGTACTGCATCGACGACTTCACGCGCCCCGGCACGCAAACCTGCGCGACGGTGTACGTGAACGTGCTGCCGAATTTCCACTCGGCGCCGTCGCCGGTCCCGGCGACGGGCGGCCTCGCGCTGGCGGGCCTGTCCGGCGTGCTGGGCTGGCTCGCGTTCCGGCTGCGCCGCCGCGGCTGACCGCCTCCGTTGCCCGCCCGGATCCGGTACTACTCGTTCGTCGAGCCGTCGGGCTACGGCATCGCGGCGATCGCCTACGTGCGCGCGCTGGTGAACGCCGGCGCCTCGGTGCAGTGGGTGCCGCTCGTGCGGGCCGGCGACGGCGTGCGGCCGCTCGGTCCCGGCGACGCGATTCCGCTCGCGCTGCTGTCGACCGAGGACGAGGCGCTCGCCGACCTGCCCGCGCTGCTGTCCGCGACGTCGCAGCCGATCGCGTACGACACGATCGTCGCGCACACGGTGCCCGAGCGCTGGCCCTCGCTGTTCGAGGCGCACAAGCGCAACGTAGGCTGCACCGTCTGGGAGACCGATCGCATCCCGTCGCACTGGCGCACGCTGCTCGAGATGGCCGACCGCGTGCTCGTGCCCTGCGAGATGAACCGCGACACCTTCGTCGCCGGCGGCGTTCGGCGGGCCCCCTTCGTCGTGCCGCACGTGCGGCGCCACGTCTGGAACGCGTTCGCGCCCTCCGAGGTCGAGGCGGCACGCAGGCGCTTCGGGCTCGATGGCGCGCGTTTCGTGTTCTACGCGATCAGCGCGTGGGACCCGCGCAAGGCGCTGCCCGGGTTGCTCGACGCGTTCGTGCGCGCGTTCCGCGACGAGGACGGCGTCGCGCTCGTGCTGAAGACGGGGCCGGTGGGCTACGGCCCGCCGCCGTTCTACGGGCAGGAGCCGACGCTGACGATGGCGCAGCGCGCCGTCGACGCGGCGACCGATGCGCTCGACCGCGACGCGCCGCCGATCTGCGTGCTGCCCTACGAGCTCAACGGACGCGGCGTCGACATGCTGCACGAGCTCGGCGACGCGTACGTGACGCTGCCGCACGGCGAAGGCTGGGCGCTCGGCCTCTACGACGCGGCGACGCGAGGCACGCCCGCGATCGCGACGGGCTGGGGCGGCCACCTCGACTACCTCGGCGCCGACTGGCCCGGCGCCGTCCCGTATCGCATGGCGAGCGCGCCGGTGTGGCCGCCCTGGCGCCCGTCGTACTGGCCGTCGCAACGCTGGGCCGCGCCCGACGCCGGGGCGGCGATTGCGAAGATGCGCGCGCTCGTCGCGGATCCCGCGCCCGCGCGGGCCGCCGCGGCGGCGATCGCCGAGCGGATCGCGAACCGCTACGCGGAGCCTGTCGTCGCGCGCACGTTCCTCGAGGCGATCGCATGAGCGCGTCCGGCCGGGCGCGCGCGGCCCCGCGGCGCGAGTTCCATTTCGTCTTCGGCCTCAAGCCGCAGCGCGAGGCATTCCACCTCGTCCACTGGCTCGCGCTCGAGTCGTGCCTCCGCACGCAGGCGCCCGACGCGATCCACCTGCACCTTCGCCACGACCCGTGGGGACCGTGGTGGGAGCGCATCGCGCCGCGGCTGACGCTGCACCGCGTCGGCGCCGAGCCGCGCGGCTTCGACCGCTCGCGCTACGCGCGCACGAGCGAAGGGCAGTTCATCGCCGAGCGCGGCTGGGACTACGCGCACGAGGCGGACTTCCTGCGCCTCGAGATCCTGCGCGACGCGGGAGGCGCGTACGCGGACATCGACACGCTGTTCGTCGAGCGCTATCCCGACGACTGGTTCGAGCGCGAGTGCGTCGTCGGGGAGGAGCCGGCGATCGTCGGCGACGACGGCATCCTGCATCCGTCGCTGTGCAACGCGGTGATCCTCGCGCGGCCGGGTGCCCGGTTCGTCGGCCGCTGGCTCGACGAGGCGCGCGCGTCCTTCGACGGGACCTGGAACCGCCACTCGTGCGCGGCCGGCGCGCGCCTGTGGGCGGACGCCGGCGACTCGCTGCACGTGCTGCCGCAGCGCGCGTTCTACCGGCACGGGCCGACGCGCGCCGGCCTCAAGGCGCTGCTCGAGGAACGCGACCGGCGCCTGGACGGCGTCGCGAGCCTGCACCTGTGGGCGCACCTGTGGTGGGACGAGTCGCGCGTCGACTTCACGCGCTTCCACGCGGGCGCGTTCACGCCGGAATGGGTCGCGCGCGGCGAATCGACGGTCGCCGCGATCGCGCGGCGGTACCTGGGGTCAGAGCCGTAATGCTCGCGAGCAACGCTGGCGAGTATTACGGCCCTGACCCCATCTCGATCGGCCCCGCGCCGCAGGGCACGACGACCGGCGGAATCGGCGGATCGTACTCGGCGAGCCGGCTGCGCAGCACACCTTCGCGCGCGAGGAGCCGCGCGTCGGACAGGTGCTTGGCGCGAGCGGCCGCGGCGTGGTGCGCCTCGGGGAACGCATTGCCGCCGTGGAAGGTGTAGACGTAGCTCCACCCCGCACCGCGCACGCGGGCGATCGCGGCGCCCGACGCGAGGATGCGCTGGCACAGCGCGGTGTCCTCGCCGCGGCGCAGCGCCGGGTAGGCGGGCATGCGGTCGCGCCGGCCGACGAGCGTGCCCTGCACGAAGTCGAGCGGATAGGCCTCGGTCGCCCAATCCTCCCAGTAGAGCGTGCCGCGCTTCGGGAACCAGTGCAGCTGCTCGGTCGTGAACGCGAAGTCCGCCGCGCGCTCGACGAGCGCGGCGACCTGGCGGGCGAGCCGCTCGGGGTGGTGGCGATCGTCGTCGTCCCATTGCGCGACGAGCTCGCCGCTCGCGCGCGCGACCGCGCGGTTGCGCAGCTCGCCGAGCGCGAGCCCGGCCGGGGCGCGGTCGACCGTGGCGCGAAGTCCCGCGCGGGCGGCCATCGCCTCGACGGCGACGTGGAACGCCGCGTCGCCGTCGTGGACGACGACGAGCTCGACGTCGACGCCCCGCTGGCGCGCGAGGTCGCCGATCGAGGTCGCGAGGTGCGGCATCGACGACGGGCGCGTGACGGTGAGCGCGCTGATCAGCAT
>JBGAHH010000008.1:0-71116 GCA_044226265.1 Casimicrobiaceae bacterium | reverse complement strand
GGCGGCATGGCCGCCGCCGGGATCCTCGGGATGTTCGTGGGCGCGACGCTGCTCGCGGTCGGCTACCAGATCTTCATGGGTTGGGTCGACGCCGATCCGGAGGAAGTTCGCCCTGCGTCCTAGGCGGCCGCCGACCCGCTCGTGTCGATCCCGGCGCCGCCGGGCGAAGCGCAGGCGGCAATCCGCCGGACGTACGCCGCATCGCCCGGCGGCGCCGCGCCATCGGTCGCATCGGCACCGATCGTCTCGCGCGCGAAGTTGCGCGCGGCGCGGCCGATGCACCCCGAGAGTAGAATTCGCCGGGCCGCCCCGCGGCGATCCGACATGGCGCTCAACGTCCCGACCGCCCTCACTTGGCTCAGGATCCTGCTGATCCCGGTCTTCGTCGGCGTCTACTACCTCCCCGACGCGTGGCTCGCGCCCGCGGGCAAGAACTGGCTCGCGATGGCGATCTTCGCCGTCGCGGCGATCACCGACTGGCTCGACGGATGGCTCGCGCGGAAGCTCGGCCTCACGAGCGCGTTCGGCGCGTTCCTCGACCCGGTCGCCGACAAGCTGATGGTGGCCGCCGCGCTGATCCTGCTCGTCGCGCTCGGCCGCGCGGACGCCTACCTCGCGATCATCATCATCGGCCGCGAGATCACGATCTCGGCGCTGCGCGAGTGGATGGCGGAGCTGGGGCAGGGCAAGAGCGTCGCCGTCGCGTTCATCGGCAAGCTCAAGACCGGCGCGCAGATGACCGCGATCATCGCGCTCCTGCTCTACGAGCCGCTCATCCCGGGCATCCCGACGCCGATCCTCGGCACGGTCGCGCTGTGGGTCGCCGTGATCCTCACGCTCTGGTCGATGTTCCACTACCTCCGGCTGGCGGCGCCGTACCTGCGGTCGGACAGGGAGTGAGCGCGGGGCCGGGACGGCTTGGCCGGGGCGCGGCCTCCGTGCTAAAATGGAAGGCTGTTCCCCGATAGCTCAGTCGGTAGAGCGACGGACTGTTAATCCGCAGGTCCCTGGTTCGAGCCCAGGTCGGGGAGCCAAGAATTCAACACGTCAGGTCCGCCCGGACCGACGGATTCCGATGGCGGAACGCGACGACTCGCTGTCCGCCTGGTCTCCAAGGCAAATCGCCGGCTCAGGCCCGTCGCCCCTGCGACGGGACAAGCGGGCTCGCTTGCGGACCGCGCCGCCCGTGCTCGGCATCGGGTCGAAACACGAGTCGCGGTCTACAGGCCGTCGATGACCTTCTTCAGTTTCGCCCTGACCTGTTCCGCCACGGCCCCGAGCGCGGGATTCTCGATGGCACGCATCGACGCGACGGGGTCGACGGCCGAAATTTCGACCTTCCCATCAGCCCGCTCCTGCACGATGACGTTGCAGGGAAGCATGGTCCCGATCTTGTCCTCCGCCTGGAGCGCTTGATAGGCGAAGGGCGGATTGCAGGCGCCGAGAATCCTGTACTTCCTGAAATCGACGTCGAGCTTCTTCTTCAACGTCTCCCTGACATCGATCTCGGTCAATATTCCGAAGCCTTCCGCCTTGAGCGCTTCCGTTGCCCTGGCAACGGCGTCTTCGAACGAAAGGCTGCACGTCTTGCTGAAGTGATAGCTCATCGCTGAACTCCGCTCGTGAGTCCGCCATCCCTGGCGGTCTTCGCGCCCATGTCGCGTGCGCAGGCGCGCCGCCACGACATCGGCGACACCGGGACGGTTCTTCGTCCCTGCAACTGCCGCACGCACGCATCCGGCGACGAAGACATCGTCGTGAAAGCTTACGCCATTCCCGACGGCCGACGGCGGCCGCACCGCATCGATCGCGATCCCGCGGTGCGCGCCGGCGATCTTGTCCAGGTCGATCGCGTCCGGCGCGCGATCACGCGCGGCGTCGCATCGGGGCGTCGGCCAGCGGGACGATTCAGAGCGACTGCACGTAGGCGGCGAGCGCTTCGATCTCGGCCGGCGTGAGGTCCTTGACGATGCCGTGCATCACCGGCGCCTTGCGCACCAGGCCCTGGATGTACTCGAGCTGTCGCCGGACGTACTTCGCGTGCTGGCCGGCCAGGCGCGGGAAGTCGGTCGCTCCCTGCGCCTGCGCGCCGTGGCACGACGCGCACGGCGGCACGCCGCGATCCTCGACGCCGGTCTCGAACAGCTTCTTGCCCAAGGCGATCTGCGTCGGTTCGCCGGGCCGCCCCGGCGCCGGCGGCTGCGCGCTGTAGTACGCCGCGATGCTTTCGATCGCCTTCGCATCGAGATTGCCGGCGATGCCCCACATCATGTCGTGCGCCGGTTTCTCTTCCCGCGTCCTGGACTGGAAATTCTGCAGCTGCGCGACGATGTATTTGGGGCGCTGCGCGGCGAGATTGGGAAACTCCGGAGACGTCGCGACGCCACGCGGGCCATGGCAGGTGGAGCAAAGGTTGATCGCCGTCTCCTCGCCGACGGTGCGCCCGACGCCGCCGGACGGCGGCGTTTGCGCGTTCGCGATCGGGGCGCTCGCCGCCACGGCCAGGGCCAGGACGGCCGTCACGAGGTGGGTCATCGCATCACTCCTGAGGTACGCCGCGCCGCGATCGCCTGCGGCCGCGGCGCCGCGACGGGTGTCAGAACGCCGCCCAAAGGTTGCAGAACAGCGTGTTGTTGTCGCTCGCGTTGCGCCCGGCGCCGTCGTAGTTGGTCCTCGCTCCGTCGAACTTGCCGTAGCCCGTGTATTGCAATTGCAGTCGGACGTTCTGCAGCGGCAACCAGTCGAGCTCGACGACGTAGCCGTTGTTGTCGGGGCTGCCGCCCGCTGCGGTCCCATACAGGCCTTCGTCGGCGCTACCCGTCGTCTGGAAGTACGCGAGCGTCGCGCCGTACTTCCTTTCGTAGTAATAGGTGCCTTTCGCCTTGAACGTGCGCAGGCGATCCGTCGAATTGGCGGGCGTCGGACCCGATCCGTAACCGGACCCCGTTTCCTGCGTCATCGGGTAGCTCGCGTTGTACGACTGCTTCTCCCAGATGTAGGTCCCCTGCAAGGTGACCGTGTGCACGTCCGTGACGTACTGGTACTGGCCGTCGATCGCGACGTCGCTGAAGCGATCGGTCGGCGTCGTCGTATCGAGGTTGTCGGGATACACGTTGGCGACCATGCCGTAGGTCCCGAGCATCACCGAGTTCGCGTCCCAGTCGTGGGCGTAGGCGAGGCGCCAATAGGGATTGCCGTTGGTCACCGCGTGCACGCCGCCCGGCTCGTTGTAGGGCTGGCCGCGTCGCAGCAGGTTGGCGGCGACGTTGGCAGTCCGGTAGTTGGCGAGCTCGACGTAGAGCGTCTTCTTCCAGAACGCGTACGCGCCGAGTCCGGCAACCTGCTGGGCGAGTCCGCCGTCGATGATCGTCGCGGCCGACGGCGTCGGCGCGAGCGGAGACGCCGTGAACGGGAAGCCCCACGCCGGCGTGCTGTTCCACAGGTCCGAGACGGTGGGGTTGTTGTTGAGCGTCATCCCCAGGATCCATTCCGGGATCTCGGCTTTCGCCGGGTCGACCTTGTACGCGCCGCGCAGGTCGAAGTTGTCGATGCTGCTGTGGCCCGCTCGCACGCCCGCGTCGCTGTAGGCGAGATTGTCGTAGGTCCACTGGTAGAACATGCCGAGGTAGTCGTTGAGCTTGGTCGCGAGGAACAGGCTTCCGCCGGTGAACACCGGCAGGCCCTGCCGCGGGATGACCGTCATCGTGTCCCCGGTATCGGGATCGGTCGCGCCGTTGCTCTTGATGCTGGTGATCGACGCCTGCGCCATCGCCGCGACAGGCACGTAGTCGCCCGACCAGAACGTCTTGCCGATCGTGTAGCCTGTCGCCTTGAAGTAGCGACCGTAAGGCGTGAGCTCGGGCCAGCTCACGTGGCAGGCCGGGCATTCCTGCTGGGTCTGGCGCGCGAACGAGGGAACCGCGTTCGCAGGGCCGGCGCCGGCGCCGAGCAAGCACAGAGCGGCCAGCAGCTCCAGTGCGACGCTTGTCGATCCGCGACGGCTCATGATCGCTCCCGATGGATTGCAGGCGTGATGGGTGACGCCTCGCGATCCATTGTGGAATGCGCCGCGCGCAAATCTCTGACGTGGATCAAGCGCAACGCCGACGCGACGGCGCCGACGCGTTCCGTCGACGCGAATGTCGACATCGTCAGGTGTTCGTCAGCCGAATGTCAGCGAGTCGAACCGCAGCATCGGCGTATCGCGCCGGATGCATCGCATTCGCGATCGCCGCGGACGATTTCGACAGCCGCCGTGCTCGCAGTCGCCGGCGTTGACGCTGCCGCTACTCGCCGCCGCCCTTGCCGAAGAGCTGGGAGAGCGCGAACAGCGCCGACGTCACGAGGATCATGATCGTCGAGATCGCGGCGATCGTCGGGTCGATCTGGTCGCGCAGCGCGAGGAACATGTTGCGCGTGAGCGTCGAGTTGGCGCCGCCGCTCACGAAGAGCGCGACGATCACCTCGTCGAACGACGTCAGGAACGCGAGCAGGGCGCCCGACACGACCGCGAACCGGATCTGCGGCAGCGTGACGGTGAGGAACGCGCGCGTGCGCGAAGCCCCGAGGCTGCGCGCGACCATCTCCTGGCTCGCGTCGAACTGGCGCAGCGCCGAAGTGACGACGATCAGCACCAGCGGCAGCGCGAGCATGCTGTGCGCGAGCACGAGGCCGGCGAGGGTGTTGTTGAGCTTCGCCTTGACGTAGACGTAGAAGACCGCCACCGCGATCAGGATCGGCGGGACGATCATCGGCGTGATCAGCAGCACGCGCACGGCGCGCGCGGCGCGGAAGCGCGACGCCGAGAGCCCGTACGCGGCGAGCGTGCCCAGCACGGTCGCCACGATCGAGGTCAGCGCGGCGGCCTTGAACGAGGTCGCGGTCGCCTGGCGCCAGGCCGACGACGCGAAGTAGTTCTCGTACCAGCGCAGCGACCAGTGCCGCGGCGGGAACTCGAGGTACTGGCTGCCCGAGAACGACATCGGGATCACGATCAGCGTCGGGACCACGAGGAACGCGAGCACGAGCGCCGCGAGCGCGTAGAGCCAAAGGCGCGCGCGATGGGAAATCTGCGTCGCCGAGGCGGGCGCGTCGAGCCAGCTCATCGCATCCCCTCGCCGGCCATGCCGGGCAGGCGGGCGAACCGCGACGCCACCCAGAGGAAGAAGATCGTGAGCACGAGCAGCACGACGCCGAGCGAGCTCGCCGCGCCCCAGTTGAAGAAGAGCTCGATGTCGCTCGCGATCTGGTTCGACACCATGATCACCTTGCCGCCGCCCAGCACGGCCGGCGTCACGTAGAAGCCGAGGCAGATCACGAACACGATGAGCGAGCCCGCCAGGAGCCCCGGCAGCGACAGCGGGAAGAACACCGTCCAGAACGCGCGTGCCGGCGTGGCGCCGAGGTTGGCGGCCGCCTTGAGGTAGTCGCGGTCGATCGCCCGCATCGCGCCCAGCACCGGCAGCACGAGCAGCGGCAGCATGATGTGCACCATGCCGACCAGCGTGCCGAACAGGTTGTTGACGAGCGCCAGCGGCTCGTCCCACAGCCCGAGCGCCATGCCCCACTGGTTGACGAGGCCGCCGCGCTGGAGCAGCACGAGCCACGCGTAGGTGCGCACGAGCAGCGACGTCCAGAACGGCAGCATGACCGCGATGAGCAGCAGGTTCGCGGTGCGCCGCGGAAGCTGCGCGAGCACGTAGGCGAGCGGGTAGCCGAGCGCGATGCAGACGGCGGTGGTGAGGAAGCTCACCTTGAAGGTCGCGGCGAAGATGCGGGCGTACGCCGGCTGCTCCACCAGCCGCCGGTAGTGGACGAGCGACCAGCCCCCGTCGTCGGCGAGGAACGAGAGGCCGAACAGCCATGCGACCGGCAACACCATCGTCACCAGCGCCAGGAGCAGCGCGGGCGCGCAAAGCGAGAGCAGCGACAGGCGCTCGCGCAGCTCGTCGCCGCGCAGGCCGCGCGCATTCGGTCCCGCGTCGGCGAGGGTCGCCATGCGCTACGCGTCGTCGCGCGGGATCAGGACCGCGTCCTCGGCGCTGAAGCCGAAGGGCGCGACCTCGCCCACCGCCGGCACGCGGCCGAGCGCGCCGCCGCTCGCGATGCCGCGCGCGGAAAGGCGGCCGCCGTCGCGAAGCGCCGCCTGCACGAGGAACGTGTCGCCCTGGTAGATGACGTCGGTGACGCGCGCCTCGAAGACGTTGTCGCCGTCGCGGCGCTCGGCGTCGCCGATGCGCACCCGCTCGGGCCGCAGCATCAGCAGCATCGGTCGCCCGGCGGGCGGCGGCGACGCGGTCCGGATCGCCACGCCGGCGCATCGGCACTCGCCGCCGGCGGTGTCGACGTCGAGCAGCGTCGACTCGCCGATGAACTCGGCGACGAAGCGGTTGGCCGGGTGGTCGTAGAGGCGCCGCGGCGTGTCGACCTGCATCACGCGGCCGCCCGCGATCACCGCGACGCGGTCGGACATCGTCAGCGCCTCGCGCTGGTCGTGCGTCACGTAGATCGTGGTCGTGCCGAGCCTGTCGTGCAGGTGGCGAAGCTCGATCTGCATCTGCTCGCGGAGCTGGCGGTCGAGCGCCGACAGCGGCTCGTCCATCAGCACGATGCGCGGCTCGAACACGATCGCGCGCGCGAGCGCGACGCGCTGCCGCTGGCCGCCCGACAGCTCGTGCACGCGGCGCGACCCGTAGCCGGCGAGCTTGACCATCGCGAGCGCGGCGTCGACGCGGCGCGCGATCTCGGGCGCGGGAACGCGCCGCAGCTTGAGCGGGTAGGCGACGTTGGCCGCGACGTCGAGGTGCGGGAAGAGCGCGTAATTCTGGAACACCATCCCGACGTCGCGCTTGTGCGGCGGCATGCGCACGACCTCGGCGTCGCCGAACCTGAGGCTGCCCGCGTCCGGCCTGATGAATCCGGCGAGCGCCATGAGCAGCGTGGTCTTGCCGGAGCCCGAGGGCCCGAGCAGCGTGAGGAACTCGCCGCTCGCGACGTCGAGGTCGACGCGATCGAGCGCGACCTGCGCGCCGTAGGTCTTGCGCAGCGCGCGGATCGCGATCGGAACGGCCGCGGCGCCGGTCGCGGGACCGGCGCCGTCGCGGGACCTCATGGCCGCCGCCGCGCGATGGCCGGCTACTCCGTGAGCATGTTCTGGTAGAGCTCCGCCGCGCGCGCCTCGTTCTTGATGTACCAGTCGAGGTTGATCGGGATCTGCTTCGCGGCGTTCTCGGGCGACGAGGGCAGGCGCTTCGCGTACGCCGCGTCGATGGTGCCGAGGTCGTAGGCCTTCTTGTTGGTAGGCCCGTAGGTGATGTACTTGGTGAACTCGGCCTGGTACTGCGGCTTGCTGATCTCGGCGAGGAACTTCATCGCGGCGGCCTTGTTGGGCGCGTCCTTCGGGATCGCGAAGCAGTCGTAGTCGAGCAGGCCCTGGTTGTAGGTGTAGGCGACCTTGCCTCCGTCCTTCGCGACCACGTCGAAGCGCCCGTTCCAGCCGGTGGTCATGTCGACCTCGCCGTCCTTCATGATCTGCGCGTGCTGCGCGCCCGACGACCACCAGACGGCCACGTTCGGCTTCAGCTCCTTGACCTTGCGGATCGCGCGCTCGATGCCGCCCGGCTGCGACAGCACCTCGTAGACCTTGTCCGGGGGCACGCCGTCGGCCATCAGCGCGGGCTCGAGCGCGCCCGCGACGCCTTTGCGGTACGCGCGCTTGCCCGGGAACTTCTTCACGTCCCAGAAATCGGCCCAGCTCTGCGGGCCCTTGTCGCCGTAGGTCTTGGTGTTCCACGCGAGGACGGTCGAGAACACGTCGCCGCCGACGCAGTACTCGCCCGCGAAGCCCGGCAGGAAGCTCGACGCGTCGATCACCTTGTAGTCGAGCTTCTCGAGGAGGCCCTCGGCGCCGGCGCGCGCCGCGCTGCCCGAGCCGCTCGCGACGATGTCCCAGGTGTTGGCGCCGGCCTTCATCTTGAGTCGCAGGTCGCCGATGCCGGTGTAGGTCTCTTCCTTGAGCTTCATGCCGAGCGCCTTGGCGGCCGGCTGGAAGAGCGCCTTCGATTGCCCTTCCTGGTACGAGCCGCCGAACGAGACGACGGTGATCTCCTGCGCGTGCGCGGCCGTGAGCCCGGCGGCGAGCGCGACGGCGACGCAGGACGCGGCGAAACGGTGGAACGACATGGCGATTCCTCCTTCAGGGGTGGCGCGCCGCGGGACGGACGCCGCAGGTCGCCGGAGTCTTGCGGTTACGTGGACCGGTGAAAAGGGCCATTTTGAACGACCGCCCATACCGCTTTGCCGCATCATAGCCGGGCCGCGACCGCCTTGGTCCGGCAGTAGCCGAGGAGGCCCTCGAGCCCCTTCTCGCGGCCGAAGCCGGATCGGCGGTTGCCGCCGAACGGGACCTCGATCCCGCCGGCGAAATACTCGTTCACGTACACCTGTCCGGTGTCGAGGTCGCGCGCGAGCCGGTGCGCCGAGGCGAAGTCGCGCGTGAACACGCCGGCGACGAGCGCGTAGCGCGTGCCGTTGGCGAGCGCCAGCGCCTCGTCGAGGTCGTCGAACGGCTGCACGGCGAGCACCGGGCCGAAGATCTCCTCCTGCACGGCCGGATCGTCGGGCGCGAGCCCCGTCAGGATCGTCGGCGCGTAGAACCATCCCTTGCCGGTCACGGGGTCGGCGCAGGCGCGGCCGCCGGCCACGACGCGCACGCCCCTGGCGCGCGCCGCGTCGACATGCGCCGCGATGCGCCGCTGGTGCGCCTCCGAATTGACCGGCCCCATCCCCGGATCGGTGAGGCCGTGCCCGAGGCGCAGGCGGCCCGCATGCTCCGCGAGTTTCGCGACGAACGCGTCGTGCAGCGGCCGCGCGATCACGAGCCGGGAGCCCGCCGAGCAGATCTGGCCGGCGTTCTCGAAGATCGCGCCGGCCGCCTGCTCGACGGCGTCCTCGACGTCGGCGTCGGCGAGCACGACGAGCGGCGACTTGCCGCCGAGCTCGAGCACGACGCGCGTGACGTTGCGCGCGGCGGACTGCATCACGGCGATCCCGGTCGGCACGGAGCCGGTGAAGGTCACGTGCGCGATGTCCGGGTGCGCGACGAGCGGCGCGCCGGCCTCGGCGCCGGTGCCGGTCACCACGTTGCAGGCGCCGGGCGGCAGCCCCGCCTGGGCCAGCAGCTCGGCCAGCAGCAGCGCGGTGAACGGCGTCGTCTCCGCGGGCTTCACGACGACGGTACAGCCCGCCGCGAGCGCCGGCGCGAGGCCGCGCGCGGTCGTCGAGATCGGGTAGTTCCACGGCACCACCTGCGCGCAGACGCCGACCGGCTCGTGCACCGTGTACGCGAGGTGGTCGGTGTCGAGCGGAAGCGTGTCGCCCTGAAGCTTGTCGCACGCGCCGGCGTAGTACTCGAACGCGCGAGCGGCGCCAGCGACGTCGCCGCGCGACTCGCGCAGCGGCTTGCCGACGTCGAGCGTCTCGACGAGCGCGAGCCGGTCCGCGTGCTCGCGGATCAGCGCGGCGGCGCGCATCAGGATGCGGCCGCGCTGCGCCGGCGGAACCTTGCGCCACGGCCCCGCGAACGCGGCGCGCGCCGACGCCACCGCGCGGTCGACGTCCGCCGCGTCGCCGGCCGCGAATTCGGCGAACGCCTCTCCGGTGCCCGGGTCGAACGACGGCATCCGGCGTCGCGCCGGTTCCACGCGCCCGTCGACGAAGTGCCCGGCGGGCAGGCCTGCGATCGCGGTGCCCGCGCGCGCGTGAACGGACTCGGCGAGCGCGGTCACGCGGCCTCGCTGACCTGGCGGCGCGCGGCCGCGAGCCAGCCGGGATGGATCTCGACGCCCCAGCCGGGCTCGTCGGGCACCGTGACGCGGCCGTCGACCACGTCGAACGGCGAGCGCACGAAGAGCCCTTCCTGCCACGGGTAGTAGTCGGGCCCCTCGATCGACAGCTCGAGGTACCTGCCGGCATTCGGGATCGCGGACAGCAGGTGCATCGTGAACAGCGTGACCATCGTGAGGTTCGCGCTGTGCGGCGTGCAGGGCAGGCCCGCCTGCTCCGCGAGCCGCGCGACGCGCAGCGTGCGCACGATGCCGCCCATGTAGCAGACGTCCGGCTGCACGACGTCGACCGCGCGCATCGCGATCATCTGCTTCCAGGTCGGCAGCCAGCAGTCCTGCTCGCCGCCGGTGACGTCGAGGTCGAGCGCGTCGCGCACCGCCTTCGTCTGCTCGAGCTCCCAGTAGGGCACCGGCTCCTCGTAGTGCTCGATCCCGTGGTCCTGCAGCAGGCGCCCGACCTCGATCGCGCGCCGCACGGAGAAGCCGCTGTTGGCGTCCACCAGCAGCGCGGCGCCGTCGCCCAGCCGCCGCCGCACGGCCGGGATGATCGCCTCGGTGCGGCCGGGCCACTCGTCGACGTCGTGGCCGGCCTCCGCGCCGACGCGGAACTTGAACGCGTCGAATCCATGCCGGTCGCGCAGCGCGGCGAAGCGCGCCGCCTCGTCCTCGGGACGGATGTCGCGGCGCATGGACGATGCGTAGGCGCGAAGCTCGCGCCGCGTGCCGCCCAGCAACGCGCTCACGCTGCGCCCCTCGGCCTTGCCGCGCAGGTCCCACAGCGCGGTCTCCACGCCGCCGATCGCGCGGTACAGGTGCGAGCCGGGGAACTTGAGCTCCTTGTCGAAGACGTGGTCGACGAGGCCCTCCGGGTCGAACGCGTCGCGGCCGAGCGCCCACGGCGCGACCTGCCGATGGAGGATCGCGCACGAGAGGTCGGCGTGGTAGGGCGCGACCTGGCCCCAGCCCTGCGCGCCGTCGTCGCCCGTGACGCGCACGACGCCCACGAACTCGTTGGTGAACGTCTCGATGCGGGCGATCTTCATGCTCGTGCGCGCCAGGGCCGATCCGGAGGGGTCGGCCACGATGATGCGGGTCAAAGTGGACCGCCCGGAAGGTCCATTCTGAACATTCCGTGATACCGTTTCGGGCCCGCCCACGAGGAAATCCGCCATGGTCAAGCGCGCCGGCGGCGCGCTGCTGCTCTCGGTCCGGATCGACCACGATTCGAAGCGCCCGGTCAGCACGCAGCTCTACGTCCACCTTCGCGACCTGATCCTGTCGGGGGGGTTCGCGTCGGGCGAGCGGCTGCCGGCGACCCGCATGCTCGCGCGCGACCTGCGCGTGTCGCGCACCACGGTGATCGAGGCGTTCGACCGGCTGACGGCCGAGGGGCTCGTCGAGTCGCGGGTGGGCGCCGGCACCTTCGTGTCGAAGGCGCTCCGCGCGGCGCGTCCGAAGCCGCCCGCGAGCCCGGCGGCCGCCGCCCCGAAGCCGCCGCGCCTGTCGCGCTCGATGGCGCGCTCGGTCCAGCGCTTCGGCGAGCGGCAGCGCCTGCCGTCGGCGCCGCGCGCGTTCACCACCGCGCTGCCCGCGTTCGACGCGTTCCCGATGGCGCAGTGGGCGCGCCTGTCCGCGAAGCACTGGCGCCGCGGCCGCGACGACGTGATGGGCTACGGCGAGCCGTTCGGCTACGCGCCGCTGCGCCGGGCGATCGCCGCGCACCTGCGCGCCAACCGCGGCATCGGCTGCGACGCCGAGCAGGTCTTCATCGTCGCGGGCGCGCAGCAGGCGTTCTCGCTCGTCGGGTCGGTGCTGCTCAACCCGGGCGACCGCGTGTGGTTCGAGAATCCTGGCGCGATCGGCGCGCGCAACAGCCTGATCGCCGCCGGCGCCGAGCTCGTGCCGGTGCCGGTCGACGCGCAGGGGCTGCGCGTCGACGAGGGCCTGCGGCAGAGCCCGCGCTTCCGCCTCGCGTTCGTGACGCCGTCGCACCAGCAGCCGCTCGGCGTCGTGATGAGCCTCGAGCGGCGGTTCGCGCTGCTGCACGCCGCCGCCCAGGCGGGCGCATGGATCGTCGAGGACGACTACGACGGCGAGTTCTCGTTCGGCGGCGCGCCGCTGCCGACGCTGAAGAGCGTGGACACGACCGGCCTCGTGATCTACGTCGGCACGTTCAGCAAGTCGCTGTTCCCGTCGCTGCGCCTGGGCTACCTGCTCGCGCCGCCGTCCCTCGTCGACACGCTGCGCTCGCTGATGAGCAAGCTCATGCACGGCGTTCCGTCGTTCGTGCAGGCGGTGGTGTCGGACTTCATCGACGAGGGGCACTTCGCCTCGCACCTGCGCCGGATGCGGCGCATCTACGCGGAGCGCCACGACGCGCTTCGCGACGCGGCGGCGCGTCGCCTCGCCGGCCTGCTCGACGTCGTGGAGAGCCAGAGCGGCCTGCACACGATCGGCCACCTGCGCCACGGGATTCCTGAGGTCGCGGCCGCGCAGGCCGCCCAGGAGCGCGGCATCACGGTGTCGCCGATCGGCCGCTTCGCGCTCGCCAAGGTTCCCGCCCGCGGCCTCGTGCTCGGCTTCGGCGGCGTGCGGCCGCCCGAGATCGAGCGCGGCGTCGAGGTGCTGGCCGACGTGCTGGAGGCGCAGCGCCGCGGCTGAAAAGTGGTCCGGCGCCCGGACGAGAATGGACCTGACGCCGACCGGGTGCGCCGTGGCACGCTCCCATCCCATGGACCGGCGCTCCGCGACCCGCCGTTGACCGACTTCGACTACGTGATCGTGGGCGCGGGCACGGCGGGTTGCGTGCTCGCGAACCGCCTGACCGAGGGCGGTCGCCATCGCGTGCTGCTGCTCGAGGCGGGCGGCGGCGACGACCGGTTCTACGTGCGCATGCCCATCGGCTACGGCAAGGTGTTCCACGACGAGCGCGTGAACTGGCGCTACCGGACCGAGCCCGAGGCGAGCCTCGCGGGCCGTCGCGGCTACTGGCCGCGCGGGCGCCTCCTGGGCGGCTCGAGCTCGATCAACGCGATGGTCTACGTGCGCGGTCAGCCGGGCGACTACGACGCGTGGGCCGCGGAGGGCAACGTCGGCTGGGCGTGGCGCGACGTGCTTCCCTATTTCCGCAAGCTCGAGGACGGCCCGCACGGCGCGTCCGAATGGCGCGGCGCGGGCGGACCCTTCGCGGTGAGCGACATCCGCGCGCAGGCGCACCCGCTGTGCGGCGCGTTCCTGCGCGCCGGCGCGGAGCTGGGACTGCCGCGCAACGACGGCTTCAACGGCGCATCGCAGGAAGGCGTCGGCCTCTACGAGATCGCGGTGCGCGACGGCCGGCGCGTGTCGTCGGCGACCGCGTATCTCGCGCAGGCGCGGTCGCGCCCGAACCTCGCGGTCGTCACCGAGGCGCACGCGATGCGCATCGGATGCGAGGGCGCGCGCGCGACGTCGGTGACCTACCGGCGTGGCGGACGCGATCACGTCGCGCGCGCCGCGCGCGAGGTCCTCGTGTGCGCGGGATCGGTCAACTCGCCGCAGCTCCTGCAGCTATCGGGCATCGGACCCGCGCCGCTGCTGCGATCGCTGGGCGTGCCGGTCGTGCGCGCCGCGCCCGCGGTGGGCGAGCACCTGCAGGACCACCTGTGCATCGACTACCTCTACCGCGCGAGCGTGCCGTCGCTGAACGAGGTGCTCCGCCCCTGGCACGGCAAGCTCCGCGTCGGTCTCCGCTATCTCCTCCGGCGCGATGGGCCGCTGGCGATGTCGGTGAACCAGGCCGGCGGCTTCGTGCGCTCGCGACCCGATGTCGATCGTCCCGACCTGCAGCTCTACTTCTCGCCGCTCTCGTACACGCGCGCGCCGCGCGGCAAGCGGCCGCTCATGAGCCCCGATCCGTTCCCCGGCTTCCTGCTGTCCGCGCAGCCCTGCCGGCCGGCGAGCCTCGGGCGCATCGCGGCCGCCTCGGCGGATCCGTTCGCGCCGCCGCGCATCGAGCCGCACTCGCTGGAGGCGCCGCGGGATCTCGCCGACCTCGTCGCCGGCGCGCGCCTGCTGCGCCGCCTCGCCGCGGCGCCGTCGCTCGCCGCGGTGATCGCGCAGGAGATGGTGCCCGGCTCGCGCGTGGCGGGCGACGACGATGCGGCGATCGCCGACGACGTCCGCGAACGCGCCTCGACGGTGTTCCATCCGGTCGGCACCTGCCGCATGGGGCCGGATCCCGCGACCAGCGTCGTCGACGCGCGGCTCCGCGTGCACGGCGTGGCCGGCCTGCGCGTCGTGGACGCGTCGGTATTCCCGGCGATCACGTCGGGCAACACCAGCGCGCCGGTGCTCATGGTCGCGGAGCGGGGCGCCGACCTCGTGCTCGAGGACGCCGCGTGAAGGGGATCGGCCGATGATGCGCGCTCCGTTCGCGCCCGATGCGAAGCTCGCGCCCTATTGGTGGGAGCGCACGCCGCGCCCGGCGCTGCCCGAGGCCGGCATGCCGGTCGCCTGCGACGTCGCCGTCGTGGGCTCCGGCTACACGGGGCTGCACGCGGGTCTGGTCACCGCGCGCGCAGGCCGCCGGACCGTGATCTTCGATGCGGAGGACGCGGGGTACGGCTGCAGCACGCGCAACGGCGGCCAGATCTCGACCAGCGTCAAGCCGGCGTACGAGGCGCTCGCGAAGCGCCACGGGGAGCAAAGGGCGTTCGAGATCCTGAAGGAGGGCCAGCGCTCGCTCGCGTTCGTCGGCGACTTCGTGCGCTCCGAAGGCATCGATTGCGACTTCGGCGTCGTCGGCCGCTTCCACGCCGCGCACAACCCGGCGCAGTTCCAGGCGCTGGCGAAGAAGGTCGCGCATCAGCCGAAGGGCCTCGAGGTGAAGGCGCACGTCGTCCCGCGCGCCGAGCAGGGGAGCGAGATCGGCACCGACGCCTACTTCGGCGGTGTCGTCTACGAGGAGCA
Source organism: Casimicrobiaceae bacterium (assembly GCA_044226265.1). Taxonomy (GTDB): domain Bacteria; phylum Pseudomonadota; class Gammaproteobacteria; order Burkholderiales; family Casimicrobiaceae; genus VBCG01. Next base: position 56,327 of record JBGAHH010000008.1, on the reverse strand, counting down.
CGCGTCGATCGAACCGGCGCGCTACCACCAGGGCCTGCTCGCGCGTGCGGCGGCGGCGGGGGCGCAGGTCGTCGCGCGCTGCCCGGTCGCCGCGATCGCGAAGGACGGCGACCGCTTCCGCGTGACCACCGCGCGCGGCACCGTGATCGCTCGCGACGTGGTGGTGGCGACCAACGGGTACACCGGCACGCTCACGCCGTGGCTCAGGCGGCGCGTGATCCCGATCGGCAGCTACGTGATCGCGACCGAGCCGCTGCCCGAAGGGCTCGCCGCGAAGCTCATCCCGCGCAACCGCATCGTCAGCGACACGCGCAAGGTCGTCTACTACTACCGCCTTTCGCCCGACCGGCGCCGGATCCTCTTCGGCGGTCGCGTGTCGGTGAGCGAGACCGATCCCGAGGTCAGCGGCCCGCGGCTGCACGCCGATCTCGTGAAGCTCTTCCCCGCGCTCGCGGACGTGCGCATCTCGCACTCGTGGTGCGGCTTCGTCGCCTACACGTTCGACGAGCTGATGCACACCGGCCGCCACGAGGGCGTGCACTACGCGACCGGCTACTGCGGCTCGGGCGTGGGCATGGCCAGCTACCTCGGCATGCGGATCGGCCAGCAGGTGCTCGGCCTGGCCGAAGGGCGCACCGCGTTCGACGGGCTGCCGTTCGCCACGCGGCCGTTCTACACCGGCAACCCGTGGTTCCTCGCGCCGTCCGTGCGCTACTACCGCTGGCGCGACCGGCTCGGCCTCTAGCGTCGGCGATTCGAGGAAGCGGCGGGCGTCCCCCGGGCGATCACGCTGCTTCGATCGACGGGGCCGGCGCGGCGCGACCGCGATAGGCCGCGTAGTAGAGGACCGGGATCACGACGAGGGTCAGCAGCGTCGAGACGAAGATCCCGAAGATCAGCGAAACGGCCAGGCCGTTGAAGATCGGGTCGTCGAGGATGAAGACGGCACCGAGCATCGCCGCCAGTCCGGTCAGCACGATCGGCGGCGCGCGGGTGACGGCGGAACGGACGACCGCGTCCTCGAGCGATGCGCCTTCGCGCACCCGGGCGGCGATGAAGTCCACCAGCAGGATCGAGTTGCGCACGATGATGCCGGCGAGCGCGATCATGCCGACCAGGCTGGTCGCCGTGTATTGCGCGCCGAGCAGCGCGTGGCCGGGCATCACGCCGACGAGCGTGAGCGGGATGGGCGCCATGATGATCAGCGGCGTGAGGTAGGAGCCGAACTGGGCGACGACGAGCAGGTAGATCAGCAGCAGCCCGACCGCGTAGGCGGCGCCCATGTCGCGGAACATCTCGTAGGTGAGCTGCCACTCGCCGTCCCACTTGATCGAGTAGTCGCGGTAGGGATCCCCGGGCGGGCGCACGAAGAACTCGGCCAGCGTTCCGCCGCCGGGCGTCGCGATCGCACGCACGTCGCGGCTCATCGCGAACATGCCGTACAGCGGGCTGTCGACGCGGCCGGCCATGTCGCCGACGACGTAGTCCACGGGCAGCAAGTCCTTGTGGTGGATCGGCTGCTCGCGCAGCGAGTCGGTCACGTTCACCAGCTCGCGAACGGGGACCAGCCTTCCCGAGCTCGAGCGCACGCCCAGCTGCAGCAGCGAATCGAGGTCGCCCTGCTGCTCGGCCGGCAGCTGGAGCGTCGCCGCGGCCGGAACCTTCGACTCGTCGTGCAGGTAGCTCGTCGCCTCGCCGGCCAGGCCTGCGCGCAGCGTGCCGACGATGTCGGCCTGCGGGACGCCGAGGGTCGCGGCCTTCCGGCGATCGACCAGCAGCAGCGTCCTCGGCGTCGGCGCGATGCTGCTGTCGTCGACGTCGACGATTCCCTCGGTGCGTTCGAAGCGCGCCCGGACGTCCTTCGCGACCTCGCGGCGGCCCTGGATCTCCGGACCGTAGATTTCGGCGACGATGGGGGCGAGGACGGGCGGGCCCGGCGGGACCTCGACGATCTTCACGTTGGCGCCGAACCTCGCGCCGATCCTCTGCAGCGAGGGCCGCAGGCGCGTGGCGATGGCGTGGCTCTGCTCGTGCCGGCGATGCCGTTCGACCAGGTTCACCTGGAGGTCGCCGACCTCGCCGCCGGCGCGGAGGTAGTACTGGCGCACCAGGCCGTTGAAGTTGATCGGCGCGGCGCAGCCCGCGTACGCCTGGTAGTCGGTGACCTCGGGCACGGTCGACAGGTAGCGGCCGAGCTCGTGAAGCACCGCGGCGGTCGCTTCCACCGGCGTGCCCGCGGGCATGTCCACGACGACCTGGAACTCCGACTTGTTGTCGAACGGGAGCATCTTCAGCCGAACGAGCCCGACGGCCGGCAGCGCGAGCGAGACGGCGATCAGCGCCGCGACGCCAGCGCCCAGCAGCAGGCGATTCCGCTTGCCGCGCGCATCGTCCAGGAGCGGGCGAAAGAGGCGACCGAAAACGGCATCGAGCACCCCGGCGCGCTCGACCGGGGGCGCGTCGTGCGCCGTGGTGCGCGGCGCCGCGAGCCACCGCCTCGACAGCCAGGGCGTCACGACGAACGCGATCGCGAGCGACAGCAGCATGCCCATGCTCGCGTTGATCGGGATGGGGCTCATGTACGGCCCGGTCAGGCCGGTGACGAAGGCCATCGGCAGCAACGCCGCGATCACGGTGAACGTCGCCAGGATGGTGGGGCTGCCGACCTCGTCGACGGCGCGCGGGACGATGTCCGCGAGCGGCGCGCCCGGCGACAGGCGCTGGTGCCGGTGGATGTTCTCGACGACGACGATGGCGTCGTCCACCAGGATGCCGATCGAGAAGATCAGCGCGAACAGCGAGACCCGGTTCAGCGTGAACCCCCACATCCACGACGCGAACAGCGTCGCCGCCAGCGTCAGGACCACGGCGCTGCCGACGACGGCGGCTTCGCGCCTGCCGAGCGCGAGGAAGACGAGCGCGACGACCGACACGGTGGCGAACAGGAGCTTCCGGATCAGCAACTGCGCCTTGTCGTCGGCGGTGGCGCCGTAGTTCCGCGTCTCCGCGATCTCGACGCCCTGCGGGACGACGGCGTTGCGCAGCATCGCCACGCGGCGCATGACCGCGTCCGCGACGGCGACGGCGTTCTCGCCGGGCTTCTTGGTGACGGCGAGCGTCACGGCCGGGTACTCCTCGCCGCCGACGCCGTGCCACACGTAACGGCTCGCGGGCAGGGGGCCATCCCGGACCTCGGCCACGTCCGAGACGAACACCGGCCTGCCGTCGTGCACGCCGACGACGAGTTCCGCGACGTCGCGGGCGTCCCTGAGGAAGGGACCGGATTCGACGGCGACCGCGCGATTGGCCACGAGCAATTCGCCGACCGGCAGGCCGAGGTTGGCCGACTGCAGCGCGGTCCGAAGGTCGGCGACGGTCACGCCGCTCCCGGCCATTCGCGCCGGATCGATCTCGACGACGACGGCGCGCCCGGGCCCGCCGATCGTGGTGACCTCGCGCGTGCCGGCGACGCGCTTGAGGTCGCCCTCGATGCTGTGCGCGACGCGCTCGAGGTCGAAGGCGCCGATCGCGGGATCGCGGCTGAACAGCGTGAGCGTCACGATGGGCACGTCGTCGATGCCCTTCGGCTTGATGATCGGGTCGAGGATGCCCAGGCCGCGGGGCAGCCCCTCGGAGCTCGCATTGACCGCGTCGTAGAGGCGCACCAGGGCTTCGGTGCGCCGGACGCCCACCTTGAACTGCACCGTCAGGATCGCGATTCCCGGCCGCGAGGTCGACGTCACGTGCTCGATGCCGGAGATCTGCGACAGCACCTGCTCCGCCGGCGCGGCCACCGTCTGCTCCACGTCACGGGCCGAGGCGCCGGGATAAGGGATCAGCACGTTCGCCATCGTGACGTCGATCTGCGGCTCCTCCTCGCGTGGCGTCGCGAGCACCGCGAACGCGCCCAGGAGCAGCGCCGCGATCGCGAGCAGCGGCGTGATCCGCGCCGCCTGGAAATGAGCGGCGATCCGGCCGGGCAGGCCGAGCGCCGCGCGCGCTTCGCCGCGATCAGTGGCCACGGGCCGCGGCCTGCGGATCCACCGCGACACGCTCGCCCGCGCTCACGCCGCTCAGGACCTCCACGGTCGTGTCGCCCGCGCGCCCGAGGCGCACCTGCCGGAGCAGCGGATAGCCCTGGCCGTCGAGGACGTAGACGCCCGTCATCTCGGCGCGCCGGACGACGGCGCTGATGGGCACATGGAGCCGCGGCGTGGCCGGTCCCTGCAACGGCAGCACGACGCGCGCGAACGTTCCCGGCGACGGATTGGCGGCCGACCGCGGAAGGTCGAGCCGGATCCGAGCGGTATGGGTGGCGGGATCCGCCGTGGGCAGGACGGTAATGCCGGCGGGAGCGAGCCACTCGCGCTCCGCGGGCGCTCCGGGGAACTGGATCCTCGCGGGCCTGCCTTGCTCGATCCTCGCGACGTCCGTCTGCGGAACCGCCGCGGTCACCCGGAGCGCGGCGGGATCGTAGACGGTGAAGAGCGCGCGGCCGGGCATCGCCATGTCGCCGAGCGCGATCGGAACCTCCGAGACCACGCCGTCGTACGGCGCCCGGACGACGAAGTAGCCCGATTGCGCGCGCGCCGCGCCGGCCTGGGCCCATTGCGCCGCCACCTGCGCCTGCGTCGCCTTGAACTGCGCCTCGGCGCGCTCGAGGGCCGCGCGGCTCGTGAAGCCCTTCTCGAAGAGCTGCTGCTGGCGGTCGAACTCGCGGGTCGCGACGTCGAGCGTGGCGCGCGCGGACCGGACGAGCGCCTCGCTCGCGGCGACGTTCTCCTCCGCGGTCCGCGACTCGATCCGCGCGAGCACCTGGCCCGACTTCACGACGTCCCCCGCCTTGACGCTGACCGCGACGACCGCGCCCGACACCTGCGCGGAGACGACCGTCTGGCGGACCGCCTCCACGACGCCGTCGAAGCTCCCGGCGTCGGACGCGCCGGGCGACGCGACGACCGCGGTCGCCAACTCACGCGCGGCCGCGCCGCCCGCCGGGCCGAGCAGGAGCGCGGCCAAGGCCGCGCCCACGATCCATCGCCCGAGCATCGCGTCGCTCCTCGTCGATCGCGACCGGTTCCGCCGTCGCGCCGCCGGCCGGTCAGGCCAGGATCGGCGTGAGCGCCTTGCCGATGCGATCCATCTGCGCGGGCGTCGTCAACGACGTCAGCACCTCGACGAATCGCGGCCCCTGCACGCCGCTGCCGATGTACTGCCAGCGGTAGGCCTTGAGCATCACGTCGTGGATCGACGTCTGCTCGGCAAGCGAGAAGGACCGGCCCGCGCGCAGCAGGAAATAGTCGGCGTCGGCCCGCGCCTGCATCTGCAGGATGCCGTCGACGGCGCCGACGAGCTCGATCAGGTCGGTCACCCCACGATCCCGCTCCGCTTCCGTGAGGCGCTCGTGCACGCGCCGCCACTCGAGCTCGTCGAGGATCGCGTGCTGCGATTCCTCCTTCCAGTGGAACAGGAACACGTCCTTCCACAGCTCGGACAGCTCGGCGTCGTTGTCGATGCTCTCGCGGTAGTGCGCCAGCACGAAGAGCTCGATGTGGCAGATCAGCGCCAGCACGCCCCACCGGGATTTCGCGAGCACCGCCGACGCGACCGCGTTCGGCTCCGGCAGGAACGCGTACCCGTCGGGCATGCCCGCCGCGCACATCCGCTCGATGCGCCTGAAGAGCTCCTGGTGCTTGATTTCCTCGTCGGTGAAGCGGACCAGCGCCTCCAGCGCCTTCTGGTCGCCCGTCTGGTGGTCGCGGGCGACGTCGAGCACCTCGGCGGCGATGAAGCGCTCGACCAGGCCGAACACGTTGGCGTAGGTGCGGCCCTGGACCTGCGACAGGAACCGCTTCTCGTCGGAGCCCAGGAACGCCAGCTCGGCGGCCTTCGACAATCCGTCCGGCAGGAACTTCCGGCCGAAGTCGAACTGGCGCCCGCGGATCACGTCGCGGTCGATGTCCCAGCGGATGCGCTTCGACGCTTCGACGGCGCCGGCGTAGCGTTGCGCCGGCGTGAGTCGGCGGGTCGGGGCTGCGGTTTCGAGGGTGGCGGCTTCCATGGGGCGGATCTCCTGTGATGTCGATGGGGTGACGGGTGTGCGAATCGGTCGAACGGCGGGTGCCGCGTCGAGGGTCCCGGCATCGCCGAAACCGTTCGCCGCGAGCGCGTGGCGCGCCCAGGGCTCGAGGTCGTTCGGGGCGATCGCCGGATCGCCGACGATCGCGTCGTTGCACGCGCAATCGAGCGCCGGGACGGCCGGTGCGCCTGCCGCGGGAGCTTGCGAGATTCGTTTCATGGTCGATGCTTTCGGTCGGAGGTTCATGGCGGGTCGTCCTCGGGGCACGGTGCTAGTATTCCGGCGCCCGGCACGCGATGAAATGACCGGGCCGCCAGCTTTCTTGCGCGCGACGCCACGGTTGCCCGGCCGGCCATGGATGCCCTCTCCGACGTATTGCGCGTCGTCCAGCTGACGGGCGCCGTCTACCTCGACGCCGCGCTGTCGGCGCCCTGGTGCCTCATCGTCCCGTCGAATTCGCCGCTGTGCGCGGCCTACCTGCCGCCCTCCGAGCGCGTCATCTCGTTCCACCTCGTGACCGAGGGAAGCTGCCTCGTCACGATGCCGGACGATCGCGGCGGCACGTTGCGGGTGGGCGCCGGCGAGGTGATCGTGGTGCCGCAGGGCGAGACCCACCTGCTCGGCAGCTCCACCGACCTGCCGCCGGAGCTCATGGCGCCGCTGCTGGCGAGGCACGTCGAGTCGGCGCCGGGCGAGGTCATGCCGCTCGCCCACGGCGGCGGCGGCGAGGTCACGAGGATGCTCTGCGGCTTCCTCGCGTCGCAGGATGTCGGGAAGAATCCGCTCCTGTCCGCGCTGCCGCGGCTCCTCAAGGTCGACATGCGCGGATCGCGCGCGCCGTGGATCGAGTCGTCGCTGAGGTTCGCGGCCGAAGAGACCGCGTCGGCGCAGGCGGGCGGCGCCACGGTGCGGGCCAAGCTGGCGGAGCTGCTCTTCGTCGAGGCGTTGCGCCGCTACGTCGACACGATGCCCGACGATAGCAAGGGGTGGCTCTCGGGGTTGCGCGATCGCCTGGTGTCGCGGGCGCTGGCGCTGATGCACGCGCGCCCGGCGCACCCGTGGACCGTCGACGACCTCGCGCGCCGCGTCGGCGCGTCGCGCTCCGGACTGGCGCAGCGCTTCACGGACCTGCTCGGGGTGCCGCCGATGCAGTACCTGGCGCAGTGGCGCATGCAGCTCGCCGCCCAGCAGCTTCGCGTCGCCGACCGGTCGCTGGCGTCGGTGGCGGAGGAGGTCGGCTACGACTCCGAGGCCGCATTCAATCGCGCGTTCAAGCGGGAGTTCGGCGTGCCGCCGGCGACGTGGCGCCGGGGCGCCGTTGCTTCGGCGACCCTCGAGGGTGGCCTCGAGAGCCGGGCCGCATCCGGCGACGCGGCGCCCGCCTGACGCTTCGAAGCGGCCTCTCGCGGCACGCGGGCCCGCGCGACGGCCCCGGAGCCGCCGCGGCGACGGAACCGGTCAGAGCACGCCGTGGCGCGCGAACACGTCGGCGAGCTTCGCGCCGTTCGCGAGCTCCTCGCGCGTGCGGTTCTCGCCCGACACCTTGCGGAACGCCCGCGCCAGCGCCTCGGCTTCGAGCCGCCGCGGCACGACCACCACGCCGTCGACGTCGCCGAACACGAGGTCGCCCGGCTCGACGCGCACGCCGGCGCAGTCGATCGGCACGTCGATCGCGACGACCTTGCCGCGGCCCTTCGAGTCGAGCGGCGCGATGCCGCCGTGGAACACCGGGAAGCGCAGGTCGCGGATCATGCGCACGTCGCGCACGAAGCCGTCGGTCACCGCGCCGACCGCGCCCCGCGCGCGCGCCGCCGTCGTGAGGAGCTCGCCCCAGGGCGCGATCTTCCGCGAGCCGCCGCAGCCGAACACCATCACGTCGCCGGGCTTGAGGTCGTCGACGATCCGGATCTCGAGCTCGTAGGGGTTCTCGCCGGGCACCGCGGCGGACACCTCGCGGAACAGCCCGGTGCGGGCGAAGCCCGCGAGCACGAGCCCCTCGTCGAGCGGGCGGATCGCGGGCGCCATCGCCTGGTGCATCTCGCCCAGCTCGTCGAGCACGTCGGAGAGCACGGCGCTGTAGAGTTTGCGGCGGAGCTCGTCCAGGAATGCGGGATCGTGGCGGTCCAAGGTGTCGCCTCCGTGGCGGCACCGTGCCGCGATCGACGCGGCATTCTACGCAACGGGGCGCGCGGTCCGTTCCGCCGGCGTCGCGTTCGGGTCGGCGGACGGCGGGTGCGACGAGCGTGTGGCGGTGCGCGGCGCCCGTCGTCGGTCGTCGGTCCACATCGGCGCCGGCGGTGCCGGGCGGGCAGGCCGTGGGTCGTCGGATGGCGAGCGTCCGCGCCGGTGCGTACGCGGACCGTATAGCCACGCGTGGCCACTGCGGGAAGGCGATTGCGCGGCCCGTCGGCTTGCGCGCTCGTCAGTCCGCCCCGGTTCTTGGCGAATCTCGACATCGCTGCCGGGGGCGCGTGGGCTACAGGACCGCGTGCCGGAACCCGGTCCATGGGCAATGCTGCTCGACAGGGCGCCGCTTGGGCGGCCCTGTCGGGTACAGGCGAGCGTTCCCATGGCCTCGCGATCACGGTCGCTGCGGTCCGGCCTGTCGAATTCTCACGAAGCGAAGCGTGAGAAATCCTTTGCAACCGCGCGTTCAGGAGCGAATAATCCGCCGCTCAGGAGACGGGCTGCTGCCGAGGCCGCCATAGCATGGTGCGCCGCAACGTCCACGTCCGATCGGGGGTCCCATGAACATGTTCCGCAAAGCCATCGTCGTCGCGTCGGCGTGGTTGCTCGCTTTCGCCGCAGGCAACGCGCTCGCGCAGAACGTCAAGTACTTCACGCTGACCGAGGTCTCGATCACAGGCAACACGGTGAGCGCGAAGTTCGCGAACGTCGACAACGGCAACTCGACGTTCAATGCCATTTCGCTCAAGGCGATCGGAGCAGGCGCCACGGCCACGTTCTCGAGCGTCGGCGTAACCGCGGGTGGCGTTGCAGTCGGCGCCGGCAGCGTGTTCCTGCAGGACTCGAACACCAAGCTGATTGTGACCGACCTCGCGCCCGTCAAGAAGGGCAAGTTCATCGTCATTACCGCGAAAATCAACGTATCAGTGGGCGACGGTCAGTGCGCGCCTTCGATTGCGTGGGCCGGGGGCGCGTGGACAGGCTCGGTATCGTCGCCGAGTCAACCTTTCCAGCAGCAGAACGCGAATTCCAGTACGTCGGTGGGTGCGGCGTGCACGCTGTCGATCGACAAGCCCACCAGCATCGCGAGGAACGATGCCGGAACCGCGAGCGAAGAGTTCGCGGCGCTGGTGACGTTGAAGGATAGCAACTCGAATGCCGTCACCGGCGTGTCGTTCTCGCTCAGCGGGTCGGGGGCTTGCTCATTCGCGACCAATCCGACCGGCACGACGGGCACGCTGCTCGAGCACCTCGTCGCCACGCTGACAACGAGTTCGACGTGTACGCTTGCGGGGACGGTGACGTATCAGGGCGTCAACATCAGCGCCAGCAAGTCGATTCCGGTTTACAACGGCGTCCTCCCTTGTGACACCAGTGGATTCGACGCGCTCAAGCTATTCACTGACGGACCGGCATCCGATGGGTTCTTCAACGAATCCACCGGGGGTGCAACCAAAGTCGGAGACGCGGGCCTGTTGTTCGGCGTGCGGGGGCTCGGGAACGCAAAGCCGGAAGGCACCGACCTTTGCCCGGCGCTGCTGAACTATACGGTCACCAACAACATCAATGGTTCAGGTGAGACGCCCGACATCGGTGGGAATTACGTTCCGAAGGGGTTCTACAGCTTCGTGTTCGACGCCAGCTCGGTTCCGGCGCCAGTCGTCGCGATCCTGTCGAGCTACAAGCCGGAGTGGAGCGACCCGGACACGGGGCTGCCGACGCGCAAAACCCTCATCTGCAGCCCGAGCACGGGCAGCTGCCCGACCGGTGGCCCGACTTTCGATACCAACGGGGATCCGATCGCGCCGTGGTACGTGATGCCGTCGTGCAAGAACACCATCGTGGAACGCGATTCGATCCCCGGCACGATCGGCGGTTGCGTCGCCAAGGAGGAATGGTGGCCGGTGATGTCGGGATGTCCGACGACCACCGACACCGGCACGAACCTTCGTTGCCTGCAGATTTCGACGATCGTGATCCTCGGCAAGGACCCGGTGTTCGGCCGGGGAAATTGATGGCGACGGTGTGAGTCGGAGCAGCGAAAGGCGGCCTTCGGGCCGCCTTTCGCATTACTGCAGTCGATCAGGCGATGGTCGGCACCGGCGGCAGCGCGCGCACCTTGAACGCCGCGAGGATCGAGCGGCTTTCCTCGACCAACGCTTCCGGCGGCTCGACGCCCTCGAGCCTGTCCAGCTCGGCCAGCGCGTTCAGCGTCAGCGCGATTTCGAAGCGGTCGCTCCGTGCGCGCGCAGCCTCGAGGCTCGCGTCGAACGCCTCGCGCGCGGCAAACGGCTCAGACTGCAACAGCATCGCGTAACCGCGCACCCGGTTCAACTGCGGCTTCAGTCGCTCGATTGCGGCAGCAGATTCGCTTCGCCTTAGCACTTCGTCGGCGAGCGCGACCGCGCCATCGACGTCGCCTTTCAGCACCTTGCACTCGGCGACACGCGCGTCGATGTCGTGCGACTCGTACTCGGCGCCGACCTCGGTCAATAGCTTGCGCGCCTCGGCGAAGCGCTCAAGCGCCTCGTCGATCCGATTGGCGCGCAGCGAAACTCGTCCGAGCATCCAAAGACATGCGCCGTGAAAGTAGCGATACTCGGACGACTTCCATACCGGCATCGTCTTCTGCAGCGTCACCTCGGCCTCGGCCGTTTCGCCGCGGTCGGTCAGGATCTCGGCGATGTTCATGCTCGCGGTCGCAGCGTCGACGACATTGCCGACTTTCATCGATTCCTCGCGGCCGCGCTCGTAGTACGACATCGCATCGTCCCAGCGGCCCTCCCAGTAGCAAACGCCCCCGACGTTCGACAGCGTGATCGCCTGGCGCGCGCGGTTGCCTGAACGCCCGAATGCGTCGATGGCCTTGAGCATGAACGCTTCGGCGCCCTCTTTGCCCTGCGCCCCTCGCGCCCATCCCAGTACGAAGTACGCGGCACCCAGTTGCTCCGGGTCGTCAACGTGCTCGGCTTCGCGCGCCGCCCGCTCGGCCCACTCGACCGCCTCGTCCGAGCGGCCCTGTGCCTGTAACAGCGTCGCGAAACAGGCGCTGGCGCTGGCCATTTGGCGGTCGACGTCGAGGCCCTGCTGCCCGTCGAGCGCGTCGCGCGCACGCTCTGCCCAGCGCAATGCCTCCGGATAGTTTCCGAGCTTCTCTTCGAGCCAGGAATGCTTGAGCAGCAGTCTCGCCTCGGCGAGCCGGTCGCCCGCGACGCGCCGCAGCGTCTCGGCGTACGCGTCGGAGGCCTTGCGGTACTCGTCCGCGCGGTACCACGCATCGGCGAGCGCTTCCTGGACCGCGGCCAGCTCCTCGGCGGGCAGCGCGGGCATCTGGCGCCCGGCTTCGAGCGCGCGGCCGTAGAGCGTCGCCGCCTCGACGTATGCGTAGACGTCCTCGGCGCACTTGCCCGCGAGGCACGCGTAGCGCCACGCCTGCGGGAAGTCGCCCGCGATCAGGAAGTGGAGCGACAGCGCGCCGGCGACGTCGTCCGGGTTGGTCATCTCCTGCTCGACGTGCGCGGCGACGGTCGCGTGCAGGCGGCGGCGCTGCCGGAACGGGAGGCCCTCGTACGCGGTGTCGCGCAGGAGCGACTGGCGGAACCGCAGGTAGCCGTCGCCGTCCTCGTCGAAGAGGTCGGCTAAGCGCGTCCAGATCTCGGGGTCGGGCGGCGGGCCGTCCTCCGGGTCGTCGAACCACGCGAGCATGCGCGGGTGGAACGTGAGGCCGAACACCGACGCGCGACGCACGACGTTGCGATCGTCGGGCGGCAGCGCGTCGATGCGCGCGAGCGCCGCCGCTTCAGCGGAATCGGGCAGCCCGACGACGCCGCCCGACGCGGCGGCCGAACGCACCAGGTCGCGCAGGAACTGCGGATGCCCGCCGGACCGCTGCGCGACGACCTCGACGACGTGCGTGGGCAGCGGCCGCTCCTGCGTGGCGAGTTGCGCGAGGCGCAGCGCGTCGCCCTTGGCGAGCGGCTTCAGGTCGACGCGCTGCGCCGCGCCTTCGGCGGCCGAGAATCCCGACGGCCCCGGCCGGTGCGCGACGCCGAGCAGCCACTTGCGCGAGGCCAGCCCCTGCGCGAGATGGCGCGTCAGCTCGACCGACGCCTCGTCCATGTGATGCGCGTCGTCGATCTCGACCAGCGCCGGCCCGGGCAGCAACGCCTCGAGGAATCGCGCCACGGTCTCGTGCAGTCGCGCGCGCCGGTTGGCCTCGGCGAGCATGTCGACCTCGACCGACGGCGCGATCACGAGGCCGAGCGGCGCGCCGAGCAGCGCGAGCCAGGGCTCGAGGTCGGGCGCGCGCGTGGCGACGGCCTGCCGGAGCGCGGCCTCGGCGACGTCGTCGGGGACGTCGCGCCCGAGCTCCATCGTCTCGCGCAGGAGCTCGCGCCAGACGACGTAAGGCGTCGACGACGTGTACGCCTCGCACGCGGCGCGGAGCTTGCGGAAGCCCATCGCGGCATCGCGCATCGCCTCGAGCAGGCGCGTCTTGCCGATGCCGGGCTCGCCGACGATCTCGACCATCTGCCCGTTGCCGGTGCGCGCGGCACCGAGCGCCTTGCGTACGACCGCGAGCTCGGTATTGCGTCCGGTGAGCGGCAGGCGCTGTTCCGCGACCTGGCGCGTCCGCGAGCCGGTCGCGCGCCCGACCGCCCAGGCCTTCACCGGCTCCGCCTTGCCCTTGACCGCGAAAGGCGCGAGCTCGGTGAGGTCGAAGAGCGTATTCGACCGCTCGATCACCTCGGCGGTCGCGAGCACCTGGCCGGGCGCGGCCTTCGCCATGACGCGCGCGGCGAGGTTCACGACGTCGCCCATGACCGTGTAGGTGCGCCGGTAGTCCGGGCCGATGTCGCCGGCGAACACGGCGCCGCGATTCACGCCGATGCGCAGCGCGAGTCCGACGTCCGATTCGACGATGCGCCGCGCGGCGAGCAGCAGGCGCTCCTCGTCGTCGCCGGTGACCTTCGGCGCGCCGGCGCAAAGGATCAGCTTGCCGCCGTCGGCGTCGAGGTCGGAGCCGAGCAGCGCGACGTCCAGTCCCTCGACGGCCGCGTCGACCGCACGCAGCAGCCGCTGCAGCGCGTCGGCCGCCGCCTGCGCCCCGGAGGTGGCGATGAGCTCGTCGATGCCGCCGTAGCGCAGGAACGCGACGGTGACCGGCCGGTGCTCGGAGGCGATGCTGCCGGCCTGTACGTGCGCGCGGATCGCCGGCGGCAGGCAGTGCGCGAGCGTTTCCGCGGCGATCTTCGGCCGAGGGGTGCGCGGCAGGCGAGCGGGCTCGCCCTCCATCGTTCCCAGCAGGATGCCCGGGCCCTTCGCCGCGCCGAGGCAGCCCGGCGGCAGCGCCGCGGCCGCCTCGGGGCTGAGCAGCACCTCGCCGGCGGTCGCCTCGGTCTCCATCGCGACGAGGCGGGTCCAGCCCGGCCCGCTCGTGAGGAGCTCGACGTGCGACGCGCCGGCCGCGAAGAAGTGGAACTCGCCGGTGTGCACGCCCTGCGACATCTGCAGCACGACCTCGGCGCCGGGGAGCGCGATGCGGCCGACCGTCGCGAGGTCGTCGCGCATCGCGAGCGTCGCGCGGCAGGCGCGCCCGAGGTGGCCCTCGTCGCGGAACCAGAGCAGGAGCGCGTCGCCCCCGAACTTGAGCAGGCTCGCGCCGGCGTCGTACGCGACCCGGAGGATCGAGCCGAAGCAGCTGCCGATGACCTCGGCGATCTGCTCGGCGCCTTCGCGGCCCTTCGACGCGAGCTGCTCGGAGAGCTTCGTGAAGCCCGAGATGTCGACGAAGACCGCGGTGCCCTCGGCCGTCCAGGCCGCCGTGGCGTCGCCCGTGCCCACGCGCTCCTGCAGCAGGCGCGGCACGTAGAGCGCGAGGCGCGTCGCCGCGGGTTCCTCGGTGACGCTGGCGTCGGAGGGCTCGCTCATGGCACGGGGCCGTCGGTCCGCCCCGCCGGGATGATAAACCGGCGCTGCGTTCCGGACGCCGGACGGAGGCTATGATGCGCGCTCGCTCGACGAAGGAGCCCCGATGCCGCGCGCCATCCGACTGTTCCTCGCGATCCTCGCCGTCGCGCTGGCGCCGGCCGGCGGCGCGTCCGCGCAACCCTGGCCGTCGAAGCCGATCAAGCTCGTCGTGGGCTTCGCGCCCGGCGGCGTGGCGGACCTGACCGCGCGCATCGTCGCGCAGGCGCTCTCCGACGACCTCGGCCAGCCGGTCGTCGTCGACAACCGGCCGAGCGCCGGCGGCATCGTCGCGGCGGACGCCGTCGCGAAGGCGGCCCCCGACGGTTACACGCTCCTGTTGATGTCGAACGGCAACGCCGTCTCGGCCTCGCTGTTCAAGACGCTGCCCTACGACACGCTCGCCGACTTCGCGCCGGTGTCGACGCTGGGATTCTTCGACGTCGCGGTGGTCGCGAGCGGCGGCTCGAAGCTCGCGTCGATGAAGGACCTGGTCGCCTACGCGAAGGCGAATCCGGGCAAGCTCAACATCGGCACGATCAACGTGGGCAGCACGCAGAACCTGTCGGCCGAGATGTTCAAGTCGATGGCGGGGCTCGACGCGACCGTCGTCCCGTACAAGGGCAGCCCGGCGGTGATCTCGGCGCTCCGCGCGAACGACGTCGAGGTCGCGTTCGAGATGCTGGCGCCGGTGATCCCGCAGGCGAAGGACGGCTCGGTGCGGATCCTCGCGGTTACCGGCGAGCGCCGATCCCCGTCGCTGCCCGACGTCCCGACGGTGGCGGAAAGCGGCGTGCCCGGCTACGAGGCGTCGTCGTGGAACGCGATCGCCGCGCCGGCGAAGACGCCGCCCGCCGTCGTCGCGCGCCTGGAAGAGGCGATCCGCAAGGCGCTCGCCTCGCCCGAGGTCAAGGACAAGCTCGCCGCGCTGGGGGTCACTGCACGCTCGAGCACACCCGACGAGATGCGCCGGCTCGTCGCGGCCGACGTCGAGAAATGGCGCCGCGTCATCGAGCGCGCGAAGATCGAGAGGCAGTAGCCGGGTCGCTGCGTCGGCGAGGGGCCCCGGCGCGAAGCGACGGGGATCGACGACGCGGGAATGCGATCCCGGCGGCGGCCGACATGAAACGAATCACGTCACGCCGACCGCACAAGGAGGCCGCGCGCGTCGCTGCGTCGGCGAGGGGCCCCGGCGCGAAGCGACGAGATCACAACATGAAACAGAGGCCGAACGCACAAGGAGGCCGCGCGCGTCGCTGCGTCGGCGAGGCCCCGGCGCGAAGGGACGGGGATCGACGACGCGAGATTGGCGGCGGCCGACATGAAACGAATCACGTCACGCCGACCGCACAAGGAGGCCGCGCGCGTCGCTGCGTCGACGAGGGGCCCCGAGCGATTTGGGCTCGGGGATCGGCGCGCACGGTTGCGGTCGCCGCGGCGGCCGACACGCGACGTGCCGACCGCACAAGGAGGTCGCTCGCGTCGCTGCGTCGGCGGGGGCCGCGCGGGCGCAGGCCCGGCGGCGCGACGAAACGCTACTCGCGCGTTCTGCACCGACGAATCCACGAAGATCGCCTTGGCGTTGGCGGCCGTGCCGTTGTAGACGGTCAGGCGGTACGGATAGAGCTCGGGCTTGCGCGGCTGCTTGTCGGTGCACGCGTAGCGCAGCCCCCCCGACTGCACGTTGCAGCCGAGGAACTGGCCGCCGTCGATCGCGACGCTGTCGCTGCCGAAGCGCCACGGCCCCTGCGCGGGCAGCTCCCAGACGATCCGGCCGGCCGTGTCGGCCTTGGGCACGACGATCGGGTGCTGGTCGAGGACGACGTACTTGTCGGCGACGACGCGCACCTTCGTGAGCGGCGTCGCGGAGCCCTTCGACTGCGCGGCGGCGGGGATCGGAACGAGCGTCGCGGCGAGGATCGTCGCCGACGCGACGGCGAACCACAGGTCGTGCTTCATCGGGCATCTCCTCCTTCGGAGCCGGCCATGCTGCCGGTGAACGCGCAAGGATACGTGCGATGCGCGGCCGCGGGAAGATCGACCTGCGCGCCGCGTCGCGAGTGTAAGAATTACACGCGCCGCTCCGGGGTGCCGGGCGCGCCGGCGGACGCGGGCCCGAGGCCGTCGGCGATCGCATTGCGCCTCAGCTTGCCGGTATCGGTTCGGGGGAGCGCGTCGAGGAAGAAGATCCGACGCGGCACGCGGCGCTCGCCCAGCTGCGAGCGGACGCGCTCGCGGATCGCGTCCTCGTGGACCGTCGCGCCCGGCGCGGCGACGACGGCGAGCGCGAGCACCTCGTTGGGCGTCCCGCGCAGGAGCCCGAACGCGGCCGCCTCGCGCACGCCGGGCATCGTCTCGACGACGACGTCGATCTCGGCGGGCGCGACCTTCTCGCCGCCGCAGTTGATCGTCTCCGCGAGGCGCGCGCCGACGAACACGTAGCCGTCCTCGTCGACGTAGCCCAGGTCGCCGGTCCGCATCCATTCGCCGGCGAACGCGTTCGCGGTGAGCGCCGGATCGTCGAGGTAGCCGTCGAACACGAGCGGGCCGCGCACGACGATCTCGCCTTCCTCGCCCGGGCCGAGCAGGCGGCCATCCTGCGACATCGTTCGCACGTCGCCGCCGAGCGCGACGCCGACCGATCCGCGCTTGCGGGGCGCCGGCGGCAGCGGATCGTGCGCGATGCCGCACACCTCGGTCGTCCCGTAGCCCTGCAGCATCGGCGCGCGGAAGATGCGCTCGAGCCGCTCCGCGACCACGGGGTCGAGCCGGCCCGCGGTCGAGCGAAGGTAGCGGAGGCGCGACGCCGCGACGGCCTGCGGGAACGCGCTCGCGCGCGACGCGATCGCGCGCTGGACCGAGAACGGCGCATTGAGGAAGGTCGGCCGGAACGGCTCGATCGCCTGGAAGAATCCGTCGACGTCGCCCTCGTCGAGGCACACGAACGACGCGCCGGCGAGCGCCGTCAGGAGCAGCGAGCCGCGCAGCCCGCCCGCGAAGTGGAACGGCGCGAGCGAGAAGCCGACGTCGGCGGGCCCGAGGTCGAGCCAAGGCAGGATCGCGCGGGCGAAACCGAGCATCTGCCGGTGTCCGAGCGGCGCGAGCTTCGGGCGGCCGGTCGTTCCCGACGTGACGATCACGTAGGCGTGGCCAGGGGACGCGGCCGGCGCGGCGTCGGCGTCCGGCCGACCGTCGAATTCGAGCGCGAAACGGCCGGAGCCGTCCGCCGCGTCGATCGCGCGCAGCGTGGCGATGCCCATGCGCGACGCCGCCGAGCGCAGCGGGTGGTCGCCCTCGGGCACGAGCACCGCCTTCGGCCGGAGGCGCCCGAGCAGCGCCTCGTAGGCGGGCAGGGCGAGCGACGGCGCGAGCGGGACGAACGTCGACGACGCGGGCAGCGCGAGGCACGCCATCGCCATCGTCGCGCGCGACGCGTCGAAGCCCGCGATCGTGTCGCCGGGCGCGATGCCGCTGTCGTGAAGCCGGCGACGGACGTCGCGCAGCTGCGCGGCCAGCGCGCCGTAGCGCACCGGCGGCCGGCCGGGTCGGTGGATCAGCGGCGCGTCGGGCCGCGCGCCGGCGATCGCGTCGAGCGCGTCGCCGATCGTGGCGGCGCTCGCGTCAAGCATCGCGGACCCGGTCGCCCAGCGCGTCGACGATTCGCGCGGCGAGCGCGGGCATCGCGAGCGCCGCCTGCGGGTCGGCCGCGTCGCCTTCGATCGCCGCTCGCAGCGCGGACGCCAGCGCATCGTCCGCGCGGCCCGCCACGCGGCGCGCGAATTCGGCGGC
Organism: Casimicrobiaceae bacterium; assembly: GCA_044226265.1. Lineage (GTDB taxonomy): Bacteria > Pseudomonadota > Gammaproteobacteria > Burkholderiales > Casimicrobiaceae > VBCG01. The sequence continues at coordinate 38,305 of JBGAHH010000008.1, read as the reverse complement.
ATCGGGCCTGGATCGCGCGAGGTCGCGCTGCGCCTGCGCGAAGAGCACGTTGTGCGGCCCTTCCCAGGTCTCCATGACCGCCGCGTCGCGGTAGAGGCGCGGGAGCGGGGAGAAGCGCTCCTCGATGCCGTTGGCGCCCAGCAGCATCAGCGCGTCGTGGAGCAGTGCGCTCGCCCGGCGGGTGACGACGGGCTTCGCGAGCGAGAGCAGCACGCGGAAATCGGCGGCGTCGACCGATCCCGCAGGCGCCTGCCACAGGCGCACGAGCTCGAAGGCGACCGCGAGCGCACGCTCCCGCGCGAGCGCGATCTCGTCGACGGCGCGCCGCACGGGCGCGTAGTCGGCGATGGGCCGGCCGAACGCGGTGCGAAACGCGGTGTAGGCGCGCACCGTCCGCTCCGCCTGGCGCAGGCTCGCCGCCGCGTAGAGCACGCAGGCCATGCGCGAGGTGACGAGCACGAGGTCGACGAGGTTCGAGAGCCCGCGGTCGAGCGGCCCGATCGGCCAGCCGAGCGCGCCCTCGAACGTGAGCTCGGCGGTCGCGAGCTCGCGCGTGCCGAGCTTGTCCTTCAGTCGGTCGATCGTGTGGCCGTTGCGCGTTGGGACGCCGTCGTCGAGATGCGAGGGGACGAGGAAGATCGCGATGCCGCGGGCGCCTTGCGGCGCGCCGGCCGGGCGCGCGCTCACGAGGAAGTAGTCCGCGTTGACGTTCGAGCAAAACCACTTCGGCCCGTGCAGCGTGTACGCGCCGCCCGCGGCCGGGCGCGCCTCGACCGCGTTCGCGCCGACGTCGGAGCCGCCCTGGATCTCGGTGACGAACTGCGCCGCGTGCCAGACGCGGTGCGCGCTCGACGACCGGATCCGCGCGAGGGCGCCGCGATGCTCGGGGCGGTCGCCGAGCGCGTCGAGCGCGCGCGTCAGGCCGTCGGTGCACGCGAGCGAGCAGGCGACGCCCGCCTCGCCGTTCTGGTGCGTGAGGTAGGTCTTCGCGTAGAAAGCGTACGGGTCGCCGTGGAGCGAGCCCAGGCGCTCGGCGCCGGCGACCTCGGCGAGCGCCGCGTGCGTCGACGCGGGCAGCACGATCTCGTCGACGCGGCGATGCCAGGCGTCGCAATGCCGCAGCGCCGGCGCGTTCGCGGGATGCGCGGATTCGTCGGCGAGGCGCGCGAGCGGCCCGGCGACGCGCGCACCCAGTCGCGAGAGGTCGGCGTCGCGCGCGGCCGACGCGCCGGCGTAGCGCGAGAGCAGCGTCGCGAGCAGCGCGTCGTCGTCGTACCGGTTCGTGCCGGACGCTTCGAGGAAGGCGTCGAACGTGTAGCCCATGGCGCGTGCCCGCCATTATGGCGCCGCGGGGCGCCGTCCGTGGCGCGATGCGAGGGTCGCGAAGCGGCCCGCCCGATTCCCCCGTTACAGCCCGCTAGAACGTCGGGGCGCGCAGGTCGTAGACGCGCAGCGTCGGCGCCTTGGGCATCGGCACCTTCGACTGGCACTTGCCGCCGAGGACGCGCCCTTCGCTCTCGATCATCGCGATCTCGCCGTCGAGGTACAGCGAGGTGGCGCCCTCCGAATACTTTTCCTGCGAGGCGCTGTCGACGCGCGTCAGCGTCCACGAGCGGTCGCCGAACGTCGCGCGCGCCGTGCGGGCGTCGCCGGCGCGCTCGACGCGCATCACCGCCCCGCTTTCGCACAGGTAGTCGATCGTCGACGCGAGGACCGTGGACTCGAGCCCGACGCTGTATTGCTCCGCGCAACCGCCCAGCGCGGCGAGCGCGCCGGCGACGAGCGGCAGTGCCATGCGGGACGCCCGGACCATGGCACCGGACTGTATCATCACGCCTTCTTCGGCGCACCCGCCAAACGCACCGGCTCCCCGTGATGGCACCCCACGAGCTCGACGCACGCCTTCGATTCGCCGTCGACGCCGCCCGCCGCGCCGGCGACCTCGCGCTCGCCTACGCGCGCGACCCCGCGCGCATGGCGATCGAGGCCAAGGGCGTGCAGGACGTGGTGACCGCGGCGGACAAGGCGGTCGAGGCGATGCTGCGTCGCGACGTCGCTGCGGCGTTCCCCGGCGACGCGATGCTCGGCGAGGAGGACGGCATCACGCCGGGATGGGACGGCCGCGCGCCGCTGTGGATCGTCGACCCGATCGACGGCACCGCGAACTTCGCGCGGCGCCTGCCGATCTGGTGCGTGTCGATCGGCCTTTACGTCGACGGCGACGCGGAGCTCGGCGTGATCCACGCGCCGGTGCTCGACGAGACGCACGCGGCCGCGCGCGGGCGCGGCGCGACGCTCAACGGCGTGCCGATCCGCGTCTCGTCGGCGAGGACGCCCGAGGCGTCGCGGATCGGGCTCGGATTCTCCTACCGGCGCGAGCACGCGCTGCACGTGACCGCGATCGAGCGCCTGCTGTCGCGCCACTGCGAGTACAGCCGCCTCGGCAGCGGCGCGCTCGGCATGGCCCACGTCGCCGACGGCCGGTTCGAGGGCTACTTCGAGCCGCACATCAACGCGTGGGACGTCGCGGCGGGCCTCGTGATCGTGCGCGAGGCGGGCGGCTTCACCAACGATTTCTTCGCGGGCGACGCCCTGGAGCGCGGCAATGCGATCCTCGCCGGAGCGCCCGGCGTGCGCGCGTTCCTCGAGTCGACGCTTGGCGACCTGATGCTATGAGCGCCGCAGGTCCGCACCAGGGCGCTCGCCTCCTCTTCAGCGAGGGGGAGCGCGACGCCGCGACAGCGACCAGCCTGGAAGAGGAATCCTCCTGAACGGCGAGTCGTACTCGTTCTGGCTGGTGCCCGAGCCGGCGCTCGAGCAGGAGCTCGGCAAGCTCGTGCGCGCGCTCGCGCCGGTCTTCGGCATGCCGCCGTTCGCGCCGCACGCGACGGTCCAGGGCGACCTCGACCTGTCCGCGGACGACGCCGAGATGCTCGCGCGCGAGCTCGTCGCGGGCGAGGGCCCGCTCGCGTGGCGCGCCTGGGGCATCCAGTGGACCGAGCACCCGTTCCGCACGTTCTTCGTCGCGTTCGACCGCGCCGACCGGTTCCGCGCGCTGCTCGAGCGCTCGGCGAAGCTCACCGGCTCGCGCGAGGGCCTCTCGCCCTTCCCGCACCTGTCGCTCGCCTACGGCACGCTGCCGGTGCGCGAGAAGATCGCGCGCTCGCGTCCGCTTTCCGCCGCCATCGACGGGCGCACGATGGTCTTCGACCGCCTCGTCGTCGCCCTCTCCGGCAAGGAGGTCCCGGTCGAGGAGTGGCGGGTGGTGGCGACGGTGCCGTTGCGAAAACCGTAGGTAGGGTGTCGTAGGTAGGGTTTGTCGCTCGCGTGGCGTGAGGCGCAACGGCACCGAGACGTCGCGCATCGAAACCGCAGACGGCGGGATGTCGGAGGCGTGGTCACCGGCACCGCCGCGAAACCCTGCCTACGACACCCTACCTACGCACTCCAGCGCGTGCGCCGCGCTGCGCGCTCGCCACTACCGCCCGATCATCGCCAGCACGTCCGCCTTGAGGAACCGCTCGACCAGCAGCATGAACAGGATCGACGGGACGAGGAGCAGCAGCGCGGTGATCGACGCGATCTGGTAGTTGCCGCCCATGCTGGCGTTGAACATCAGGAGCGGCATCGTCGTGACGTCCGGGACGCCGACGAAATAGGTGCCGGTGAATTCGTCGAGCGACTCGAGGAACACGAAGATCGCGCTCGCGATCAGCCCGGGCAGCGCCAGCGGCAGCGTGACGGTGGTCCAGCACCGCCACGCCGACGCGCCCATGTTGCGCGCCGCCTCCTCGAGCGAGACGTCGACCGCGGCGAACGCCGCCGACGCGATCCAGACGGCCAGCACGAGCCCGTGCGAGGCGTGCACGAGCACGACGCCCAGGATCGTGCCGTTCAGGTTGAGCTCGTAGAAGACGCGGGCGATGTTGACGTAGACGGGCAGGTTCGGCACCGCCTGCGGCAGCAGGAACACGAGCAGGATCAGCGTGCGCGCCGGCAGCTTCAGCCGCGCCAGCGCGAAGCCGGCGGGCACCGCGACGACGAGCGTCATGAGGACGGTGAGGCAGGCGATCCCGATGCTCGTCCACAGCGAGGCGAGCGCGCTCCCGCGCGGCGCGAACACGCGCGCCCAGTAGGTGAGGCCGAACTCCTGAGGGAGCTTGTACGGAAAGTACCAGCGCTCCGCGAAACCCCACAGCACCAGGTTGGCGAGCGGGCCGAAGATCGCGAACGCGAGCAGCAGCAGCACGACGACCCGGGCGAAGGTCTCGCCCCATCGCAGGGCCGGCGCCGACGTCATGTCTTCTCCGCCTTCTTCGCGGCCGCCTCGCGCAGGTAGAACCACGCGCCGAACGAGGCGAGCACGAGCGACATGAGGCACAGCGCGTTGGCCACCGCGTAGTCGCCGTGAGAGTTGATGCGATAGGCGATGTCCACCGTCAGCATCGTCGGCGAGTTCGGGTTGATCAGCATCGGCACCGACAGGACCGAGAGCATCGACACGAACGACAGCACGAGGCCGACCATCAGCGTGCGGCGCGCCTGGGGCAGCACGATGCCGAACAGCACGCGCAGCCGGTTCGCGCCGAGGTTGCGCGCCGCCTCGATGTGCTGGCGGTCGATCGCGGCCATCGCGCCCGCGAGGAGCAGCGTCACGAACGGCGCCTGCTTCCAGACGAACGCGACGACGATGCCGCGCCAGTCGAGCAGGCTCTGCGCCTGAAGCGGGTCGATCAGCCCGCCGCCGATCAGCACGTGGTTGAGCATCCCGTTCTTCGCGAGGAACGTGCGCATCACCTGCGCGGTGACGATGAACGGGATGAACAGCGGCCAGCGGTAGAGCCAGCGAAGGATCGCGACGGTGCGCGGGTGCTCGCCCAGCGTCAGGTAGCCCGCGATCGCGATGGCGACGACGGCGATCGCGGCGGTCGACAGCAGGACGATCGCCGCCGAGAACCAGAGGTCGGTCGAGTAGAACTCGAAGGCCTTCGCGAAGTGCTCGAGCGTGAAGCCGCCGTCCTTGCCGCGGAAGGCGAGGACGGCGGACATCGCGAGCGGCCCGACGAAGAAGACCGCGACGATCGCCAGCGCCGGGGCGGCCAAGGCCAGCCCGGCATAGGAACGGGTCTGCAGCACAAGTTCGACGCCGGCGCCCGTGTCAGCGGGCGCTCAGGCGTCGGGATCCGTCAGCGAAGCACCACCCGTTCGTACCCTTCCAGGATGTCGGTGAAATACTCGGACAGCGGGAACGGGCGGCCGTACTGCTGCAGCGTGTCCGGCGGGATGTCGGCGAAGAGCTTGTTCCAGCTCTTGTCGTCCATCTGCGCCTTCACGTACTTCGCGTCGATGCCCGGATACCAGTTGAACTGCTTGACGATGCCTTCGGCCTGGATCGCCGGGCTGGCTGCGAAGTCGACGAATTTCTTCGCGAGCGCGGCGTTCGCGGCCTTCGCCGGCACGACGTAGTACATCGGCTGGCCCGGGAGCCCCGGCTGCGGCAGCTCGAGCTTGACGTTCGGCGGCATCTTCCCGTCGGCGACCCACGTGTAGAACATGTCGACCCACACCGGGCCCATCGCGATCTCGCCCCGGTTCAGCATGTCGAGCGTCCCGGCGTTGCCCGGCGTCAGCACGACGTACTGGTTGAAGTCCTTCAGGCTCGCGAGTGACTTGTCGATCACCGCCTTCTTGGACGGGTCGTACGGGCCCTTCTCGAGCTGCGCGCCCATGCCGCTGTTGGCCGCGACCCAGCCCATCACGAAGCCGACGCCCGACATCCCGCCCTTCACGCCGTTGTAGCCGAACTGCTTCGGGTTCTTCTTGACCCACTCGGCGAGCTCCGCGTAGCTCTTCGGCGGCTGCTTGACCACGTCGGGGTTGTACGCGAACGCGATCTGGCTGTGGAACATCGGGATCACGTAGCCGTCGACGTTCTGGCCGAGCGCGTTGGACGCGGAGTCGCGCGAGACGAGCTTGCCGGCCGCGATCTCGTTGCGATACGGCGCGAGCAGGTTCTCCTTCACCATCGTCGCGGCGCCGCGCTGGTGGACGACCGCGACGTCGGTGTCCCACGCGGCCGAGCCGGCCTTCTGCTGCGCCTCGAGCTTCTCGAGGATCTTCTGCGAGCCCGCGTCGCCCGGGCCGGTGCCGACCGCGCGCACCTTGACGCCGGGGTTCTGGGCCTCGAACTTCGGGCCCAGGAAGTTGTTGACGTAGTCGACCATGTTCTGGTCGCCCGCGGTCACGACGTTGAGCGTGACCTGCGAGGTCGCGGGAACCGCGTAGCCGACGGCCGCGCCGGCCGCGACGAGCGCGATGGACAGGGCATTCCGGAACTTGCGCATGACTGCCTCCTCCTTGCAGTGAAACAGGGATCGGGGCCGCCCGGGGATCAGGCGGCCGCCGGAAACACGAGCAGCCCGTCGGGCGGGACGAGGACGCGCACCGGCGCGCCTTCGTCGCGTCGCTCGGCGTCCTCGACCCAGAAGTCGTCGGCGCCGGCGTGGATGCGGTAGCGGTGGACCGTGCCGAGGTACACGCGCTGCGAGACGGTGCCGTCGATCGCGAGCGTGCCCGGCGGCGCCACGGTCCCGGGCGCGGCGAGCCGGGCGCGGTCGGCGCGGAAGTGCGCGCGCGCCCGGGCCCCGCCGTGGGCCGACGGCGGCCACGACCAGGCGTCCCCCGTGCGGACGACGTCGATCGCGTTGTCGGCGCCCATGAAGCCGGCAACGAACGGCGAGACCGGCCGGTGGAACACCTCGTCGGGCGTGCCGAGCTGGGCGATGCGGCCGGCGTCGATGACGGCGATGCGGTCGGCGAGCGTCAGCGCCTCCTCGCGATCGTGCGTCACGTAGATCGCCGTGATGCCGACGCGCTGCTGCAGCGCGCGGAGCTCGTGGCGCAGCTCGAGGCGCACCCGGTAGTCGAGGTTCGACATCGGCTCGTCGAGCAGCAGCACCGACGGGTCGACCGCGAGGGCGCGCCCGAGCGCGACGCGCTGCTTCTGCCCGCCCGACAGCGCCGAGATCGCGCGCGACCCGTAGCCTTCGAGCTGCAGGAGCTTCAGCATCTCGTCGACGCGCTTCGCGATCGCGTCGCGCGGCTTGCCGCGCATCCGCAGGCCGTAGGCGATGTTCGCGGCGACGTCCATGTGCGGCCAAAGCGCGTACGACTGGAACATCATCGCCGTGCCTCGCGCCTCGGGCGGCAGGCGCGTGATGTCGCGGCCGTCGACGACGATTCGGCCTTCGTCGGGCGTGACGAAGCCCGCGATCGAGCGCAGGAGCGTCGTCTTGCCGCAGCCCGAGCTGCCGAGCAGCGCCACGAGCTCGCCGCGCGCGACGGTGAGCGAGACGCGGTCGAGCACGCGCGTCGCGCCGTACGACACGCTGACCGCGTCGGCGTGGAGGTACGAAGCGTCGCCGGGAGCCGGGGAGGGGGTGGGCATGCGAAGCGGGCGGCGGCGAGTCTCGCCCCCGCACGTGAACGGGCGATGATTCGCGCGTGACGGTGACGTGTCAAGGCACGCCGCAACCCGCGTCCCGACGACGCCCGGCCGGCCGGCGGCGGGGTGTATCCTAAAGGCGGCGGGGCCGGCTGCGGCCCGCCGTTTCCCGATGCGAACCGGAGAACCGAGATGGGATTGATCGATTTCGTGAAGGAGGCGGGCGAGAAGCTGTTCGGCAAGGGCACCGCGCAGGCCGCGATGGCCGAGGCGAAGGCCGACCCGTCGAGCGACGCCAAGATCAAGGCGGCCAACGACGCCGCCGGCGACGCGATCGTCACCTACATCAAGGCGCAGAACCTGACGGCGACCGGCCTCACGGTGACCTTCGACGGCGCGAGCTCCAGCGTGGCGGTCTACGGCGTCGCGCCCGACCAGGCGACGCGCGAGAAGATCGTCCTGTGCTGCGGCAACGTCGCCGGCGTGTCGTCGGTCAAGGACATGATGACCGTCGACCGCAGCGCGCCCGAGGCGCAGTACTACACGGTCAAGCCCGGCGACAACCTCTCGAAGATCAGCAAGCAGTACTACGGCGACCCGAACAAGTACATGAAGATCTTCGAGGCGAACAAGCCGATGCTGACCCACCCGGACAAGATCTACCCGGGCCAGAACCTGCGCATCCCGCCCGCCTGAGGTCCCGCGCCGGGGCGCGCCCCCGGAGCGCGCGATGGTCTTCCGCGACCGGCGGGATGCCGGGCGACGGCTCGCCGAGGCGCTCGCCGCCTGGCGCGGGCGTCGCCCGCTCGTCTGCGCGATCCCGCGCGGCGCGGTCCCGATGGCGAAGGTGATCGCCGACGCGCTGGACGGCGACCTCGACGTGGTGCTCACCCGCAAGATCCCGGCGCCGGGGTTTCCCGAGTACGCGATCGGCGCGGTCGACGAGAGCGGCTGGAGCTACGTCTCGGACGATGCCGCGCGCGTCGGCGCCAATCGCGCCTACCTCGACCGCGCGATCGAGTCGGAGCGCGAGACCATGCGGCGCCGGCGCGCGCAGTACACGCCGGTCCGCGCGCCGATCGATCCGGCTGGGCGCGTCGTGATCGTCGTCGACGACGGCCTCGCGACGGGCGCGACGATGGTCGCGGCGCTGCACGCGCTGCGCACGCGCGCGCCCGCGCGGCTCGTGTGCGCGGTGCCGGTGGCCTCGCCCGAGGCGCTCGAGCTGGTTCGCCCGCTCGCCGACGAGGTCGTCTGCCTCGAGGCGCCGGGCGATTTCCACGCGGTCGGGCAGTTCTACGCCGACTTCCGGCAGGTCGGCGACGACGAGGTCGTGGAGACGCTGCGCGAAGCGGCGAGCGCTCGCGCGGAAGCGGGGCGCGAGACCTAAGCGGCCCGGGCTCGCCGCAGCACGCACTTGTCGTAGAGTCCCGGAAGCCGGTTGCCGGGATCGTAGCGCCGCTTGAGCGCGAGGTAGGCGTCGCGGTCGAAGATGCGCCAGAACGCGTCCTCCGCGTAATAGGAGTCCGAGTAGAGCGACTTGAGCCCGCCGAGCCTTTCCACCTCGCGCTCGATCGCGCGATTGACGTGGCCCGGTTCGCGGACTTCGCGGCTGTCGACGACGTCCCAGAAGCCGAAGTTCACGTAGAGGCGGCCCGGGTCGAGCGGATAGAGCGTGGCGCGCACCGCGCCGCGTGGCGCGCGGATCGGGCACAGCCAGACCGGCAGGATGCCGACCTCGCGCAGCAGGAAGCCCAGGAACGCCGCCGCGTGCTCGACCGGCACGTCGACGTCCTGGATCACCGATTCCGGGTGCCGGCCGCGCAGCCGCGAGATCGCGCGCGTGACCCCCGCGCGGCTGTTCCAGCGCATGATCTTCTGATAGGTCATCGAGTTGAGGCGCTTGCGGCCGAGGAGGCGCCGCAGCGGCGGCCATTGCGCGCCGACGTTCTTCGAGCACCAGAACCAGTCGGTGTCCCAGCGCCACAGGTAGTCGCGCGCCGTCAGGTAGTCGCGGTCGCGCTCGCGTATCGACTTGTAGTAGATGCGCTCGTAGGTGTAGTCGCTCGTCCACGGCGCTTCGTCGACGAAGCGCCCCTCGGTCAGCACGATCTCGCGCGCGCCGAACGCGACGCCGTCGAGGAAATCGACGCTCGCGTCGTCGCAGCGCGCCGCGAGGTCGTCGAACGCGCGGACGGGATCGTCGTGGCGGATCCGCGTCGCCTCGACGTAGCGCCGGACCGGCACCGTGCGCATCGTCACCGAGAGCGCGTAGCCCAGCGTGCCGTACGAGTTCGCGAATCCGTGGAACAGGTCGGCGTGCTCGTTGCCGGCGGTGCAACGGACGATCCGGCCGTCGCCGGCCAGCACCTCGAGCGCGACGACGGCGTCGTGCACGAGGCCCTGCCGGAACGACGTCGCCTCGATGCCGACGCCCGCGACCGCGCCGCCCAGCGTGATCGACTTCAGCTGCGGGACCACGGCAGGCATCGCGCCCTGCGGGAGCGTCGCGTCGGCGAGCGCCTCGAACGTCGTCATCCCCTCGGCCTCGACGACGCCGGCGCCGGGGTCGACGCGGACCACCTCGTCGAAGCCGGAGAGGTCGACGCGCGGCCGCGGCTTCGCGTCGCGGTCGCGGAACAGGTTCGACGTGCGCTTCGCGAGGCCGAACGCCGGCGCGCCCCCGGCGTCGGGCCGCGCGAGCGCATCGGCGAGGCGGGCCAGCTTCTCGCCGTGGGTCACGCGGATCGGCCGTAGAGGAACGCGCGGCTCATCGGGTAGTTCGCCGCGACGTTGCCCTTGCTGACGGCGACCTGGAACAGGTGCGTGCGCCCGTTGCGCGAGCGGAACATCTCGGCGCACGAGACCAGGTAGGTGCGCCAGATGCGCCGGAAGCGCTCGTCGAAGCGCGCGGGGTCGAGCGCCTGGATCGCCGGCCAGTGCCGCTCGAAGCGCTCGGCCCAGCAGTCGAGCGTCAACGCGTAGTGGCGGCGCAGGTTCTCGACGTCGAGCACCTCGAGGCCGCAGCGCTCCATCCAGTCGATCGCCTCGGCGAGGCTCGGGATCCAGCCGCCGGGGAACACGTGCTTGCGGATGAAGTACTCGGTGTCGCGCACGCCGACGTGGCCGATGAAGTGGATGACGCCGAGGCCGCCGGGCTTGAGCGCGTCGGCGTGCGCGCGGATGACCTCGGGGAGCTGGTCGCGGCCCGCGTGCTCGAGCGTGCCGATCGACAGGAGCTTGTCGTACTGGCCGGGAATCTCGCGGAAGTCGCACTCGACCACGCGGATCTTGTCGTCGAGGTCGCGGCGCGCGATCTCGGCGCCGAGCTCCTCGACCTGCTCGGTCGTCGTGTTGATGCCGGTGCCGAGCGCGCCGTAGTGCTCCCAGGCGTGGAAGAGCAGGCCGCCCCAGCCGGTGCCGACGTCGACGAAGGTCTCGCCCGCGGCGAGCCGGACCTTCCGGCACACGTGGTCCATCTTGTTGCGCTGCGCCTCCTCGAGCGTCGTCGTGCCCTCGGACCAGTAGGCGCAGGTGTACATCATCGACGGCAGGTCGAGCCACTGGCGGTAGAACGCCTCGCCGAGCCCGTAGTGGAAGCGCGCGTTCGCCTTCGCCTGCGCGATCGTGCGGTTCGACCGGCGCCGCTCGAGCCAGGCGTTGCGCATCCGCACGAGCGCCGGCGGCCGGGTGTCGAGCCCCGAGTCCATGCCGACGCGGAAGGCGGCCGCGAAGTCGCCCTCGACGTCGAGGTCGCCGTCGAAGTAGGCCTCGAGGAAGCCGATGTGGCCGTCGCGCAACGCCCGCCACTGCGCGGCGGCGGAGCGGAATCGCAGCGTGAACGCGGGCGGCGCCTCGCCGCTGCGAAGCGTCGAGCCGTTGGCGAAGATCACCTGGAACGGCACGCTCGTGGACGACGCGATGCGGCCGAGCAGCCGCCCGATCGCGCCGCGCGGCGTCTTGCGGGGCGAGTCGGTCGAGGCAGGCTTCGGCGCGGTCACGGTCGATTCGGTCGGTGCGGCCGAATGGCGGCCAGCGCTATCGTACCGGGACGGCCCGGAGGCCTGGCAAGGGACGTTGAGGCGACGCCGCGATCGCGCTAACGTAGGCGTCCGGGGGAGGGCCGGCAGGCATCGACGAGGCGAGGGACGACGTGGAACGCGACGGGGCAGGAGCGTGGTGGCGCGCCATCGGCGGCGTCGGGGATGCGGCTCGCGCCGTTCCCCGGGCGCCGGCGGCGGCAGGTCCGGGCGACGATGACGACGACGAGGACGAGACGCCGATCGGCGACCCGGACGAGGACGACTGGGAAGGCGAGGACTGGGAAGAGGACGACGACGAGCCGCTCCAGGCGGTCGTCGGCTCCTGACGCCGAACCGCGGTGCCGGGCAACGGCTCGCAGCCCCGTCGCCCGGTCATGACGGCGTGAGGGACCCGGCGAATCGCCGGTGGAACGCCGGGTCGAGCGGGGGCAGCCGCTCGCCCTCGTCGGCGAACGCCGCCGCGAGATGCGCCTCGGCCATCGGCTGCGCCATCCGGTAGAAGTCGCGGCACAGCATGTAGGCCTGCGCGCCCGGCCAGTCGGGCGGAAGCACCTCGCGCGGCAGCTGCGGATCGCGCAGCCGCACGCGCCGGTAGGCGTGCACGAGCAGCGTCCGGATCGCGAACGCCTGCGCGGGATCGGGATTCGCGCGCTGGCGGAACGCGGCGACCACGCCGGCGTGCCGCGCGAGGAACCGCCGGTAATCCGCCGCGAGCGCGTCGAGCGCGTAGACGGTCTCGGCGCGCGAGGCGAGCGTCGGCAGCGCGGCGTCGGGGGCGTCGCGGGCGGCGAAGGCGGTGACGTGGCGCTCGAGCCCGAGCGCCTCGACGATGCGCGCGGCGGCGCCGTCGCCCCTCGCGGGCCGCAGGTGGACGCCGGGCGCGAACGTCGCGAAGCCGGCCCAGGCCAGTTCCTCGCGCAAATGCCGCCGGGCCGCCGGGCCGAGGTGCTCGCCGTGCGCGACGACCGCTTCCCATTCGCCGTCCCAGGCCTCGAACGGCGCGTCGTAGACGCGGTGGAACGCTCGCGCGAACCTCGGGCCCGCGTCGTCGGTGAGCCGGTAGCGGCTGCGCCGGCCGACCGGCTCCGCGACGAGCCAGCCGTCGCGCGCCACGCGGAAGATGCCGGTGCGCACCGCGCGCTCGTTGACCGAGAGCTCGCCGAGCAGCCGGATCAGCGTGGCGAGCCACGCGGTCCCGCCGTGCGGCACCAGCGCATCGCCCCACACGGTGACGATCAGCGACGGGACCTTGGGCGGGTCCGCGGCCAACTCCCGGCGAATCCAGCGCGCCAGGGCGGGATCCGGCTCGGCGGCGGGAGGGCGCGCGGCGGGCATGCGTGAAATGATACAGGCTTTACTTCAAATGGCATCGAGTTGTATCGTTTTCACGGCGCCGCGAGGACGGCCCGGCGACGCGCCGGGCGCCCGGGTCGCGAGGAGGATCTGGATGTACGCGCAGCTGGTCGACACCGGCCTCAAGAAGGTCGCCGACGCGTCCGAGATGTCGCCGGAGGAGCAGGCGTTCCAGGCGCGCGTCGACGCGGACGTGAAGGTCGAGCCCAAGGACTGGATGCCCGAGGCGTACCGGCGCACGCTGGTGCGCCAGATCCAGCAGCACGCGCATTCCGAGGTCGTCGGTCAGCTGCCGGAAGGCAACTGGGTGACGCGCGCGCCGACGCTGAAGCGCAAGGCGATCCTGATGGCGAAGATCCAGGACGAGGCCGGGCACGGGCTCTACCTCTACTCGGCCGCGGAGACGTTGGGCGTCTCGCGCGACGACCTGATCGAGGACCTGCACGCGGGCAAGGTCAAGTACTCGTCGATCTTCAACTACCCGACGCTCAACTGGGCGGACATCGGCGCGATCGGCTGGCTCGTCGACGGCGCGGCGATCATGAACCAGATCCCGCTGTGCCGGTGCAGCTACGGTCCCTACGCCCGCGCGATGGTGCGCATCTGCAAGGAGGAATCGTTCCACCAGCGGCAGGGCTTCGACATCATGATGGCGATGTGCCGCGGCACGCCCGAGCAGAAGGCGATGGCGCAGGACTCGCTCGACCGCTGGTGGTGGCCCTCGCTCATGATGTTCGGCCCGCCGGACGCCGACAGCGTGCACTCGGCGCAGTCGAGCCGCTGGAAGATCAAGCTCCTGTCGAACGACGAGCTGCGCCAGCGCTTCATCGACCAGACGGTGCCGCAGGCCGAGTACCTCGGGCTCCGGGTGCCCGATCCCGAGCTCAGGTGGAACGCGGAGCGCGGCCACTACGACATCGGGCCGATCGACTGGAAGGAGTTCCAGGCGGTGCTGCGCGGCCACGGTCCGTGCAACCGGGACCGCATGCGCGTGCGCGTGAAGGCCTGGGAGGACGGCGAATGGGTGCGCGAGGCGGCGGTGGCCCACGCGCGCAAGCGGGCCGAGCGGGCGGCGCGCGAGGCGGCGTGACGACGGCGAGCGGACGGAGATGACGCGATGACGAGCGAATGGCCTTTGTGGGAAGTGTTCATCCGCAGCCAGCACGGGCTCGCGCACAAGCACGCGGGCAGCCTTCACGCGCCGGACGCGGAGATGGCGATCAAGAACGCGCGCGACGTCTACACGCGCCGCAACGAGGGCGTCTCGATCTGGGTCGTGCGCAGCGCCGACGTCGTCGCGAGCTCGCCCGGCGACCGCGAGGCGCTGTTCGATCCCGCGCAGAGCAAGGTGTACCGGCATCCGACGTTCTTTCCGATGCCGGACGAGGTGAAGCACATCTGAAGCCGAAAGGCGCAGAGCCGAAAGGCGGAGGAAGTAGATAGAACTTAGCAATGTCGACACGCCGCGCGCCGGCGACATCCCCAATCTCTTTCTACTACCTCCTTCCTACGCCGTGCTGATGGCACCCCCACCGAAATTCGAGTTCCTGCTCCGCCTGGGCGACAGCGCGCTGGTGCTCGCGCAGCGGCTGTCCGAATGGGTCGGCAAGGGGCCGATCCTCGAGGAGGACATCGCGCAGACGAACGTCGGCCTCGACCTGATCGGCCAGGCGCGGATGTGGCTCTCGTACGCGGGCGAGGTCGAGGGCGCCGGCCGCGACGAGGACGCGCTCGCGTTCCGCCGCGACCAGCACGAGTTCCGCAATGCGCTGCTGGTCGAGCAGCCGAACGGCGACTACGCCGACACGACGGCGCGGCAGTTCCTGTTCGACCACTGGCACCGTCTCGCGCTCGAGGCGCTCGTCGCGTCGCGCGACGAGCGCGTCGCCGCGATCGCATCGAAGTCGCTCAAGGAAGTCGCCTACCACGTCGAGCGCTCGTCGGACTGGGTGATCCGCCTGGGCGACGGCACCGAGCGGTCCCACGCGCGGATGCAGGAAGCGATCGACGCGCTGTGGATGTACACGGGCGAGCTGTTCCTGCCCGACGCCGTCGACGACGCGATGGCGCGCGACGGCATCGGCCCCGACCTTGCCGCGCTCGCGGCGCCGTGGCGCCGCGCCGTCGGCGCCGTGCTCGAGGAGGCGACGCTCGCGATGCCCTCGGACGACTGGGCGCAGCGCGGCGGCCGCCAGGGCCGGCACACCGAGCACCTCGGGCACCTGCTGACCGAGATGCAGTTCCTGCAGCGCGCCTACCCGGACGCGCGCTGGTGAGCGCGATGGCGGGCGCGAACGCGACCTCCCCGGCCGGAGCCTCGCCGGCCGCGCGCGCCCCCGCGGCGCTGGCGCCGGTGTGGCGCGCGCTGTCGTCGGTTCCCGATCCCGAGATCCCGGTGCTGTCGATCGTGGACCTCGGCATCGTGCGCGCGGTCGAACGCGAGGGCGACGGCGTCGTCGTGCGCGTCACGCCGACCTACTCGGGCTGCCCGGCGACCGAGCTCATCATGGGCGCGATCGGCGAGGCGCTCGCGGCGATCGGCGTCGCGTCGCGCATCGAGATCGTCCTCGCGCCGGCGTGGACGACCGACTGGATGTCCGCCGACGCGAAGCGCCGGCTGCGCGAGTACGGCATCGCGCCGCCCGGGTCCGCGGTCCCGGGCGCACCGACGATCGACGTGCGCGGCATCAGCCCGCTGCGCCACGCCCGCGTCGCCGTGCCGTGCCCCCGCTGCGGATCGACGCAGACACGGCTCACCGCGCAGTTCGGCTCGACGGCCTGCAAGGCGCTCTACCGGTGCGACGCGTGCCTGGAGCCGTTCGACTACTTCAAGCCGCACTAGCGAAAGGCGTAGAGAGGGCGTCGTAGGTAGGGATTGAAGCCGTGGCGCATCGACCGCGGCGCCAACGCAATCGTCGACGAAACCTCGCAACGCGCATACCCTACCTACGACAACCTGCCGTCCATGAGCCGCTTCCACAAGCTCCCCATCGCCCGCATCGAGCCCGAGACCCGCGACGCGGTGGCGATCACGTTCGCGGTGCCCGAGGCGCTGCGCGACGAGTTCCGCTACGAGCCGGGCCAGCACCTGACGCTGAAGGCGGACATCGGCGGCGCGGACGTGCGCCGCTCGTACTCGATCTGCTCGGGCCGCGACGACCGCATGCTTCGCATCGCGATCAAGCGCGCGCCGGGCGGCGTGTTCTCGACCTGGGCGAACGAGTCGCTGAAGGCCGGCGACACGCTCGAGGTCATGCCGCCGATGGGCCACTTCAACGCGCCGATCGAGCCCGAGGCGCGGCACCACTACGTCGGCTTCGCGGCGGGCAGCGGGATCACGCCGCTCCTGTCGATCGTCAAGACGACGCTCGAGGCCGAGCCGCGCTCGCACTTCACGCTGTTCTACGGCAACCGCGCGTCGGGCACCGTGATGTTTCGCGAGGAGCTCGCGTCGCTCAAGGACCGGTACCTCGACCGGTTCAACCTCGTGCACGTGCTCTCGCGCGAGGCGCAGGACATCGAGCTCCTGCACGGCCGCATCGATCGCTCGCGCGCCGATGCGCTCCTCGACCGCTGGGTGCCGCTGGCCGAGGTGGACGCGGTGTTCGTCTGCGGGCCGGAAGGGATGATGGACGCGGTGATCGCGGCGCTGAAGGCGCGCGGCTACCCGGAGTCGAAGGTGCGCATCGAGCGATTCGCGGCCAGCATCCCGAAGCACGAGCACCAGCCCGCGCGCCTGCCGCCGGCGGGGAGGTCCGAGACCGAGGTGACGGTCCTGATCGACGGCATCCGCAAGACCTACACGCTCGACCGGACGCGCGAGAGCCTGCTCGACGCGGCGCTGGCGAACGGCATCGAGCTTCCGTATTCGTGCAAGGGCGGCGTGTGCTCGACCTGCCGGTGCAGGCTCGTCGAGGGCGAGGTCGACATGGACGTCAATTTCGCGCTCGAGGACTACGAGGTCGCGCGCGGCTTCGTGCTCGCGTGCCAGAGCTATCCGGCGACCGACAAGGTCGTCGTCGATTTCGACCAGACCGGCATGGGCTGACCGTTGAGTCTCCGGCGCTTCTCGATCGACGACTCCTCGCCCCCGCGCGCCCTCTGCTAGAGTGGCGGACCCGCCGCCGCGCCGTTTCCGGAGCATTCCGTGAGCCATCCCCTGTTCGAGAAGCACCGCGCGACGCTGGAGCGTGCGCTCGCGGCGATCGCCGAGCGCGGCTACTGGTCGCCGTACCCCGAGTCCGCGAGCCCGAAGGTCTACGGCGAGGGCTCGGCCGAGGCCGGCAAGGCCGCCTACGAGGCGCTGCTGCACAAGGCCTTCCCCATCCAGGAACCCGGCACCGTCGGCACGGTCGGCGGCGAACGCTCCCCCTACGGCATCGACCTCGGCGTCACCTATCCGAAGGTCGACCTCGACCGGCTCTTCGCGGCGATCGCGCACGCGCAGGCGCCCTGGCGCGCCGCGGGGCCCGAGGCGTGGGTCGGCGTGTGCATCGAGGCGCTCGCGCGCATCAACAAGGCGAGCTTCGAGATCGCCAACGCGGTGATGCACACGACGGGCCAGGCGTTCATGATGGCGTTCCAGGCCGGCGGCCCGCACGCGCAGGACCGCGGGCTCGAGGCGGTCGCGTACGCGTGGGACCAGATGCGGCGCGTGCCCGCGACCTCGCTGTGGGAGAAGCCGCAGGGCAAGGGCGAGCCGCTGCGCATGGAGAAGCACTTCCGCGTCGTGCCGCGCGGCATCGGGCTCGTGATCGGCTGCTGCACGTTCCCGACCTGGAACGGCTACCCGGGGCTGTTCGCGAGCCTCGCGACCGGAAACGCGGTGATCGTCAAGCCGCATCCGGCCGCGATCCTGCCGCTCGCGATCACCGTGAAGATCGTGCGCGACGTGCTCGCGGAAGCCGGATTCGACCCCAACGTCGTGACGCTGGTCGCGCACGCGGCGGGCGACGACACCGCGCAGAAGCTCGCGCTGCGCCCCGAGGTCCGCATCATCGACTTCACCGGCAGCTCGGCGAACGGCAACTGGCTCGAGGAGCACGCGCGCCAGGCGCAGGTCTTCACCGAGAAGGCCGGCGTCAACCAGGTGATCGTCGATTCGACGAACGACCTCGCCGGCCTCGCGCGCAACCTCGCGTTCTCGCTTTCGCTCTACACCGGCCAGATGTGCACGGCGCCGCAGAACATCTACGTGCCCCGCGGCGGCATCGCGACGCCGGAGGGCCACAAGACCTTCGACGACGTCGCGAACGCGATCGCGGAGGGCGTGAAGAAGCTGCTCGGCGACCCGGCGCGCGCGGTGGAGGTGCTGGGCGCGGTGCAGAACCGCGGCGTGCTGGACCGGCTGGACCGCGCCCGCTCGCTCGGGCCGATCCTGCTCGACACGACGGCCGTGCCGCACCCGGCGTTCCCGGACGCCAGCGTGCGCACGCCGCTGATCGTCAAGCTCGACGCGCGCGACGGCGACAAGTACCTGTCGGAGTGGTTCGGCCCGATCGCGTTCCTGATCGCGACCGACTCGACCGACCAGAGCCTCTCGATCGCGCGGGACGCCGCGAAGCGCCACGGCGCGCTCACGCTGTCGCTCTACTCGACCAATCCGAAGGTGGTCGATCGCGCGATCGAGGTCGCGGAGGACGCCGGGGTCGCGCTCTCGATCAACCTCACGTCGGGCGTGTTCGTGAACCAGTCCGCCGCGTTCTCCGACTTCCACGGCACCGGCGCGAACCCGGCCGCGAACGCGGCGCTCACCGACGCGGCGTTCGTGGCGAGCCGGTTCCGCGTGGTGCAGCACCGCCGGCACGTGTGAGCCGGCAGGCGGACGGGAAGAGCAGCAAGGAAAGAAAGGAGAGAAAGGAAACGCGTCGAACAGGTTGGCGGGTGACCGGCGGCGCCGCGATCGAGGCTTCGGATCCGATGCGCGCGGCGCGAGTATTCGCCTGACGACGGCCTGTCCCGCGCACCTCCTTTCTCCATTCTCCGCCTTCCGACCTCCCTATGTCCTACCAGCACATCCTCTACGGCTCCCGCGCCGGCATCGCCCGCCTGACGCTGAACCGGCCCGACCGGCTGAACAGCTTCAACGACGCGATGCACGCGGAAGTGCGCGACGCGCTCGCGGCAGTGCGCGGCGACGCATCGGCGCGCGTCCTGCTCCTGACCGGCGCGGGGCGCGGGTTCTGCGCCGGGCAGGACCTTTCCGATCGCGCGGTGGCGCCTGGGTCCGCGCCCGTCGATCTCGGCGCGTCGATCGAGCGCAACTACCGTCCGCTCGTGCTCGCGCTGCGCTCGCTGCCGGTGCCCACCGTGTGCGCGGTCAACGGCGTCGCGGCGGGGGCGGGCGCGAATCTCGCGCTGGCCTGCGACCTCGTCGTCGCGACGGCGTCGGCGAGCTTCATCCAGGCGTTCTGCAAGATCGGGCTGATCCCGGATTCCGGCGGCACGTATTTCCTGCCCCGCTTGGTCGGCACGGCCCGCGCGATCGGCCTCGCGATGCTCGGCGACAAGGTTTCCGCGGCGCAGGCGGCGGACTGGGGCCTGATCTGGCAAGCGGTCGACGACGCCGCGTTCGCGGAGACGGTCGAGAAGCTCGTCGCGCATCTCGCGGCCGCGCCGACGCGGGGACTCGTGGCGGCGCGGCGCGCGATCCACGCGTCGGCCGCGAACGGCCTCGAGGCGCAGCTCGACCTCGAGCGCGACCTGCAGCGCGAGCTCGGGTTCGGCGAGGACTACCGCGAAGGCGTCGCCGCGTTCCTCGGGAAGCGCGCGCCCCGGTTCACCGGACGCTGAGCGATGTCGAAGGCGATCGCGCGCGACGCGCCCGTCGCGGTCCTCGGGGCAGGCGCGATGGGTGCCGGCATCGCGCAGGTCGCGGCGCAGGCCGGGCACCGGGTGATGCTATACGACGCCCGCACCGGCGCGGCGGACGACGCGACGCGCAGGCTCGCCGCGACTTTCGAGCAGCTCGCCGCGAAAGGCCGCATGAGCGCGGACGACGCGCGTTCGGCCGCGTCGCGGATCGAGGCGGTGCACACGCCGGCCGCGTGCGTCAGCGCGAAGCTCGTCGTCGAGGCGATCGTCGAGGACCTCGACGTCAAGCGCGAATTGCTTCGCGCTCTCGAGGGGATCGTCTCGTCCGACGCGATCCTCGCGTCGAACACCTCGTCGCTTTCGATCACCGCGCTCGCCGCGGGCCTGCGCCACCCGGGACGGGTCGCCGGGCTGCACTTCTTCAACCCGGCGCCGCTGATGCCGCTGGTCGAGGTCGTGCGCGGCCTCGCGACCGATCCGGCGGTGGCGGACGCGCTGTTCGCGACGGCGGCCGCGTGGGGCAAGACGCCGGTGCACGCGACGTCGACGCCGGGCTTCATCGTGAACCGCTGCGCGCGGCCGTTCTACGGCGAGGCGCTGCGGCTCCTCGCCGAGCGCTCGGCCGAGCCCGCGACGATCGACGCCGTGATGCGCGAGGCCGGCGGGTTCCGGATGGGCCCGTTCGAGCTCATGGACCTGATCGGCCACGACGTCAACTACGCGGTCACGCGGAGCGTCTGGGAGGCGACGTTCCACGATCCGCGCTATGCGCCCTCGGACCTCCAGCGCGAGCTCGTCGCGGCGGGGCGCCTCGGGCGCAAGAGCGGGCGCGGCTTCTACGATCACTCGCCGGGCGCGGCGCCGCCGGCGGTCGCGACCTCGCCGCCCGCGAAGGCGACGCCCCGCATCGCGATCCACGGCGAGCCGGGGCCGCTCAAGCCGCTGCTCGACCGCATCTCCGCGGCGGGAATGGCGGTCCAGAAGCGGCCGATGCACTCGCTGTTCCCCGACGGCGCGATCGACGCGGGCGCGGCGTGGATCGCCTTGACCGACGGCCGCACCGCGACGGCGCGCGCCGCGGCGACCGGCGCGTCGAACATCGTGGTGCTCGATCTCGCGCTCGACTACGCGACGGCGAAGCGAGTCGCGATCTCGGCCTCCGACGCCTGCGACCGCGAGGCGGTGGCGACCGCCACGGGCGTGCTGCAGGAGGCGGGCCTCGCGGTCTCGCGGCTGGACGACGTCGCTGGGCTCGTCGTGATGCGCACCGTCGCGATGCTCGTCAACGAGGCGGCCGACGCGGCCATGCTGGGCATCGCGTCGCCGCCGGACATCGACCTCGCGATGCAGAAAGGCGTCAACTATCCGCGCGGGCCGCTCGCCTGGGGCGACGCGATCGGCGCGGCGCGCATCGCCGCCGTCATCGGCAACCTGTCGTCGCACTACGGGGACGGACGCTACCGGGTGTCGCCGCGGCTCGCGCGCGCTGCGCAGGCCGGCCGTCCGCTCGCCGGCTGAACGCTCGGGGACGCGATCATGGGCG
The DNA here is from genome assembly GCA_044226265.1 of Casimicrobiaceae bacterium. GTDB lineage: Bacteria > Pseudomonadota > Gammaproteobacteria > Burkholderiales > Casimicrobiaceae > VBCG01. The sequence goes on along the minus strand of JBGAHH010000008.1, from coordinate 17,109 downwards.
AACATCATCCCGTCCACACGCCGGCCGAGGCGCAGGCGCTGGCGGAGCGCGTCGCGCGCGAGATGTACGAGCGCGACCCGGCGTCGATCGGGCTCGGCATGCGCGTCGTGTCGGTGGGGCCGGGCCGCGCCGAGGTGTCGATGACGGTGCGCGCCGACATGCTCAACGGGCACGCGATCTGCCACGGCGGCTTCATCTTCACGTTGGCCGACAGCGCGTTCGCGTATTCGTGCAACAGCTACAATCTGGTGACCGTCGCGTCGGGCTGCTCGATCGACTTCCTCGCGCCGGCGCGCGAGGGCGACGTGCTCACCGCGCGCGCGGTCGAGCGCAGCGCGGCGGGGCGGACCGGCGTCTACGACATCGACGTCGTGAACCAGCGCGGCGAGAAGATCGCGCTGTTCCGCGGCAAGAGCTACCGCATCAAGGGGCACGTCATCGAAACGTAGCATCGGAGACGCGGCTCGAACGAGCCGCGTCTCGTGAACCGGGGTCGGGTTCGGCGTCCGTCGGCCGCGAAGCGGGCGGCGCGAAGGCCGAACCTGACCGCTGGGGGTAAGAAACGTAGGGTCAGACTCGCCTTTTCTCCTTTGTCTGCTCGGTTCGTCCAGGCAAGCGAAAAGTCGAATCTGACCCTGAGGAGGCGACGATGCCGGCCAAAGCACCGGGTCCCGGGGACCTCGAACCGATCGAGCGCGCGAGCCGCGACGAGCTCTCGCGCCTCCAGCTCGAGCGACTGCGCTGGAGCCTCGCCCACGCGTACCGCAACGTGCCGCATTACAAGCGGGCGTTCGACGCCGCGGGCGTGCGCCCCGAGGACCTGCATACGCTCGCGGACCTCGCGAAGTTCCCGTTCACGACCAAGGCGGACCTGCGCGAGAACTATCCGTTCGGCATGTTCGCGGTGCCGCGCCAGAAGGTCTCGCGCGTGCACGCGTCGTCGGGCACGACCGGCAAGCCGACCGTCGTCGGCTACACGGCGAAGGACATCGACACCTGGGCGACGGTGATGGCGCGGTCGATCCGCGCCGCCGGCGGCCGTGCCGGCGACATCGTGCACGTCGCCTACGGCTACGGCCTGTTCACCGGCGGCCTGGGAGCGCACTACGGCGCCGAGAAGCTCGGCGCGACGGTGATCCCGATGTCGGGCGGGCAGACCGAGAAGCAGGTGCAGCTGATCGTCGACTTCAAGCCCGACATCATCATGGTGACGCCCTCGTACATGCTGGCGATCGCCGAGGAGATCGAGCGCCAGGGGCACGACCCGCGCTCGACGTCGCTCAGGATCGGCATCTTCGGCGCCGAGCCCTGGACGCCGGCGATGCGCTCGGCGATCGAGGCGCGCCTCGGCCTGGACGCGCTCGACATCTACGGGCTGTCCGAGGTGATGGGGCCCGGCGTGGGCCAGGAGTGCATCGAGACCAAGGACGGCCTGACGATCTGGGAGGACCACTTCTACCCCGAGGTCGTCGACCCGAACACCGGCAAGGTGCTGCCCGACGGCGAGAAGGGCGAGCTCGTGTTCACGTCGCTCACGAAGGAGGCGATGCCGGTGATCCGCTACCGGACGCGCGACCTCACGCGCCTGTTGCCGCCGACCGCGCGGTCGATGCGCCGGATCGAGAAGATCACCGGCCGGTCGGACGACATGATGATCATCCGCGGCGTCAACGTGTTCCCGACGCAGATCGAGGAGCTGATCCTCCGCCACCCCGAGCTGGTCGCGCACTACCAGATCGAGATCACGCGGCCGAAGAACCTCGACGAGATGGCGGTGCTCGTCGAGCGCGCGCCCGCGGCCGGCACCGCCGACGGCGACCGCGCGGGTGCGACGCTCGCCCACCTGATCAAGTCGCTGATCGGCGTGACCGCCGAGGTGCGGGTCGTCGCGCCGGGGGGCATCGAGCGCTCGCTCGGCAAGGCGAAGCGCGTCGTGGACAAGCGCCAGCGCTAGCGTGGCGGTGTCGGGGGCCCCCGGTCGACCGGTCGCTTTGCGCCGGTCACCGCGGCGGAAGCCCCTTCGACGTCGCGGCGTCGCGTTCCGTCCGGCGGCGTCGCGCTACGCCGTCTGCACCCCGCGGCGCCGGACGCGCGCCGAAACGGGGTCAGCTTCGACGACGCAGGCGAGCCCACCCGGATGCGGCGAGCACGAGCGCCAGCAGTGCGAGGAGCGGCGCCGGCAGCACGGGCACCGAGGCTGCGTCGCCCGGCAGGACGATCCCGCCGGGGCCGCTCACCGTCATCGCATAGTTCATTCCGTCCTGCGCAAACGTGTCCTCGATGACCACCAGCGTGTACTTCACGCCTGGACTCAGATTGACGTCGAGATTGATCGGGTTCCCGTTGGACGCGGCCAGGCAGTTGTTCGCCGGTTGCGCGGGATTGAACGGGCCGTCGTACAGGTAGACGGCCGACTCCGCTCCCGGTTCGCTGATGTTGTAGCTCCCGGCCGACGTGACCCGGAACTGATACGCGCGATAGAGGACCGCGAAGACAATGGTGCCGCCGGAGCAGTTCGGCGAGGTGATCAGTGCCGTCTCGGGCTCGGTGGGACCACCGGGCGAAAGCGTCCCCTGGAACGTTGCGCTGCCCGCGAGGGCGGATGCCGGCATGACGACCGCCACGATCCCGGCCATTCCAAATCGCAACCACGCCAACGCATTCATGGGTCCCTCCCCTTGGGATACCGGTCAGCTCGCGATTCCGACGATCATAGATTGGACCTTTCCGGGGCACAACGGTCCCCCGCCTCGACCGCCAATGGCCGCGCGCCGGTTCACTCCCGGTAGAGCCCGACGATGCGCTCGCGCAGCCACGCGAGCCCCGGGTCGCCGGCGAACCGGGCCGACCAGTGCACGGCGACGTCGAGCGAAGGCATGCCGCCGCGCGGCCGCCACATCGCGTAGCGGCCGAGCCGCTCGAACTCGACGAACAGCCGACGCGGCATCACGACGGCGAGGTCCGTTTCCGCGAGGATGCGCGGCAGCACCATGAAGTGCGGAATCGACAGCCGGATGCGGTCGTCGAGGCCGAGGTCGTGCAGCGCGCGCGTCGTCGCGGGGTGCGCGCGCACGAGCGCGTACTCGAGCCGGCGCAGCGACGCGACGACGGGAGGCAGGCCCGCGAGCGGGTGGCCGCGGCGCATCACGATCACGTAGCGCTCGCGCCAGAGCACGGTGCGCTCGACGTCGAGCGACGGGATGTAGCCGAGCGCCATGTCGATCCGCCCGCTCTCGAGCGCGGGGGCGAGGTCCGCGAGGTCGAGCTGGTGCGCCTCGACGCGGACGCGCGGCGCCTCCTTCGCCAGCGCGGCCATCAGTGGCGGCAGGAACACGGTCTCGCCGATGTCGGTGAGGTAGAGGCGGAACGTGCGCTCGGACCCGGACGGGTCGTAGCGGTCGCCCTCGCTCCCGGCCGCGTCGATCAGGCGCATCGCCTGCCGCACGGCGGCGGCCAGGCGGTCGGCCCGGGGCGTGGGCGCGACGCCGCCTGCGCGCCTCACGAACAGCGGGTCGCGGTAGATCGCCCGCAGCCGCGCGAGCGCGTGGCTCATCGTCGGCTGCGACACCGCCATCCGGACCGCCGCGCGGCTCACGCTGCCCTCGGCGTGGATCGCCTCGAACAGCCGCAGCAGGTTGAGGTCGGCGCCGTCCCTATTCACGTGACGAATAATCTATATCAAGACCATGGTATCGACAGATAATGCGCCGGCTCGGAGAATGGGCGCAACCCGGCTCCCGCCCCGAGGCGCATGGAAGTCTCCTTCAGTCGCGAAGTCGGCATGCTGCGCCGCGGCAACGGCGAGACCTTCGAGGGCGAGGGCATCCTCGCGATCACGAAGGGGCTGCTCGAGGCCGGCGTCGCCTACGTCGGCGGCTACCAGGGCGCGCCGGTCTCGCACCTGCTCGACGTGCTGGTCCAGGCGAAGGACACGCTGGCCGAGCTGGGCGTGCACGTCGAGGCCTGCTCGAACGAGGCGTCCGCCGCCGCGATGCTCGGCGCGTCGATCCACTACCCGCTGCGGGGCGCGGTCACCTGGAAGTCGATCGTCGGCACCAACGTCGCGGCGGACGCGCTGTCGAACCTCGCGTCGCCCGGCGTGACCGGCGGCGCGCTGATCATCGTCGGCGAGGACTACGGCGAGGGCGCGAGCGTCGTCCAGGAGCGCACGCTCGCCTTCGCGCTCAAGTCGACGCTCGTCCTGGTCGACCCGCGTCCCGACCTCGCTCACATGGTGCGGTTCGTCGAGGAGGCGTTCGCGCTGTCGGAAGCGTCGAACATGCCGGCGATCCTGCAGCTGCGCATCCGGGCCTGCCACGTCCGCGGGCGCTTCGCCACGCGCGACAACGTCGCGCCGCCGGTGTCGGCGCTCCACCCGATGAGCGAGCCGGCGGCGTTCGACTATTCGCGGCTCTCGCACCCGCCGGTGACGTTCCGCCACGAGAAGCTCAAGACCGACGAGCGCGTGCCCGCGGCGCGGCGGCGCATCGCCGAGCGCGGGCTGAACGAGGTGTTCGACGGCGCGCGCGACGACGTGGGGATCGTCGTGCTCGGCGGCCTCTACAACTCGCTCGTGCGCGCGCTCGGCGCGTTCGGGCTCGCCGACGCGTTCGGCGCCTCGACGCTGCCGATCCTGGCGCTCAACGTCGTGCATCCGCTCGTCCCCGACGAGATCGTCGCGTTCTGCCGCGGCAGGCGCGCGGTGCTGGTCGTCGAGGAAGGGCAGCCGGAGTTCGTCGAGCAGGAGATCCTCGCCATCCTGCGCCGCGCGGGCGTCGACACGGCGATCGAGGGCAAGGGGCCGCTGCCGATGGCCGGCGAGTATTCGGTCGAGACGATCGCGCGCGGACTGTCCGCGTTCCTCGGCCGGCACGCCCCCGAGCTTTCGCGCGAGGACGGCGACGCCTGGCTGGCGTCGGTCGAGCGCCGCCGCGCCGACGTGGCGAAGGCGCTGGGCGACCCGCTGCCGCCGCGCCCGCCGAACTTCTGCATCGGCTGCCCGGAGCGTCCGGTGTTCGCGGCGATGAAGCTCGCGAAGGAGACGATCGGGCCGATCCACGTGGCGGCCGACATCGGTTGCCACTCGTTCGCGACCTTCGAGCCGTTCTCGCAGGGCCACTCGATCCTGGGCTACGGCATGAGCCTCGCGTCGCGGGCGGGCGTGTCGCCGGCGATGGGCAAGCGCGTGATGGCGGTGATGGGCGACGGCGGCTTCTGGCACAACGGCGTGGTGACCGGCGTGCAATCGGCGCTGTTCAACGGCGACGACGCGGTGCTGGTGATCATGAAGAACGGCTACACGTCGGCGACCGGGACGCAGGAGATCATCTCGACGCCCGACGAGGAGGCGAAGGCGTCGGCGACCGACAAGACGCGAAGCCTCGTCCACGACAACCAGGTGATCGAGAAGACGCTCGAGGGAATGGGCGTGCGATGGATGCGCACGGTCGACAGCTACCGCGTGGCGGAGATGCGCGCGACGATCGAGGAGGCGTTCACGACCGACGAGGCCGGCCTCAAGGTGATCGTCGCGGAAGGCGAATGCCAGCTCGAGCGGCAGCGGCGGGTGAAGCCGTGGCGCGCGGGGCTCGAGCGCGAGCGCAAGCGGCACGTGCGCGTCAAGTACGGCGTGGACGAGGACACCTGCTCGGGCGACCATTCGTGCATCCGGCTCTCCGGCTGCCCGACGCTGTCGGTGAAGGACAGCGGCGACCCGCTCAAGGTCGACCCGGTCGCGACCGTGCTCGACGGCTGCGTGGGCTGCGGGCTGTGCGGCGAGAACGCGCACGCGGCGACGCTCTGCCCGTCGTTCTATCGCGCCGAGGTGATCCGCCATCCGGGCTGGCGCGACCGTGCGCTGGCCGCGGTGCGCGCCGCGTTCGGCAAGGTGCTGCTGAGAGGTACCGCATGACCGTGGACCGGCCTGTCTGCGTCCTCGTGGCCGCGCTCGGCGGTCAGGGCGGCGGCGTGCTCGCCGAGTGGCTCGTCGAAGCAGCGACGCACGCGGGCTACGTCGCGCAGAGCACGTCGATCCCCGGCGTCGCGCAGCGCACGGGTGCGACCACCTACTACGTCGAGATCTTCCCGGTGCCGGCGCGCGACCTCGGCGGCCGCGTCCCGGTGCTGTCGCTCGTGCCGGCGCCCGGCGCCATCGACCTCGTCGTCGCCTCCGAGCTCCTCGAGGCGGGGCGGGTGATGCAGGCGGGCTTCGTCGACCGCGAGCGCACGACGCTCGTCGCATCGACCGCGCGGGCGCTGACGACCAACGAGAAGATCGCGCTGGGCGACGGCCGCTTCGCGTCCGACCGCCTGCTCGAGGTCGCCGCGGCGAACAGCCGCCGCATCGTCACGTTCGACATGGACGCTGCCGCGCGCGAAGCGGGCACCGTCGTCAGCGCGGTCATGTTCGGCGCGGTCGCGGGCAGCGGCATACTGCCGTTCGGACGCGAGGCTTGCGAGGGGGCGATCGCCGCGAGCGGCGTGGGCGCGCAGGCCAGCCGGCGCGGCTTCGACCTCGGCTTCGCTCGAATGACCGCGACAGCGGACCTGCCGGCGGGCGATCGCGGCGCCGCGCCGCACGCTGCGCCGCTGCCGGGGCCCCATGCCGATGCGATCGCCGCGTACCCGCCGTCGTGCCGCCCGATCGTCGCGGCGGGCGTCGAGCGCGTCGCGGCATTCCAGGACGAAGCCTACGCGAAGCTCTACCTCGAGCGCGTCGCGCGCGTGCGCGCCGCCGAGGCGGCCGCCGATCCGCGCGGCGGCCACGGTGGCGCGATGACGCGCGAGGCCGCGCGATTCCTCGCGCTGTGGATGGCCTACGACGACATCGCGCGCGTCGCCGACCTGAAGGGCCGCGCGAGCCGGCACGCGCGCGTGCGCCGCGAGGTCGCCGCGGCGGACGGCGACGTCGTTCGCGTCGTCGACTTCTTCAAGCCCGGGGTGCCCGAGGTCGCAGGCATGCTGCCGGCCGCGATCGCCCGGCGACTGCTCGCGTGGGACCGGAAGCGCATCGCGCGCGGCCGCAAGCCGTTCGCGATGCCGGTGAAGCTGCGCTCCGACGCGGTGGGCGGGATGCTCGTGCTGCGCGCGCTGTCGGCGATGCGCCGGCTTCGGCGTTCCGGCTCGCGCTACGCCGAGGAACAGGCGGCGATCGAACGCTGGCTCGAGGCGGTCGTTTCGGGCGCCGGGGCGGACTGGCAGGTCGGCTACGAGGTCGCGCTCGCGGGACGGCTGGTCAAGGGCTACGGCGACACCAACCTGCGCGGCAAGCGCAACCTCGAGCACATCCTCGAGCACGTGGCTTCCGCGCACGCGTCCGGGACCGCGGGCTCGCGCGCGCACGCGATCCGCGAGGCGCGCGAGGCGGCGCTCGCCGACGAGAGCGGCCGCAAGCTCGACGCGACGCTGGTGCGCCACGGCGCGCCGGCGCGCCCGGTCGTCGCGAAGCCCGTCGTCTGGATGAAGCGCCCCGCGCCCGCCGCGCGCCCGTCGTCGCGGATCGAGCCTTGAGCTTCCGCCACACGACCGAGTTCACCGTGGAGTTCGGCGACTGCGATCCCGCGCGGATCGTGTTCTACCCGAACTTCTTCCGCTGGATGGACGCCGCGTCGCGGCACTTCTTCACCGCGGCGGGCGTGCCGTCGTGGCACGAGACCGAGCGCACGGACGGCATCCTCGGCACGCCGCTCGTCGACGCGTCCGCGCGCTTCCTGCGGCCGGCGACCTTCGGCGACCGGATCGCGGTCGATACGTCGATCGCGGAATGGCGCGGCAGGAGCTTCGCGATGGCGCACGTGATCCGGCGCGCGGGCGAGGTGCTGGTCGAAGGGCAGGAAGTGCGGATCTTCGCGCGCCGGCACCCTGACGATCCCGCGCGGATCCAGGCGGTGGCGGCGCCGGGCTGGATCCTGGAGAAGCTCGGCTAGGCGCGGACGAACCAGGCGCGCGAGCGACGCGCCGGCGAGAGGGAGGAGGCGTCATGCACGAGCCGCAACCGGCGGCGGGGCAGGGCGGAACGTACGGCGCGGGAGGCCGCGCGCTGGTCGCGCTCGCGCGCGGCTTCGCCGTCGCGGGCGGGCTCGTGTTCGTCGCGCTCGTGGCGATGGAGATCGTCTCGATCGTGGGCCGCAAGCTCTTCGCCTGGTCGGTGCCGGGCGACGTCGAGCTCCTGCAGATGTGCGCGGCGTTCGCGTCGGCCACGTTCTTCGCCTACTGCCACCTGGCCGGCGGCGACGTGAAGGTCGATTTCTTCACGCACAACCTGTCGCCGCGCGCGGTCGCGGCGCTCGACGCGTTCGGCTCGCTCCTCGTCTGCGCGTTCGGCGCGCTGATCGCCTGGCGCACGGGAGCGGGCGCGCTCGCGGTGCGCGAGGCGGGCGAGACCTCGGCGATCCTGGGCATCCCGGTCTGGATCGCCCAGGGGCTGATGGTGCCGGGCTTCGCGCTCCTGGCCGTCGCCGGCGGCTACAAGGCGCTGCACCTCGCTCGGCGCGCGGGCGCCGCCGCGGACCGGGCCTCGTGAGCGGCATCGCGTTCGGCGGCCTGCTTTTCGCGATCATGCTCGCGCTCATGGTCGTGCGCGTGCCGATCGGCATCGCGATGTTCCTTTGCGGGGCGGGCGGCTACGTCGCGATCACCGGCAATCCGGGCGCGCTGATGGCGTCGCTCAAGAACCTCGCGTACGCGCGGCTCTCGAACTACGACCTCGTGGTGATCCCGCTGTTCCTGCTGATGGGCCAGTTCGCGACGCACGGCGGCCTGTCGCGGTCGCTGTTCCGGTTCGTCTCGGCGTTCATGGGCCACCTGAGGGGCGGCGTCGCGATGGCCGCGATCGGCGCGTGCGCGGGCTTCGGCGCGATCTGCGGCAGCTCGCTCGCGACCGCGGCGACGATGGGACAGGTCGCGCTGCCCGAGCTGCGCCGCTTCGGTTATTCGGGCTCGCTCTCCACCGGCGCGCTCGCGGCGGGCGGCACGCTCGGCATCATGATCCCGCCGTCGGTGCCGCTCGTGATCTACGCGATCCTCACCGAGGAGTCGATCGGCAAGCTGTTCATGGCCGCGGTGCTGCCGGGCGTCATCGCGATGCTGGGCTACATGCTCGTCGTCAAGATCGTGGTCAGCTGGCGCCCCGCGTCGGGGCCCGCCGGTCCCGTCGTCGCGTGGCCCGAGCGCCTGCGGTGCCTGGTCGAGGTGGTGCCGGTGCTGCTGGTGTTCGTCGTCGTGATCGTCGGCATCTACGGCGGCTGGGCGAACCCGACCGAGGCCGCGGCGATCGGCGCGGCCGCGTGCGGCATCCTCGCGATCGTGGGCGGCATGCGACTGCCGGGGCTCGTCGAGAGCGCCGCGGGCACGGCGGTCGCGACCGCGATGATCTTCCTCGTGCTGCTCGGCGCGGACATGCTCAACGCGACGCTCGCGCTCTCGCAGATGCCCGCCGAGCTCGCGGGCTGGGTGAAGGCGTCCGGCCTCTCGCCGCTGCTCGTGATGGCGACGATCCTGCTGATCTACATCTTCCTCGGGTGCGTGATGGACTCGCTCGCGATGATCCTGCTCACGATCCCGATCTTCTACCCGGTCGTGATGGGGCTCGACTTCTGGGGCATGCCGGCGCAGGACAAGTCCATCTGGTTCGGCATCCTCGCGCTCATGGTCGTCGAGATCGGCCTCGTCCACCCGCCGGTCGGCATGAACGTCTACATCATCAACCGCCTCGCGAAGGACGTCCCGCTCACCGAGACGTTCAAGGGGGTCGTGCCTTTCCTGTGCTCCGACGCGCTCCGCATCGCGCTGCTCGTGTATTTCCCGATCGTCTCGCTGTATCTTGTCCACACGTTCAAGCGGTGACCCGCCCCGGGAACGCCGCGCACCTGGAGGAAACGACCATGAAGCCCGCCCGTCTCGTCACCGGCCTCGCCGGCGCGCTCGTCGCGCTGGGCGCGGCGCAGGCGCTCGCGCAGGACGTCACGCTGCGCATCCACCACTTCCTGTCCGCTAAGGGAACGATCCAGGCGCAGGTGCTCGAGCCCTGGTGCGAGAAGCTCGGCAAGGAGTCCGGCGGCCGCATCAAGTGCCAGTTCTTCCCGTCGATGCAGCTCGGCGGCACGCCGCCGCAGCTCTTCGACCAGGCGCGCGACGGCGTCGCCGACATCGTCTGGACCATCCCGACCTACCAGGCGGGCCGGTTCACCAAGTCCGAGGTGTTCGAGCTGCCGTTCATGACGATGAGCGCCGAGACCGGGAGCCCGGCGCTGTGGGACTACATCCAGAAGAACTCGATGGACGAGTTCCGCGGCGTCAGGCTGCTCGCCGCGCACGTGCACGACGGCTCGCTCCTGCATTTCTCGAGCAAGCGCGTGACGACGCTCGAGGACGTCAAGGGCCTCAAGGTGCGCGCGCCGACGCGCATCGGCACGAAGTTCCTGACGGCGATCGGCGCGGCGCCGGTGCAGATGCCGATCCCGCAGGTCACCGAGTCGCTCGCGAAGTCGGTGATCGACGGCGCGATGGTGCCCTGGGAGGTCGCTCCCGCGATCAAGCTGCAGGAGGTGACGAAGTACCACCTCGACACCGCGCAGGGCGTGGCGAAGATGTCGAACTCGATCTTCGTTCTCGCGATGAATCCGGCCAAGTACGACGGCATGCCGGCGGACCTGAAGAAGATCCTCGACGCCAACACGGGCCTCGAATTCTCGAAGCACATCGGCAAGGTGTTCGACGGCACGACCGCGGGCGGCATCAAGCTCGCGCGCGACGCCGGCGGCGTGTTCGACACGATCTCGCCGGCCGAGTACGCGCGCTGGCAGAAGGCCTGCGAGCCGGTCGTGGCCGAGTGGATCGGCGAGGCCGCGGCCAAGGGCGCGAACGGCCAGGCGCTCTACGACGACGCGAAGGCGCTGCTGAAGAAGTACGGCGGCTAGCGACGCCGCGGCGCCGCCCCGGCCGCTTGCCGGGGCGGTGCTATCCTGACGCGTCCCGCACCTCGCAGGATTTCACGCCATGAGCACCAAGACCTTCGCGTCGCACGCCGACGTCGAGGAGAAGAAGGTCTCGTTCGACCGCCTCTCCGACCGCGCCTGGGCCTACACGGCCGAGGGCGACCCCAACACCGGCGTCGTGATCGGCGACGACGCGGTGATGGTGATCGACACGCAGGCGACGCCCGTGATGGCGCAGGACGTGATCCGCCGCATCCGCGCGGTCACCGACAAGCCGATCCGGTACGTCGTGCTGTCGCACTACCACGCGGTGCGCGTGCTCGGCGCGTCCGGCTACCGGCCCGACCACGTGATCGCCAGCCGCGACACCTACGATCTCATCGTCGAGCGCGGCGAGCAGGACATGAAGTCGGAGATCGAGCGCTTCCCGCGGTTGTTCCGGGCGGTCGAGTCGGTGCCCGGGCTCACCTGGCCGACGATCGTGTTCGATCGCCGCATGACGATGTGGCTCGGCAAGCTCAGGGTCGAGATCATGCAGCTCGGCCGCGGCCACACGAAGGGCGACACGGTCGTCTGGCTGCCGGACGAGCGCATCCTGTTCTCGGGCGACCTGGTCGAGTACGACGCGACGCCCTACACGGGCGACGCGTACCTCGAGGACTGGCCCGCCACGCTCGACGCGATCGCCGCGCTGAAGCCGGAGAAGCTCGTCCCGGGCCGCGGCGCCGCGCTGACGAATCCCGCGCAGGTGAAGGCCGGCCTCGACGGCACGCGCGAGTTCGTCACCGCGATGTACGGCGCGGTGCGCGAGGGCGCGCGCGCCGGCAAGGACCTGCGCAGCGTCTACCGGGAGACCTACGACCGCCTGAAGCCGCGCTTCGGCCACTGGGTGATCTTCGACCACTGCCTGCCGTTCGACGTCTCGCGCGCCTACGACGAGGCGACGCGCTACCCGGACCCGCGCATCTGGACCGCGCAGCGCGACAAGGAGATGTGGCAGGCGTTGGAGGGCTGAACGCGGGGCGCAGGGTGTCGTAGATAGGGGTTGAGCACATCCTCTGTCGAAAGGGCTTCGACATCCACGACGCCAATATCGACGCCCGACGCCCGCTTCTCGCCTTTCCCGTGAAAACCTACACCCAGCCCCGCTTCGCCTACGAACGCACGCCGGACCTCGACGCCGCGCCGTCGACGCGGCCGGTGATCGTCGTCGGCGCCGGGCCGGTCGGCCTCGCGCTCGCGATCGACCTCGGCACGCGCGGCGTGCCGGTCGTCGTGCTCGACGACGACGACACCGTCAGCGTCGGCTCGCGCGCGATCTGCTACGCGAAGCGCTCGCTCGAGATCCTCGACCGGCTGGGCTGCGCGGAGCCGATCGTCGCGAAGGGCGTCGGCTGGAACGTGGGCAAGGTGTTCCACCGCGACGACCTCGTCTACCAATTCGAGCTCGTCCACGAGCGCGGCCACCACCGGCCCGGGATGGTGAACCTGCAGCAATACCATCTCGAGGAGGCGCTCGTGCGCCGCGCGCGCGAGACCCCCGGTGTCGACGTCCGCTGGCGGAACCGCGTCGCCGGCGTGCGCCCCGCGCGCGACCGCGTCGACGTGACCGTCGAGACGCCCGACGGCGCGTACACGGCGTCGTGCGCGTGGCTCGTCGCCTGCGACGGCGCGCGCAGCCCGGTTCGCCACATGCTCGGCCTCGAGAGCGAGGGCCAGCTCTTCCGCGACCGCTTCCTGATCGCGGACATCCACATGCAGTCGGGGTTTCCGCCGGAGCGCTGGTTCTGGTTCGACCCGCCGTTCCACCCGGGCCAGTCGGTGCTGCTGCATCGCCAGGCCGACGACGTCTGGCGCGTCGACTTCCAGCTCGGCTGGGACGCGGACCCCGACGAGGAGAAGAAGCCGGAGCGCATCCTGCCGCGCCTGCGCGCGATGCTCGGCCCGGAGGCGCGCTTCGAGATCGAGTGGGCGAGCGTCTACACGTTCCAGTGCCGCCGCATGAAGCGGTTCCGCCACGGACGCGTGCTGTTCGCAGGCGACGCCGCGCACGTCGTGTCGCCGTTCGGCGCGCGCGGCGCGAACAGCGGGTTCCAGGACGCCGACAACCTCGCCTGGAAGCTCGCGCTCGTGATCGGCGGGTCCGCGCCCGAGGCGCTCCTCGACAGCTACGACGCCGAGCGCACGCGCGCGGCGGACGAGAACCTGACCGCGTCGACGCGCTCGACCGACTTCATCACGCCGAAGAGCGCGATCTCGCGCACGTTCCGCGACGCCGTGCTCCAGCTCGCGAGGCGTCACCCGTTCGCGCGCAGGCTCGTGAACAGCGGCCGGCTCTCGACGCCCGCGGTGCTGGCGGAGTCGCCGCTCAACACGCCCGACCGCGATGCCGACTTCCCGTCCGGCCCCGGCGCGATGGTCCCCGGCGCGCCCGCGGCCGACGCGCCCGTCGCGGGGCCCTCGGGCGCGTGGCTGCTGAGGCATCTGGAGCGCGGTTTCACGCTCCTCGCGTTCGGGCCGCTCGCGGCGGCCGACGTCGAGGCGCTCGGCCGCGCTGCCGTGCCCGTGCACGTCGTGCAGGTCGGCGTGCCGGCCGCGCCCGGGGCGGTCGCGGTCGACGACGTCGAGGGGCTGGTCGTGTCGCGCTACGCGGCGATGCCCGGGACCTGCTACCTTCTGCGTCCCGACCAGCACGTCTGCGCGCGCTGGCGGTCGTTCGACGCGGGCGCGGTGCGCGCCGCGCTCGACCGCGCGACCGGGAACGACTGACCGGGGAGTCCCGATGACCGCGCTCGTCACCGATCCGAACCTTCCTTCGCCCGACGAGTTCTACGAGCGCCTGATCGCGGCGCACCGCGACCTCGACGACGCGCAGAGCGCGATGGTGAACGCGAAGCTCGTGCTGCTGCTCGCCAACCACATCGGCGATCCCGCCGTCCTCGCGGAGGCGATCGCCGCCGCTCGCGAGGACGTCGCCCCGCCGGCCTGAACGACCCGGAGCCCGCGATGTCCCCTCCATCCCCGACGACCGCGGAGCGCGCCGCCGCGCGCGCCGCGACGATGCCGCTCGCCTACCAGAGCGGCTTTCGCAACGAATTCGCCACCGAGGCGCTGCCCGGCGCGCTGCCGGTCGGCCAGAACTCGCCGCAGCGCGTCGCCTACGGCCTCTACGCCGAGCAGCTCTCGGGCAGCGCGTTCACCGCGCCGCGCGGCGCGAATCTGCGATCGTGGCTCTACCGCATCCGTCCCTCGGCGATGCACGGCGCGTTCCGGCCGATCGACGCCGGCCGCCTCGAGAGCGCGTTCGACGTCGTGCCGGCGCCGCCCGACCAGCTCCGGTGGGATCCGCTGCCGATGCCGTCGGCGCCGACCGACTTCGTCGCGGGGCTGGTGACGATGGGAGGCAACGGCAGCCCCGCCGCGATGAGCGGCTGCGCGATCCACGAGTACGCGGCGAACCGCTCGATGCGCGAGCGCTTCTTCTACGACGCCGACGGCGAGCTCCTGGTGGTGCCGCAGCAGGGGAGGCTCCTCGTCGCGACCGAGATGGGCCGCCTCGAGGTCGCGCCGCGCGAGATCGCCGTCCTGCCGCGGGGCGTGCGCTTCTCGGTCGAGCTGCCCGACGGCGAGGCCCGGGGCTACGTCTGCGAAAACTACGGCGCGCCTTTCCGGCTGCCCGACCTCGGCCCCATCGGCAGCAACGGGCTCGCGAACCCGCGCGACTTCCTGACGCCGCACGCCTGGTACGAGGACCGCGAGGGCGACTTCGAGCTCGTCGCCAAGTTCCAGGGCCACCTGTGGTCAGCGCGCCTCGGCCATTCGCCGCTCGACGTCGTCGCCTGGCACGGCAACTACGCGCCGTACAAGTACGACCTCGGCCGGTTCAACACGATCGGCTCGATCAGCTACGACCACCCGGACCCGTCGATCTTCCTCGTGCTGCAGTCGCAGAGCGACACGCCGGGCGTCGACGCGATCGACTTCGTGATCTTCCCGCCGCGCATCCTCGCGATGGAGCACACGTTCCGGCCGCCGTGGTTCCACCGCAACGTCGCCTCCGAGTTCATGGGGCTGATCGAGGGCGTCTACGACGCGAAGGCCGCGGGCTTCGTGCCCGGCGGCGCGAGCCTGCACAACTGCATGACCGGCCACGGGCCCGACGCGGAGACCTTCGAGAAGGCGAGCGCGGCCGACACGTCCAAACCCAACTACATTCGCGACACGATGGCGTTCATGTTCGAGACGCGCCAGGTGATCCGGCCGACGCACCAGGCGCTCGAGTCGCGCGAGCTCCAGCGCGACTACGCGCGCGTCTGGCAGGGCCTGAAGAAACAGTTCGATCCGGCGAAGCCGTAGCGCCGCATCAGCCCGCGGGCGGCGGGACGTCGATCGGGTCCCGCGGCTCGATGGGAATGTCCAGCACCGCCTCGGTTCCTCGCCCGTCGGAGCGGCGCAGCTCGAGCGTCGCATCGCCGCGGTAGAGCGCGTCGAGGCGCTGGCGAATCGCCTCGATGCCCGCGGCATCGCCGTCCGGGACGATCGCGGCGCCACCGTCGGCGATCGACAGACGCAGGCGGCCGTCCGCAACGTCCGCCGCGATCCGCACCGTGCCGCCGTCAGTGGCCGGCCCGAGCCCGCGAACCACGGTGTGGTCGATCAGCGGCAGCAGCATCATCGGCGGCATGCGGGCGTCGCGGACGTCCGCGGCGACCTCGATCGACACGCGCGGGCGATCGCCCAGTCGCAGCCGCACGATGTCGAGGTAGGCGCGCGCGAGCTCGACCTCCTGTCCGACGGTCGACGACGTGTCGCGCATCGCCGGCATCGCCGCACGCAGGTAAGCGATCAGGTCGTCCAGCATCCTTGCCGCCAGCTGCGGGTCGACCTCGAACAGCCGCTCGACCTGCGCGAGCGTATTGAACAGGAATTGCGGCTCGACGCGCGCCTGCATGGCCTGCAGCCGGGACTCGAGCGCGACCTTGGAGCGACGGATGCGGTCGAGCTCCGCGGTCCTCAGCCGGGCTTCGGTCCTGCGCGCGGCGCGGCGATCGGCGTAGAGGAACACGACCGCGCCCCCGATCAGCATCCAGTGGCTCAGGTTGAAGATCGGCATGAAGACGTAGATCGCATGGCCCTGCAGCCACGGCCGACCAGGCGGAAACCCGCCGTCCATCCACGCGAGCCGCCAGAGCCAGAACAGCGGCTCGGACAGCAGGACGCCGACGACGGGGCCCGCGACCGCGGCGATCAGGTACGCGGTTCGCATCGGTGCGCCCGAATCCACCGCGCGATCCGCGACGACGATCGCGGCCATCAGCGCGAATGCGCGGACCTGGTCCTGGGCCAGGAAGCTCACGACCAGCCCCCCGGCCGAGGTGGTGACGGAGATATTCGCTAGGGCCCCGGCGAACGTGATCGAGTTGACCGCGGAGATGACGAGGCCGAACAGCGCCGCGCCATAGACCTGTTCGCGACGGATGCTCCGAAGCGCGTCGAGTACGAAGCTCATGTTGAAGAGTCTTTGGCGTCCGGAGCATCTTCGAACGGCAGCTCGAGCGTGGCGACGACGCCGGTGGGCTGGTTGAGGGCCAGCGAGAAGCGCGCTTCATTGCCGTAGGTCGAGGCGAGCCTCGCGCGAACGTTCGCGAGGCCGGTGCCGCCCCCCGTCGACTTCGCGAAGCCGCGGCCGGTGTCGGCGACGTCGATGCGAAGGCGGTCGCCCTCGCGTCGGGCGCGGACGTCGATGCGGCCGCCTTCCGGCAACGGCGTAAGTCCGTGCTTGACCGCGTTCTCGACCAGCGTCAGCAGCATGAGCGAGGGCAGGCGGCAGCAACGAAGCGCGTCGGGCACGTCGATCGCGTAGGCCAGCCGCTGGCCCATCCGTATCCGCTGGATGTCGAGGTAGGCGACGGCATGATCGACCTCGCGCCCGAGCGTCGCCCCGCCGCCGCGCATCCGCGGCAGCGCGATCGACAGGTAGTCCTTGAGGTTGCGAAGCATGCGAGCGCCGGCATCGCGGTCGGTCTCGTACAGCCGGCGCACGTGCGCGAGCGTGTTGAACAGGAAATGCGGCTCGATCTGGGCTTCGAGCATCTGCAGGCGGGCCTCGGCCGTCTCGCGGTCCAGGCGCGCCGCGTCGATGGCGACCTGCGCCGCGGCCGCGGCGTGCTCGGCT
>JBGAHH010000125.1:0-7904 GCA_044226265.1 Casimicrobiaceae bacterium | reverse complement strand
CAGCGCGGTGCGGCGCGCCTGGTCCCGGATCGCGAGCGCCGTCGACGACGGTCCGGCGGCCGCGTCCTCGGCGAGCTCGCGCGCGAGCGTCTCGGACAGGCCGACGAGCGCGGTGAGCGGCGTGCGCAGGTCGTGGGAAAGGGCGGCCAGCAGCGAGTTGCGCAGGCGCTCGGACTCCATGTCGACGAGCGTGTCCTGCGCGACCGTCACGAAGTGGACGCGCTCGATCGCGATCGCGATCAGCGCGGCGCAGGTCTCGAGCAGCCGGCGCTGCTCGGGGATCATCAGCATGCGCGGCGACGAAGGCTCGACCGCCAGGACGCCGCGCGTGCGCATCGGCGCCTTCAGCGGCAGGTAGAGCGCGCTCGCCGCGGGGAGCGTGTCGGTGCCTGCGCCGGCGGCCTCGGTCCGGTCGAGCGCCCACCGCGCGATGCCTTCGTCGACGGCCGGCGCCGGTCCGGGCAGCTCGACCCGCCCGAGCGTCTCGTCGTCGCGCAGCGCGTAGAGCGCGACCTTCGCGCGCGCGATCGACGCGACGTAGCGCGCGCCGATCTCCGCGACCTGCTCGACGGCGAGCGCGCCGGAGAGCTCGCGCGCCATCTCGAACAGCGATCTCGCGCGGTCCTCGCGGTAGCCGGCGACGCGCGCCTGGTAGCGGAGGCTCGCGGTGAGCTGCGCGACGACGAGTCCCACGATCAACATCACCGCGAACGTGACGAGGTAGCGAACGTCGGACACCGCGAGCGAGAAGCGCGGCGGCACGAACAGCACGTCGAACGCGAGGACGTTGAGGACGGCCGACACGACCGCCGGGCCGCGGCCCTGCGTCGCCGCGGTGACGACGACCGCGAGCAGGAACAGCATCGCCGTGTTCGCGAGGTCGAGGAACGGGAACACCGCGAGCGCGACCGCCGCCGCGGCGGCCGAGATCGCGAGCGCGATGCCGTAGCGCCGCCAGCGCATCGTCGGCGGCCGCACCTCGGCGTGCGGTCGCGCCTCGTCGACCGGCGAGCGGCTCACGACGATCACGTCGAGGTCGGAGGCGAGGTCGCCGATGCGCGCGGCCGGATCACGGCTGAGCCGCGCTCGCCACGACGGCGGGCCGGCGGCGCGACCCAGCATCACGCGTCCGAGGTTGTGCGTGCGCGCGTAGTCGACGAGCGAGGCGATCGCATCGGTCCCGGTCAGCGTCGCCGTCTGGGCGCCGAGGTCCTGCGCGAGCTTGAGCACGCCGAGGATCGCGCGGCGGCGGGGCTCGGGGAGCTGCTGGAGCGCGGGCGTCTCGACGTAGACGGCGTGCCAGGGGGCGTCGGACTCCGCGGCCAGGCGCGCGGCCGCGCGCACGACCTTGTCGGAGCCGTCGTTGGGGCCGATCGCGACCAGCAGCGCGTCGCGCGCCTTCCAGACGCCGCCTCCGACGCGCTCGCGCCGGTAGGTCCGCATCTCGGTGTCGACGCGATCGGCCGTGCGCCGCAGCGCGAGCTCGCGCAGCGCGAGCAGGTTGCCCTTGCGGAAGAAGTTCGCCGCGGCGCGCTCGGCCTGCTCGGCGAGGTAGACCTTGCCCTGCTTCAGGCGCGCCAGCAGGTCGTCGGGCGGGAGGTCGACCAGCACGACCTCGTCGGCGTCGTCGAACACGCGGTCGGGCACGGTCTCGCGGACCTCGATGCCGGTGATCCCGCCGACGACGTCGTTCAGGCGCTCGAGGTGCTGGACGTTGACCGTCGTGTAGACGTCGATGCCGGCGGACAGCAGCTCCTGGACGTCCTGCCAGCGCTTCGGGTGCCGCGAGCCGGGCGCGTTCGTGTGCGCGAGCTCGTCGACGAGGATCACGGCGGGCCTGCGCGCGAGCGCCGCGTCGAGGTCGAACTCCTCGATCGTGCGGCCCTTGTGCTCGATGCGCTTGCGCGGCAGCGATTCGAGGCCCGTGGCGAGCGCCGCGGTCTCGCTGCGCCCGTGCGTCTCGACGACGCCGACGACGACGTCGACGCCGTCCGCCTTGAGCCGCCGCGCCGCGGTGAGCATCGCGTAGGTCTTGCCGACGCCGGGCGACGCGCCGAAGAAGACCTTCAGCTTGCCGCGCGCCGCGCGTCCTTCCTCGGCCTCGACGCGCGCGAGGAGCGCGTCGGGGTCCGGCCGTGCGGGCTCGAGGGCGGCGGGCATCAGCCCATCTTATCCAACGCGAGGTTCAGGCGCAGCACGTTCACCCTGGGCTCGCCGAAGAGGCCGAGCCACGGCCGCTCGGCCTGGTCGTCGACGAGCGCGCGCACCTTCTCCGGCGACACGCCGCGCGCCCGGGCGACGCGCCCGGCCTGCCACTGCGCGGCCGCGAGGCTGATGTGCGGGTCGAGTCCCGACGCCGAGGCGGTCACCAGGTCGCTCGGGATCGGGACCTTGTTGTCGGGGTCCGCGGCGCGCAACGCTTCCGCACGGCCCTTCACGGCGTCGACGAGCGCGGGATTGGTCGGGGCGAGGTTCGAGCCGCCCGAGGACGCGCCGTTGTACGGCTGCGGGGTCGTCGCCGACGGCCGGCTCCAGAAATACTTCGGCGAGGCGAACGGCTGGCCGATCAGCGACGAGCCCACGGCCTTGCCGTCGACGACGACGATCGAGCCGTTCGCCGCGTCGCGGAACGCGAGCTGAGCCACGACGGTGACGGCGAGCGGGTAGGCGACGCCGGTGACGATCGTCAGCGCTGCGAAGAGGACCAGGGCGGGGCGGAAGAGCGAGAGCATGGCGGGCCTCTCAGGCGAGGTGCAGGGCGACCAGGACCAGGTCGATCGCCTTGATCCCGATGAACGGGACGACGATGCCGCCCAGCCCGTAGACGACGAGGTTGCGGCGGAGCAGCGGGCCCGCGCCGAGCGCGCGGTAGCGCACGCCCTTCAGCGCGAGCGGGATCAGCGCGACGATGACGAGCGCGTTGAAGATGATCGCCGACAGCACGGCGGACGCGGGCGTCGCGAGGCGCATCACGTCGAGCGCCTCGAGCGCGGGGTAGGTCGTCGCGAACGCGGCGGGGATGATCGCGAAGTACTTGGCGACGTCGTTCGCGACCGAGAACGTCGTGAGCGAGCCGCGCGTCATCAGCATCTGCTTGCCGATCTCGACGACCTCGATCAGCTTGGTCGGGTTGCTGTCGAGGTCGACCATGTTGCCGGCTTCCTTCGCGGCCTGCGTGCCGGTGTTCATCGCGACGGCGACGTCGGCCTGCGCGAGCGCCGGCGCGTCGTTGGTGCCGTCGCCGGTCATCGCGACCATCCGCCCGGCGGCCTGGTGCTCGCGGATCAGCGCGAGCTTCGCCTCGGGCGTCGCCTCGGCGAGGAAGTCGTCGACGCCGGACTCGGCGGCGATCGCCGCGGCGGTGAGCCGGTTGTCGCCGGTGATCATCACCGTGCGGATGCCCATCCGGCGCATCTCGGCGAAGCGCTCCTTGATGCCGGACTTCACGATGTCCTTGAGCTCGATCACGCCGAGCACGCCGGGGCCGTCGGCGACGACCAGCGGCGTCGAGCCTTGGCGCGCGACGTCCTCGATCGCGCGCGTGACCTCGGCGGGCATGCTGCCGCCGTTGGCGGCGACGAAAGCCGCGATCGCGTCCGGCGCGCCCTTGCGGATGCGGCGCCCCGGCAGGTCGACGCCGCTCATGCGGGCCTTCGCCGAGAACGGCACGAACTGCGCGCCGAGCTTCGAGAGGTCGCGCTCGCGGATGCCGAACGACTGCTTCGCGAGGATCACGATGCTGCGGCCTTCGGGCGTCTCGTCGGCGAGCGAGGCGAGCTGAGCGGCGTCGAGGAGCGCCCGGTCGGGGACGCCCGGGGCGCCGATGACGCGCGACGCCTGCCGGTTGCCGAGCGTGATCGTGCCGGTCTTGTCGAGCAGCAGCACGTCGACGTCGCCGGCGGCCTCGACGGCGCGCCCCGACGTCGCGATCACGTTCGCCGCGAGCATCCGGCTCATGCCGGCGATGCCGATCGCCGACAGGAGCCCGCCGATCGTCGTCGGGATCAGGCACACGAGCAGCGCGACCAGCACCGTGATCGTGACGACGCTTCCCGCCTTGTTCGCGTCGACGGCGAAAGCGGAGAACGGCCACAGCGTCGCGGTCGCGAGCAGCATCACGAGCGTGAGCGCGATCAGCAGGATCGTCAGCGCGACCTCGTTCGGCGTCTTGCGCCGCTTCGCGCTCTCGACCATCGCGATCATTCGGTCGAGGAAGGTCTGGCCGGGGTCGACGGTGCAGCGGACGACGATCCAGTCGGACAGCACCTTCGTGCCGCCGGTGACGGCCGAGAAGTCGCCGCCCGATTCACGCACGACCGGCGCGGACTCGCCGGTGATCGCCGACTCGTCGACGGTCGCCATGCCCTCGATCACCTCGCCGTCGCAGGGCACGAGCTCGCCGGCCTGGACCAGCACGATGTCGCCCTTGCGCAGCTCGGAGGCGGGCTGCTTCCACGAGCTCGAGCCGAAGCGCGGCTCGCGCAGGCGCGTCGCCCAGGTCTCCTTCTTCATGCCGCGCAGGCTGGCCGCCTGGGCCTTGCTGCGCCCTTCGGCGAGCGCCTCGGCGAAGTTCGCGAACAGGACGGTGAACCACAGCCACAGCGCGATCGCGCCGATGAACGTCGCGGGCGCCTCGCCCTTGCCGACGAGCGCCTGGATCCACAGCGCGGTCGTGAGCACGCTACCGGCGTAGACCACGAACATCACCGGATTCGCGAACTGGGCGCGCGGATCGAGCTTCCGGAACGAATCGACGATCGCCGGACGCACGAGCTCCGGCGCGAACATGGCGAGGCGGGGACGGGTCATGGCGTGGGCCCTCAGCGCGCGGCGAAGAGCGCCAGGTGCTCGACGATCGGGCCGAGCGCGAGGGCGGGCAGGTAGGTGAGCGCACCGACGAGCAGCACGGTGCCGATCAGGAGCGAGACGAACAGCGGGCCGTAGGTCGGCATCGTGCCGCCGGTGGCCGGCGCGCGCTTCTTCGCGGCGAGCGATCCCGCGGCCGCGAGCACCGGGACGATCACGCCGAAGCGGCCGAACGCCATCGCGATGCCGAGCAGCGCGTTGTAGAACGGCGTATTCACCGACAGGCCGGCGAACGCGCTGCCGTTGTTGTTGGCCGCGGACGAGAACGCGTAGAGGATCTCGGAGAAGCCGTGCGCGCCGGGATTCGCGATGCCCGCGCGGCCGCCGTCGGCGAGCACCGCGACCGAGGTGCCGACGAGCACGAGGAGCGGCGTCACCAGGATCGCGATCGACACCATCTTCATCTCGTAGGCCTCGATCTTCTTGCCGAGGTACTCGGGCGTGCGGCCGATCATGAGGCCCGCGATGAACACCGCGAGGATCGCGAAGACGAGCATCCCGTAGAGGCCGGAGCCGACACCGCCGAACACGACCTCGCCCAACTGCATCAGGAGCATCGGCACGCCGCCGGCCAGCGGCAGCATCGAGTCGTGCATCGCGATCACCGCGCCGCAGGACGCGGCGGTGGTGATCGTCGCGAACAGCGCGGAGGCCGAGATGCCGAAGCGGACCTCCTTGCCCTCCATGTTGCCGCCCGACTGCGCGGCCGACGCCGCCTGGTCGACGCCCAGCGACGCGAACGACGGGTTGCCGGCCTGCTCGAGGCCCATCGCCGGGATGGCGAAAGCGACGAACAGGATCGCCATCGCCGCGAGCACCGCCCAACCCTGGCGCGTGTCGCCGACCATGCGGCCGAACGCATAGCACAGCCCGCCCGGGATCAGGAAGATCGCGAGCATCTGCAGGAAGTTCGTGAGCGCGTCCGGGTTCTCGTAGGGATGCGCCGAGTTCGCGTTCAGGAAGCCGCCGCCGTTGGTGCCGATCATCTTGATCGCTTCCTGCGAAGCGATCGGGCCCATCGGCAGCGTCTGCGTCGGCTCGGTCTTCGACTCCTCGACCGGCTTGCCCGCCGCGTCGACGACCGGCTTGCCGTCGGCGTCGGTCTTCGGGACCGTCCAGGTCACCGGCTCGAGCATCGTGACGGTCGCGTACGGCGCGAAGTTCTGCACGACGCCGCGCGCGGCGAGGAAGATCGCGAAGACGAACGACAGCGGCAGGAGCACCCAGACCGTCGCGCGCGTGAGGTCGACCCAAACGTTGCCGATCGTGGCCGCGGAATGCCGCGCGAGGCCGCGGATCAGCGCCCACGCGACTGCGATGCCGGTCGCCGCCGACAGGAAGTTCTGCACCGCGAGCGCGAGCATCTGCGTGAGGTACGACATCGTCGACTCGCCGCCGTAGCCCTGCCAGTTCGTGTTCGTCACGAACGAGACCGCCGTGTTGAACGACGAGTCGGGGCTCACCGCGCCGAAGCCCTGCGGGTTGAGCGGCAGGACGCCCTGCAGCCGCTGCAGCGCGTAGACGAACAGCACGCCGATCGCGCTGATCGCGAGCGTCCCGAGCGCGTAGCGCTTCCAGTCCATCTCGTCGGTCGGCACGCGCAAAGCGCGGAGCACGGCGGACTCGGCGCGCGCGAGCGGGCCGGGCAGGCGGCCGTCGGCGACGGCCGCGAGCCACAGCCCCATCGGCTTGACCGTCGCGAGCAGGACGGCGAGGTAGAGCGCGAGGAGCGCCCAGGACGAGGCGGTCATGTCAGATGTCCTCGGCGTGGAAGAGCGCCCAGACGAGGTAGGCGAACAGGAAGGCGCTCAGCGCGGCGCCGATCCAGAGGAACACGCTCACGGGGAACCTCGCGAGTCGAAGGGGTCAGGCGTGCCCGACGACGTGGCGCGCGGACGGCGGGCGGACGGTCGCGCGGCGCGCGGGGCGGCGCGCCGCGACGAGGCGCGCGAGCGCGCGGGCCGCGGCGGCCAGGCCCACGAAGGCCACGAACATCGCGCTCACGACGAGCGCACGGATCACCAGGGGCGGAAGCATCAGGACGTCGTTCATTGCGGTCTCCTCAACGACGCGCAATACGCCGTGAGGCCCGCGAGGGCGGCGAACAGGACGAGTGCGAAGGCGATCCAGACGGCGTCCATCGTGGGCCTCATGCGGTTCGTATCGGCATGCTCGCCAGTTTGGCGGCAGGCGTCTGTGATTCACGTCAATACTGGCCGGCCGTGCATCAACGGCGCGTCAATAGACGATCCCGACGCCGCAGGAAGCGGTCGAGGAGCCCGGGGGGGCAGGGGGGTCAGGGGGAAATATTTGCGGCTTCGTTATGCCGCGGGCCTCACCATCGAGGCAACGAATCCCGGGGAGCCCCTGCCATGGCCGCCAGGCACGTCTCGATCTGCCCGCACGTCGTCGAGCGCGACGTCGAAGCGCCCGACGCGGACGGCCTCCTGCGCGCGGCGGCCGACGCGCTGGCGCGCTCCGCCGGCTGCTCGCCCGACCTCGCGTTCCGGGCGCTGTCGCGGCGCGAGTCCGCCGCTTCGACCGGGCTGGGCGCCGGCGTGGCGGTGCCGCATGCGCGCCTGCCTGGCTTCCCGCATCGCGTGACGGCCGTGCTGCGCGTTCGGTTGCCGATCGCGTTCCGCGCGCCGGACCACAAGCCGGTCGGGTTGTTCTACGCGATCCTCGTCCCCGAGGACGGCCATCCCGACGATCACCTCGCGTTCCTCGCGCGCGTGGCGACGGCGATGGGCGACCGGGACCTGCGCGCCGACCTGCTGCGGGCGGACGACGACGATGCCGTCCGCCGCGCGTTCGCGGCATGGGAGGCGCGCGAAGCGGGCGGCGCACCGCAGGCGGCCCGCGGGGCCGCGAACGGCGACGTGCGCGGCGTCAGCGCCTGAGGTCGATGCGCCGCACGCCGTTCTCGCCGCCGACGAGGATCGTGTCGGCGCCGCGGCGCGCGAACAGGCCGACGGTGACGACGCCGGCGAGCTGGTTGAGGTCGGTCTCGAGCTTGACCGGGTCGAGGATCGACAGGC
>JBGAHH010000007.1:0-76184 GCA_044226265.1 Casimicrobiaceae bacterium | reverse complement strand
CACCCCGGGGGGCAGGTACGAAGGGCGCCGCGCGTCGCTTCGCGGTACGGCGGACGCTTCGTCCTTCGAACCCGACCCCGAGAATCCACGACTCCGCTTCGCGGCGTCATGCGGATCAGAAAGGAATGTCGTCCTCGAAGTCCTCGTTCTTCTTTGCGCCGCCCGAAGGCGCCCCGCTGCCACGCGACGCGCCGCCACCCGATCCGCCACCCGGGCCTCGCGAGGCCTGGCGCCCGCCGCCGCCTCCGCCGCCCGACATCTCGTCGTCGGCGCCGCCGCCGCTGTCGCGCGGACCGCCGAGCAGCTGCATCCGGTCGGCGACGACTTCGGTCGAGTACTTCTCGACGCCCTCCTTGTCGGTGTACTTGCGCGTCTGCAGCCGGCCCTCGATGTAGACCGAGCGGCCCTTCTTCAGGTACTCGCCGGCCACTTCCGCCTGGCGGCCGAACAGGACGACCGAGTGCCACTCGGTCTTCTCCTGCTTCTCGCCGCTCTTGTCCTTCCACGTCTCGGTGGTCGCGATGCGCAGGTTCGTGACCGCGTCGCCGCCGGTCGTGTAGCGCGTCTCCGGGTCGCGGCCCAGGTTGCCGAGCAGGATCACCTTGTTCACCGATGCCATCGTTCAGGTCCTTCCGATCGAAAGAGGGGATTCCGCGGCCGCGGGCGGATTCGACATCGTCGCGCCGGCCGCGAGCCACAGGAGCGCGAGCCCCGCGCCGGCGAGATAGACCGCGGCGGGGCCCCAGTGCTTCAGGATGACGCCTCCGCTCGCGGCGCCGGCGAACATGCCGAGGAACTGCATCCCGCTGTAGACGCCGATCGCGGTGCCGCGTGCATCTCGCGGCGCGAAGCGGGACACCATCGACGGCAGCCAGGCCTCCAGCAGCGTGAACGCCGCGAAGAACACCGCGAGGCCCGCGACGAGCGCCGGCAGCGACGTCCCGGCGGCGGCGAGGATCGCGAGGCCGGCGACGAGCGCGCCGATCGTCGCGGCGAGCACCGCGCGGCTGCGGCCGGGGCGATCGACGGCGCGGAACAGCGGCAGCACCACCGCGACCGCCACGGCGAGGACCGGCAGGTACACGGTCCAGTGGCGCGGCGGCGGGATGCCGGCGTCGCGCAGCGCGAACGGCACCTGCAGGAACAGCGCGGCGAGGATCGCGTGCAGCACGAACACGCCGAAATCGAGCCGCAGCAGCTGCGGATCGACGATCGTGCGGCGCCGGCTCGCGCGGTCGACGGCGAGAGGCTCCGCGGGCGGAGGATCCGGAACGCCCCAGCGCACGACCGCGATCGCGCAGCACGCGAGCACGCCGGTGAGCGCGAAGATGCCCGGCACGCCTATCGCGCCGGAGAGCGCGGGGCCGGCGACGAGCGAACCGGCGAACGAGGCGCCGATCGTGATCCCGATCGCCGCCATCGTGCGCGTGCGCACCACGTCGCGCGTCAGGTCCGCGGCGAGCGCCATCACCGCCGCCGAGACCGCGCCGGCGCCCTGGAGCGCGCGCCCCGCGACGAGCCAGGGGAGCGTGGGCGCCCAGGCCGCGAGGAAGCTCCCGGCGGCGAACACCGCGAGGCCCGAGGCGATCGCCGGCTTGCGCCCGAGGCGGTCCGACGCCCAGCCGTAGGGGATCTGGAGCACCGCCTGCGCGAGGCCGTAGGCGCCGATCGCGAGGCCGATCATCGCGGGATCGTGGCCGCCGGGCAGCGACTCCGCGTGGAGCGCGAGCACCGGCAGCACGATGAACAGCCCCAGGATGCGCAGGCCGCTCACGCCCGCGAGGCACGCGGTCGCGCGGCGCTCCGCGGGCGTCATCCGGCTCTCGGCGCGCGGCGCTGCGGCGATCGACGACATCGGGGACTCGGGAACGGGACGGGCCTGCGGCGGCGAATCGCGGTCGACGACGGGTTGCCGCCTGACGCGCCGGAAGCACTATACTAACAGGTTCGCCTCGCGCGCCTTCGACCGTCGGGACTAGGCCGACGGACCGATCCGCGAGGGGCCAGCCTCCCGAGCACGCATGGACCTCATCCGCATCCGCGGCGCACGCACGCACAACCTCAAGAACCTCAATCTCGACCTGCCGCGCCACCGGCTGATCGTGATCACCGGCCTTTCCGGCTCCGGGAAGAGCTCGCTCGCGTTCGACACGCTCTACGCGGAGGGCCAGCGCCGCTACGTCGAGTCGCTGTCCGCGTACGCGCGCCAGTTCCTCCAGCTGATGGAGAAGCCCGACGTCGACCTGATCGAGGGGCTGTCCCCGGCGATCTCGATCGAGCAGAAGGCGACGTCGCACAACCCGCGCTCGACCGTCGGCACCGTCACCGAGATCCACGACTACCTGCGCCTGCTCTACGCGCGCGTCGGCGACCCGTACTGCCCCGACCATCCCGGGCAGAAGCTCGCGTCGATGACGATCTCGCAGATGGTCGACGCGACGCTCGCGCTGCCGCCGGAGACGAAGCTCGCGATCCTCGCGCCGGTCGTGAGCAACCGGAAGGGCGAGCACGTCGAGCTCTTCGTCGAGATGCGCGCGCAGGGCTTCGTGCGCGTGCGCGTCGACGGCGCGGTGCACGAGATCGACGCGGTGCCGAAGCTCGCGAAGACCACGAAGCACACGATCGAGGTCGTCGTCGACCGGCTGCGCGTGGCGCCCGAGTTCAAGCAGCGGCTCGCCGAGTCCTACGAGACCGCGCTGCGGCACGGCGACGGGCGCGCGATCGCCGTCGAGATGGACACCGGCCGCGAGCACCTGTTCAGCTCGAAGTTCGCGTGCCCGATCTGCAACTACTCGCTCGCTGAGCTGGAGCCCCGGCTGTTCTCGTTCAACAACCCGGCCGGCGCGTGCCCGCGCTGCGACGGGCTGGGGGCGATCAGCTTCTTCGACCCCAAGCGCGTCGTGGCGTTCCCGCAGCTCTCGCTCGCGTCGGGGGCGATCAAGGGGTGGGACCGCCGCAACCAGTTCTACTTCCAGCTGCTGCAGTCGCTCGCGAAGCACGCGGGCTTCGACCTCGAGCGGCCCTTCGCGCGCCTCCCCGAGCGCGTGCAGTCGCTCGTGCTGAACGGCTCGGGCGACGAGAAGATCCCGTTCACCTACCTGTCGGAGCGCGGCCGGCCGATGACGCGCGAGCACGCGTTCGAGGGCATCCTGCCCAACCTCGAGCGCCGCTACCGCGAGACCGACAGCGTGATGGTGCGCGAGGAGCTCGCGAAGTACCTGAACAGCAAGCCCTGCCCCGAGTGCCACGGCACGCGCCTCAAGCGCGAGGCGCGCCACGTCAAGATCGGCCCCGACGCGTCGGCGCGCGCGATCTACGAGGTGTCGGCCTGGCCGCTGAAGGAGACCTCGCGCTTCTTCGGCGAGCTCCGGCTCGAGGGCCACAAGGCGGCGATCGCCGAGAAGATCGTCAAGGAGATCGTCTCGCGCCTCGCGTTCCTGAACAACGTCGGCCTCGACTACCTGTCGCTCGACCGCTCGGCCGAGACGCTGTCGGGCGGCGAGGCGCAGCGCATCCGGCTCGCCTCGCAGATCGGCTCGGGGCTCACCGGCGTCATGTACGTGCTCGACGAGCCCTCGATCGGGCTGCACCAGCGCGACAACGACCGGCTGCTCGCCACGCTGAAGCACCTGCGCGACCTCGGCAACAGCGTGATCGTGGTCGAGCACGACCAGGACGCGATCCTGTCCGCCGACCACGTCGTCGACATGGGGCCGGGCGCGGGCGAGCACGGCGGCCAGGTGGTCGCGCAGGGCACGCCCGACGAGATCCGCCGCGCGCCGCACTCGCTCACCGGGCAGTACCTCGCCGGCCACCGCCAGATCCCGATGCCCGAGCGCCGCCGCAAGCGCGATCCGGAGCGCGTCCTCACGATCACCGGCGCGCGCGGCAACAACCTGCGCGACGTGACGCTGTCGCTCCCCGTCGGGCTGTTCGTCTGCGTGACCGGCGTGTCGGGCTCCGGCAAGTCGACGCTCATCAACGACACGCTCTACCACGCGGTCGCGCGCCACCTCTACGACAGCGCGGAGGAGCCGGCGCCGCACGACGCGATCGACGGCCTCGACCACTTCGACAAGGTCATCAGCGTCGACCAGAGCCCGATCGGCCGCACGCCGCGCAGCAACCCGGCCACCTACACCGGCCTCTTCACGCCGATCCGCGAGCTCTTCGCGCAGGTCAAGGAGTCGCGCGAGCGCGGCTACGGGCCCGGGCGATTCTCGTTCAACGTGAAGGGCGGGCGCTGCGAGGCCTGCCAGGGCGACGGCCTCATCAAGGTCGAGATGCACTTCCTGCCCGACGTGTACGTGCCCTGCGACGTGTGCCACGGCCAGCGCTACAACCGCGAGACGCTCGACATCCGGTACAAGGGGAAGAACATCCACGAGGTGCTGTCGATGACCGTCGAGCAGGCGCACCTGTTCTTCGAGCCGGTGCCCGCGGTGGCGCGCAAGCTCGCGACGCTGCTCGACGTGGGGCTGGGCTACATCACGCTCGGCCAGTCGGCGACGACGCTCTCCGGCGGCGAGGCGCAGCGCGTGAAGCTCGCGCTCGAGCTCTCGAAGCGCGACACCGGGCGGACGCTCTACATCCTCGACGAGCCGACGACGGGCCTGCACTTCCACGACATCGAGCTCCTGCTCACGGTGCTGCACCGGCTGCGCGACCACGGCAACACCGTCGTCGTGATCGAGCACAACCTCGACGTGATCAAGACCGCGGACTGGATCGTCGACCTCGGCCCCGAGGGCGGCGCCGGCGGCGGGCGCATCGTCGCGGAGGGCCCGCCCGAGGAGATCGCGCGGAGCGCGGCGAGCCACACGGGCCGGCACCTGAAGCCGGTGCTGGAGGCGCACGCGCGGCGCGCCCCGAAGGCGCCGGGCGCACCGGCCGCGAAGGGCGGGCGCGGGCGCAAGGTGTCGAGCGACCTCTTGGGCTGATGCCGCGATGGCGCGGGGGCCCGCGGACGGCGTGACGCTGCGCAGGCCCCGCGGCGAGGAGGACGTCGTTCCCGCCGCCCGGCTGCACCGCCTGTCGATGCGCACCGCGATGCCGTGGCTCGCGGAGGTGCACACGCCCGACGAGGACGTCGTCTGGATGCGCGACACGATCTTCGCCTGGCATTCGGTGTGGCTCGCGTGCGCGGGCGAGGCGATCGTCGGCATCGCGTCGCGCGACGGCACCTGGCTCACGCAGCTCTACGTCGCGCCGGACTGGGCCGGCCGCGGCATCGGCACGCGGCTGCTCGAATGCGTCGCGGCCGAGACGCCGGTGATCGACCTGTGGGCGTTCCAGCGCAACGCGCGTGCGCGGCGCTTCTACGAGCGCCACGGGTTCACCGCCGCCGAATTCACCGATGGCGCGGGCAACGAGGAGCGCGAGCCGGACGTGCGCTACGTGCGGCGGCGAGCGCAAGCGCGCGCGACGCCCCTTGCGTGATTCGCGGCGTTGACCGTCCTGGTGGACGGTCGAACGCCGCAAATGATCCGGTCGCTAAGCGATCGAGGACGGTGCGGGCAACGAGGAGCGCGAACCGGACGTTCGCTACGTGCGGTGGCGGGCGCGATAGCGCGTGACGCCCCTTGCGCGATCCGCGGCGTTGACCGTCCTGGGGGACGGTCGAACGCCGCGAAAATGATCCGGTCGCTACGCGATCCGGATCATTTGGTCTTCTGCGCGCCGATCTGCTCGTCCCAGATGCGGTAGGCGTCGACCTGCGCCTTCGGGAGCAGCGACTGCGTGTGCGGGTACTCGGCGAGCCAACGTTCGTACTCGGGGCGCCCGTATTCCCTGAGCGCGTCCTGGCTTTCCTTCGGCGCCATCGACAGCGGAACGTTCTTCACCGCCGGGCCGGGATAGAAGTAGCCCTTGTCGTAGGTGTAGGCCTGCGCCTCCGGCGTCAGCATGAACGCCATGACGTCGAGGATCACCGCGAGCTTGTCCTGCGGCACGCCCTTCGGGACGACCATGTAGTGCGCGTCGTTGACCCAGGTCATGCCCTTGAGCGGCGACACCTTGGTGTCCTTGGGCACGATGCCGAGTACGCGCGGATTGATGTCCCAGCCGGTCATCGTCACCGTCATGTCGCGCGATCCTTCGCCCAGCTCCTTCATCGTCGCGGCGGTGCCGGTCGGGTAGTACTCGATGCAGCCGTTGAGCTCCTTCAGGTAGGCCCACGTCTTGTCCCAGCCCTTGACCGGGTCCTTGGGGTCCTTGTCGCCGAGGATGTACGGCAGCCCCATGATGAACGTGTTGCCGGGACCCGAGTTGGCCGGCCGCGCGTAGATCAGCCGGTTCGGATTCGCCTTGCACCACGCGAGAAGCTCCTGCGCGGTCGCCGGCGGCTCTTTCACCTTGGCCGGGTTGTACTCGATCAGCGGACCGGCCGGCATGAACACGACCTCGACGCCCTGTCCCTGCGCCAGTTCCTGCATCTTCGCGGCCGCCGGCTGGTAGTTCTCGACGAGGTTCGGGAACTTCGCCGCGTGGTCGGGCAGGATCCGCACGAGCAGGCCCTGCTCGACCGCGTTGCCGAGGAAGCCGACGCCCGTCAGGACGAGGTCGATGTCGGCGCGCCCGGCGGCCTGCATCGCCTTCAGCTTGCCGGGAAGCTCGGGCGCAGGCGCCTTGGTGAACACGAACTTCGCGACCTTGCCCGGATTCCGCTTCGCGTAGAGCTCGAACGCGTCCTGCGTCAGCGCGAGATTGCCGGCCACGTCGACGACGTTGAGCGTGTAGGGCGCCTGCGCGCGCGCTTCCTGCGGCGCGCCGGCCGCCGCCATCAATCCCGCGGCGATCGCGGCGATCGCCGCCGCGATCCGCCGGCGCGCGCTGCGCTTCCCTGACTGCCATTCGGTTCCCGACATCCTCTCCTCCCTCGCGACGTCGCTCCGCCGGCGCGACGCGGGGCGGACGACGTTCGACCGGCATTATCGTGCATTGCCGGGCCGGCGTCGCCGACGTCGACTGCTCGGGGGAGAGGGAGCGCCGCTGTCGCGGGAAGGCGGTTCGGGAGCCGTGGGACGGCGAGGGCGCCGGGGAATCCCGGCATGGCTCCCGGATGCGCGACGCGGCGCGCGCGCCGCGGAGCCAGGCAGGGATTCCCTAGGCCACGACGCCCGGATCGACCGCGTACACGTCGACCGCGTGCGCCTTGCCCCGGATCTCGACCGGGCCGAGCGGCTCGACGCGGATGTCGTCGCGCAGCCCCGCGCGCGTCGCGGCGTCGATCAGGATCGGGCGGCCGGCCGCCTTGGTGTGCTGCTCGAGCCTGGCCGCGAGGTTCACGGTGTCGCCGTTGCACGTGTACACCGCGCGCTGCAGCGTCCCGATGTAGCCGGCGACCATCTCGCCCGACGCGATGCCCACGCCGATGCGGATCGTCGGCGCGCCCGCGGCGGCCTGGTCCGCGTTGAACAGCGCGATCATCTGCTGCATCTCGATCCCGGTGCGCACGGCCGCGTCCGCGTGGTCGGCGAGCGGGAGCGGGGCGCCGAAGATCGCCATCAGCCCGTCGCCCGCGATCTGGCTCACGATGCCGCCGTGGCCCGAGACCGCGTCGAACATCAGCGTGTAGAAGCTGTTGAGGAGCTCGATGGTCGCGTCGGGCGGCTGCGACTCGGTGAGCGGGGTGAAGCCGCGGATGTCGCAGAACAGCACCGATGCCTGCACGTGCCGGCCGCCGAGCGCGAAGCCGGTCTGCTGCAGGTCGTCGGCGACCTCGGACGACGCGAACCGGCGCACCAGCTCCTTCTGCTGGTCGCGCAGCCGCTTCTTCTCGAGGCTCGCGCCGACGCGCGCCTTGAGGATCGCCGGGTTCACCGGCTTGGTCAGGTAGTCCTCGGCGCCGAGCTCGATCGAGCGCACGACGTGGTCGATGGCGTCGAGCGACGACGCGACGATGACCGGCACGTCGCGCAGCGCGAGGTCGCGGCGGATCTCGGCGAGCACCGCGAACCCGTCCACCTCGGGCATCTCGATGTCGAGCAGCACGAGGTCGAACGGGTCGCGCCGCATCATCTCGAGCGCGACGCGGCCGTTCTCCGCCGCGCCCGCGCGGTGGCCCATGAGCTCCAGGCTGCGCATGAGCAGCAGCCGGTTCACCTTGTTGTCGTCGACGACGAGCACCCGCGCGCCGCCGTAGCCGCCGTCAGCCATGCGCCGCGTCCTTGAGCGCGATCGCGGTGCGCGCATACTCGCGCTCGAGGTCGGCGAGCGGCGCGCCGCCGGCCGCGCGGACCGGGTCGAGGCCGCCGAGCTCGAGCGACTTCGCCTGAGCGGCCAGCGCGTTCGCGCCGAAAGTGCTCGCGTTCGACTTGAGCGAGTGCGCGGTGCGCCGGAACGTCGCGGCGTCGCCCGAGCCGAGCGCCTCGTGCAGCTGCGCGAGCATGCCCGGCGCGTCGGCGAGGAACGTGTCGACGAGTTCGCGCACGAAATCGGCGCCCGCGCTCGCCTTGAGCTGGTCGAGCGTCGCGCGGTCGATCGGGGAGGGCGTCATGTCAGCGGTCGCCTCTCGCCGGAACCTGGCCGAGGGCCTCGACGAGGCGCTCGACGCGGATCGGCTTGGTCAGATAGTCGTCCATGCCGGCCGCGAGGCACATCTCCCGGTCGCCGGCCATCGCGTTGGCGGTCATCGCGACGATGCGGGGCCGCTCGCCCGTCGGCCAGCGCGCGCAGATCGCGCGCGTCGCGTCGAGGCCGTCCATCTCGGGCATCTGCACGTCCATCAGCACGACATCGTAATCCTGCCGCTCGACCGATTCGACCGCCTCGATGCCGTTCGAGGCCAGGTCCGCGCGGTAGCCCATTTGCTGGAGCAGGCGCAGCGCGAGCTTCTGGTTGACCACGTTGTCCTCGGCCAGCAGGATGCGGAGCGGGTGGCGCGCGGCCATCGACGGGTCGATCCGGGCCGCGGCGGGCGCGGCCTTCGGCGCGGGCTCGGCCGCGAAGAGGCCGGCGAGCACGTCGAAGAGCTGCGACTGGCGGATCGGCTTGGTGAGGAACGCGGCGAACAGCGCCTCGGCGTCGCCGGCCTCGCGCCGGCCGAGC
This sequence comes from Casimicrobiaceae bacterium, assembly GCA_044226265.1. Taxonomy (GTDB): domain Bacteria; phylum Pseudomonadota; class Gammaproteobacteria; order Burkholderiales; family Casimicrobiaceae; genus VBCG01. Next base: position 67,136 of record JBGAHH010000007.1, on the reverse strand, counting down.
GAGCTGAAGAGCACCAGCGGCGGCGGCGCGCCGTGCGAGCGGATCGCGCGCGCGAGCGCCACGCCGTCCATCTCCGGCATGTGCATGTCGAGGATCGCGACGTCGAACCCGGCGCCCGCGTCGAGCCACTCGAGCGCCTCGCGGGGCGAGCCGGTCGCGCGCGAGGCCATGCCCCATTTCGCCGCCTGGAGCTCCAGCACGCGGCGGTTGGTCGCGTTGTCGTCGACGACCAGCACGCGCTTGCCCGCGAGCGCCGGCTGCACGCCGATGAACTCGCGATGCCTCGCGGCCGGGAGCTCGCCCGGGCGCGCGACGATCGAGAACGAGAACGTCGATCCCTTGCCGGGGCCCTCCGACGACGCCCACATGCGGCCGCCCATCAGCTCGGCGAGCCGCTTGCTGATCGCGAGCCCGAGCCCGGTGCCGCCGTACTTGCGCGTGGTCGACGAATCCGCCTGCGTGAACGACTGGAACAGCCGGTCCATGCCCTCGGGCGTGAGGCCGATGCCGGTGTCGCGCACCGCGAACGTGAGGCCGACCGACCCGTCCGGGCGGGGCGCGCCGCTCGCCGACAGCACGACCTCCCCGTGGTCGGTGAACTTCACCGCGTTCGACAGCAGGTTCAGCATCACCTGGCGCAGGCGCGTCACGTCGCCGACGATCGCCGGCGGCACGTCGCCCTCGAAGACGTACGCGAGGTCGAGGCCCTTTTCGACGGCGCGGGCGGACACGAGGTCGAGCGCGGACTCGACGCACTCGCGCAGGTCGAAGGGCTGCGCCTCGATCTCCATGCGGCCGGCCTCGATCTTGCTGAAGTCGAGCACGTCGTTGATGATCGTGAGGAGCGCGTCGCCCGACTCGCGGATCGTCGCGACGTAGTCGTGCTGCTCGGCGTCGAGCTTCGTGTCGAGCAACAGGCCGCTCATGCCGATGACCGCGTTCATCGGCGTGCGGATCTCGTGGCTCATCGTCGCGAGGAACGCGCTCTTCGCCTCGTTCGCCGCCTCGGCGGCGGCGCGCGCCTGCTTGGTCTCGTTGAACAGCCGCACGTTCTCGATCGCGATCACCGCCTGGTCGGCGAAGGTCTGCAGCAGCGCGATCTCGGCGGGCGCGAACGGCCTCACCTCGTTGCGCAGAAGCGTGAGGACGCCGAGCGCCTCGCCCTCGCGGAGCAGCGGGACGTTGAGCACGGTGCGCATCCCGTAGCGCGCCTGCAGCGCGCGGACGGCCGGGTATTCGGTGTCTATGACCGCGACCAAGTCCTCGACGTGGATCACGCGTCGTTCCAGGAACGAGCGGCCCCCGACCGACTCACGCGTGAGGGGCAGCGTCTCGACCGCGTCCCGCGCCGCGTACATCGGACCGTAGTTGGTCATCGCACGGAGAACGCCTTCCTCCAGGAGCCAGACGCGGGCGCCGTCCGCGCGGCAGAGCACGCCGGCGCGCTGGGCGACGGCCTCGAGCACCGGCTGCACGTCCGCGGGTGACTCGCTGATCACGCGCAGCACCTCCGCGGTCGCCGTCTGGCGCTCCAGCGCGTCCTTCGTCTCGTTGTACAACTGGGCGTTCTGCAGCGCGACGGTCGCCTGGCGCGACAGGCCGACCAGGAACTCGAGTTCGGTGGTGTCGAACGGCTTGCCGCCGGTGCGCCACACGGCCATCGCGCCCTTCACCGCCTCGCCCGCGACGAGGGGCGCCACCATCATCCGCTCGTTGGAGCTCTGGCCCGTGCCGGCGATCTGGATGCCGCGCGGGTCGGCGTCGGTGTCGTTGACGAACTCGGCGCGGCCGGCCTCGAGCAGGCTGCCGATGATGCCCTCGCCGGAGGTGACCGTCGTCGCGCGGAGCTGGTCGGCGACGTCGCCGAGCGCGGTGATCGCGCGGTAGGTGCGGCCGCTCGCGTCCGGCAGGAAGATCGCGCTGTTGTCCGCGTGCAGAAGGTCCTTCGCGTGGTGCGCGATCCGGTCCATCACCTTCGCGAGATCGAGCGTCGAACCGATCTCGCGGCCGACTTCCGCGAGCGCCGCCGTCTCGCGCGCGCGACGCTGCGCTTCGTCGAAGAGGCGCGCGTTCTGCAGCGCGACGCCCATCGACGCCGCGACTGTCGACAGCAGGCTCACGGCGTCCTCGTCGAACGCATCCTCGCGCGCGAAGCTCTCGAGCGAGATCGTCGCCCGCAGCTGACCTCCGATCATCACCGGCACGAAGACGCACGACAGCGCGATGTCGGTCCCCGCCACGATCCTGAGGCCCACGGCCTTCATCGCGGCGCGATTCCGTGCGACCACCGTCCGGCCCGCGGCGAGCTCGCGCACGACGAGTCGATTCGGCTCGAGCGGCGAGGGCGCGATCGTGAGCCGCCGGCCGTGCTCGTAGACGTACAGCGGACGCTGTAGGCCGGCCCCGAGGTCGATCCACATGATGCTCAAGTCGTCGCTCGCGAACAGCTCGCGGAGCTTGTCGCCGACGAGGTCGATGATCGCCTGGAAGTCCAGCTTCTCGGCCATCCCGCGCTGGATGCTGTTGATGACCGCGAGCTCGGAGCTTCGCTTCTCGGTCTCGTGGAGCAGCCGCTGCGTCTCGCCAAACAGCCGCGCGTTCTCGAGCGCGACGCTCATGCTCGCGGCGAGCGTCTCGAGCAGCCGGACGTCCGACTCGCTGAACGCGTTCTCGCGGTGCATGTCGAGCAGGTTGAGCACGCCCCAGGCGCGCTCGCCCACCAAGAGCGGGACCAGCACGCTCGACTTCTCGTCACCGCCGAGCGGCTCCGCGCGATGACCGCGTCCGGCGGAGCTCGAGCACGTCGCGTCAGCGCCCGCATCGATTCGGCCAGGTTCTCGTTGATCGCGAAGATCTCGCGGATCTTGTCGCACGTGGTAGATGCCGTCGATCGAGAGTCTCCAGGACGTGGCGCGTCAGCACCGCTTCGCTCGATCGGCGTCGGCGCGACTCCCATCGACGCGGCGACCGTGCGGAGCAGGCGGCGGCGCCGAACGCGAAATCGCGCTGTAGTAGTAGGGGACGCGTCGGACGATCGGCACGTCGATCGAACGGATCGACGATCCGGGATCCGATGTCGGCGTGGTGGAACACCTCGCGGATCTTGTCGCCGACCGCCTGGTAGATGCCGTCGTCGATCGAGGATGCTGATGCCCAGGCGCAGCACCTCGCAGCTTGTCGCCGACCAGGTCGCCGAAGTCGAGCGAGCTCATGCCCTGCTGCACGCTGTTGATGACCGCGAGCTGGGCGTTGCGCTGCTCGGTCTCCTTCAGCAGGCGCTGCGTTTCGTCGAACAGGCGCGCGTTCTCGAGCGCGACGCCCATGCTGGCCGCGATCGTCGTGAGCAGCCGCACCTCGGACTCGCCGAACGCGTTCTCCCGCTCGAAGCTCTGCGTGCCGATCACGCCCATGACGCGGTCGCTCCCGAGGATCGGGACGTAGACCGACGACTTGCTCCGGTCGGAGCCCGGGACCTGCGGGGCGTTCAGCTTCGTGCGGTCGGCGGCCGTGTTGAAGAACACGGGCTGCCGGGTCTTCGTCATCGTCTCGAAGATGCCGCCGGGGTTCGGCGGCGACGGCGAGACGGTGAGGCGCCGCCCGTGCTCGAATTCGTAGAGGTAGTGGTTCAGGTTCGTCTTCGGGTCGTACCAGCGGATCATCAGGTCCGGCGTCCCGAGCACTTCGCGCAGCTTGTCGCCGACCAGGTCGACGATGCCCTGGAAGTCCAGCGATCCCGCCATGCCCTGCTGGATGCTGTTGATCACCGCGAGCTCGGCGTTGCGCTGCTCGGTCTCCTTGAGCAGCCGCTGCGTTTCGGCGAACAGCCGGGCGTTCTCGAGCGCGACACCCATGCTCGCCGCGACGGTCGTGAGCAGCCGCACGTCCGCTTCCCCGTAGGCGTTCTCGCGTTCGTGGTTCTCGAGAATCAGCCTGCCGACCACGCGATCGCTGGCGACGATGGGCACGACGACGATCGACAGCGCCGTGTCGGTTCCGGGCAGCGTGGTGGAGCCGGCGGCGTCCTGCTCGGCACGCGAATTCAGCACCAGCGGCTGCCTCGTCGCCGCCACGTGGAACCAGCCCTCGGCGGAGCGGCGCCGGAGCTGCAGGCGGCGCCGTGCTCGTATTCGTAGAGCGGATGCATGAGCTCCGCCCGTTCGTCCCACCATCCGATGCCGATGTCGCCGGTGCGGAACACCTCGCGGAGCTTGTCGCCGACGAGGTCGACGATCGCCTGGAAGTCCAGCTCGGCCGCCATCCCCCGCTGGACGCTGTTGATGACCGCGAGCTCGGCCGCGCGCTGCTCCGTTTCCTTCAGCAGCCGCTGCGTCTCGTCGAACAGGCGCGCGTTCTCGAGCGCGACGCCCATCGTCGCGGCGATCGTCTGCAGCAGGCGCACGTTCGCCGGGCTGAACGCGTGGTCGCGCTCGTAATCCTCGACGATGATCGCGCCGGCGACGCGGTCCTTGCCGAGGATCGGCACCATCATCGAGGAACGGCTCGCATCCGTGCCGGGGACGACCTTGTGCCCCATCGCCTCGGCGTCGGCGTGGGTGCCGTAGACCACCGGCATGCGCGTGGCCTCCAGGCGCTCGAACGTGCCGCCCGGGACGGGCGGCATCGGATCGATGCGGAGGCGCTTGCCGTGCTCGTATTCGTAGAGGTAATGGACGAGGCCCGTCGCCGGATCGCGCCAGCGGATGCCGATGTCGCGGGTGTCGAGCACCTCGCGCAGCCGGTCGCCGACGAGGTCCACGATGCCCTGGAAGTCGAGCGACCCGGCCATGCCCTGCTGGATCGCATTGATGACCGCGAGCTCGGCGTTGCGCTGCTCGGTCTCCTTGAGCAGGCGCTGCGTCTCGTCGAACAGGCGGGCGTTCTCGAGCGCAACGCCCATCGCGGTGCGACGATCGTCGAGCAGCCGGACGCGCGGCGGGACCGAACGCGTGCTCGCGCTCGTAGTCCTCCAGCGTGATGACGCCCGATGACCCGGTCCCCGGCGAAGACCGGCGCCAACACGGCCGACTTCGGCAACCGTCGGTGCCCTCGATGACCTTGTGGCCGATCGCGCGCGCCTCGGCGCGGTTCGCGAATCCGATCGGCTCGCGCGTGGCCACGCGCAGGTTCCGCCTCGCTCGGCTTCGCGGCATCGGCGTGGACGTGCGTCAGCCAGCTCCCGTGCTCGTAGTCGTAGAGATGCGTGACGACGTCGGGCGGTCGTCGAGCCAGGCGATCGACACGTTGCCGCTACCGAACACCTCGCGCAGCTTGTCGCCGACGAGGTCGATGATGCCCTTGAGATCGAGCGACCCGGCCATGCCCTGCTGGATGCTGTTGATGACCGCGAGCTCGCTGTTGCGCTGCTCGGTCTCCTTGAGCAGCCGCTGCGTCTCGTCGAACAGGCGCGCGTTCTCCAGCGCGACGCCCATCGACGCTGGCTATCGTCTGCAACAGGCGGACCTTCGCCGGGTCGAACGCGTGGTCGCGCTCGTAGTCCTCGACGACGATCGCGCCGGCGACGCGGTCGTTGCCGAGGATCGGGACGATCATGATGGAACGGCTCGCGTCGGTGCCCTCGAGGGTTGCCCGTTGCCGCGGCCGGCGTAGGTGCCGTGGACCACCGGCACGGTCGCGTCGCCTCAGGCGCTCGAACGGACCGCCCGGAACAGGAAGAACGGCGCGGGATGGATGCGCCGGCCGTGCTCGTATTCGTAGAGGTAGTGGATGAGGCCGGTCGCGGATCGCGCCAGCGGATGCCGATGTTGTCGGTGGCGAATACCTCGCGCAACTTGCCGCCGACCAGGTCGACGATGCCCTGGAAGTCGAGCGATCCTGCGATGCCCTGCTGGATCGCATTGATGACCGCGAGCTCGCCCGCGCGCTGCTCGAGGGCGGCATTGCTCGCGGACAGCGCCTCGGTGCGCTCGGCGACCTTGCGCTCGAGGCCCTCCGACCAGCGCACGTTCTCGAGCGCGACGGCGGCCTGGGTCGCGAGCATCGCCACCATGTCGCGGTCGGTGTCGTCGAAGCGGCCGTAGAGGCCGTCGACGTCGACGTAGAGATGCCCGACGAGCTCGCCATGCCGGACCAGCGGCGCGACGATGCGCGAGCGCTGCGAGGTCCGTCGCGCATTGCCCGGCGTGTGCAACAGGAGCGTCGTGCCGGTGGCCGCGGCCCGGTCCAGATGGTGGCGTATCGCGCGCAACTCGGCGCGCGCGTCTTCGCCCTTCGGAAGCAGGGCTTCCGCGGCCTCGCGTCCGGCGTCTCGTTCGAGCACGAAGATCACACGCTCGCCGCCGGTGAGCTCGGCGACCTCCTCGACGAGGAACGACCTCAGCTCGGCTTCGCTTCGCTGCGCGTTCAGGCGGACGCCGGTGTCGGCGAGGCGACGGAACGGCTCTCGGACGCTCGACTCGATCGCGAGGTGCGCGTAGAGGCGATCGGCTGCAAGCTTGCGCGTGGTGCCCTGCTCGACCCAGGCGGCCAGGATCTCGCGATTGCTCGCGACCCTGCAGAGCAGATTTCGGCGCAGGCCGGCGTCGCGAAGGTTGGCGATGCTCCGCAGCAGCAGCGCGTGCGCCTGCTCGAGCGCGCGCCAGGCACCCGCCGCGTCGCCGTTCGCGGCGAGCGCGCGCGAGTATTGCCACCAGATCTCCTGGCCGGGCGTTCCGTCCGGATCGAGCAGCCCCTGCTCGCGATGCAGCTTGATCGCCCGCGTCGCGGAGCGGAGCGCGGCCCGCGCTTGTCCGTTGGCGAGCTCCGCCTTGGTCAGCATCGCCAGCGTGACCATTTCCGTGCGGGTCCAGGCGCCCTTCGCGAAGCGGACGGCTTCCCGCAGGTGGCGAACCGCGGCGCCGGCCTCTCCCCGGGCGTAGGCGAGGGATCCCCGCTTCCAGGCGAGCTGCTCCAGCCGGTCCCTGCGGTTGCCGCCGGCGGCGACGAGCGACGCGAGCTCGGCGACGTGCCTCTCCGCGTCCTCGAGCGCGTCGAGCGCAATTTCGTAGTCGATCAGGTTCGCCAGCGCGTGCGCGTGCGAATCGACGGCGCCCATCGAGCGCGCGAGGTCGACGCCCTCGATCTGCATGCGACGCGCGTGGTGATTGAGCCCCAGATTCGAGTAGAGGATCGCGAGGTTGGCCTGGACGGTCGCGCGGCGCTCCACGTATCCCGATCGGTCGAAGGCTTCCAGCGCCCGCTGCAGCATGCGCAGGTTGTCGGCGATGTCCGGGTTCGTCTGGTGGAGCATGTTGCAGGCGTTGCCGAGACCGTAGGCGTCGCCCGACTGCTCCGCCAGGGCCCGGGCCCGCTCGGCTTCCACGGCGGCCGCCTCGAGGCGGTCGGCGCGAACGAGTCCGTGCGAGGCGGTCCAGTGCGCGCGGCCTTCCCCCACGGCGTCGCCGAGCGAAGCGTAGAGGGCAGCGGCCTTCCGGCCGTTCGCGATGCCTTCGTCGGGCCTGCCGGCGCGCACCTGGGCCTCTCCCAGCAGCGCGAGGCCCTCGGCGTGCGCGTGGGCCAACGACGATCGACGGGCCTTGGCGACCGCCGAAGCCGCACAGGCCTCGGCCTCGTCGTAGCGTCCGCGCCGCAGGGCGACCCCGGCGCGACGCAACAGCGCCCGCGCTTCCAGGCCGGTGGCTCGAGTCGCCTTCGCGAGCGCCGCGAGCGCCTCGGCGTCGTCGCCCGCCGCGTCCAGACGTCCGAGCGCGATGTGCGATTCCGAGCGCAGCTCGAGGAGGTCGGCGCGAACCGCAGGGTCCGCGCCCGCGCTCGCGAGCGCCGCGGTGGCGCGCTCGATCGCCTCGGCGTGGCGGCCGCGCGACGCGAGGCTTCGCACCTTCTCGACGTCCGGCGCCGACCCGCGGGCGGGGCGCGCGGCCGCCTTGCGCCGAGGGGCCTTCCTGGGTGTCGCCTGTCGAGCCATGGGCTCCGGGATTCGGGGCTTCCGGGCCGCTAGTCTACAGGCGCGTCGACGCGCGTCGGGTGCGCCATCGGTCGCCCTCCCGCGCGTTTGCGCGTCCTCGGGCGCGCGTGCGATGCTTGGCGCAACGTGTCATCGACGATTCGCCTTTCTCGACCGGCCTTCCGCTGGGTCGCTGCCGTTGTCCTGGGCCTGCTCGCCTCGCTTACCGGCGCGGCCTGGGCGCAGCCTGCCCCTTCCGGCCAGATTCGCAAGCCCGAAGGTCGCCCGATGATCTGCCTCGTCCTCTCCGGCGGCGGCGCGCGCGGCGCCGCGCACATCGGCGTCCTCAAGGTCCTCGAGGAGCTCCGCGTCCCGGTCGACTGCATCACCGGCACGAGCATGGGTTCGCTCGTCGGCGGCGCCTACGCGAGCGGCATGTCGGTGCCGGAGATGGAGAAGCTCATCGAGGCGATCCGCACCGACGTGCTGTTCAAGGACAAGCCCCCCCGGCAGGAGGAGACGGTTCGCCGCAAGGAGGACGACCGCTCGATCCTCTTCGGCCTCGAGCTCGGCGTCCGCGACCGCGAAATCCTGCTGCAGAAGGGCGTCGTCAGCGGCATCCAGCTCGAGGCCGTGCTGAGGAGCCTGTCGAAGGTGCACGAGACGGTCCGGTTCGACGACCTGCCGATCCCGTTCCGCGCGGTCGCCACCGACCTCGTGACCGGCAAGCCGGTCGTGTTCGACCGCGGCGACCTGCCGCGCGTGATGCGCGCGAGCATGTCGGTGCCCGGCGTCATCGCGCCGGCCGAGATCGACGACATGCTGCTCGTCGACGGCGGGCTCACGAACAACCTGCCGGTCGACGTCGCGCGCGCGATGGGCGCCGACATCGTGATCGCGGTGAACCTGGGCACGCCGCTGATGACGCGCGACCAGCTCGGGTCGGTCCTCGGCGTGACCGGCCAGATGATCAACATCCTGACCGAGCAGAACGTGCGCGCGTCGCTCGCGTCGCTCAAGCCGACCGACATCCTGATCGAGCCCGCGCTGGGCCGGTTCTCGGCGGGCGATTTCGACAACCTGCCCAAGACGGTGCCGATCGGCGAGGCGGCCGCGCGTCTGGCCGCGCCTCGCCTCGCCGCCCTTGCGCTGCCGGCGCCGGCCTACGCGGAGTTGCGCGCGCATCAGGCCGCGCCGCCGGAGAAGCCGCCCGAAGTGGTCGCGGACATCCGCTTCCCCGGCCTCGATCGCGTCAACCCGGACGCGCTGCTCGACTTCCTCGACACCAAGCCGGGCGACGTGCTCGACAGCGGCCGCCTCGACCGCGACCTGAAGCGCCTCTACGGCTCCGGCGACTTCGAGCACGTCGACTACCAGCTGATCCAGGACGCGGGCAAGCAGATCGTGTCGATCCACGCGATCGAGAAGAGCTGGGGGCCGAACTACCTGCGCTTCGGCCTCGGGCTCCAGTCGGACTTCAAGGGCGACAACAACTTCAACCTCGCCGTCAGCTACCGCAAGACCTGGATCAACCCGCTGGGCGCGGAATGGCGCACCGACCTGCAGATGGGGCAGGTGTCGTTCCTGTCCACCGAGTTCTACCAGCCGCTCGGCACGCGCAACGGACTGTTCGTCGCGCCTCGCGCGACGATCCTGAGGCGCGCCCTCGACCTGTTCGAGGGCGACCATCGGATCGCGCGGTACAACCTGAGGTCGATGTTCGCGGCGGTCGACGTCGGCGCCGCCTTCACCCGCTACGGCGAGGTGCGGCTGGGCATCGGCGCCGGCCGCACCTCCGCGACGCTCGACACCGGCGCGCCCGAGTACGAGCCGAACCCGAGCTCGGTGGCCCGCGGCGGCTACGAGTTCCGGGCGATCGTCGACCAGCTCGACAGCGCGCAGTTCCCGCGAGAAGGTTTCGCGGCGACGGTCGCCATGTTCGCCTCGTCGAGGTCCATCGGCGCGCGGGACAACTACACGAAGCTGGACGCGACCGGCGTCGCCGCGGCGTCGTGGGGCAGGCACACGCTGATACCGACGCTTCGCTACTCCGGGTCGGTGGGCGGCAACGACCTGCCGGTCTACGACCTGGCGCAATGGGGCGGCTTCCTGCAGCAGTCCGGGCTTCCGGCAGGCGCGCTGCTCGGCCAGCAGCTCGAGTTCGGCCGGCTCATCTACCTCTACAAGATGGCGGAGCTGAAGCTCGTCCCCGGGCTCTACTTCGGCGCATCCGCGGAAGTCGGCCGGATGAACCAGCCGATCGTCCCCGGCAACCTGACGGGGACGCTCGTCTCCGGTGCTGTATTCTTCGGCGCGGACACGCCGGTCGGCCCGCTGTTCCTGGGCTACGGCGTGATGGACGGCGGCTATCGCAGCGCCTACCTGTTCCTCGGACAACCGTAGCGCATCCCGATTCACGATTCTCGACAACGCGGCCAGCCGCCGCGAGGAGCAACAAACATGAAGACGATCCTTCCCGCCGCCGCGGCGCTCGCCGCGGTCCTGATCCTGCCGATGCCGGCTTCCGCGCAAACCGGCGCGACCATCGTCGGCAAGGGTCCCGGCGTCGCCGGCGCCGCGCAGACGGTCAACGTCACCGCGACGATCACCGCGATCGACCCGAAGACCCGCGCGGTGACGCTGAAAGGCCCGCAGGGACGCGAGATCACGCTGACGGCGGGGCCCGAGGTGCGCAACTTCGCGCAGATGAAGGTCGGCGACGCGGTCGACGTCCAGTACGTCGAGGCGCTGACGCTCGAGCTCAAGAAGGGCGGCGGCATGACGGTGCAGAAGTCCGAGTCCGCCGGCGCGATGCGCGCGAAGGAAGGCGCGGCTCCCGCCGGCGCGGTCGGCCGGCAGGTGACCGTCATCGCGGACGTGATCGCCGTCGACCCGGCCACGCAGACGGTCACGCTCAAGGGGCCGCAGCGGACCGTCGACCTCAAGGTGCGGGACCCGAAGCAGTTCGCGCTGGTGGCGAAGGGCGACCAGGTCGAGGCGACCTACACCGAGGCCGTCGCCATCGCCGTCACGCCGGCGAAGAAGTAGCGGGCGTCCCATGTTCGACCGGCGACGCTTCGTCCTCGCGGTTCCCGCGATCGGCGCGGCGTCGGCCGCTCGCGCGGTCGCGGCGGCGGACTCGCCGCCCGCGCTCGCGCCCGCCGAGTGCGCGGTCTTCACGCCGCAGCGCCAGCGCGAGACCTCGCCCGATGCCGCGTTGCGGCTGCTCGCCGAAGGCAACGAGCGGTTCGTCGCCGGCCGCACCGTCAACTGCGACCTCCGCGCGCAGGTGCGCGCGACGGCGGCCGGCCAGGCGCCGTTCGCCGCGATCGTCGGCTGCATCGACTCGCGCGTGCCGCCCGAGCTCGTGTTCGACCAACGCATCGGCGACGTGTTCTGCGCGCGCATCGCCGGCAATTTCGTCAACGACGACATCGTCGGCAGCCTCGAGTTCGCGACGCGCCTCGCGGGCGCCCGGCTGATCGTCGTGCTCGGCCACAGCGGGTGCGGCGCGATCAAGGGCGCGATCGACGGCGCCAGGCTCGGCCACCTGACCGCCATGCTTCGCCACTTCGGGCCCGCCATCCAGGCCGTGCAGGCGAAGGGCGACGCGACGTCGAAGAACGCGGTCTACGTGCAGGAAGTGGCCGACGCCAACGCGAAGCTCGCGGCCGCGCAGATCGTCTCGCGCAGCGAGGTGATCCGCGCCCTGGTCGAGAGGAAGGAGCTCCGCGTGACCGCGGCGATGCACGACGTCGCGACGGGCCGCGTGTCGTTCTTCGGCTGATCGGGACGCCGATGGGCCTCGAGCGGGCTCGCGTCGCCGTCGGCCGCGTCTTCTTCGAGCGGTGCTTCTGGCTGTTCGCGGTCGTCGTCACGATGATCGCGGTGACGCCGTTCATCGAGCCGACGACCTACGGGAGGCTCGCGCTCGGCGCGCTGAACGCCTTCGTCGTGGTCGCGTCCGTCGCGGCCGTCGGGCGTTCGGCGCTGTCGTTCGTGATCGCGTTGCTGCTCGCGATCCCGGCGCTGCTCCTGCAGGCGATGTCGATCCTGTACGACGACCGGCCGCTGATCTGGCAGGCCTGGGCGCTCAGCGCCGCCGTCTACGCGCTCACGATCGGCTACCTCCTGCGCTACGTGTTCCGGCCCGAGGTGATGACGGCGGACAAGCTCTGGGGCGCCGCCGCGGCCTATCTCCTGATCGGCGTGTTCTGGACCTACCTCTACGCGATCGTCGGGTACTTCTACGTCCCGTCGTTCGCCGAGGGCGGGAATCCGTCGAGCATCGACCTCTACGACCTCCTGTACTTCAGCTTCACCGCGCTGACCAGCACCGGATTCGGCGACATCGTGCCGATCTCGCGCCAGGCGCGGTCGCTCTCGGTCCTCGAGCAGATCACCGGCGCGCTGTACCTCGCGATCCTGATCGCGCGGCTGGCCGGCGTGTATCCGCCGGAGCGCCGGGACGCGTCCTAGCGCGGAGGGGGCCCCGGCGGGGCGTCGGGCGCGTCGCGCGCGGGCGCGCGCACCGCGATGGCCGCGAGGATGCCGCGCAGCAGGGCCGTCGGCGTGGGCGGGCAGCCGGGCACGACGACGTCGACCGGGATGACGTTGGACACGCGTCCGACGGTCGCGTAGCCCTCGCCGAAGATCCCGCCGGTGCAGCCGCAGTCGCCGACGGCGACGACGAGCTTGGGCTCGGGCGTCGCGTCGTAGGTCCGCTTGAGCGCGATCGCCATGTGCTTCGACACCGGCCCGGTGACGAGCAGGAGGTCCGCGTGGCGCGGGCTCGCGACGAAGCGGATGCCCAGGCCCTCGAGGTTGTAGTACGGATTGCCGAGCGCGTGGATCTCGAGCTCGCAGCCGTTGCACGAGCCCCCGTCGACCTGGCGGATCGCCAGCGCGCGACCGAGAACGCGGCGCACCTCGGCGCCCAGGCGCGTTACGTCTTGCGATTCGTCCGCCGCCGGCGGCGCCTCGGTACGGATGCCGGTCTTCGCGATCTGCTTCAGGATGCGCAGCATGCCGGGGCCTACAGGTCGTGCCCGCTGTACGAGAGGTTGAACGACTTGTTGATGAGCGGGAAGTCCGGGACGATGTTGCCGATCACCGCGTGCTCGATCACCGGCCAGTTCGACCACGACGGGTCGTGCGGATGGCAGCGGCGCACCGTCCCGCCCGGCCCGGCCTCCAGCGCGCAGAGCACCGGGCCGCGCCACCCTTCCACGTACCCCAGGCCGAGACGGTGCGGCGGCGGCTCGCCGACCGGCACGCGGATCTCGCCTTCGGGCGCGCCCTCCGCGATGGCGCGGATGAGGCGAAGCGACTCGGCGAGCTCGTCGAACCGCACGGCGACGCGCGCGGCGACATCGCCGTCGTCGTGCCCCGCGCGCTTCACCTCGAGCGCGTCCCAGGGCGCGGACGGGAAGTCGCAGCGCAGGTCGCGAGCGACGCCGCTCGCGCGCGCCGCGAGGCCGGTGAGCCCGAGCCTCGTCGCGAGGTCGTTGCGCACGCGGCCGCAGGCGCGGAACCGGTCCTGCAGCCCGTCGTGCTCGTCGTAGATCTCGCGCAGCGCGGCGACCTCCCGCGCGATCCGCTTCGCCTCGTCCGCCATCGAGCGCAGCTCCGACGCCGCCACGTCCTTCGCGACGCCGCCGGGCACGATCGCATCCATCATCAGGCGATGCCCGAAGGCCGCGAGGTTTGCGCGGAGCACCTCCTCCCTCAGGCGCGAGAATTGCGCGAGCCCGAACGCGAAGCCGCCGTCGTTGCCGAGGTAGCCGAGGTCGCCCAGGTGGTTCGCGACGCGCTCCCGCTCGAGCGCCAGCGCGCGCAGCCACGACGCGCGCGGCGGCGGCGAGACGCCCGCGATCGACTCGACCGCCTGCGCCCAGGCCCACGCGTAGGCGACGGTGCTGTCGCCCGACACGCGGCCCGCGAGGCGGTGCGCGTCGGCGAGGGGCATCGCCTCGAAACGCTTCTCGATCCCCTTGTGCGTGTAGGCGAGCCGCTCCTCGAGCCGCAGCACCTTCTCGCCGACGACCTGGAACCGGAAGTGCCCCGGCTCGATGATGCCGGCGTGGACCGGCCCGACGGCGATCTCGTGCACGCCGTCGCCCTCGACCTTCACGAACGCGTAGTCTTCCTGGCCCGGCTCCCAGGCGGGCGACGCCTCGAAGTCGCGGCGCAGCGGGAAGCGGTCGATCGGCCAGCTCGCCATCCAGGTCCAGGGCCGCTGGTCGACGGACTCGGACGCGACGCCGACGAGATCGAACGCCGCACGCTGCATGCGCGCGGCCGCCGGGAAGATCGACGACACGTCGCCGTAGCCCGCGCCCGGCAGGTCGGGGACCGTCGCCTCGAGCACGGCGAGGCCCGCGGCGTCCTGCAGCGCGACGCGCACGACCGTCCCCGCGCCGCGGTCGCGGTCGTCGCTCGCCCACAGCGCCACGAGGTGCGCGCCCTGCTCGCGGGCCAGGCGGCAGGCGGCGACGAGCTGGCCGGACGCCACCGGCACGCGCACGGCGGGAACCGCGGACGCGATCGCGGCGGAGGGCAGGCCGAGCGCGGAGAAGTCCATCGCGTCAGCCGATGAGCTGCGCCGCCTGCCGGTACCAGCCGGCGAGGAACGGCGGGATCCAGAGGCCCAGCATCAGCACGATCGCGAGGTGCACGAACACCGGCGCCATCGCCGGCCGGTGCGGCAGGCGCGTGGCGGCCGGATCGCCGAACGCCATCGGCTGCACCTTCGAGAACACCGACGCGAACGCGACGGCGAGCGCGACGAGCAGCACCGGCGTCGCCCACGGCTGCTCGCGCATCGCCGTCGTGAGGATCAGGAACTCGCTCGCGAACACGCCGAACGGCGGCATGCCGAGGATCGCGAGCGTTCCGATCATGAGGCCCCAGCCGACGACCGGGCTCGCGGTGATCATGCCGCGGATGCCGTCGATCTGCTGCGTGCCGCACTTCTGCGTCGCGTGCCCGGCCGCGAAGAAGATCGCCGACTTCGTGAGCGAGTGCACGGTCATGTGCAGGAGGCCGGCGAAGCTCGCGATCGGTCCGCCCATGCCGAACGCGAACGTCACGATGCCCATGTGCTCGATCGACGAGTAGGCGAACAGGCGCTTCACGTCCTTCTGCCGCGAGAGCAGGAACGCCGCGACGACGACCGACATGAGCCCGAACCCGATCATCAGGTTCTTCGCGAACGCGGTCGGGATCGCGCCGTCGACCAGCACCTTGCAGCGCACGACCGCGTAGAGCGCGACGTTGAGCAGCAGCCCGGAGAGGACCGCCGAGACCGGCGTCGGGCCTTCGGCGTGCGCGTCCGGGAGCCAGTTGTGCAGCGGGACGAGGCCGACCTTGGTGCCGTAGCCGACCAGCAGGAACACGAACGCGAGCGACAGCACCGTCGGCTCGAGCTGGCCCTTGACCGCATTGAGCTCGGTCCACAGCAGCGCGCCGCCGGCGGCGCCGAGCACCTTCTCGGCGGCGAAGAACAGCAGGATCGTGCCGAAGAGCGCCTGCGCGATCCCGACGCCGCACAGGATGAAGTACTTCCAGGCGGCCTCGAGGCTCGCCGGGGTGCGGTAGAGCGAGACGAGCAGCACCGTCGTCAGCGTCGCGGCCTCGAGCGCGACCCACAGGATGCCCATGTTGTTGGTGGTGAGCGCCAGCAGCATCGTGAACCCGAACAGCTGGTACATGCTGTGGTAGAGGCGCAGCCGGGCGGCGTTCACGTGGCCGCGCTCGTGCTCGACGCGCATGTACGGCCGCGAGAAGAGCGACGTCGTGAACCCGACGAACGCGGTCAGCGTGACGAGGAACACGTTGAACGGGTCGACGAAGAATAGCCGGTCCAGCACGAGCATGGGCCCGTCGACGACGACGCGCGCGGTCAGCACGACGGCGGCGACGAAGGTCGCCAGGCTCGCCGCGATGTTGACGGCGGCCGCCTCGCGCCGGTGCCCGACGAGCGCGAGCGCGAGCCCGCCGGCGAGCGGGAAGCCCAGCACCGCCAGCATCTCGATCACCGGCGCCTCCGGCCGCGGGCCGTCGTCATTCGCCCTCCTTGAGCGTCTCGAGGTGCTTGAGGTCGAGGCTGTCGAACTGCTCGCGGATCTGGAAGAAGAACACGCCGAGGATCAGGACGCCGACCAGCACGTCGAGGGCGATCCCGAGCTCGACGACCATCGGCATGCCGTAGGTCGCGCTGGTCGCCGCGAAGAAGAGCCCGTTCTCCATCGACAGGAACCCGATGACCTGCGGGATCGCCTTCCGCCGCGTGATCATCATCAGGAACGACAGCATCACGCAGGCCATCGCGATGCCGAGCGTCGAGCGCGTGACCGTGCTCGCGAGCTGCGAGATCGGCACGGCCAGGTTGAACGCGAACACGACGAGCACGATGCCGATCAGCATCGTGGTCGGGACGTTGATCAGCCCCTCGACGTCCCACTTGACG
Source organism: Casimicrobiaceae bacterium (assembly GCA_044226265.1). Taxonomy (GTDB): domain Bacteria; phylum Pseudomonadota; class Gammaproteobacteria; order Burkholderiales; family Casimicrobiaceae; genus VBCG01. The sequence continues at coordinate 50,766 of JBGAHH010000007.1, read as the reverse complement.
TCCAGACGGCGGATCAGCCGGTGCAGGATCCACGGCAGCAGGAAGACCTTGAGCGCGAGCGTGAGCGCCGCGGACCCGTACAGGTGGTGCTGCCCGGTCCCGTAGGCGACGACCGCGGTCGAGGCCGCGAGCGCCAGGCCCTGGGCGGCGAACAGGTCGATCAGCGACAGGACCCGTCGCTGCGAGAGCATCGCGAACGACAGCAGCAGCAGGATCGCCGCGAACAGGTTGATGAGCTGCGAGTAGAACGGCGCCACGGCTCAGGACCCCAGCAGCAGGCGGACGAGCATCGCCAGCACCGCGAGCAGGAACGCGGTCCCGAGGAACTCGGGCGCGCGGAAGATGCGCATCTTGGCCGATGCCGTCTCGATCAGCGCGAGCCCGAAGCCGCCGGCGGCGAGCTTCGCCACGAGGACCGGCACGGCGACGGCGATGGCGGCCCAGTCGTCGGCGCCGGCCGCGACGCCGAACGGGAAGAACAGCGCGAGGCCGATGCACGAGTAGTTGAACAGCTTGAGCGCGGACGCCCACTCGATCAGCGCGAGGTGCCGCGCCGAGTACTCGAGCAGCATCGCCTCGTGGATCATCGTGAGCTCGAGGTGCGTCGCCGGGTTGTCGACCGGGATGCGGGCGTTCTCGGCGAGCGACACCATCGTGAACGCGACGCCGGCGAACGCGAGGCTCGGGTAGATCGCGAGCTCCCGGTGGGCGAGCGTGTCGACGATCGACGGCAGCGACGTCGAGCCGGAGATGAGCGACGCGGTGAACAGCACCATCAGGAGCGCGGGCTCGGCGAGGAACCCCACGAACATCTCGCGCCTCGCGCCGAGCGAGCCGAACGCGGTGCCGATGTCCATCGCGGCGAGCGCGATGAACACGCGCGCCAGCGCGAACAGTCCGACGAGCGCGATCGCGTCGGCGGCCTGCGCGAAGGGCAGGTCGGTCGCGAGCGACGGCACGATCGCGGCCGCGCAGACCATCGCGCCGAACACGACGTAGGGCGTGAGGCGGAAGACCGGCGACGCGTTCGAGGCGACCACCGCGTCCTTCGTGAAGAGCTTGCGGATCGTGCGGTAGGGGAGGAAGAGCGGCGGCGCGCTGCGGTTCGCGAGCCACGCGCGGCACTGGTTCACCCAGCCGACGAGCAGCGGGGCGAGCGCGAGCGCCAGCGCGAGCTGGATCGCCTGCGAGAGGAGCGCCGACGCCGTCATCGCACGAAGAACAGCAGCGCCAGCAGCGTGGCGAAGCTGTAGGTGAGGTACACCGAGATCCTGCCCTGCTGGATCCTCCCGACGAAGCGCGCGGCCAGCTCGGCGGCGCGCGCGATCGGCAGGTAGAGCCCGGTCCACCACGGGTCGTCGGCCTTCATGCGGTAGCGCGGCTCGTCGTCGAACGGCGAGGGCAGGTGGCGCTCGATGCGGAAGATCGGCTCGAACACCTGGCGCACCGGCTGCCCGAAGCCCTCGGCCGTGTCCTGCATGCGCGGCGTCTGCAGCGGGTACCCGCAGTCCCACGGGTCCGCCGTCCGCACGCGGCCGTGGTAGAGCCGGTGCACCACCTGGATCGCGACGAGCACGACGCCGACGATGACGGCGAGCACGATGGCCGCGCTGTAGCTCGACCGGTCCTCGCCGAACGGGGCGAGCAGCCACCACGGGCCCGGCAACGACGTCGCCGACGCGCCGACCAGGAGCGCGTTCACCGGGTCGAGGGCGCGGATCACCGCGGTCGGGAACACGCCGAGCAGCACGCATCCCGCCGCCAGCGCGCCCAGGGCCACGCGCTCGTACCGGCCCGCGTCCTTCGCGTACGCGAGGTTGGGCTCGCGCGGCCGCCCGAGGAAGATCACGCCGTAGAACTTGACCATCACGTAGGCGGCGAGCGCGGCGGCCAGCACGAGCGCGGCCGCCGCGATCGGCACCAGCATGTTGACGAACGACTGCGGCAGCTCGGGCGTGAACAGGAACGCCTGCAGGAGCAGCCACTCGGAGACGAAGCCGTTGAGCGGCGGAAGCCCCGCGATCGCGAGCGTGCCCACCAGCGCGAAAGCGGCCACCCACGGCATCCGGTGGATCAGCCCGCCGAGCTTGCCCAGGCTGCGCTCGCGCGTCGCGTGCAGCACGGAGCCGGTGGCGAGGAACAGCAGGCTCTTGAAGAACGCGTGGTTGAGGCAGTGGTAGAGCGCCGCCGTCATCGCGATCGCGGCCAGCAGCGGCTTGTCGTACGCGCGGAACAGGATCGCGAGGCCGATGCCGGCGACGATGATCCCGACGTTCTCGATCGACGAGTAGGCGAGCAGCCGCTTCATGTCGGTCTGCGCGGCCGCGAAGATCACCCCGAAGAGCGCGGTCGCGAGGCCGATCGCCAGCGCGATCACGCCCCACCACCACAGCTGCAGGTGCAGGAGGTCGAACGCGACGCGCAGGAGCCCGTAGATCGCCGTCTTGAGCATCACGCCGCTCATCAGCGCCGAGACCGGCGAAGGCGCCGCGGGGTGCGCCTCGGGCAGCCAGACGTGCAGCGGCATGAGCCCCGCCTTGGCCCCGAAGCCGAACAGCGCGAGGAAGAACCCGATCGACGCCCACGCAGGCGAGAGCGTTGCCGCGCGCATCCCCTCGAACCTGTAGTCGCCGCTGCCGCCGTGCAGCACGCCGAACGCGAGCAGGATGGCGATGGCGCCGACGTGCGCGACGAGCAGGTAGAGGAATCCCGCGCGGCGGATCTCCGGGATGCGGTGCTCGGTGGTCACGAGGAAGTACGACGCGAGCGCCATCGTCTCCCAGGCGACCATGAACGCGTAGGCGTCGTCGGCGACCAGCACCAGCGCCATCGCGGCGAGGAACGCGTGGTACTGGAAGCAGACGAGCCCGGGAGGCGCGCCCTCGCTCGAGCGGAAGTAGCCGGCGGAGAACAGCGAGATCGCGGCGCCGGCCGAGCCGAGCAGCAGGAGGAAGAACGCCGAGAGGGCGTCGAGGCGCAGGTGGAACGGAAGGTCCGGCAGGCCGAGCGGCAGGACGACCGCGCGCGCGGGCTGCGAGAGCCCGGCGAACGCGGCGGCCGCGAGCAGGACGCCGACCGCGGCGCCGGCCGGGAACAGCACGCGGCTGACGAAGCGAAGGCGCCGCCACCCCGCGATGCCGAGCGCGCCGATCGCGAGCCACGCCGTGATCGCGACGAGCACCAGCGTCAGCGCGTCGGGCGTCATCGGCGTGCGACGCGATCCGTGCCGTGCGCCCGGCGGCGCAGGGCGTGCGCGCGCCTCATTTCACGCGCATGCCCGGCGTCGCGCCCGCGTCGGGCGCGAGCAGGAAGACGCCCGGCCCGTCGCCGGAGGCGGCGAGCACCATGCCTTCGGACACGCCGAACTTCATCTTGCGCGGCGCGAGGTTCGCGACCATCGGCGTCAGCCGGCCCACGAGCGCGGCCGGGTCGTACGCCGCCTTGATCCCCGCGAACACCGTGCGGTGGCGTCCTTCGCCGACGTCGAGCGTGAGCTTGAGGAGCTTCTCCGCGCCGTCGACGTGCTCGGCGGCGACGATGCGCGCGATGCGCAGGTCGACCTTCGTGAAGTCGTCGATCGAGATGTGCCCCTCGTCCCGGACCTCTCCCGGCGCCTCGCGGGATTGCCCCTCACCCCGACGAGCGGGAGAGGAACCGGCCGGCGCGACGGCTCTCGCGCCGGCGCTCGCCTGGCCTGCTCCCGCTCCCCGCTCGCGGGGAGCGGGCTGGGGCGTGGGGGGGGCGATCAGCGCGTCGACCTGCTTCGGGTCGATGCGCGCGAGCAGGTGCTCGTATTGCCCGACGGCGGCGACTTCCGTGCCGAGGTCGTCCCAGCGGAGGTCGCGGTCGATGCCGAGGAACGCCGCCGCCCTGCGCGCGGTCGCCGGCAGCACCGGCGCGAGGAACACCGTGAGGTTCTTGAAGCCCGCGATGCAGTCGCTGACCACGCGGTGCAGCTCGCCTCGCTTCGCGGCATCCTTCGCGAGGAGCCAGGGCTGCCGATCGTCGAAGTAGCGGTTGATCGCGTCGGCGACCTCCATCGCGCGGCGCAGCGCCTTCCCGTACTCGCGGGCGTCGATCGCCTCGGCGATCTCGTCCTCCGCACCCGCCGCGAGCGACGACCACCACTCGCGGCGGTGCTCGCGCTCGTCGGACAGCTGGCCGCCGAAGTGCTTCGACAGGAAGCTCGCCGCCCGGCTCGCGATGTTGACGTACTTGCCGACGAGGTCGCTGTTGACGCGCGCGACGAAGTCGTCGGGGTTGAAGTCGAGGTCCTCGACGCGGCCGTTGAGCTTCGCCGCGAGGTAGTAGCGCAGCCACTCGGGGTTGAGGCCGAGGTCGAGGTAGACGTCCGGGCTGATGCCGGTGCCGCGCGACTTCGACATCTTCTCGTTGCCGAACGTGATGAAGCCGTGCACGAACACGTTGTCCGGCACCCTGTACGGCTTCCCGGCGAACTTCAGCATCGCCGGCCAGAACAGCGTGTGGAAGTACACGATGTCCTTGCCGATGAAGTGGTACTGCTCGACGTCCGGCCGCTCGAGGAACGCGTCGAAAGCCTTGCGCGACCCGAGGTGCGCGTAAAGGCTCGCGAGGTAGCCGACGGGCGCGTCGAGCCACACGTAGAAATACTTGCCGGGGGCGTCGGGGATCGGGATGCCGAAGTACGGCGCGTCGCGCGAGATGTCCCAGTCGGCGAGCCTGCTCTCGCCGTCGGGCGGGCCGAGCCACTCGCGCACCTTGTTCAGCACCTCGGGCTGCAGCGTCCGTCCGGCCGACGGGTGCGCGGTCCACTCGCGCAGGAACGCGACGACCTCGGGCGCGGAGAGGCGGAAGAACAGGTGCTCGGAGGTCCGAAGCTCGGGGCGCACGCCCGACAGCGTCGAGTAGGGGTCGATCAGGTCGGTCGGCGCGTAGGTCGAGCTGCAGTTCTCGCAGGCGTCGCCGTACTGGTCCTTCGCGCCGCACTTCGGGCAGGTGCCCTTGATGTAGCGGTCGGGCAGGAACATCGCCTTGACCGGGTCGTAGAACTGCTCGACCGGCTTGCCGTAGACGAGCCCGCGCGCCTTGAGCCTGCGGTAGATGTCCTGCGACAGCTCGACGTTCTCGGGCGAGTCGGTCGAGTGCCAGTGGTCGAAGCTGATGTGGAAGCCGGAGAGGTGCTTCGGCCGCGTCGCCGCGATGCGCGCGACGAGCGCCTGGGGCGTGATGCCCTCGCCCTCGGCCTTCAGCATGATCGGCGCGCCGTGCGTGTCGTCGGCGCACACGAAGTGCACCTTCGCGCCGCGCATGCGCTGGAAGCGCACCCAGACGTCGGCCTGGATGTACTCCATGACGTGGCCGATGTGGAACGGTCCGTTCGCGTACGGCAGGGCCGTCGTGACGAACAGCGTCCGGGAAGCGGCGGGCATCGAAGACCTTGAGGCAATCAGGGGGAAGCGTTCGATTCTAGCAAAGCGGCTCGCGGCGCCTTCGCGCGACGCCGGGGCGCCCGCGCGGGATCGGCTAGAATCGACGGTCGCCACGTTCCTCCTGCCCGCTCCCGAAGCGGGCCCCCAGCCATGCCGATCGCCGAAGCCGACGTCCAGGCCCGCCTCAAGGGGCTGGTCGATCCCAACACCGGGCGCGACTACGTGTCCGGCAAGTCGATCCGCAAGGTCGCGGTGTCGGGCGCGGACGTGAGCGTCGACGTCCTGCTGGGCTACCCGTCGAAGAGCCAGCACGACGCGATCCGGCGCCAGATCGCCGACGCGCTCGCGACGCTGCCGGGCGTCGGCCGCGTGAGCGTCGCCGTCGGGCAGAAGATCACCTCGCACGCGGTGCAGCGCGGCGTGAAGCTCGTGCCGGGCGTCAAGAACATCGTCGCCGTCGCGAGCGGGAAGGGCGGCGTCGGCAAGTCGACGACCGCGGTCAACCTCGCGCTCGCGCTCGCGGCCGAGGGCGCGACCGTCGGCGTGCTGGACGCCGACATCTACGGGCCCTCGCAGCCGACGATGCTCGGCATCCACGGCAGGCCCGAGTCGAAGGACGGCAAGACGCTCGAGCCGCTCGAGGCCTACGGCGTCCAGGCGATGTCGATCGGCTTCCTGATCGACGTCGACACGCCGATGGTCTGGCGCGGGCCGATGGTGACGCAGGCGCTCGAGCAGCTGCTCAAGGACACGAACTGGCGCGAGGTCGACTACCTCGTCGTCGACATGCCGCCGGGCACCGGCGACATCCAGCTCACGCTGTCGCAGAAGGTGCCGGTCACCGGCGCGGTGATCGTCACCACGCCGCAGGACATCGCGCTGCTCGACGCGCGCAAGGGCCTCAAGATGTTCGAGAAGGTCGGCGTGCCGATCGTCGGGATCGTCGAGAACATGGCGATCCACGTCTGCTCGAACTGCGGCCACGCGGAGCGGATCTTCGGCGAGGGCGGCGGCGAGCGCATGTGCCGCGACTACGGCGTGCCGTTCCTCGGCAGCCTGCCGCTCGACATCCGCATCCGCGAGCAGGCGGACTCGGGGCGCCCGTCCGTCGTCGCCGATCCCGACGGCCCGGTCGCGCAGGTCTACAAGCAGATCGCGCGCAAGGTCGCCGTCGCGGTCGCGCAGAAGGCCGAGGACTTCTCGGCGAAGTTCCCGAGCATCGTGGTGCAGAACACGTGATCAAGGCCGACAAGTGGATCCGCCGCATGGCGGCGCAGGGGATGATCGAGCCCTTCGAGGCCGGCCAGGTGCGCTCGGTCGACGGGCGCCGGATCGTGAGCTACGGCACGTCGAGCTACGGCTACGACATCCGCTGCTCGCAGGAATTCAAGATCTTCACGAACATCAACTCGACGATCGTCGACCCGAAGGACTTCGACGAGAAGTCGTTCGTCGACTTCCACGGCGACGTCTGCATCATCCCGCCGAACTCGTTCGCGCTCGCGCGCACCGTCGAGTACTTCCGGATCCCGCGCAACGTGCTGACGATCTGCCTCGGCAAGAGCACCTACGCGCGCTGCGGCATCATCGTCAACGTCACGCCGTTCGAGCCCGAGTGGGAGGGCTACGTGACGCTCGAGTTCTCCAACACGACGCCGCTGCCGGCGAAGATCTACGCGAACGAGGGCGTCGCGCAGGTGATCTTCTTCGAGTCCGACGAGGTCTGCGAGACCTCGTACAAGGACCGCGGCGGCAAGTACCAGAAGCAGCAAGGGGTCACGTTGCCGAAGATCTGACGCGTGGAGCCGTGCGGGAACGGGCCGGGGCGCGGGTCCGTGTGAATTCGATGCCGCTGCATCCGACCTGATTTCGCCGTGACCCCGCCGTCCAAGCGCGCCTCGATCGCGATCATCGCCCTCGCGCAACTGCTGGCGATGGCACTGTGGTTCTCGGCGTCGGCGGTCGTCCCGCAGCTCGTGGCCGAGTACCGCCTGTCCGGCTTCATGCAGTCGGCGCTGACCTCGGGCGTGCAGCTGGGCTTCGTCGCGGGCTGCCTCGTCTCCGCGTTCTTCTCGCTCGCCGACCGCCTCGAGCTCCGGCGCTTCATCGCGGGCGCCGCGGTTCTGGGCGCGGGCGCGAACGCGCTGCTGCTCGCGGTCGACCCGTCGTCGATCGCGATGCCGCTCCTGCGGTTCCTCACCGGCTTCGCGCTGGCGGGCGTCTACCCGGTCGGCATGAAGCTCACGTCGACCTGGGCCGACGGCGACATGGGGCTCCTCGTCGGCATCCTGGTCGGCGCGCTCACGCTGGGCTCGGCGTCGCCGCACCTGTTCAACGCGTTCGGCGGCGTCGACTGGCGCATCCCGGTCGCGGCGGCTTCGGTGACCGCGACCGCGGCCGCCGGCCTGATCCTGCTCGCGGGCGTCGGCCCGAACCGCGCGGCCGCCCCGAAGTTCGACCCGCACGCGGTCCTCGACGCGTGGCGCGACGTGCCGCTGCGCCTCGCGAACCTGGGCTACCTCGGCCACATGTGGGAGCTCTACGCGATGTGGGCGTGGGTCGGCGTCTTCCTGGGCGCGAGCTTCTCGCTGACGATGTCCGCGGACGCCGCGCCGACCGCGGCGAAGCTCGCGGCGTTCGCGACGATCGGCTCGGGCGCGATCGGCTGCGTCGTGGCGGGCTTCCTCGCCGACCGCCTCGGGCGCACGACGCTGACGATCGTGTCGATGGCGATCTCGGGGAGCTGCGCGGCCGGGATCGGCGCGCTCTACGGCGGCCCGCCGGCGCTCGTCGTCGCGGTGTGCCTCGTCTGGGGCGTGAGCATCGTCGCGGACTCGGCGCAGTTCTCCGCGTCGATCGCGGAGCTCGCCGACAAGTCCCGGGTCGGCACGATGCTGACGCTGCAGACAGCACTCGGGTTCACGCTCACGCTCACCACGATCCACCTGATGCCGCCGCTCGTCGACGCGCTCGGCTGGCGCTACGCGTTCGTGCCGCTCGCGATCGGGCCGGCGGTCGGCGTCTGGGCGATGGCGAGGCTTCGCGCGGACCCACGCTCGGTCGCGCTCGCGGGCGGGCGGCGCTAGGGATCGGAGACGAGAATCCGGCGTCCGCGGCCGGATGCGTCCACGGCGCCCGGACGGCCCCGGGACGCGAATATTGCTGTGACAATGGCCTCGCGCCGGGCGTAGGATGACCGTCCACCGGGGCACGACCCCGGCTGCTGGCTTCCCACCAACGACTGCCGGAGGCCCCATGTCCTACCATCTCGAGGGTCGTCTCCTCGAAGTCTGCAATTGCCGCGTGCTGTGCCCGTGCTGGATCGGCGAGGATCCGGACTACGGCACCTGCGACACGATCGTCGCCTGGCACTTCGACCGGGGCAAGGTCGACGGCGTCGACGTCTCGGGCTGCACGCTGGCGATGATCGCGCACGTCCCGGGCAACATCCTCAAGGGCAACTGGAAGGCCGCGGTCTACCTCAACGACACGATCCGGCCGGACCAGGAACAGGCGCTGCTCGCCGTCTACACGGGCAAGAAGGGCGGCCCGGTCGCCGACCTCGCGAAGCTCGTCGGCGAGGTCGTGTCGGTCGAGAAGGTGCCGATCCGCTTCGAGGTGCACGGCGGCCACGGCACGATCCGCGTCGGCAGCGTCGGCCACGCCGAGCTCGAGCCGTACAAGAGCGCGAGCGGCGCCACGACCACGCTGGCGGAGACCGTGTTCTCGACGGTGCCGGGCGCGCCGGTGTTCGTCGGCAAGGCGACGACCTACCGCTCGAAGAACGCGAAGCTCGGCATCGACGTCGACCTCAAGGGCCACAACGCGCTGCAGAGCACGTTCGTGTTCCAGTCCTAGCGAAGGCGGCCGCGGGCGCGGCGCCGCCGCGCCCCGGCTCCAACGACGTGCCGGGAGCGAGCGGAGCGATCGCCGCGCCGCGCGGGCGCGAGGCGAGGCGCCTGTCGGCGATGCTGATCGCCGGCGTCGTCGTGCCGGCGTGGGCACTGCTCGCGCTGTGGAGCGCGAGCCCCTGGCGCGGCTGGCTCGACCACGGCGGGTGGGGCGACGCGCTGGCGCTGTCGCCGCTGTGCCGCGCCGTCCCGGGCGGCGAGGTCCTCGTGCCGGCGCTGGTCACGGGCCTGGCGTGGCTCCTGATGATCGCGGCGATGATGGTGCCCACGGTGCTCCCGCTCGTGGGCTCGTTCCGCCGCGCCGTCGACGGCCGGCCCGACGCCGGCACGCTGGTAGCGCTCGTGCTCGCCGGCTACGCCGTCGCCTGGCTGGCGTTCGGCGTGGCGGCGCACGCGGCCGACGCCGGCATCCGGTCCGCGGCGGCGCGGCTCCCCGGCCTCGCCGGCCGGGCCTGGCTGATCGGCGCCGTGGTCCTGGGGCTCGCGGGAGCGTTCCAGTTCTCGTCGCTCAAGTACCGCTGCCTGGAGCGCTGCCGCTCGACCTTCGGCTTCGTGAACGCGCACTGGCACGGGCGGCGGCCGGCGGCCGAAGCGTTCCGGCTGGGACTCGACCACGGCGCGTTCTGCGTGGGCTGCTGCTGGGCGCTGATGCTCGTCACCTTCGTCGTCGGGATGGGCAACCCCGGCTGGATGCTCGCGATCGCCGCCGCGATGGCGGTCGAGAAGAACCTGCCGGGCGGCCACCGGATCCGCACGCCGCTCGGCCTCGGGCTCCTCGCCTGGGCGGCGGCGATCGTGGTGGCGCACGGCTGAGCCGCGCGCCGCGGCGGTGTTGCGCCGCCGTCGCGCCCGGCGGCACCAATCCGCGATTTCGCGGTCACAGGCATCGCGCCCGCCCGCGAACCGCGCGACAATCCGCGTCGCAAAGCGGCGTCGGCGCCCGCCGGGCGCCCGGTGACCCGCGCACGATCCCGAGGCCCTTCGATGAAATTCCGCTTCCCCGTCGTCATCATCGACGAAGACTATCGCTCCGAGAACGCGAGCGGCCTCGGCATCCGCGCGCTCGCCCGCGCGATCGAGGCGGAGGGCGTCGAGGTCCTCGGCGTCACGAGCTACGGCGACCTCGCGCAGTTCGCGCAGCAGCAGTCGCGCGCCTCGGCGTTCATCCTGTCGATCGACGACGAGGAGTTCACGCCGGGCCCCGAGCTCGACCCGGCCGTCGTGAACCTGCGCAACTTCATCCGCGAGATCCGCGTCCGCAACGCCGACATCCCGATCTACCTCTACGGCGAGACGCGCACCTCGTCGCACCTGCCCAACGACATCCTGCGCGAGCTGCACGGCTTCATCCACGCGTTCGAGGACACGCCGGAGTTCGTCGCGCGCCACATCATCCGCGAGGCGAGGGCCTACCTCGAGGGGCTGTCGCCGCCGTTCTTCCGCGCGCTCACCCATTACGCGAGCGACGGCAGCTACTCGTGGCACTGCCCCGGCCACTCGGGGGGCGTCGCGTTCCTGAAGAGCCCGGTCGGCCAGATGTTCCACCAGTTCTTCGGCGAGAACCTGCTTCGCGCCGACGTCTGCAACGCGGTCGACGAGCTGGGGCAGCTCCTCGACCACTCGGGGCCGGTCGCGGCCTCGGAGCGCAACGCGGCGCGCATCTTCAACGCCGACGACCTGTTCTTCGTCACCAACGGGACGTCGACGTCGAACAAGATGGTCTGGCACGCGACGGTCGCGCCGGGCGACGTCGTCGTCGTCGACCGCAACTGCCACGTGTCGATCCTGCACGCGATCACGATGACCGGCGCGATCCCGGTGTTCCTGACGCCGACGCGCAACAACCTCGGCATCATCGGCCCGATCCCGCGCGACGAGTTCCGCTGGGAGAACATCCAGCGGAAGATCCGGGCCCACCCGTTCGCGCGCGACGTCAAGACCAAGCCGCGGATCCTCACGATCACGCAGAGCACCTACGACGGCGTCGTCTACAACGTCGACACGATCAAGGAGCTGACCGGCGAGAGCATCGACACGCTGCACTTCGACGAGGCGTGGCTGCCGCACGCGGCCTTCCACGACTTCTACCGCGGCATGCACGCGATCGGCCGTGACCGGCCGCGCTCGAAGGACGCGCTCGTGTTCTCGACCCAGTCGACGCACAAGCTGCTCGCGGGGCTCTCGCAGGCCTCGCAGATCCTCGTGCAGAACTCGGAGACCCGGCAGCTCGACCGCTTCCGCTTCAACGAGGCCTACCTGATGCACACGTCGACCTCGCCGCAGTACGCGATCATCGCGTCCTGCGACGTCGCCGCGGCGATGATGGAGCCCCCGGGCGGGACGGCGCTCGTCGAGGAGTCGATCCGCGAGGCGCTCGACTTCCGCCGCGCGATGCGCAAGGTCGACGAGGAGTTCGGCGATTCGTGGTGGTTCAAGGTGTGGGGCCCAGACCGCCTCGTCCCCGAGGGCATCGGCAGCCGCGAGGACTGGATGCTCCGCGCGAACGAGCGCTGGCACGGCTTCGGCGACCTCGCGCCCGGCTTCAACATGCTGGACCCGATCAAGGCGACGGTGCTGACGCCCGGCCTGAACGTCGACGGCGACTTCGCGGACCCGGGCATCCCGGCGGCGATCGTCACCAAGTACCTCGCCGAGCACGGGATCATCGTCGAGAAGACCGGGCTCTACTCGTTCTTCATCATGTTCACGATCGGCATCACCAAGGGCCGCTGGAACTCGATGGTGACCGAGCTGCAGCAGTTCAAGGACGACTACGACCGCAACCAGCCGCTGTGGCGCGTGCTGCCCGAGTTCGTCGCGGCCCACCCGCGCTACGAGAAGGTCGGCCTGCGCGAGCTGTGCGACGCGATCCACGGGATCTACCGCGCCAACGACATCGGCCGGATCACGACCGAGATGTACGTGTCGAACCTCGAGCCCGCGATGAAGCCGGCCCCGTACCCGCCGGGCATCCCGCTCCTGATCCCGGGCGAGCGGTTCAACCGGCAGATCGTCAAGTACCTGCAGTTCGCGCGCGACTTCAACGAGCGCTTCCCGGGCTTCGACACGGACATCCACGGTCTCGTCGAGGAGGAGATCGGCGGCCGCAAGCGCTACTTCGTCGACTGCGTCGCCGGCGCGAAGGTGATCGCCGCGGTGCCGAACCTGCGCGTGCGCAGCGTGCGCAAGTCCTGACGCCGGGAGCGGACCCGACCGTGCGCCCGCTGCGCTGGATCGCCGTCGCCGGGGGCGCGCTCGTCGCGCTGGTGGTGATCGCGGCGGTCGTCGCGTACGCGAGGATCGACACCGAGGCGATCCGCCGCTACGCCGAAGGGGAGATCGGCCGCCTCACCGGCCGCCAGGTCACCGCGCGCGGGCTCGCGCTCGACCTGTGGCCGCGCCTCGCCGTCGTCGCGCAGGACGTCTCGATCTCGAATCCTCCCGGCGCGTCGCGTCCCGACCTCGCGCATGCGCGGAGCGTCAAGGGCGCGGTCGCGATCTTCCCGCTGCTCCGCTCGAGGTCGGTGGTCGTCGAGGGCCTCGAGATCGACGGGCTCGACGTCGCGCTCGAACGGCTCGCCGACGGCCGCGGCAACTGGGTGCTCGGCGGCGCCGCGCCGGGCCCGTCGGCGGCCGCCGCGCCTGCGGCGCCGGGCGCGAAGCGCGGCGCTGCGGCGTTCCGGCTCACCGGCACCTTCGCGGTCGTCGACGCGAAGGCGAGCTGGCGACCGCCCGGCGGCGAGGCGCAGACGGTGGCGATCCCGCGGATGGAGGTGTCGCCCGGGACCGAAGGCCGCTACGCGTGGAAAGGGACGATCGACGCGGATGGCGTGCGCTGGACGCTCGAGGCGACGACGGGCGACCCGGTGCTCTTCGCGCGCGACCGCGTGCCGCTCGACGTCGACGGCCGCCTCGAGGGCGGCGGGATCACGCTGGCCGCGAAGGGCCGCGTCGAGCGCCGCGACACCGGGCCGGGCGCGGTGGCCGACGCGTCGCTCGCGTGGACCGCGGGCGGCGAGTGGCTGTCGCGCCGCGCGCCGAGGCTCGCGCAGGACGAGGGCCGCGTCTCGGCGCGGCTCGAGTTGCGCGAGGGGCGCGCGACGATCGACGGGCTCGCGGGCGCGGTCGCGGGCTCCCGCTTCGACGGCAGCCTCGCCGTCGACGTGACCGGCAAGGTGCCGCGCCTCGAGGGACGCCTGCACGCCGATCTCGTCGACCTGTCCCGCGAGCGCCCGGCGCCCGCGGCGCCGGCGGCCGCACCCGCGCGCGACGAAGGCGACGCGCCGGTCTCGCGCCTGTCGAGCCTCGACGCCGACGTCGACTTCGTGATCGACAGGCTGCAGCTCCCGAACGCGTTCGAGGCGACCGCGCTCCGCGGCCGCGTCGTCGTCGAGGGCGGACGGCTGGCGGCAGACCCGGTCGGCCTCGACTTCGGCGGCGGCATGGTCCCGGGCAGGGTCCGCGCGGACGCCGCGACGGGCCGCGGCCGGGTCGTCGTCGACGGACGCGGCATCCAGCTCGCGCGCGCGGCGCCGAAGCTCGAGGCCGGCAAGTACCTCTCCGGCGGCGCGACGACGGTCGCGATCGACCTCCAGGGCCCCGCGCGCTCGGCGGCCGCGTTCGTCGCGGGCGCGAGCGGCAGCATTCGCGCGGAGACCGGGCCCACGCAGTTGCGCGGCATCGCGCTCGACGCCGGCGGCGACGCGCTGACGCGCATCTTCGACGCGGTGAACCCGTTCCGCCGCGTCGATCCGTCGACCGACATCCAGTGCGTGGTCGTGCGACTCGCGGTCGCCGACGGCATCGCGCACGCCGACCGCACGATCGCGATCGAGACTTCGCGCCTCACGGCGTCGGCGTCGGGCACGATCGACCTCGGGCGCGAGACGCTCGACCTCGTGGTGCGCCCGCGGGCGCGCAAGGTCCCCGGGCTGCCGTCGATCGAGCTGGCCGAGGTGGTCCGCGTCACCGGCCCGATCCGCAAGCCGTCGTTCCGCCTCGACACGCTCGGCGCGGCGAAGACCGCGGCGACGATCGGCGGCGCCGTCGCCTCCGGCGGCTGGTCGCTCCTCGCCTCGCCGCTGCTCTCCGCGGGCGACGACAAGTCGCCCTGCGCCACGGCGCGCGCGGGGGGCAAGGCGGCGGCGGGCCCGTCGCCGGCGTCCGCCGCGCCGACGGCGGCGGACCCGCTCGCGCCGCTGCGCGGCTTGCTCGGGCGCTGAGGCCCGCGCGTCAGGCGTCGTCGCGCGCGGAGCCGTCGGGCAGCCGGCTCGCGCATTCCTCGAACGCGCGGATCCGGCAATCGCGGCAGGTCGGGACGTCGAGCTTCGCGTAGATCGCGCGGATCGCGTCCCCCTTCGTGCCGAACACGCGATCGCGGCCGAACGCGTCGAGGACGCCGGCGCGCTCGAGCGCGTCGCGCACCGGCGGCTTGAGGTTCGCGGCATGCATCGCGATGCCGGCCTCTCGCGCGGCGGCGGCTTCGCGCGCCACGAGCTCGCAGCCCGCGACGTCGATGAAGTTGACGCCGCTGCCGACGAGCAGGACGTTGCGCACGCCCGGGCGCGCGGCGAGCGCTTCCTCGATCTCGTCGTGAACGTGCTCGACCGCGCCGAAGAACAGCGAGCCGTCGACGCGCAGGATCTCGAGCTGCGGGCAGCGGCGCGCCGGGTCGGGCGCGGGCGCGAAGTGCCGCTTCGGCGAGGCCGGATCCGGCAGCACGGGGGTGAGCTCCGGGTGCGTGGTCCGGTTGAGGTATACGACCAGCGAGGCGATCACGCCGACGAAGATCGCGAGCTCGACCTGGGTGACGAGCGTGGCGAGGAAGGTGAGTGCCAGCACGACGGATTCGGCGCGGTTCGTGCGCGCGATCGTGCGCATCTCGGCGAAGTCGATCAGCCCCCACGCGACGACGAACAGGAGCCCGGCCATGACGGCGAGCGGCAGGTGCGCGCCGAGCGGCGCGACGACGACGACGATCACGAGCAGGAAGAGCGCCGACAGCGCCGCGGCGAGCGGCGTCTTCGCGCCGGCGTGGAAGTTCACCCAGATCCGGTTGAACGAGCCCGAGGACGGGTAGCCGGAGAAGAACGCGGCCGCGACGTTCGACAGGCCCTGCCCGACGAACTCCTGGTTGCCGTCGAGGTGCTGGCCGCTGCGCGTGGCGACGGCGCGCGCGACCGACACCGCCTGCGCGAGCGCGAGCGTCGTCAGCGCGACGGCGGCCGGAAGCAGCGCGCGCCATTCGCCCGGATCGGACGACGGCGCCGACAGCGGCGGCACGCCGCCCGGCAACGCGCCGACCATCGCGATGCCCGCCGCGCCCGCCAGGCCGGCGGCCCACGCGAACGTCGATCCAGCGACGAGGCCCGCGATCATCGGCGGCACGCGCGAGAGGCGGCGGGCGAGGATCGCCGCGGCGATGGTGACGACGCCGGTCGCGGTGGTCCACGGGTCGGCTTTCGCCGCAGCGCGCAGGAACGCGACGACGTTGCGGCCGAAGTCGGCCGACACCGGGACGTCGACGCCGAAGAACGTGCGGAGCTGCGCCGCGATGATCAGCAGTCCCGCGCCGGCGGTGAACGCGACGATCACCGTGTGCGAGATGAAGTTGACGAGCCAGCCGAGGCGCGCGAGCCCCATCGCGAGCTGGACCAGCCCCACCATCAGCGCGAGCGTGAGCGCCAGGCGCACGTAGTCGGCGCTGCCCGGCAGCGCCATCGGCGCGAGCGACGCGAACACCGCGAGCGAGATCGTGTTCGTCGGCCCGGAGACCTGGTGCCACGACGAGCCCCAGAGCGCCGCGACGACGACCGGGACCATCGCCGCGTAGAGGCCGTACTCGACCGGCATGCCCGCCAGCGCCGCGTACGCGACGCCCTGCGGCAGCACGACGAGCGCGCCGACGAGCGCGGCCTGGGCATCCGCGGCGAACGTGGCGCGGGTGACGCGGTGGCGCCACGCGAGGAACGGCAGCAGTCGGGCGAGTCGGGACGTCAAGGCGCGGCGCGCGCGGTCGCGGAGGCGAGCCCCGATGATGCCGGCAAGTCGCGCTCCCGCGCAAACGCGCGGGGAACGCCGGAGCTAGGCCGCGGCGCGCGCGGGCGCCGTCGGGGCGCGCACCCGTCGCGGCCGGAGCGCCTCCGCCGCGAGGGACGCGAGCACGCAGGACGCGACGCGGCTCTCCATCGTTTCGCCACGCGACGCGATCACGACCGGCACGCGCGCCCCGAGCACGAGCCCCGCCGCGAGCGCGCCGGTCGCGCCGACGAGCGTGCGGACGACCATCACCGCGGATTCCATCGTCGGGGCGACCAGCACGGTCGCGTGAGCGAGCGCGGCGTCGGGCGTCGTCGGCCCTTCGACCCGCGCGCCGTGGATCGCCCCGTTGGCGGCCATCGCCTTGAGCGCGACCGCGTCGACCGTCGACGCGAACGCGGCGGAAGGCGCGTCGACGGCGGCGAGCAGTGCGACCGCAGGCTGCGGCAGCCCGATCGCTACGGCGAACCCCGCGGTGTTGGCGAGGATGTCGCGCTTGGCCGCGAGCGGCGGCGCGACGTTCAGGCGGTCGTCGGCCACGATCAGCGGATCGGCGCGGCCGGGCACGTCGAGCAGCGTCGCGTGCGACAGGCGCTGCGGCGTCCGCAGCCCGCCCTCGAGCGCGGCGACCTGCGCGAGCAGCGCGCCGTCGGGCATCGTGCCCTTGACGATCGCGTCGGCCGCGCCGTCGCGCGCGAGCGCCACCGCTCGCCCGGCGGCGGCGCTCGCGTCATCCGGTGTGTCGACGACGGGCAGGCGCGAGATGTCGATGCCGGCGCGCAGCGCCGCGTCGCGGATGCGCGCCTGCGGGCCGACCAGCGTAGGCGCGAGGTACCCCGCGAATTCGCCGGCGAGCGCGAGCTGGAGCGTGTCGGCGTCGCAGGGATAGGCGAAGGCGGCCGACAGCGGCGGCAGGAGCCGCGCACGCTCGACGAGCTTCTGGACCTGGGCCCGGGCGACCATCGTGAGCGGGAGCCTCGCAATCCGGCGCGCCCCCGTCAAACCCCCCCGACGGAAGGCGTGCCGCGCCGGTCGTTCGGCGACCGACACCCCGGCGCCGGGATGGTGCGCCGCAACATTCTTCGTGTGGGTCGGCCTTCAGGCCGCCGATTCTCACGTCTCGACCAACGCCGGGCTGAAGCCCGACCCACGGGCCTCTCGCCTGTCCCGCGCGCCGCGGGATTGCGCAGGGATTCCCTAGGCCCGTCCCTTCCAGGGCACGACCAGGCGCTCGACGTAGCGCATGAGGAGGTCGAAGAGATAGGCGACGACGCCGATCACGACGATGCCCATGATGACGACGTCGGTGCGCAGGAAGTTCGACGCGTTCAGCACCATCTGGCCCAGGCCCTCGGTCGCGGCGACCATCTCGGCGGCGACGAGCGTCGTCCAGCCGAAGCCGATCGCGATGCGCATGCCGGTGAAGATCTCCGGCATCGCGCCGGGGATGATCACGTGCCAGATCACCTGCCAGCGCGACGCGCCCATCGAGTACGCGGCGTTGATCTGCTCGATCATCACGCTCTTCACGCCGGCGCGCGCGGACATCGCGAGCGGCGCGAAGCAGGCGAGGTAGATCAGCACGATCTTCGCGGTCTCGTCGATGCCGAACCAGATGACGATCAGCGGCAGGTACGCGAGCGGCGGGAGCGGCCGGTAGAACTCGATCGGCGGATCGAGCACGCCGCGCGCGATGCGCGACACGCCCATCGCGATGCCCGCGGGGATCGCGGTGACGACGGCCAGCAGGAACGCCGCGAACACGCGCCACAGGCTCGCCCAGAAGTGCTCGGGCAGCGGCCTGCCGCCCTGGATGTCGCCCTTCCACGCGTCGCCGAAGCTCTTGAGGATCTTCTCGGGCGTCGGCAGGAAGAGGTCGCGGATCCAGCCGTAGTGCGTCGCGATCCACCACAGGGCCAGCAGCGCGGCGACCGTGACGATCGAGATGACCGTGCTCGATCCCTGGCCGGGGATGCTGTAGCCGGTGACCGTCTTCGCGCGCGGCGCCGCGCCGGAGGGCGCGGACGTCGCGTCCTTCGCGGCAACCGGCGTCGTCGGCGATGCCATCTAGGCGGCCTCCACCGATGCCGGCGACGCCGCGTGGATCAGGTGCAGCACGTCCTCGCGCAGCTGGATGAACGCCGGGTCGGACTTGACCTTGCGCGCGTCGCGGCACTCGATGAACCGCTTGCCGAAGTCGAGCTTGTACCGGTGCGCGATGCGGCCCGGCGACGGCGTCATCACGATCAGCTCGGTCGCGAGGAAAAGCGCCTCCTCGACGCTGTGCGTGATGAAGAAGAACATCTTGCGCGTCTGCCACCACAGGTCGAGGATCAGCTCCTGGATCTGCTCGCGCGTGAGCGCGTCGAGCGCGCCCAGCGGCTCGTCCATCAGCATCACCTCGGGATCGCTCGCGAGCGCGCGGGCGAGGCCGACGCGCTGCTGCATGCCGCCGGAGATCTGGTAGATCGGGTAGGACGCGAACTTCTCGAGCCCGACGAGCTTCAGCTTGTCGAGCGCGATGCGGCGCCGCTCGGCCTTCGGGACGCCGCGCATGCGCAGCCCGAATTCGACGTTGTTCACGACGTCGAGCCAGGGCATCAGCGCGTGCTTCTGGAAGACGACGCCGCGGTCGGCGCCCGGGCCGGTGACGCGCTCGCCGTCGAGCAGGATGTCGCCCGACGAGTAGTCCATGAATCCCGCGATGCACGAGAGCAGCGTCGTCTTGCCGCAGCCCGACGCGCCGAGCGCCACGACGAAATCGCCCGGGTCGAGGTTCAGGTTGACGTCCGCGAGCGCGTGCGTCGCCCGCCCGCCCTGGCCGGCGTAGTGGACGGAGAGATGTCGGATCTCGAGCTTGCTCATCGCCCAGTGGCGCGAACCGGCGGACGGCCGGAGAAGCGCGAGGGGTACCGGCCCCGCCCCCCGGCACTTTCCCCCGTCATGCGGATTCTGACGTATCGCGGGCCTTCCCGCGATACGAATCCGCGCGGTGATCGTCGCGAATGCGACGGTCGACCGCGCGGAGATATTTCGTCAAGCGCAGCTTGTGCGAAATATCGCGAAATAGCGCTACTTGAGAGCGTCCTGGACGTACGTCGGGTTCACCGCGACCGAGTAATCCGGCAGCGTCTTCTCGATCTGCTTCTGCGAGAGCTGGAACTCGGCCGTCGCCGCCAGCGCCTTCGCGGCGACGCTGTTCTTGCCGCCGCCCAGCCACTTCGTCGCCTGCTCCTGCGCCGACGGGAACGCGTAGAGCGCCATGCTCGCCGGCACGTCCTCGGGCTTCGCGCCCGACCACTTGGCGACCGCCTTCACCTCGTCCGAGCCGGCCGTCCACTTCGCGGCGTTCTTGCGGTACTTGTCGTCCGAGGCGGCGAGGATCTTCACGAACTTGACCATGAAGTCCTTGTTCGCCTTCGCCCAGTCCTTGTTGGCGACGTAGCCGTCGAACGTCGCCTTGCCGGTGCTGGCGGAGATCTGGCCGGAGGTCATGATCACCTTGCCGTCCTTCTTCACCTCGGCGAGCACCGGGTCCCAGATGAACGTCGCCTGGATGTCGCCGCGCTGCCACGCCGCGCGCACCTCCGGCGGCCGCATGTTGAGGATCTGCACGTCGGCCGGGTTCACGCCGGCCTGCTGCAGCGCGACCATCGTGTGGAAGTGCGTGGTCGAGTTGAAGGGCATCGCGATCTTCTTGCCCTTCAGGTCCTTGACGCTGTTGATGCCCGACCCGTTCTTCGCGACCAGCGCCTCGGCGCTGCCGATGTCGTCGAGGATCCAGAACAGCTCGAGCGGCTCGCCGCGCGAGACCGACGCCGCGATGCCGGCGGAGCCGACCTCGCCGATCTGCACCGCGCCGGAGGCCATCGCCTTGATGACCTCGCCGCCGCCGCCGAACTGCTTCCAGTTGACCTTGTAGCCGGTCGCCTTCTCGAGCTCCTTCGCCTCCTGCGCGAGGCGGTACGGCACCACCATGTCCTGGTAGCCGATCGTGACTTCCTTCTGCGCCCAGGCCGGCGACGAGGCGGCCGCGGCCAGTGCGATTCCGATGATCCAGCGTTTCATGACGAACCCCCCGTGAGTGTGGAAAGTGCCGAGCCTAGAGCGCCGCGAGCGTCCGGCGCAAGATGTCGACGATCATATCGATATGCGGCTTCTCCGCGATCAGCGGCGGCGCGACGATCGCGCAGTCGCCCGTCGTCTTGAGGTGCAGGCCGTTGTCGAACAGCTTCTTCTGGAACAGGTTGCCGCGGCGTCCCGGCACGCCGTCGGACGCGACGTCGATCCCGCCGAGCATCCCGTAGCCGCGGATGTCGGTGACGACCGGCAGGTCCTTGAGCGAGAACAGCGCGTCGAGGAAGTACGGCGACAGCGCGCGCCCGCGCTCGAACAGCCCGTCGCGCCGGTAGATGTCGAGCGTCGCCAGGCCGGCGGCGCACGCCGCCGGGTGCCCCGAATAGGTGTAGCCGTGGAACAGCTCGATCGCGCCCTCGGGCGCCGCGGCCATCACCGTGTCGTGGATCCGCTCGGAGACCGCGACCGCGCCCATCGGCTGCGCGCCGTTGGTGATCGCCTTCGCCATCGTGATCATGTCGGGCGTCACGCCGAAGGTCTGCGCCGCGAACGCCTGGCCGGTGCGGCCGTAGCCGGTGATCACCTCGTCGAACACGAGCAGGATGCCGTGCTGGTCGCAGATCTCGCGCAGGCGCTTGAGATAGCCCTTCGGCGGCACGAGCACGCCGGTCGACCCGGCGATCGGCTCGACGAAGCACGCGGCGATGTTCTCCGCGCCGAACAGGTTGACCATCCGCGTCAGGTCGTCGGCGAGCTCGGCGCCGTGCTCGCCTTGGCCCGGCACGAAGTAGTTCTCCTTGAGGTGCGTGTGCCGCATGTGCGCGGCGGCGGGGAGCCCGGTGCCGAACTTGCGCCGGTTGTTGACGAGCCCGGACAGCGCGACCCCGCCGAAGTTGACGCCATGGTAGGCGCGCTCGCGCGACACGAAGATCGTGCGCCCGGCCTGGCCGCGGGCCTGGTGGTAGGCGAGCGCGATCTTCATCGCGCTCTCGACCGCCTCGGAGCCCGAGTTCGCGAAGAAGATGCGGTTCAAGTCGCCCGGCGTGAGCTCGGCGACGCGCGTCGCGAGCTCGAACTGCTTCGGGTGACCGCGCAGGAACGGCGCCGAGAAGTCGAGCTCCGCGAGCTGCCGCCCGACCGCCTCGGCGATCTCCTTGCGCCCGTGGCCCGCGGCGCAGCAGAACAGTCCCGACGACGCGTCGATCAGCTTCTCGCCGCGGTCATTCCAGTAGAACATCCCTTCCGCGCGGACGATCATCCTCGGCTCGGCCTTGAACTCGCGGTTGGGCGTGAACGGCATCCAGTACTCGTCGAGCGAGATGCGGCGCGCCTCGACCTTGTCGCGCAGCGTGAATTCGGCGTGGCCCATGGGCATTCCTCCGGTGGTGCGCCGCGCGGCTCGCGCGGCGGGGACCCTGGAATGGTACGCTCCTGCGGCGTCGCGCCGGGCGGGACCGATGGGGCCAGATCGCGGCCTCCGTTGAGGCCAGTCCCGGCCGCGCGACCGAACCCGGTGCATCGGACCCCGATGAGCGCCCGTCCCGACCCGCCGATGTGGAGCCAGCTGGTCTCGCTGTCCTTCGAGGGGCGGGTCAGCCTGCAGGCGCAGATCCGGGAGATGCTGACCGGCGCGATCCTGGACGGCCGGCTGCCGGCGGGCGTCGCATTGCCCTCCACGCGTCAGCTCTCGCAGCAGCTCGGCGTCGCGCGCAACACCGTCGCGCTCACCTACGAGCTCCTGGTCGACGAGGGCTACCTCGTCACGCGCAACCGCAGCGGCCACTTCGTCAATCCGGAGATCGTCGCTGGGCGCGCCGCGCCGCCGCCGCCGGCCGGGTCGCCGCCCGCGCCGCAGGTGTCGTGGGAAGGCCGCGTCCGCCAGTCGGCCGCGCGCCAGCGCAACATCGCCAAGCCGCGCGACTGGCAACGCTACCCGTACCCGTTCCTCTACGGGCAGATCGACCCGTCGATGCTGCCGATCCCCGGCTGGCGCGAGTGCAGCGTGCAGGCGCTGTCGGGCTCCGAGGTCCGCGGCTGGGCCGGCGACCTGATCGACGGCGACGACGCGCTCCTGATCGAGCAGATCCAGACGCGGCTGCTCGCGCGCCGCGGCGTGTTCGCGAGCGCGGACGAGATCCTCGTCACCGTCGGCGCGCAGCACGCGCTGTTCATGCTCGCGACGCTGCTCGTCGGCCCCGCCACGACCGTCGGCGTCGAGGATCCCGGGTATCCCGACGCGCGCAACATCCTCGCGGCGCGCACGCCCTCCGTCGTCGCGCTGCCGCTGGATGCCTCGGGGCTCGCGCCGTCGCCGGCCCTCGACGCCTGCGAATACGTCGTGCTGACGCCCTCGCACCAGTGCCCGACGAACGTCACGATGCCGCTCGCGCGCCGCGAGGCGCTGCTGGCGTGGGCGCAGGCGCGCGACCGCGTGCTGATCGAGGACGACTACGAGGCGGAGATCGGCCTCGAGGGCCGCGCGCAGCCGGCGCTGAAGAGCCTCGACCGCGCGGGACGCGTCGTGTACGTCGGCAGCCTGTCGAAGACGCTCGCGCCGGGCATCCGGATGGGCTACATCGTCGGGCACCGCGACCTGATCCGCGAGGCGCGCGCGCTGCGGCGGCTGATGCTTCGCCACCCGGCGGCGAACAACGAGCGCTCGGCCGGGCTCTTCCTCGCGATGGGTTACCACGACGCGCATCTGCGCCGGCTTCGGCGGGCCTGCGCCGAGCGCGGCGCGGCGATCGCGGCGGCGATCGAGCGCCACCAGCCCGAGGTCGCCGTCTCGACCGCGTCGGGCGCGTCGTCCTGCTGGCTGTGTTTCCCCGACGACGTCGACACGCGCGCGCTCGCGGCGGCGGCGGAGCGCTCGGGCGTGCTGATCGAGCCCGGCGACATCTTCTTCGCCGGCGACCGCCCGCCGCGCCATTACGCGCGCCTCGGCTTCGCGTCGATCGCGACCGAGCGGATCGCGCCGGGGATCGCCGCGCTCGCCGCCGCGCTCGCCGAGGTCCGATCTTCGCGTGCGCGCGTCCGCTGAGCCGCGCCTGCCGATGCCGTCCACGAAGCGAGGGAGCCTGCGATGCGCATGACCCGAACGATCCCGCTCGCCGCGGCGATGCTCTTCGCCGGCGTCGCCGGCGCCGAGGTCAAGAGCAGCGGCGCCGACCACATGCAACTCCTGTTCACGGAGCGCGTCGCCGCGTCGCCGGCGGCCGTTTACGCGGCGATCGGACAGATCGAGCGCTGGTGGTCGGGCGAGCACAGCTATTCGGGCGACGCCTCGAACTTCTCGCTTGCGATGCAGCCGGGCGGCTGCTTCTGCGAGCGCTGGGCCGGGGGCGCGGTCGAGCACGGGCGCGTGGTGATGCTGTTGCGCGACCAGGCGGTGCGCCTCGAGGCGCCGCTCGGGCCGCTGCAGGCGCTGGGCGTCAGCGCGACGCTCACGTTTCTCGTCAAGGCTGAGGACGGCGGGACGACGCTGACGGTCGGCTATCGCGTCAACGGGTCGTCCGCGAGCGGGCTCGACAAGCTCGCGCCGGCGGTCGATGGCGTGCTCGGCACGCAGGTCCAGCGGTTGAAGCGGCTCGTGGAGACCGGCAAGCCGGCCGCCTGACGCGCTGACCCCATGATGCCGCCGGCGCTGGCCCTGTCGGCACGGCCCGCGCGGCGCTAATTTCGCGCGAGCCTGACGATTCGTTCCGGGGAGGAAGCATGCTGATCGGCGTACCGAAGGAGATCAAGGTGCTCGAGAACCGCGTGGGCCTCACGCCCGCGTCGGTGCGCGAGGCCGTGCACCACGGGCACCAGGCGATCGTCGAGCGCGACGCGGGCCAGGGCATCGGCGCCTCGGACGACGACTATGCGCGCGCCGGCGCGACGATCGTCGGCACCGCGAAGGAGGTCTTCGCGCGCGCCGAGATGGTCGTGAAGGTGAAGGAGCCGCAGCCGCAGGAGATTGCGATGCTGCGGCCGGGGCAGGTGCTCTTCACCTACCTGCACCTCGCGCCCGATCCCGAGCAGACGAAGGGGCTCGTCGCGTCCGGCGCGATCGCGATCGCCTACGAGACGGTCACGTCGGCCGCCGGCGGCCTGCCGCTGCTCGCACCGATGTCGGAGGTCGCGGGACGCATGGCCGTCCAGGCCGGCGCGCATTACCTGGAGAAGGCCTACGGCGGCAAGGGCATCCTGCTGGGCGGCGTGCCGGGCGTCGAGCCCGCGCGCGTCGTCGTGCTGGGCGGCGGCGTCGTCGGCACGCACGCGATCACGATGGCGCTCGGCCTCGAGGCCGACGTGTGGGTGATCGACCGCAACACCGAGGCGCTGCGCCGGCTATGGGCGCAGTTCGGCCCCGCGCTCAACACGGTGTTCTCGACGCGCGACGCGATCGAGAAGC
The DNA here is from genome assembly GCA_044226265.1 of Casimicrobiaceae bacterium. Lineage (GTDB taxonomy): Bacteria > Pseudomonadota > Gammaproteobacteria > Burkholderiales > Casimicrobiaceae > VBCG01. The sequence goes on along the minus strand of JBGAHH010000007.1, from coordinate 25,933 downwards.
ACGTCGCGATGGCCGACCTCGTGATCGGCGGCGTGCTGATCCCCGGCGCCGAGGCGCCGAAGCTCGTCACGCGCGAGATGATCCGCCGGATGGAGAAGGGCTCGGTCGTCGTCGACGTCGCGATCGACCAGGGCGGCTGCTTCGAGACCTCGCACCCGACGACGCACGCGGAGCCGGTCTACGAGGTCGACGGCGTGATCCACTACTGCGTCGCGAACATGCCCGGCGGCGTGCCGCGCACGTCGACCTACGCGCTCAACAACGCGACGCTGCCGTTCGTGCTCGCGCTCGCCGACAAGGGCTGGCGCAAGGCGCTCGCCGACGACGCGCACCTGCGCAACGGGCTCAACGTCGCGAACGGCAGGGTCACGTGCAAGCCGGTGGCGGACCTGCAGCGCTACAAGTACGTCGACGCGCGCGAGGCGATCGGCTGACTCCGTGCGCGTCCGACAACCGGACGCGCGCTTCGACCGACGGCTCGATACCCGCGGCGTGGGCCGCGCACTTCCGGCAGCCGCCGTTCCTGGCCTTGCTCGACGACGACCGCTGGCTCGGCGAGGACCGCTCCTACGCGATCCCCGCCGGCAACGTGGCGCTGTTCCTCGCGCTGCTCGACCTCGCCAACCGCACGACGACCGGCGACGAGTACCGGAGCACGATGGCCTCGGTGCGGCGCAACCTGCGGAGCAGCTGGATCGTCGACCGCGACCCGTTCGAGACCAACCAGCTCGGCCATCCGTACCAGGGATCGATGAGCTTCGGCTTCGCGCGCGCGGCGGGCCTGTCGTTCCGGGAGTCGACCGGGTACGCGCTCGCCGGCAGCGCGCCGTGGGAGGTCGCGGGCGAGACGACGCCACCGTCCGCCAACGACCTCGTCAACACCGGCACCGGCGGCTCGTTCCTGGGCGAGGCGCTGTTCCGCCTCGCGAGCCTGCTGCTCGAGGACGATGACGTGCCGCCGCGGTGCCCGGGCCGCAGTGAGCGGCGCTAGTCCCGAAGCACCGCCGGCAGCCACAGCGCGAGCTGCGGGAAGACGAGCACGAGCAGGAGGCCGATCACCTGCAGCACCATGAACTGCATCATGCCCTTGTAGATGTCGCCGAGCTCCCAGTCGGGCACGACGCCCTTGAGGAAGTACGCCGACAGCGCCACCGGCGGCGACAGCCACGCCGTCTGCAGGCACACGGCGACCAGCGTGCAGAACCAGACGATGTCGATGCCGGCCTTCTGCACGAGCGGCAGCAGGATCGGCACGACGATCAGCACGATCGGCACCCACTCGAGCGGCCAGCCGAGCACGAAGATGATGCCGAGGATGACCAGCAGCAGCAGCGTCGGCGGCAGGTCGAGGCCGAGCAGCGATTCCGCGATCAGCGTCGCGCTCCCCATGCGCGAGAACACCGCGCCGAAGTAGTTGGAGGCGGCGACGAGCAGCAGGATCATGCAGCTCGTGAGCAGCGTCGAGTAGACCGCGGACCTGAAGCCGGACCAGGTCATGCGGCGGTACGCGAGCGTCAGGAGCAGCACGGCGAACGCGCCCACCGCGCCCGCGTCGGTCGGCGTCGCGATGCCGGCCAGGATCACGCCCAGCGTCGCGAAGATGACGATGACGACCGGCGCGATGCCGAAGACCAGCTCGCGCACGACCTCGCCCATCGACTCGGCGCGCTCCTCCGGCGGGAGCGCCGGCCCGAGCGTCGGGTCGAGGTAGCTGCGGACCAGCGTGTAGACGATGTAGAGCAGCGACAGCAGGAGGCCCGGGATCACCGCCGCGGCGAAGAGGTCGGTCGCGGGCACGCCGACGACCGGCCCCATGACGATCAGCATCACCGACGGCGGGATCAGGATGCCGAGCGTCCCGCCCGCGGTGATCGCGCCCGCGGACATGCGGACGTCGTAGCCGCTGCGCTTCATCGCGGGCGCCGCCATCACGCCGAGCAGCGTGACCGACGACCCGACGATCCCGGTGGCCGCAGCGAAGATCGTCGCGGTCACGAGCACGGCGAGGTAGAGCGAGCCCCGCACCGAGGCGAGCGCGAGCTGGATGCCGCGGAACAATCGCTCCATCAGGCCCGACTGCTCGAGCAGGTAGCCCATGAACAGGAAGAAAGGCACCGACGCGAGCGTCGGGTCGCGCATGACGCTGAAGAACTGGAGCGTCATCAGGTAGAGCGCGAGCGGGCCCAGCGCGAGCCAGCCGCCGATCGCGGCGACCGCGATCAGCGTGAACGCGATCGGGAAGCCGATGAAGATCGCGGCGAAGAGAACCGCGAGCAGCACGAGGCCCAGCCATTCGGTGCTCACAGGATCACGCTCCCGTCGGCGTCGGCGTCCGGGGCGTCCTCCTCGGGCGGGGCGCCGTCGCCGGGGCCGAAGGCGCGCGGCCACAGGCGGATGCACTCGGCGACGCCCTGCAGCAGCAGCAGGACGGCGGACAACGGCATCGTGAACTTGAACGGCCACACGATGGGCAGCCACGGGCTCGTGACGATGCGCTCGTTCTGCTGGTACGACTTCCAGAAATAGTCCCAGGTCAGATCGGCGAACACCGCCACGGCCGGGAAGAACAGGATCGCGTAGCAGACGAGGTCGACGCGGGCCTGCGTGCGCCGCGACCATTTCGCGTAGTAGACGTCGGTGCGGATGTGGCCGCCGCGCTGCAGCGTCCACGCGGAGCCGATCATGAAGAACGTGCCGTACAGCATGAACGTCATGTCGTAGGCCCAGACCGTCGGCGCGTCGAAGAAGTAGCGCGCGACGACCTCCCACACGAGCGAGAGGACCATCGGCAGGATCAGCCAGGCGATCGCCTTGCCGCAGAAGCGCGTGAGCGCGTCGAGGGCCGCGGCGAGGCGCGCGGCGCCGCTCGCGTGCAATGTCATGTCGGTTCCTGGGCGGGGCGGATCGGAAGCGGCGGCGCGCGGGACGCGGAGCCGGGGCGGGCGACCCGGCCGTCCCCGCGGGCGGGAACGGCCGGGCGCGACGTCACTTCGCGGGCGGCTGGGCGGCCAGCGCCGCGTTGCCGAGGTTCGCGTAGAGGTCGAGCACCTTGGTCCAGTACGGGACGACGACCTTGGCGAAGGCCCGCTGCGAGTCGAGCACCTGCTTGAAGTACGCGTCCTTCGCCGCGTAGCGGTCGAGCACGACGTTGGTCGCGCGCACGAACTCCGGGAAGAAGTCCTTCGGCGTGTCGTGGATCTGCACCTTGAAGTCGTTGCGCAGCTTCACGATCGCCTGCGCGTTGCGGTACACGTTGAACGTGTAGGTCTCGGTCATCGACGCCATCGCGGCGGCGCGGATGATCTCCTGCAGGTCGGGCGACAGCTTGTTCCAGGCGGCCTTGTTGATGATGAGCTCGCCGATGTCGGTCGACTGGTGCAGGCCCTGCAGGTAGTAGTGCTTCCACACGGTCTGCAGGCCGAGGTTCAGGTCGTCGGCCGGGCCGATCCACTCGGCCGCGTCGATGACGCCGCGCTGCGCCGCGGGCACGATCTCGCCGCCGGGCATCGCGACCGCAGCGACGCCCATCTCCTTGAAGATCTCGCCGGTGATCCCGGGCGGCGAGCGGTACTTCATCTTCTTGAAGTCGGCGGTGGTCGCGATCGGCGTCTTGAACCAGCCGAGCGGGTCGGGGCCCATCGGCTGGATGAAGAACGGCTCGACGTTGACCTTGAGCACGTCGCTGTAGAGCTTGCGGTAGAGGTCGTAGCCGCCGCCCTCGAAGATCCAGGCGACGTGCGAGAGCTGGTCGAGGCCCACGCCGGCGCCGGCCATCGGGTTGCTGAACAGGCCCGCGGCCGGGTTCTTGCCCGACCAGTAGTGGGTCCACGCGTAGCCGCCGTCGACGATGCCCTTGTCGACCGCGTCGAGGATCTCGAACGCCGGCACGACCGCGCCGTCGGGCAGCATCTCCATCTTGAGGCGCCCGCCCGACATCTTGTCGACGCGGTCGCCGAAGCGCTTCAGGAGCTCGAAGTAGATGCTCGCCGACGGCACCGCGGTCTGGATGCGCCACTTCGCGGGATTCTGCGCGGTCTGCGCCTGGACGGCCGAGCACGCAAGCGCCACCGTTGCGGCCGCGATCGCGGCGCGCGCCAAAGCTCTCAACTTCATGATCCCTCCTTGTCGGTGCCGCGGGAGCGGCGTCGGGGCGCGCTCCGTCTTCCGCGGGTTCGCGCTGGCAGGGAATGTAGACAGTCGCCGCGCGGATGGCAATACTTTCTCGCATATCGCTCGCAGTCAGGTTCATATTTCGAGAAGCGCGCGTCGCGCGAGACCATGCGATGAACGAATTCGATTACGTGATCGTCGGCGGCGGCACCGCGGGCTGCGTGCTCGCGAACCGGCTGTCCGCCGGCGGGCGCCATCGCGTGCTGGTGCTCGAGGCCGGCCCGGAGGATCGCTACCTCTGGATCCACATCCCGATCGGCTACGGCAAGACGATGTTCCACCCGGTCTACAACTGGGGATTCAAGACCGATCCGGATCCGGGGATGGACGGGCGCGAGATCTACTGGCCGCGCGGGCGCGGCCTCGGCGGCAGCTCGTCGATCAACGGGCTCATCTACGTGCGCGGCCAGCCGGAGGACTACGACCGCTGGGCCGCCGCCGGCAACCGCGGCTGGGGCTGGCGCGACGTGCTTCCGTACTTCGTGCGGAGCGAAGGCAACCAGCGGGGCGCCTCGCCGGCCCACGGCGCGGACGGGCCGCTCAAGTGCTCGGACATCGGCGAGAAGCACGAGCTGATCGAGGCGATCATCGCCGGGGCGGGCGAGCTCGGCGTGCCGCGCACCGAGGACTTCAACGGCGGCGCGCAGGAAGGCGTCGGCTATTACCAGCTGTTCACCGATCGCGGCTGGCGCTGCAGCACGGCGGTCGCGTACCTCAAGCCCGCACGGGGGCGGCCCAACCTCGCGGTCGAGACGAACGCGCACGCCACGCGCGTCGTCGTCGAAGGCGGCCGCGCCACCGGGGTCGAGTACCGGCAGGGCGGCGAGACGAAACTCGCGACCGCTCGCCGCGAGGTGATCCTCGCCGCCGGCGCGCTGCAGAGTCCCCAGCTCCTGCAGCTCTCGGGCATCGGGCCCGGCGCGCTGCTGCAGCGGTTCGGCATCCCGGTGCTGCGCGACCTGCCGGGCGTCGGCGAGAACCTGCAGGACCACCTGCAGCTGCGGCTCATCTACAAGTGCGCGAAGCCGATCACGACCAACGACGACCTCGCGCACTGGTGGCGCAAGGCCGCGATCGGCGCGAGGTGGCTGTTCTTCCGCAAGGGACCGCTCGCGATCGGCATCAACCAGGGCGGGCTGTTCACGCGGGTGACGCCGGGCGCCGCGACGCCGGACATCCAGTTCCACTTCGCGACCCTGTCGGCGGACCTCGCCGGCGCGAAGCCCCACCCGTTCTCCGGCTTCACGATGAGCGTCTGCCAGCTGCGGCCGAGCTCGCGCGGCGCCGTGCGGATCCGGTCGGCCGATCCGCTGGCCGCGCCGTCGATGCAGCCGCATTACCTGTCGACCGACGAAGACCGCGCGTGCGCCGTCGCGTCGCTGCGCTACGCGCGCCGGCTCGCGGCGACCCGCTCGCTCGCGCCCTACATCGTCGAGGAGTACCGCCCGGGCAAGGACGTTCGCAGCGACGACGAGCTGCTCGCGTTCGCGCGCGCGTACGGCGCGACGATCTTCCATCCGTCGGGCACGTGCAGGATGGGCGACGACGCGATGGCGGTCGTCGACGACCGGCTGCGCGTGCGAGGCGTCGGCGCGCTGCGCGTCGTCGACTGCTCGATCATGCCGACGCTCGTGTCCGGCAACACGAACGCGCCGGTGGTGATGATCGCCGAGAAGGCGAGCGACATGATCCTCGAGGGCGCCTGACCCCGCGGGCCGGGCTCGAGCCCGACGCGGCGCGCATGCCGAAAAGGCGTCGGCCTGAACGCCGACCCGCTAGGAGTGCCGGCCGTGGGTCGGGCTTCAGCCCGACGCGATCCGCGCGCCGCCGAACGTGGCGCCCAGCGCCTCCGCCGCGCGCCGCAGCGCCGGGACGTGCGTGAGCGCGCGATCGAGCGGCATGCGCGCCACCGGCGCGTGCACGGCGACACATGCCACGTTGCGCCCGTCCTTCGCGGCCACCGGCACGGCGACGCACACGAGGCCCGCGAGGTATTCCTCGTTGTCGGTGGAGAGGTCGTCGCGGCGGATCGACGCGAGCTCGGCGTCGAGCGCGCGGCGGTCGGTGATCGTGTGGTCGGTGTAGCGCGGCAGCGGGAGCTCGTCGACGATGCGCCGGCGCCGCGCCGCCGGCAGGAGCGCGAGCAGGAGCTTGCCGCTCGCCGTGCAGTGCAGCGGTACGTGCGAGCCAGGCTGCAGCGTCATCCGCAGCGGCCACTCGGTCTCGACGCGGTCGAGGTAGACGACCTCGCTGCCGTCGAGCATCGTGAGGTTCACCGTCTCGCCCAGGTCGTCGGCGAGCCGCTTCAGGATCGCGTGGCGCGGCGCGCGGACGGACGCCGACAATTGCACGTCGAGCGCGAAACGCACCAGCCGCGGCCCCGCGGTGATGCGGCGGCCGTCCGGCTCGCGCGTGACGAGCCCTTCGTCCTCGAGCATCGCTAGCATCCGGTACACGGTGGGCTTGGGCAGCCCGGCGTCGGACGCGAGCGCCTGCAGCGCCACCGGGCCGTCGGCGCGCGCGACGCGCTCGAGCAGGCCGAACGCGCGCATCAGCGGGGGAACGCGGTCTCGCTTGGACGCCATGTGCGAACGTTATATCGAAATGTGAAACGCAACAACCCATTTTTCGATCAACGATCTTGTCCGGTGGCGCGTGGTGTGGAACACTTCCCCTTCCCGCCGCGCCCCGCGCGAGCCCTGGAGGACGTCCCATGAACAAGCCCGCCGACCTGCCGACCCCCGCCACCGCGGTCACCGGCCGCCAGAAGATGACGCCGTCCGAGGCGTTCGTCGAAACGCTCGTCGCGCAGGGCGTCAAGGACGTGTTCGGGATCGTCGGGTCCGCGTACATGGATGCGCTCGACCTGTTCCCGCTCGCCGGCATCCGCTTCATCTCGGTCGCGCACGAGCAGGGCGGCGGCCACATGGCGGACGGCTATTCGCGCGTGTCCGGCCGCCACGGCGTCTGCATCGCGCAGAACGGCCCCGGCATCACGAATTTCGTGACGTCGGTGGCCGCCGCGTACTGGGCGCACTCGCCGGTCGTCTGCATCACGCCCGAGACCGGCTCGATGACGCTCGGGCTGGGCGGCTTCCAGGAGACCGAGCAGCTGCCGATCTTCTCGAAGATCACCAAGTACCAGGCGCACGTGAACAACAAGGCGCGCATGGCCGAGCTGACGGGCCGCGCGTTCGACCGCGCGCACCTCGAGCTCGGGCCGACGCAGCTCAACATCCCGCGCGACTTCTTCTACGGCGACATCGAGTGCGAGATCCCGCGCCCGATGACGATCGAGCGGGGCGCGGGCGGCGAGAAGAGCCTCGACGAGGCCGCCGCGCTGCTCGCGTCCGCGAAGTTCCCGGTGATCCTCGCCGGCGGCGGCGTCGTGATGGCGAACGGGCAGCCCGAAGCGGTCGCGCTCGCCGAGCTCCTGCAGGCGCCGGTCGCCGTGAGCTACCTGCACAACGACGCGTTCCCGGCGAAGCATCCGCTGTGGTGCGGCCCGCTCGGCTACCAGGGCAGCAAGGCCGCGATGAAGCTGATCAGCCAGGCGGACGTCGTGCTCGCGCTCGGCACGCGGCTCGGACCCTTCGGCACGCTGCCGCAGCACGGCATCGACTACTGGCCGAAGCACGCGAAGATCATCCAGGTCGACGCGGACCCGAAGATGCTCGGCCTCGTGAAGCCGATCAGCGTCGGCGTCTGCGGCGACGCAAAAGCGGCGGCGGTCGCGCTCACGGCGCGCCTGAAGGGCCGCTCGCTCGCGTGCCACGCGAACCAGGCGGATCGGCTCGCGAAGGTGAAAGCCGAGAAGGCGGCGTGGGAATCCGAGCTCGACGGCTGGACGCACGAGAAGGACGCGTGGTCGCTCGAGCAGGCGAAGGCGAGCGCCTTCATGCACCCGCGCCAGATGCTGCGCGAGCTCGAGCGCGCGATGCCGGAAGGCGCGATGGTGTCGACCGACATCGGCAACATCTGCTCGGTGTCGAACAGCTACCTCCGCTTCGACCGGCCGCGCTCGATGTTCGCCGCGATGAGCTTCGGCAATTGCGGCTACGCGTTCCCGACGATCATCGGCGCCAAGGTGGCCGCGCCGGACCGGCCGGCGATCGCGTACGTGGGCGACGGCGCCTGGGGCATGAGCTTCGGCGAGCTGCAGACCTGCGTGCGCGAGAACATCCCGGTGACCGCGGTCGTCTTCAACAACGGCCAGTGGGGCGCCGAGAAGAAGAACCACGTCGACTTCTACGCGAACCGCTTCGTCGGCGTGAACCTGGACAAGCAGCCGTCCTGGGCCGCGGTCGCGAAGGCGATGGGCGCGGAAGGCCACCGGATCGAGAAGGCGTCGGACGTGGGCCCGGCGCTGCGCGCGGCGGCCGCCGCGCAGCGCGACGGCAAGACCACGGTGCTCGAGATGATGGTCACGCGCGAGCTGGGCGACCCGTTCCGCCGCGACGCGCTCGCGATGCCGACGCGCCACCTCGCCAAGTACAAGTCGACGGCGGCGAAGTAACATCGCGGCGTGGCTCCCTCGCCCGCCCCCGGGCGAGGGTCGATTCGACGATCGGCGGCGGGGAGGCGGGATGACCAGGAACGGTGCATGGTTTCGAACGTTGGCCGCGGCGTCGCTCGCGGCGGCCGCGATGTCCGCCCTGGCGCAGGACTGGCCGACGAAGCCGATCCGGATGATCGTGCCCTATCCGCCGGGCGGCGGGACCGACATCGTCGCGCGCATCGTCAACGAGAAGCTCGCGCCCGAGCTGGGCCAGCCGATCGTCATCGACAACAAGGGCGGCGCGGGCGGCAGCGTCGGCACCGAGATCGCCGCGCATTCGCCCGGCGACGGCTACACGGTGCTGATGACGCTCTCGTCGCACACGATCAACCCGAAGCTCTATCCGAAGCTCGGCTACGACGTCGAGCGCGACTTCGTGCCTGTGAGCCTCGCGGCGCTGATCCCGCAGATCCTCGTCGCCAACCCGTCGCTGCCGGTGAACAACGTCGCCGAGCTCGTCGCCTATCTCAAGGCGAACCCCGGCAAGGTGAACTACGCGTCGGTCGGCATCGGGTCGCCGGGCCACATCGCCGGCGAGCTCTTCAAGCTCCGGACCGGCACGCAGATGACGCACGTCCCGTACAAGGGCGGCGGCCCGGCGGTCACCGACACGATCGGCGGCCAGGTGCAGCTCCTGTTCGTGTCGATGCCGGCGGCGCTGCAGTTCGTGAAGCAGGGTCGGCTCAAGGCGATCGCCGTGACGAGCGCGAAGCGCAGCGCCTCGGCGCCCGAGGTGCCGACGATCGTCGAGAACGGCGGGCCCGACGTCGTCGTCGACTCGTGGTACGGCCTGCTCGTGCCCGCGAAGACGCCCGCGCCCGTCGTCGCGAAGCTGAACGCGGCGATGGTGAAGGTGCTCGCGATGCCCGACGTCAAGGAAAAGCTCTTCGCGCAGGGAGCCGAGGCGGTGTCCACGTCATCGGCCGACTTCGACGCGCTGATCCGCGACGAGCTGAAGAAGTGGGAATACGTGATCCGCGAAGCGAAGATCACGCCGGAATGACCCCGCGTCCGCCCCTCGCCCGCGACCGCGGCAACGGAGCGGACTGAGGGGCGCTTGGGGACCCTGGTGCCTGCTTGACGATGAGCGCTCGCGACTCGATGCCGTCGCCTGAACGGGTCCGCGACGAGGTCGCGGCGCTGGTCGCGCGCGCGCGCGCCGCGCAGCGCGAGATCGACGGCTGCGACCAGGCGCGCGCGGACGAGCTCGCCATCGCCGCCGGCTGGGCGATCGTCGAGCCGTCGCGCAACCGGGCGCTGGCCGAGCTCGCGGTGCGCGACACCGGCCTGGGCGACGTCGCCGACAAGATCGCGAAGAACCGCCGCAAGACGATGGGGCTGCTGCGCGACCTGCGCGGGGCGAAATCCGTGGGCGTGATCGCCGAGCACCCGGAGAAGGGCATCGTCGAGATCGCGCGGCCGGTCGGCGTCGTCGCGGCGATCACGCCGTCGACCAATCCGGGCGCGACGCCCGCCAACAACATCGTCAACGCGCTCAAGGGCCGCAACGCGATCGTGCTCGCGCCCTCGCCCAAGGGCGCCTCGACGCTCGCGCTGCTGCTGCGCTACGTGCACGACGAGCTCGACGCGATCGGCGCGCCGCGCGACCTCGTGCTCGCGCTGCCGTCGCCGGTGACGCGCGAGCATACCGCCGAGCTGATGCGCCAGGCCGACCTCGTCGTCGCGACCGGCTCCGCGAACAACGTCCGCGCGGCCTACGCGAGCGGCACGCCGGCGCTCGGCGTCGGCGCGGGCAACGTCGCGGCGATCGTCGACGAGACCGCGGACCTCGCCGCCGCCGCGTCGAGGATCGCGCGCTCGAAGACCTTCGACCACGCCACGTCGTGCTCGTCGGAGAACAGCGTCGTCGCGGTCGCGTCGGTCGCCGAGGCGCTCGTCGCCGCGTTCGCGCGCGAAGGCGGCGTGCGCCTCGACCGCGAGGAGACGGCGCGGCTCCGCGCGACGATGTTCCCGGACGGCAAGCTCTCGCCGCTGGTCGTCGCGCAGTCCGCGCCGACGATCGCCGCGCTCGCCGGCCTCGTGCGGCCGGAGGCCGCCTCGGCGAAATTCCTGATCGTGGACGAGGACGGCGTGGGCCCCGCGCACCCGTTCTCCGGCGAGAAGCTCTCCCCGGTGCTCGCGCTCTACCGCGCGCCCGACTTCGCGGCGGCGGCGAGAGAGGTCGAGGCGATCTATCGCTACCAGGGCGCCGGCCACTCGGTGGGGTTGCACACGGCGCGCCCCGAGCGCGCGACGGCGCTGGGGCTCGCGCTGCCGGTGGCGCGCGTGATCGTCAACCAGGTCCACTGCTTCGCGACCGGCGGCAGCTACGACAACGGTCTGCCGTTCTCGCTGTCGATGGGCTGCGGCACCTGGGGCCGCAACTCGTTCTCGGACAACCTGAACTACCGGCACTTCCTCAACGTCACTCGCATCGCGACGCCCCTGCCGCCGGAGCGCGTGCGCGAGCCCACGGAGGACGAGCTGTTCGGCGACTACCGGCGGCGCCGCGGCCGGTGAGCGGCGCGCGAAGCTTCCGGGACGTCCTGCTCGAGCACGCCGAACGCGCGCCTCGCGCGCCTTTCGTGCTGTCGCCGGAGTCCGGCGGCACCCTCGACTACGGCGGGATGGCCGCGATCGCCGCGCGACTCGACGCGGCGTTCGGCGCCTGGGGCATCGGCCGCGGCGAGATCGTCGCGTTCATGCTGCCCAACGGCATCGCGGCGGCGTCGGCATTCGTCGGCACGATGGCGGCGGGCCGCATCGTCGCGCCGTTCAACCTGCTGGCGCAGGACGCGCACCTCGACCACGTTCTGCGCCACGCGGCGCCGCGCGCGATCTTCGCGACCGACGAGCACGCCGCCCGGCTGCGCGAAGCGATGGCTCGCACCGGCGTCGACGCGCGCCTCGTCGTCACGTCGCCCGAAGGGCTCGCGCTGCCGGCGGCGGAATCGCCTGCGCTCGGGCCGGTCGGCGCGGACGAGGGCGCGATGCTCATGTACACGTCGGGCACGACCGGCGTGCCCAAGGGTGTCCTGCTCACGCACGGCAACATGCTGCACGCGGGCCGCGCGGTCGCGGCGCACCAGTCGCTCGGACCCGGCGACCGCGTGCTGACGTCGCTGCCGCTCTACCACATCAACGGGCAGTGCATCGCCTGCGCGAGCACGCTCGTCTCCGGCGGCAGCCTCGTGCTGCCCCATCGCTTCAGCGCGTCGCAATGGTGGCCGCAGGTCGAGCGGTTCCGGCCGACGTGGCTGAACCTCGTGCCGACGATCGTCGCGTACCTGCTCAACGGACCCGACCTCTCGCCCGGCCAGCGCGATGCGGCGCGCGGCGTGCGCTTCGCGCGATCCGCGTCCGCGCCGCTGCCGCCCGACCAGCAGCGCGAGTTCGAGGCGCGCTTCGGGATCCCGCTCGTCGAGGCGATGGGGCTCACCGAGACCGCGTCGATCGCGTTCTGCAATCCGATGCCGCCGGCGCGCGCCGCGTCCGACGGGCCGCCCCGAGGACGCGGAGCCCCCTGGGGGGCGGCGACCGGAGCGCGAGCGGAGGTCGCTTCGGGGGGAGAGAGAAAGATCGGCAGCGCCGGGCGGCCGCTAGGCATCGAGGCTCGCGTCGTCGCACCCGACGGACGCGTGCTCGGCGACTGCGAGACCGGCGAGATCGAATTGCGAGGCCCGAGCGCGATGCGCGGCTACTACCGCGCGGATCCCGCGTCGAAGCCCGCGGTCGGCGCCGACGGCTGGCTCGCCACCGGCGACCTCGGCCACCGCGACGCCGACGGCTTCTACTTCGTCACCGGGCGCTTGAAGGAGCTGATCATCAAGGGCGGCGAGAACATCGCGCCGCGCGAGATCGACGAGGCGCTGCTGCGCCATCCCTCGGTGCTCGAGGCGGCGGCCGTCGGCGTGCCGGACCGCGAGTACGGCCAGGAGATCCTCGCGTGCATCGTCGTGAAGCCCGGCCGCGAGCTTTCGCGCGACGACGTGGACGCCCATTGCCTGCGCGAGCTCGGGCGCTACAAGTCGCCGCGCTACGTGCGCTTCGTCGACACGCTTCCGAAGGGGCCGTCGGGCAAGGTGCAGCGGATGAAGCTCGCGGAGAACTTTGCGCCCTGAGCATGCGTCGGCGCCGCAGCGGCGGCTGTGGGTCGGCCTTCAGGCCCACGGTTTGCCGGATCGTCAGCGGAACGCGCGCGCGTCGGGGTAGAGGCGCTCGAGCGTTTCGCGCGCGAGTCGGGAGATCACCGGCTCGAGCGCGGCGGCGAGGCGCGCCACGTCGCCGGTGTCGCGCGACGCCCAGGCCGCGTCGAGCTCCGCGCGATGCCGGTCGGCGATCTGTGCGACGATCGGCGGCCAGAACGGCGGGTACTCGGTCTGGACCCAGCCGCCACGCCCCCTGCCGTAGTGCGCGACCGCCAGGTAGCGGAGCAGCGACGACGCGACGAGCCCCGCGAGGAACCCGTCGTCCCAGCGCAACGACGCGCCGGTCTTTCCGCGCGCGAGGTTGACGCCGCGCGCGAGCCCCGCGCCGCCGAGCGCGCCGAGCAGCGCGCCGGCGAGCATCCCGGCGCCGAACGTGAGCCCGCCCGTCGCGAGGTCCGCGGCCAGGCCGGTGATCGCGCCCGACACGACGCCGCCCATCACCGCGGCCTTGCCTTCGTCCATCGGCGCATCGAGCGTGACGCCCGCGGCGAGCCTCGAGAGCACCTCGCCGGTCGCGCGGCCGTCGAGCCCGGCGATCGCGATCAGGCGGTCGGTGCTCTCGCGCAGCGACGCGTCGAGTCGCGCCGCCAGCGCCTGCGACGCGCGCGACTTCGCGCTCTCCGCCTCGTCGCGCCCGATGCCGAGGCTGCGCCCGATCTCGCGCAGCGCGCCTCCGACGCCGGAGTCCGGGAGCGGCTCGCGGTCGCAGGCCGCGAGCGCGATCGGCGCCGCGAGCGCCGCCATCGAAGCGTCGAACTGTTCGCGGCGACGCGCCTGCCATGCGCCGGCGAGCCTCGCGAACGCGCCGCGGCGAGGCTCGGGCAGCGCCGCGCCGATCAGGTCGAAGAGCGCGATCTCCTGCACCCAGCAGCGGGCGAACGCGTCGAGCGTCGCGACGGCGCGAATGACGGGCCGCGGGCCGAGGGCCTCCCGCCACCGCGCCTCGTCGGCGCGCTCGTCGTCGTGCGGGCGCGGACGGCCGGTCTGGTTGAGGAGCACGATCACGGGCTTGTCGATCCAGGCCAGCACGTTCATCTCGGGCCCGAGGTAGCCCGCGTCGCCGGGAGCCTCGGACGCGTTGACCAGGTACAGCACCACGTCCGCCTGCTCGCGCACGTTGCGCACCGCGAGCTGCGAGAGGTGGAACGCGCGGTCGCGGAACCGGTCCCAGACCTGCGAGAGGAACCAGCCGACCGGATTGCCCTGCTGCGCGAGCCGCTTCGCGAGGCGCGCGCTGTCGCCGAAGCCCGGCGTGTCCCAGAGGACCAGCGCGTCGCCTTCGTTCGTCTGCAGGAGCGGGTAAGGCGTCGCCTCCTGCGTCACGTGCTGCGCGTCCCGGACCTGGCCGACGTCGCGGCCCACGAGCGTGCGCGCGAGCGTCGTCTTGCCCGCGTTCGTGTGCGAGATGAGCGAAAGCGAGATGGACGCGGGAGGCGACGCCGGCGGATCGCGCGACGTGTCCGCCGGGCCGGTCGCGCTCACGCGTTGCGGTCCCCGATCGCCGCGTCGAGCGCCGCGTCGGTCGCGGCGAGGTCGGGGTGCGCGAGGTCGACGAAGATCGCCGGCACCGCGGCGTCCGCGCACAGCGCGCGCCAGGCCGCTCGCCGCTCCGCCGTCCGCGCGTCGTCGCCGCCGAAGCGCGCGATCCAGGCGCTCTCGTCGACGAGCGCGAACACCGCCTCCGCTTCGTCGCGCTTCCGCGCGAGCGCGGCGAGGAACGCGCCGTGCGCCTCGCGCTCAGGCGTCGCGGTCGCGTTGAACAGCGCGACGATCGTCGTGCCCGCGGCCGCGCCCGGGTCGACGGCGGCGTCGGCGCCCCATTCCGCCGGGGGCGCGACGACCATCGCGGCGCTCCCGCCGAACGAGCGCACGACGACCTGCTCGAGCCCGGCGAGCGCGTCCTGCGAAGGCGCGTAGCTGTAGGGCAGCACGCGCACGCGCGCCGCGCCGCCGCGGAATCCGCGGAGCAGGCGCCGGAAATAGGTGTCGTCCGCCGCGAACGCGAAGTGCGTCGCGCGATGCCGCTCGACGAGCCCGGTGAGGAGCGCGAGCGCGAGCCGGGGGGCGATCACGACGATCGCGACGGTCGCGGCCATCAGGTGCACCCAGCGCGCGGCGTTCTCGCCCCCGGGCGCGCGGATCGCCGCGACCTCGGCGACCGACGGGACCGCCATCCCCGTCGCCCACGCGCCTGGCGCGTAGAAGGTGGCGACGATCGCCCGCACGCTCGACGGCTCGAGGAACGTGCTCTCCCAGCTCGCGCGGTACTCGAGCGCGATGCCGCGGAGGTAGAGCCCGGCGAGCACGCCGGCGGCGAGCGTGGCCGCGGCGAGGTGCAGGATGCGAGCGGCGCGCATCGCATAGAGCGGGCCCGCGCGGCGCGACCAGTCGGCGCCGAAGACGGCGATCGCCTCGCGCGCGGCGTCGTCGCCCCCCGGGCGCGCGGCGCCCCCCGCGAGGCGGGCGACGAGCGAGCGCAAAGGGCCGGGGGTCGACGCATCGCCGAAACGAACGACGTAGCCGACGGCGATCGCCGCGTACACGCCGAGGTTCCACAGGACGAGCCCGAGCACCGGCGGCGCGAGCAGGTCGATGCGCTGTCCGGCGCCCACCTGGTCGAGGAACGCCCCGAGCGCGAACGCGAGCCCGACGATCGCGCTCGCGACCCACGGCCGCCAGCGCAACGCCTCGACGGCGCGCGCGAGCGCGGGCCGGCGCTCGCCGAGGCGCTCGAGCGCGAGCGACGCGCGCCGCGCGAGGAACGCGTCGGTCGAGCCCTGCGCGCCGACGACCTCGGCGGCCGCGCGGCTCGCCCAGGCGCGGTCGGCGTCGTTCCACAGCGCGCGCACCGGCTCCGCGCTCTCGTACGCCCGCACCGCGGTGACGTCCAGGGCCGAAGACTCGTCCATGACGCGGGAATTCTACGCGGCGGGCGCGATCCGGGCGGGGGGCGCGCCCGCCGGCGGCGCGCGGGCGCACGGGTCCGTCCGCGCGCCCGGGCCCCCTCGAAGCGCCCGCGGGCCGAGCCGCGACGCGCGCGGCCCCCGGGCGCGCGCCGTCACGAAACCGTCACGCGGCGCCGCCGCGCGGTCATCGAGCCGTCACACGCCGCCGGTACGCTCGCGGCCATCCTTCCAGGAGCGACCACGATGACCTCCCGACTCACGACCTTCCTGCTCGCCGCGGCGACGGCCGCCGCCGCGGGCCTCGCGCACGCCGACATCACCGGCGCGGGCGCCACGTTTCCCTATCCGATCTACGCGAAGTGGGCCGACGCCTACAAGAAGCAGACCGGCGTGGGCATGAACTACCAGTCGATCGGCTCCGGCGGCGGCATCGCGCAGATCAAGGCGAGCACCGTCGACTTCGGCGCGTCCGACATGCCGCTCAAGCCCGAGGACCTGCAGTCGGCCGGGCTCATGCAATTCCCGGCGATCATCGGCGGCATCGTGCCGGTCGTGAACCTCGAGGGCGTCGCGCCGGGGCAGATGCGGCTCACCGGCCCGGTGCTCGCCGACATCTACCTCGGCAAGATCAAGTCCTGGAACGACAAGGCGATCGCGGAACTCAACCCCGGCCTCAAGCTGCCGGCCGATCCGATCACGGTCGTGCGCCGCTCGGACGGCTCGGGCACGACGTTCAACTTCACCGACTACCTGTCGAAGGTGAGCCCCGAATGGAAGTCGAAGGTGGGCTCGGCGACCGCCGTCGCCTGGCCGGAAGGCGTGGGCGGCAAGGGCAACGAGGGCGTCGCCGCCTACGTGCAGCGGATCAAGGGCTCGATCGGCTACGTCGAGTACGCGTACGCGAAGAAGAACGCCATGGCGCACGCGCTGGTCCGGAACCGGGAGGGCCAGTACCCGGTGCCCGACAGCAAGTCGTTCCAGGCGGCGGCCGCGTACGCGGAATGGTCGAAGGCGCCCGGCTTCTACCAGATCATCACCGACTCGCCGGGCAAGGACTCGTGGCCGATCGCGGCGACCTCGTTCATCCTGCTGCACACGACGCAGCAGAAGCCGCAGAACGCGCTCGAGGTCATGAAGTTCTTCGACTGGTCGTTCAGGAACGGCGACAGGATGGCCGACGAGCTCGATTACGTGCCGCTGCCCGACAACCTGACGGGCATGATCGCCGGCGCCTGGAAGTCGCAGGTCAAGGACGCTTCCGGCAAGGCGATCTGGAACTGATCGTGCCGACGCGCGGGCCCCGTTTCTCCGGGGCCCGCTCCCGCAGGCGGCCGCGCTCGCGCGGCCGTCGTCGCGATCCCGGGAGGTAGAATGCCGATCGACGCGGCCTCCGCGACGCTTCCCCGTCCCATGCCCCTCGACCGAGCGCGTGCGGCCCGCGATCCGGACCCTCCCGCCCGCCGCGCGCCCGGCGGCGGATGGCAGGACGCGGTATTCGAGCGCGTCACGCAGTTCTCCGCGCTGTTCGTGCTGGCGACGCTCGTCGCGATCCTGATCGCGCTCGCGATCGCGGCCTGGCCCGCGCTGGCCAAGTTCGGGCCGGCGTTCTTCGTCACCAACGTCTGGAACCCGGTGACGCTCACGTTCGGCGGGCTCGCGCCGATCTACGGGACGCTCGTCACGTCCGCGATCGCGCTCCTGATCGGCGTGCCCGTCAGCTTCGGCATCGCGCTGTTCCTCACCGAGATGTGCCCGGCGGCGTTCAAGCGCCCCCTCGGGACTGCGGTCGAGCTGCTCGCGGCGATCCCGTCGATCATCTACGGCATGTGGGGCCTGTTCGTGTTCGCGCCGCTGTTCGGCGACTACGCGCAGCCGTTCCTGCAGAACACGCTCGGCAGGCTTCCGCTGGTCGGCGCGCTGTTCCAGGGCCCGCCCAACGGCATCGGCATCCTGACCGCGGGGGTGATCCTGTCGGTGATGATCATTCCGTTCATCGCATCGGTGATGCGCGACGTGTTCGAGATCGTGCCGCCGGTGCTCAAGGAATCGGCGTACGGCCTCGGCGCCACGACCTGGGAGGTGGTCTGGAACGTCGTGCTGCCCTACACGCGCGTCGGCGTGATCGGCGGCATCATGCTGGGGCTGGGACGCGCGCTCGGCGAGACGATGGCGGTCACGTTCGTCATCGGCAACGCCTACAAGATCAGCGCGGGGCTCTTCGAACCCGGCAACTCGATCGCCTCCGCCCTCGCGAACGAGTTCAACGAGGCCGCCGAGCCGGTCCACCGGGCCTCGCTCATCGCGCTCGGCCTGGTCCTGTTCGTGCTCACGTTCGTCGTCCTCGCGCTGTCGCGCATGCTGATCTCGCGCCTCGCGAAGGGCGAGGGCACGCGCACCTAGAGGATCGCGCGATGGAAGACGCGAAGGTCTCCCCGATCTACCGGCGGCGCCTCTGGCTGAACCGCTTCAACCTGCTGATGTCGCTCGGCACGATGGCGTTCGGCATGGTGTTCCTGTTCTGGATCCTGATCGTGCTGTTCGGCAACGGGATCTCCGCGCTTTCCCCCACGCTGTTCACCGAGTCGACGCCGCCGCCCGGCAGCGCCGGTGGCCTCTCCAACGCCATCGCCGGCAGCCTCGCGATCGTGCTCGTGGCGACGCTGGTCAGCACGCCGATCGGCGTGCTCGCCGGCATCTACCTCGCCGAGTTCGGGAAGGACGGCTGGGTGGCCGGCACGACGCGGTTCATCAACGACATCCTGCTCTCCGCGCCGTCGATCGTGATCGGCCTGTTCGTCTACACGGTCTACGTGGCGAACGTGCAGCACTTCTCCGGCTGGGCCGGCTCCGCCGCGCTCGGGCTGATCGCGATCCCGGTCGTCGTCCGCACGACCGAGAACATGCTGAAGCTCGTGCCCGCCAGCCTGCGCGAGGCCGCGGTCGCCCTGGGCGCGCCGATGTGGAAGGTCATCCTGCGCGTGACGCTCCGCGCGGTGCGCGGGGGCGTGGTCACCGGCATCCTGCTGGCGGTAGCCCGGATCTCCGGCGAGACGGCGCCGCTCCTGTTCACCGCGCTCAACAACCAGTTCTGGAGCGCCGACATGAACGGCCCGATGGCGAACCTCCCGGTCGTCATCTTCCAGTTCGCGCTGAGCCCGTTCGACGACTGGAAGTCGCTCGCATGGGCGGGCGCCCTCCTGATCACGCTGACCGTGTTGATCATCAACATCCTGGCGCGATCGGTCTTCCGCCAATCCGACTTCCGATAGGACGCCCCATGGCCAACGACATCGCGATCGCCCGGCCCGAGGTCGCCTCGCGCCATGTGGCGCCCGCGCCCCCGAAGATGTCGATCCGCCACCTCGACTTCTACTACGGCAGGTTCCAGGCGCTGAAGGACGTCTCGCTCGACGTGGGCGAGAAGCGCGTGACGGCGTTCATCGGCCCGTCGGGCTGCGGCAAGTCCACGCTGCTGCGGGTGCTCAACCGGATGTATTCTTTGTATCCGGGCCAGCGCGCGGAGGGCGAGGTGATGTTCAACGGCCACAACCTCCTGGGTGCCGGGGTCGATCTCAACCAGCTTCGCGCCAAGGTCGGGATGGTGTTCCAGAAGCCGACGCCGTTCCCGATGTCGATCCGCGACAACATCGCGTTCGGGGTGTCGCTGTACGAGAAGCTCACGCCGCGGGAGATGGACGAGCGGGTCGAGTGGGCGCTCGCGAAGGCGGCCCTGTGGGACGAGGTCAAGGACAAGCTCGGCCAGAGCGGGATGGCGCTGTCCGGCGGGCAGCAGCAGCGGCTGTGCATCGCGCGGGCGGTCGCCGTCCAGCCCGAGGTCGTCCTGTTCGACGAGCCGACCTCGGCGCTGGACCCGATCTCGACCGCGAAGATCGAGGAGCTGATCGCGGAGCTCAAGAGCGACTACACGATCGCGATCGTGACGCACAACATGCAGCAGGCGGCGCGGGTCTCCGACTACACCGCCTACATGTACCTCGGCGAGCTGATCGAGTTCGGCGAGACCGACGAGCTGTTCCTCAAGCCCAGGCGCAAGGAAACCGAGGACTACATCACCGGACGGTTCGGCTAGTGGGCTGTGAGGGGGCATCGGGAGTGAGCGATGGCGTTATGACGCCGCCATTCGCGTCGAGTGCGAGGCGCCCTCGCGCGGCAACGGCCCATCCCCTTGCAAGCGAGGGCAACGACGCCATCGGCGCGAAGGGCAAGTCAGGCACTTCCGATCCCCCCGTCACTGCCCACCGGCCTTTCGGGAGCACGCGATGACCGAGCACACGATCAAGCAGTTCGACGCCGACATGGAAGCGATCCGCACCGGCGTCCTCACGATGGGCGGGCTCGTCGAGAAGCAGCTCACCCGCGCGATCAGCGCGCTCGAGAACGACGCGCCCGAGGGCCTCATCGACACGGTCGGCGCCGACGAGCGCCAGATCAACCAGATGCAGGTCACGATCGACCAGCAGTGTTCGCAGATCATCGCGAAGCGCCAACCCGCCGCGGGCGACCTGCGCATGGTGCTGACGATCGTCAAGATCACCAACGACCTCGAGCGCATCGGGGACGAGGCGAAGAAGGTCGCCTACAAGGCGGACGTGGCCGAGAACGACAAGCTCGTCCGCGTGCGCTTCTACGACATCGTGCGGGCCGCGGGGCTCGCGCAGCGCATGCTGCACATGGCGCTCGACGCGTTCGCGCGGCTCGACCTCGACGCCGCCGCCGAGATCGTCGACTTCGACGACGAGCTCGATGCGGCGTTCGGCGCGATCCTGCGGCAGCTCATCAGCTACATGATGGAGGACCCGCGGACGATCAGCGCCTCGCTCGAGATCGTGTTCATGGCGAAGTCGATCGAGCGGATCGGCGACCACGCGAAGAACATCGCCGAGGCTGTCGTGCAGGCGGTCAAGGGCACCGACGTGCGGCACGCGACGGCGGCCGAGATCCGGGCCGAGGTGGCCGGCTCGTGACGCCGACGATCCTCGTCGTCGAGGACGAGCCCGCGATCCTCGAGCTCCTCAAGGTCAACCTCGCCGACGCGGGCTACGACGTCAAGGCCGCTCCGGACGCCGAGTCCGCGCAGCGGATCCTGAAGGGCGAGCTCCCGGACCTCGTGCTGCTGGACTGGATGCTGCCCGGCCAGTCGGGGCTCGCGCTCGCGCGCGAGCTTCGCTCCGATCCACGAACGCGCGAGCTCCCGGTGATCATGGTCACCGCACGCGGCGACGAGGCCGACCGCGTCGCCGGCCTCGAGGCCTGGGTCGACGACTACGTGACCAAGCCGTTCTCGCCGCGCGAGCTCAAGGCGCGGATCAAGGCGGTGCTGCGCCGTCGCGCGCCGGAGTCCGCGCAGGAGCCGCTCGCGGTCGGCCCGATCCGCCTCGACCCGTCGACCCACCGCGTCACCGTCGGCGAGCGGCCGGTGCACCTCGGCCCCACCGAGTTCCGCCTGCTGCGCTTCTTCCTCGCGCGCCCCGAGCGCGTCCACACGCGCGCGCAGCTGCTGGACCAGGTCTGGGGCGACCACGTCTACATCGAGGAGCGGACGGTCGACGTGCACATCCGGCGCCTGCGGCTCGCGCTCGAGCCGTTCGGCGCGCAGGACCTGATCGAGACCGTGCGCGGCGCGGGCTACCGGATCGCCGCGCCGCGATGACTCGCTTCCCCTGGTCCGCGCTCGGGGCGCCGCTCGCGATCGCGGCCGCCACCGCCGCGGCGTGGGGGATCGCCGGGCCGGGCGCCGCGCTGGCGGTGCTGGGCCTGGGCTCGGCGGCGATCGTCGGGTACCACCTGTGGCACCAGCACCTCGTCCACCGCTGGGCGACGGGCTCGCTGGACGCGCCCGTGCCCGAAGGGCTCGGCTCCTGGCGCGACGTGTTCACCGCGATCCACAAGCGGGTGCGCATGCGCGCGCAGCACCAGCGCGACCTGCGGCTCACGATCGACCGGTTCCGGCGCGCCGCGGAGGCGATCCCCGACGGCGTGATCGTGCTCGACGCGGACGACATGATCGAATGGGCGAACCCGCGCGCGTGCGAGCAGCTCGGGCTCGACGTCCGCAAGGACCGCGGCAAGCCGATCGTCAACCTGGTCCGCCAGCCCGAGTTCCTGGCCTACGTCGAGGCGGGCGACTTCGCCGAGTCGGTGACCGTGAAGACGATCGGCGACCGGCGCACGCTGTCGCTGCAGCTCGTGCCGTTCGGCACGCGCGAGAAGCTCCTGCTGTCGCACGACGTCACGCAGGTCGAGGCGGTCGCGCGGATGCGCCGCGACTTCATCGCGAACGTCTCGCACGAGCTCAAGACGCCGCTGACGGTGATCGCCGGCTTCGTCGAGACGATGCAGGACCTCGAGCTCGACCCTCGCCAGCGGTCGCGCTACCTCGGGCTCATGGCCGAGCAGGCGCGCAACATGCAGCGCCTGGTGAACGACCTCCTGACGCTGTCGGCGCTCGAGAGCGAGCACAACCCGATCGCCGACGAGCGGTTCGCGATGCTCCCGCTGATGCTCGAGGCCTCCGCCGAGGCGAAGGCGCTGTCGGGCGGCCGGCACGCGGTCGAGCTCGACCTCGGCGCGCCGGCGTCGGTGAGCGGCAGCCGCGACGAGCTCGCGAGCGCGCTGTCGAACCTCGTCTCCAACGCGGTCCGCTACACGCCGCAGGGCGGCCGGATCCGGCTCGCGTGGCGCGTCGAACCGTCGGGCGTCGGCGTGTTCTCGGTGTCCGACACCGGCATCGGCATCGCGAGCGAGCACCTGCCGCGGCTCACCGAGCGCTTCTACCGCGTCGACCGCTCGCGCTCGCGCGCGACCGGCGGCACGGGCCTCGGCCTCGCGATCGTCAAGCACGTGCTCCTGCGCCACCAGGCGGAGCTCGACGTCGACAGCGTGCCCGGCGAGGGCAGCACGTTCTCGGTGCGTCTGCCGGCACGGCGCGTGCACGCCGAGCCGGGCGGCGACGCGGGCGCGGCGGCGCAGGCTACCAGTAGCGGAGCGCCGCGCGGAACAGCTGCTTGAGGTCGTCGCGCCCGATGTCGACGGGCGCGTTCTTGATCACGCGGTACTGCGGCTCGGCGCCGGTGGCGAGCGCGTCGACGTGCGATTCGTCGAACCCGAGCTCGGCGAGGCCGTTCGGCATGCCCGTCGCGCGCATCAGCGCGATGACGCGGGACGCCAGCGCCTCGCCGCCGTCCTCGGCGCGCGCGTCGCGCGTGTCCGCCCCGAGGCAGCGCGCGCAGTGCAGGTGCCGCTCGGGCGACGCGTGCGCCGTGTGGCGCCACACCGACGGGTTGTTGAGCACGACCGCCATCCCGTGGGGCACGAGCGTGACGCCCTCGGGGTAGCCGCGCACGTGCCAGTGCTTCGTGAGGCCGGACACCGCGTAGGAGAGGCCGTGCGGCAGGTGGCAGCCGGCGGCGTTGAACGCGATCCCCGACAGCATCGCCGCGTACATCATCTCGGTCCGCGCCTCGACGTCCGACGCGTCGCGGACGGCGCGCTCGAGGAACTGGCCGACGAGCTCGAGCGACTTCGTGGCGAGCATGTCGGAGAACGCGTTCGCGCCCTGCGACACCGGCCGCGCGGCGCCCTTCGCAGGATTGAGGCGGCGCGGGTACGCGCGCGCCGTGATCGACTCGAGCGCGTGGCTCATGCAGTCGAATCCGGTGGCGGCGACGGCCGCCGGCGGCAGCGAGCGCGCGACGTCGGGATCGACGAGCGCGATCGACGGGATCAGGCGGCGCGAGATGATGCCGGTCTTCGCGTTGATCGCGCGCAGCGTGAAGATCGCGATGCCCGTCGTCTCCGAGCCGGTCCCCGACGTGGTCGGGCAGGCGATGTGCGGCTTCACCGGCCCGGGCACGCGCCGGCCCTCGCCGATGGGCGCGTTCACGTAGGCCATGAAGTCCGCGGGCTGCGACGAGTAGAGGTTCGCGGCCTTGCAGGTGTCCATGACCGAGCCGCCGCCGACCGAGACGAAGCCGTCGAACCGTCCCTCCGCGGCGAAGCGCGCCGCGTCCTGGAACGACGCGTCGTCCGGCTCGATCCTGACCGCGTCGTAGACCGCGACGTCGACCCCGGCTTCCGCGAGCGAGGCGCGGACCTTCGCGACGTGCGCGCCGTGGACGAGGCGGGCATCGGTGAACAGCGCGGCGCGCCGGATGCCGAGGTCCCGGGCGTTGTCGCCGGCCTCGGCCAGCACCCCCGGGCCGAACGTGAACGTGGGCATCCCGACGGTGAATCCGCGGTCGCTGCCCTCGGTCGGGGCGAAATCGGCATGGCAGCAGCGCATCGCTTCGGTCTCCTCGGGTCCCGCGCCCGATTATGCCGCGCCCGCGGCGGCGGCCCGCCTTCCGGGCGCACCGGACCGGCCGGACGCGCGGGTCCCGGCGGTCTTTGTTGCGCGGCGGCCTTCGCAAGTCATTGATCTCGCAGGGTTCCCGTCCCGTTGCTGCGCCGCGCCAGGGCGTCGTCGCCGGTTTGACGCTCCCGGCCGGCTCCTGCTAGAATTTCGAGTTTCGCGGAGGGGTTCCCGAGCGGTCAAAGGGAGCAGACTGTAAATCTGCCGGCTCTGCCTTCGAAGGTTCGAATCCTTCCCCCTCCACCAATCAGGAGTCAGAAGTCAGTTGACAGTTGTCAGTGAACAGACGCCGGTCTTCGGCACATCGGCGTTCTACGAACTGCCAACTGCCAACTGTCGACTGCCAACTGACTTCTGAATCGCGGGTGTAGCTCAATGGCAGAGCAGAAGCCTTCCAAGCTTACGACGAGGGTTCGATTCCCTTCACCCGCTCCAGTCCGCGAAGCGCGGGCGGGGAGCGGAGCCGTCGTCGCCTGAGCGGGAAGGAAGCCGAGGCGAAGGCGGGGACGGTGAAGGGCGCGCCCTGACGGGCGTGGCGTGCGAGACGACGACACGCCCATGTAGCTCAGTGGCAGAGCACTCCCTTGGTAAGGGAGAGGTCGCGCGTTCAATCCGCGCCATGGGCACCAACGCGGGGCGGCGGAAAGGACATCCCGACTTTCCGCCGGGGCAGCGACCCGGGGATCGCCGGCGGAGCCGGTCGATCCCCGGCGGAAAGATCAACGCAAAACCGAGAGCGAGCGAACGATGGCCAAGGGCAAATTCGAACGTACGAAGCCGCACGTGAACGTGGGGACGATCGGTCACGTGGACCACGGGAAGACGACTTTGACGGCGGCGATGACGCTGGTGCTGTCGAAGAAGTTCGGTGGGGAGGCGAAGGCGTACGACCAGATCGACAACGCGCCGGAGGAGAAGGCGCGGGGGATCACGATCAACACGGCGCACGTGGAGTACGAGACGAGCAAGCGGCACTACGCGCACGTGGACTGCCCGGGGCACGCGGACTACATCAAGAACATGATCACGGGCGCGGCGCAGATGGACGGGGCGATCCTGGTGGTGTCGGCGGCGGACGGTCCGATGCCGCAGACGCGGGAGCACATTCTGCTGGCGCGGCAGGTTGGGGTGCCGTACATCGTGGTGTACATGAACAAGGCGGACATGGTCGACGACAAGGAGCTCTTGGAGCTTGTCGAGATGGAGGTTCGCGAGCTGTTGTCGAAGTACCAGTTTCCGGGCGACAAGACGCCGATCGTGATCGGGTCGGCGAAGATGGCCCTGGAGGGTGACAAGAGCGAGATGGGGGAGGGGTCGATCTTCAAGCTGGCGGACGCGCTGGACAGCTACATTCCGGAGCCGAAGCGGGCGATCGACGGGCCGTTCCTGATGCCGGTGGAGGACGTGTTCTCGATTTCGGGTCGTGGGACGGTGGTGACGGGGCGAGTGGAGCGCGGGATCGTGAAGGTCGGGGACGAGCTGGAGATCGTGGGGCTGCGTCCGACGACGAAGACGGTGTGCACGGGGGTGGAGATGTTCCGCAAGCTGCTCGACCAGGGGCAGGCTGGGGACAACGTTGGGGTGCTGCTGCGGGGCACGAAGCGTGAGGAAGTGGAGCGAGGGCAGGTGCTGGCGAAGCCGGGGTCGATCACGCCGCACACGAAGTTCAGCTGCGAGGTGTACGTGCTGTCGAAGGACGAGGGGGGCCGGCACACGCCGT
>JBGAHH010000124.1:0-8258 GCA_044226265.1 Casimicrobiaceae bacterium | reverse complement strand
GTCTGGTTCGCGAACGCCTGCATGTCCTTGATCGAGCCCGGGTCGGTCGCGACGACCTTCAGCACCTGGCCGGACGCGAGGTCGTTCAGCGCCTTCTTGGTCTTCAGGATCGGCAGCGGGCAGGACAGCCCGCGCGCGTCCAGTTCCTTGTCGTGGTGGACCGTCGTCACGTTCGTGTCTCCTCGTTCGGGAATGGGGCACGCGATCGCGTGCGAGATCGCCGAGCGCCGGCGTGCCGTCCTGTCGCGTGCTTCGGAGGGCGGCCGGACGGCGCACCCATGTTTCGCGCATTAGGCGGGGGGAGCGCGCCACCAGTCTATAACCGTGGCGGGTAAGACCCCACTACCCGAATGGGGGAGGGCTCGGCCCCCCGGAGACCCGGCGCCGGCAGCGTTCCCGCCCTGGCGCGGCGCCCTCCCGGCGACCTGCCGGCCGCGGGTTCGCCGCGCCGTCCGTCAGGCGGCCGACGCGACCCGCCGGAGCGCGTCGGCGACCGCTTCGGCGGTGATGCCGAAGTGCTTGAACAGCACGCCGGCCGGGGCGGACTCGCCGAAGCTGTCGACGCCGACAACCGCCGCGCGCGCGTCGTCGGCAGCGCCCACGTACTTGCGCCAGCCGTCGGTCACCCCGGCCTCCACGGCCACGCGCGGCAGCGAGCGCGGCAGCACGTTGGTGCGGTACGCGGCATCCTGCCGGTCGAACGCCTGTGTGCAGGGCATCGACACCACGCGAACCGCGATCCCCTCGCGCGCCAGCGCCTCGCGCGCGGCAAGCGCGAGCGGCACCTCGGAACCGGTCGCGATGACGATCGCGCGCCGGAGGCTCCCCGCGCTCGACTCGCCCTCGCTCCCCGCGGCGAAATCGGCCAGCACGTAGCCGCCGCGGCGGATCGACGCGACCTGCCTCGCGCCCTTCGGCGCGTAGGCCACGTTCTGCCGCGACAGCAGGAGCGCGGTCGGCCCCTCGCGCCGCGCGATCCCCTCGGCCCAGGCGATGGCCGTCTCCACGGTGTCGCAGGGCCGCCACACGTCGAGGCCGGGGATGAGCCGCAGGCTCGCCGCGTGCTCGACCGCCTGGTGCGTGGGGCCATCCTCGCCCAGCCCGATCGAGTCGTGCGTGTAGACGACACCGAGCGCGCGCCTTCATCAAGGCCGCCATCCGCACCGCGTTCCGCGCGTAGTCCGAGAACGTGAGGAAGGTCCCGTGGTAGGGGATGAAGCCGCCGTGCAATGCGAGCCCGTTCCCGATCGCCGTCATCGCGAACTCGCGCACGCCGAAGTGCAGGAAGTTGCCCGTCCCGTCTCGCGCGACCGGCACGCTGCCCGACCAGTTGGTGAATACCGATCCGGTCAGGTCCGCCGAGCCGCCGATCAGCTCGGGCAGCGTCTTCGCGTAGGCTTCGATCGCCTGCTGCGACGCCTTGCGCGTCGCGGCCGTCTCGCCCTTCGCCGCCTGCGCGGCGACGAATGCTTCGACGACGCTCGCGAAGGCCTCGGGCAGCCGGTCCGCGAGCCGCCGCTCGAGCTCGGCCGCCAGCGCCGGGTGCGCCGAACGGTACGCGGCGATGCGCTCGTTCCACGCACGGCGGGCCGCCGCCCCTTTCCCGCGTGCGTCGAATCCCGCGTAGACCGCGTCGGGGATCGCGAACGGCGGATGCGTCCAGCCGAGGGCCGCGCGCGCCGCGGCGTTCTCCTTCTCGCCGAGCGGCGAGCCGTGCGCCTCCGCGGTGCCGCCCTTGTTCGGCGCGCCCTTGCCGATCACCGTGCGGCAGCAAATCAGCGTCGGGCGGTCGCCGACCTCGCGCGCCTCGCGGATCGCGCGGTCGACCGCCGCGACGTCGTGCCCGTCGACGTCGCGGATCACGTGCCAGCCGTAGGCCTCGAAGCGCGCCGGCGTGTCGTCGGTGAACCACCCCGCGACCTCGCCGTCGATCGAGATGCCGTTGTCGTCGTAGATCGCGCACAGCTTGCCCAGGCCCCAGGTGCCCGCGAGCGAGCAGGCCTCGTGCGAGATCCCCTCCATCAGGCAGCCGTCGCCGACGAACACCCAGGTGCGGTGGTCGACGACCTCGTGCCCGGGGCGGTTGAACGTCGCGGCGAGCAGGCGCTCGGCGAGCGCCATGCCGACGGCGTTGGCGAGGCCCTGGCCCAGCGGGCCGGTCGTCGTCTCGACGCCGGGCGTCGCGCCGACTTCCGGATGGCCCGGCGTCTTCGAGTGCAGCTGGCGGAAGCGCCTGAGCTCGTCCATCGGCAGGTCGTAGCCCGACAGGTGCAGGAGCGCGTACTGCAGCATCGAGCCGTGGCCGTTCGACAGCACGAAGCGGTCGCGGTCGGGCCAGCGCGGCGCCGACGGATCGTGCCTGAGGTGGCGCGTCCACAGCGCCACCGCGATCTCCGCCATCCCCATCGGCATCCCGGGGTGCCCGCTCTTCGCCGCCTCCACC
This sequence comes from Casimicrobiaceae bacterium, assembly GCA_044226265.1. Classification (GTDB taxonomy): domain Bacteria; phylum Pseudomonadota; class Gammaproteobacteria; order Burkholderiales; family Casimicrobiaceae; genus VBCG01. The sequence goes on along the minus strand of JBGAHH010000124.1, from coordinate 5,815 downwards.
GCGTCCATCGCGAGCGCGCGCAGCGCATCCGCCAGCGGCTTCACGTCGTTCGCCTGCCCGTTCGCCTGGTCCTTCATCGCTCACCCGGCCCGGCGCTTCCGGTCCATCAGCTGCAGGATCATCGGCGTCAGGATCAGCTGCATCGCGAGGCTCATCTTGCCTCCCGGTACGACGATGATGTTGGGCCGCGACATGTACGAGTCGCGGAGCATCGACAGGAGGTAGAGGAAGTCGATGCCCTGCGGCTTGGCGAAGCGGATCACGACCATGCTCTCGTCGACGGTCGGGATGTCCTTCGCGATGAACGGGTTCGACGTGTCGACCATCGGCACCCGCTGGAAGTTGATGTGGGTCTGCGAGAACTGCGGGCAGATGTAGTTCACGTAGTCGGGCATGCGCCGCAGGATCGTGTCGACGACAGCCTCCTGCGAGTAGCCGCGCGTCACCTTGTCGCGGTGGAGCTTCTGGATCCACTCGAGGTTGATGATCGGCACGACGCCGATCAGGAGGTCCGCGTGCCGCGCGATGTCGACCTCGCGGGTGACCGCCGCGCCGTGCAGGCCTTCGTAGAACAGCAGGTCGGTGCCCGGCGGGATGTCGGTCCAGGGCGTGAACGTGCCGGGCTCCTGCCCGAACGGCGCCGCCTCGACCGCGTCGTGCAGGTACTTGCGCACCTTGCCGCCGCCGGTCTCGCCGTAGGTGCGGAAGAGCGCCTCGAGCTCGGCGAGGAGGTTGGCCTCCGGGCCGAAGTGGCTCATGTGCTGGTTGCCCGCCGCGGTCGCCTCCGCCATCCTGGCCTTCATCTCCTGGCGGTCGTAGCGGTGGAACGAGTCGCCCTCGACGATCACGGCTCGGATGCCCTCGCGACGGAAGATGTGCTCGAAGGTGCGCGTCACGGTGGTCGTGCCGGCGCCGGAGCTGCCGGTGATCGCGACGACGGGATGCCTGGCGGACATGGCGAGGCTCGACGGGAGGGACGGATCAGTTGGAGACGGGCTGCGCGCCGAAGAGCGTGCGCTCGTTGAACAGCGGCGAGCGGAACGCGACGTCGCCGCGGTCGAATTCGGCGTGGTAGCGCTCGAGTCGCGCGACCTCGTCGCGCGAGCCGAGGATCACCGGAACGCGCTGGTGCAGCGAGGCGGGCGCGAGCTCGAGGATGCGTCCGCGCCCGGTCGACGCGGCGCCTCCGGCCTGCTCGACGAGCATCGCCATCGGGTTCGCCTCGTAGAGCAGACGGAGGCGGCCGGGCTTGCCCGGGTCCTTCGTGTCCTTCGGGTACATGAACAGGCCGCCGCGCATCAGGATCCGGTGCACCTCGGCCACGAGCGAGGCGATCCAGCGCATGTTGAAGTCCTTGCCGCGCACGCCCGACTTCCCGGCCAGGCACTCGTCGACGTAGCGGCGCACCGGCGGCTCCCAGAAGCGCTGGTTCGACGCGTTGACCGCGAACTCCACCGCGTCGGGCGCGATCGAGAGGTTCGGGTGCGTCAAGAGGTAGGCGCCGATCTCCGGGTCGAGCGTGAACCCGTGGACGCCGGTGCCGAGCGTGATCACGATCATCGCGGACGGCCCGTAGAGCGCATAGCCCGCGCACACCTGCCGTGCGCCCGGCTGGAGGAAGTGCTCCGCCGAGGGCTCGGTCACGCCCTCGGGCGCGCGGAGCACCGAGAAGATCGTGCCCACCGTCACGTTCACGTCGAGGTTCGACGACCCGTCGAGCGGATCGAACACGAGCAGGTAGCGGCCGCGCGGGTACTGCGCCGGGATCGGGCAGGGCGCCTCCATCTCCTCGGAGACCATGCCCGCGAGATAGCCGCCCCATTCGCAGCTGTCGATCATGATGCGGTTCGCGATCGCGTCGAGCGGCTTCTGGTCTTCGCCCTGGACGTTGATCGCGCCGGTCGAGCCGCGGGGTGCGGCGAGCGCGCCGCGCGCGACCGCGGTCGCGATGTACTTGCACGCCGTCTGGATGTCGTTCACGAGCGCGATGAGCTCGGCGCCTCCCTCGAGCTTGCGCTGCTCCTCGATGATGAACTTCGACAGCGTCGTGCGGCCGTGGAGCATGGCGGTCCCCGGTTCGTCGATGTCAGGGCTGGAACACGCGGCTCGCGCGGAGGTCGGCCGCCGTGATCGTCGAAAGGTCGTCGCGGCTGACCGCGCGCCCCGTCGCGCCGACGAGCCGGCTCGCCTGCCGCAGCCGCGCGCGATCGAGCGCGTTGCGGATCGAGCGCGCGTTCGCGAAATGCGGCCGGGCGACGCGCCGCGCGATGTACTCGCGCATCGCGGCCTCCGCGTCGGGCGCGAGCCGGTAGCCCATCTTCGCGAGCATCAGCCCCGCGATCGCGTAGAGCTCGTCGTTGCCGTAGTCGGGGAAGTCGATGTGGTGGGCGATGCGCGACGCCATGCCCGGGTTGCTCCGGAAGAACGTGTCCATCCGGTCCTTGTAGCCGGCCAGGATCACGACCAGGTCGTCGCGCTGGTTCTCCATCACCTGGAGCAGGATCTCGATCGACTCCTGCCCGTAGTCGCGCTCGTTCTCGGGGCGATAGAGGTAGTAGGCCTCGTCGATGAAGAGCACGCCGCCCATCGCGCGCTTCAGCACTTCGCGGGTCTTGGGTGCGGTGTGGCCGATGTACTGTCCGACGAGGTCGTCGCGCGTGACGGCGACCAGGTGGCCTTTGCGGACGTAGCCCAGCCGGTGGAGGATCTCGGCCATCCGCATCGCGACCGTCGTCTTGCCCGTGCCCGGGTTGCCGGTGAAGCACATGTGCAGCGACGGCGGCTCGGCGGGCAGGCCGACGAGCCGGCGGCCGCGATCGACGAGGAGGAGCGCAGCGATGTCGCGGATGCGCGCCTTGACCGGCGCGAGCCCCACGAGGTCGCGCTCGAGGTCGTCGAGCACGTCCGGCACGCCGGTCTCGCGCGCGAGCGCCGCCAGGTCGACGGCGGCCGGGGCGGGCTGGGGCGTAGCGAGCGTGGCGTCGTCCATCGGTGGGCGCGTCGGGGTACGACGCCGTCAGTAGCGGCTGCCCTCGGGAAGGTCGGCCGCGTAGCTCTCGATCGCGTAGCGGATCGCGCGGCCGGCCGCCTCCTGGCGAACGAGGCGGAACCCGGGCTCGTGGGCCGGCCGCTGGACGATGAACGACAGGCGCGTCGATTCCCAGCCGCGCGTCGAGTCGAAGGCGTTGACCTTCACGTAGTGCGCCGGGAACGCGCTGCGGCAGGCCCTGACCTCCGTCATCACGCCCGCGGCGTCCTTGACGTCGAACATCGGCATCCCCCACATCTCCCAGTAGACGTTGCGGGGATGGGGATCGTCGGTGTGCTCGACCGCGACCGCCCAGCCCTTGGCGAGCGCGTAGTCGACCTGCGCCGCGATCTCGGCGTCGGTGAGATCGGGGAGGAACGAGAAGGTGCCCTGGGTGATGCGCATGGTGTCCTCGCGGGTGCCGGGCGCCTGCCCGGTGCGTTTCGGGGTGCTCAGGCCGGCGTGGCGGTGGGAACGAAGTCGGGCGTGTCGGTCGACGCGTAATTGAACGAGACGTCCTTCCACGTGTCGAGCGCCTGCGCGAGCGGCGCGCAGCGCTTCGCGGCGTCGGCGAGGATCTGCGGCCCCTCGTTCGCGATGTCGCGGCCTTCGTTGCGCGCCTTCACCATCGCCTCGAGCGCCACGCGGTTCGCCGTCGCGCCGGCCTGGATGCCTTGCGGGTGGCCGATCGTCCCGCCGCCGAACTGCAGCACGCAGTCGTCGCCGAACAGGTCGATGAGCTGGTGCATCTGGCCTGCATGGATGCCGCCGGAGGCCACGGGCATCACCTTGCGCAGCGACGCCCACGGTTGCTCGAAGAAGATCCCGCGCCTGAGGTCGACGGGGTTGTGGTCCTCGCGGCAGACGTTGTAGAAGCCCTGCACCGTCAGCGGGTCGCCTTCGAGCTTGCCGACCGCGGTGCCGGCGTGGATGTGGTCGACGCCGGCCATCCGCATCCACTTGGCGATCACGCGGAACGACACGCCGTGGCTCTTCTGCCGCGTATAGGTCGAGTGGCCGGCGCGGTGCAGGTGCAGGATCATGTCGTTGCGCCGCGCCCACTTGGCCATCGACTGGATCGCCGTGTAGCCGATCACGAGGTCGATCATCACGATCACCGAGCCCAGCTCCCTCGCGAACTCGGCGCGCTCGTACATGTCCTCCATCGTCGCGGCGGTCACGTTGAGGTAGGTGCCCTTGATCTCGCCGGTCGCCGCGGTGGCCTTCGCGACCGCCTCCATGCAGTAGAGGTAGCGCTCGCGCCAGTGCATGAACGGCTGCGAGTTGATGTTCTCGTCGTCCTTCAGGAAGTCGAGCCCGCCCTTCAGCCCCTCGTAGACGACGCGGCCGTAGTTCTTGCCGGACAATCCGAGCTTCGGCTTCACCGTCGCGCCGAGCAGCGGCCGCCCGAACTTGTCGAGGCGCTCGCGCTCGACGACGATGCCGGTCGCCGGGCCCTGGAACGTCTTCAGGTACGCGACCGGGATCCGCATGTCCTCGAGCCGCAGCGCCTTCAGGGGCTTGAAGCCGAACACGTTGCCGATGATCGACGCCGTCAGGTTCGCGATCGAGCCCTCCTCGAACAATGCGAGGTCGTAGGCGATGTAGGCGAAGTACTGCTGCTCGACCGGCGTGCCGGGCCCCGTGCCGGGCACCGGGTCGACGCGGTAGGCCTTCGCGCGGTAGTTGTCGGACGCGGTGAGCCGATCGGTCCAGACGACCGTCCACGTCGCGGTGGACGATTCGCCGGCGACGGCCGCCGCCGCCTCCTCGGGCTCGACGCCCTCCTGCGGCGTGATCCGGAACAGCGCGACGAGGTCGGTCGGCGACGGCTCGTAGTCGGGCCGCCAGTAGCCCATCTCCTTGTACTTCATCACGCCGGCGTCGTAGCGGCCGCGGCGTGCCTGGCCCTTCGTCCCCATCGCCCTGTCGTTCATCGTGGACTCCGTCCTGCGTCGCCCCGGGGGGTCGATGGGAAACGATCCTAGTCACGGGAATCGACAAGCGATAGTTAAATGTTTTTACCCTATACTTAAAGAAACACTTAAGTCCCGGGGCGACGATGCGGGGGGTGACGATCCGGCAGCTGGAGATCTTCACGGCGGCGGCGACGCACCTGTCGTTCGCCCGCACCTCCGAGCAGCTGCACCTGACGCAGGCGGCGGTGTCGCTGCAGATCAAGCAGCTCGAGCAGCTGGCCGGGCTCGCGCTGTTCGAGCGCCGCGGCCGCCGGCTCGCGCTCACCGAGGCGGGCGAGCACCTCGCGCGCTACGCGCGCCAGGTCCTCGACGCGCTGCGCGACGCCGACGCGGCGATCTCGGCGCTCAAGGGCATGCGGGGAGGGCGCATCGCGGTGGGCGCGGTCAGCACCGCCAAGTATTTCGCGCCTGCGCTGATCGCGCGCTTCCGCCAGCGCCATCCCGACGTGCGCGTCGCGCTCTCGGTCAACAACCGCGAGGTGATCGTGCGCGAGCTCGAGCGACGCGAGATCGACCTCGCGATCATGGGCACGCCGCCGCAGCGCTTCGAAACGACGTCGGTGCCGTTCGCCGACCATCCGCTCGTCGTGATCGCGGCGCCCGCGCATCCGCGCGCCCGCGAGCGCTCGATTCCGCTCGAGGCGCTCGCGGGCGAGCGATTCCTCGTTCGCGAGCAGGGGTCGGGGACGCGCTCGTCGATGGAGCGCTTCTTCGCCGAGCGCGGCTTCGCGCCGTCGATCGACAGCGTGATGAACAGCAACGAGACGATCAAGCAGGCGGTGATGGCGGGGATGGGCGTCGCCTTCAT